>NZ_BNEB01000002.1:1461054-2191582 GCF_016860545.1 Streptomyces asoensis | reverse complement strand
CCGCGGGCGCCTCTTCGAGGACCAGGTGCGCGTTGGTGCCGCTGATGCCGAACGAGGACACTCCGGCGCGCCTCGGGCGGCCGTTCCGCGGCCACTCCACCGGCTCGGTGAGGAGTTCCACCGCGCCCTGCGACCAGTCGATGTGCGGGGACGGCTCGTCCACGTGCAGGGTGCCGGGCAGCGTCCCGTGCCGCAGGGCCATCACCATCTTGATCACGCCGGCCACGCCGGCGGCGGCCTGCGTGTGGCCGATGTTGGACTTCACCGACCCCAGCCGCAGCGGACGGCCGGGGGGCCGGCCCTGGCCGTAGGTGGCCAGCAGTGCCTGGGCCTCGATCGGGTCGCCCAGCGTCGTGCCCGTGCCGTGCGCCTCCACCGCGTCCACCTCGGCGGCCGGCAGACCCGCGTCGGCCAGCGCCGCCCGGATCACCCGCTGCTGGGACGGCCCGTGCGGGGCGGTGAGACCGTTGCTCGCACCGTCCTGATTCGTCGCCGAGCCCCGGATCACCGCGAGCACCGGGTGGCCGTTGCGCCGCGCGTCCGACAGCCGCTCCACCAGGAGCGTGCCGACGCCCTCGGCCCACCCGGTGCCGTCGGCCGACGCCGAGAAGGCCTTGCAGCGACCGTCGGGCGACAGCGCGCCCTGACGGCTGAGTTCCACGAACATGCCAGGCGTGGACATGACGGTCGCGCCGCCCGCGAGCGCCATCACGCACTCACCGGACCGCAGCGAGCGCACCGCCCAGTGCAGCGCCACCAGAGAAGACGAGCACGCCGTGTCGACGGTGACCGCGGGGCCCTCCAGGCCCAGGGTGTACGCCACCCGGCCGGAGGCCACGCTGGTGGTGCCGCCGGTGAGCCGGTGCCCGTCCACGCCCTCGGCCCCGTCCTTCAGCTGGGGACCGTACTCCTGGAACATCGCCCCGAAGAACACACCCGTCCTGCTCCCCCGGAGGGACAGCGGGTCGAGCCCGGCCCGCTCGACCGCCTCCCACGAGGTCTCCAGCAGCAGCCGCTGCTGCGGGTCCATGGCCAGCGCCTCACGCGGTGAGATCCCGAAGAACGCCGGGTCGAAGTCGGGCGCCTCCCGCAGGAAACCGCCGCTGCGCACGTAACTCGTGCCAGGGCGCTCCAGCGTGGGGTCGTAGAGGCTCTCCAGGTCCCACCCCCGGTTGTCCGGGAACTCACCGATGACGTCCCGGCGGCCCGCCACCACCTCCCACAGCTCGTCGGGAGAGCCGACACCGCCCGGGAAGCGGCACGCCATGCCGACGATGGCGATGGGCTCGTCGTCCTGGGCACGCCCCGCGACGGCCTCCTCCACGGCGGGCGTGGCAGCACCGAACAGCTCCTCCCGCAGGTGGCGCGCGAGGCCGTCCGGGGTGGGGTGCTCGAAGAGCACGGCCGTGGGCAGGGGGAGCTCGGTCTCGGCGCTCAGCGTGTTCCGCAGCTGCACGGACAGGTGCGAGTCGAAGCCCTGCTCCTTGAACGACACATCGGCGTCCACCGCGTCCATCGAGGAGTGCCCGAGCGCGGCGGCGGCGTGGGTTCGTACCAGCCGCGACAACGCGGCCTCCTGCTCGGACTCGCTCAAGGGAGCGAGCTCCCGGCGCAACGCGTGGACGCCGGCGTCGGCTGCCTCGTCCGCCGTCGGCACGGCGGCCTGCCGCACCCTGGGCGCGGCGAGTGCGTCCGGAGAGACGACGGTGTCGAGCCAGTACCGCTGCCGCTGGAAGGCGTAGGTGGGCAGGTCCACGCGCCGGGCGCCCGTGCCGGCGAAGACGGCGTTCCAGTCGACGGTCAGACCGCGGACGTAGCCCTCGGCGGCGGACGTCAGGAAGCGCTCCGCGCCGCCTTCCTCGCGGCGCAGGGTGCCGAGCGCCACAGCCTGGGCGCCCGCGACGTCGTCGAAGGTCTCCTGCATGCCGACGGTCAGGACCGGGTGAGGGCTGCATTCCACGAAGTAACCGAAGCCGTCCGCCAGCAACTCACGGACCGTGGCGTCGAACCGCACCTCCTGACGCAGGTTCGTCACCCAATAACCGGCGTCCAGGCCGCTCGTGTAGATCACCGAACCGGTCACCGTCGAGTAGAACGGGACGTGCGCGGTACGGGGTTCAACGTCCGCGAGGGCTTCGGTGACCTGCTCCCGGATCGACTCCACCTGTGCGGAGTGGGAGGCGTAATCCACCGCGATACGACGGGCCCGTATGCCTTCGCCGTCACAGGCGGCCATCAAATCGTCCAAAGCCACCGGCTCACCCGAAACCACCGTCGAAGAAGGTCCGTTGACCGAGGCGATCGAGATCCGCTCACCCCAGCCCGCGATCAACTCCCGTACCCGGTCCGCACCCGCGGCCACCGACACCATGCCACCATGACCGGACAGGCTCTGCGCGATCGCCCTCGCCCGCAACACGACCACCCGGGCACCGTCCTCGACGGACAACCCACCCGCCACCACAGCAGCAGCGATCTCCCCCTGCGAATGACCGATCACCGCACCCGGCTCCACACCCACCGAACGCCACACCGCCGCCAGCGACACCATCACCGCCCACAACGACGCCTGAACAACCACCACATCGTCCAGCGAAGCCGCATCCGGCACACCCCGCACCACATCAGTCACCGACCAGTCCACCAGCGAAGACAGCGCCGCATCACACTCCTGAAGCCGCTCCCGGAACACCGGCGACGACTCCCACAACCCCCCACCCATCCCCACCCACTGCGACCCCTGACCCGGGAACACGAACACCACCCGGCCCTGCTCCCCGGACACCACACCCGACACCACACCGGCCGAAGGCACACCCTCCGCCACCGACCGCAACACCCCAACAGCAGCATCCCGATCACCGGCCAGAACCACCGCACGGTGCTCGAGCGCGGCCCGGCCCGTCGCCAGCGACCAACCCACGTCCGGCAGCGACACGCCCGTACGCTCGTCCGCGAACGCGGCGAGCCGCGCCGCCTGACCCCGCAGGCCCGTGCGGCTCGGGCCGGACAGCGGCCAGCACGTCACGGGGGCGTGGACGAACGGTGCGGTGCCGCTGTGTGGGGCGGTGGCCTCGCGGTTGCCGGTCCATTCGGCGGCCACGACGTGGCAGTTGGTGCCGCCCATGCCGAACGAGGACACCCCGGCGAGCAGCGGCCGGCCGTCGGCGGGCCAGGGGCCGGTGGTCCGCTGGACGCTCAGGTTGAGCCGGTCGAGGGGGATGTCGGGGTTGGGCGTCTCGTAGTTGAGGCTGGCGGGGAGCAACCGGTGCCGGAGGCTGAGCACCGTCTTGAGGAGCCCGGTGATGCCGGCGGCTCCCTCCAGGTGGCCCACGTTGGTCTTGACGGAGCCGACCATGACGGGGCGGCCGGGCTCGTGGGCGGTGCCGACGACTGCGCCGAGCGCGGCGGCCTCGACGGGGTCGCCGACCTTGGTGCCGGTGCCGTGGAGTTCGACGTACTGGACATCCGCGGGGTCGGTGCCGGCCCGCTGGTGGGCCAGGCGCAGGACCTCCTCCTGGGCGGCGCGGTGGGGGGCGGTGAGGGACTCGCCGCCGCCGTCGTTGTTGACGGCGCTGCCGAGCAGCAGGCAGTGGATGGTGTCGCCGTCGGCGACGGCCTGCGAGAGGCGCTTGAGCACCAGGACGGCGCCGCCCTCGCCGCGCACGTAGCCGTTGGCGCGGGCGTCGAAGGTGTGGCAGCGGCCGTCCGGGGAGAGGGCGCCGAAGCGGGCGACGCGTTCGGTGGTCTCGGGGAGGAGGTTGAGGTTGACGCCGCCGGCGAGGGCGACGGTGCTCTCGCCGGTGCGCAGGCTCTCGCAGGCGAGGTGGACCGAGACCAGGGAGGACGACTGGCCGGTGTCGACGGTCATGCTGGGACCGCGCAGGCCCAGGACGTACGAGACCCGGTTGGCGATCATGCTGCGGTGCAGCCCGGTCAGGGAGTGGGGGCCGAGGGCGTCGGCGCCGAGGCGGGCGGAGAGCGTGGCGTAGTCGTCGGCGATGACGCCGACGAACACGCCGGAGCGCTGCCCGGCGAGGTCCGCCGGGGGCAGTCCGGCGTCCTCCAGCGCCTCCCAGCCGAGTTCCAGTGCCAGGCGCTGCTGGGGGTCCATCAGCGCGGCTTCGCGGGGCGAGATGCCGAAGAACGCGGCATCGAAGGTCTCGATCTGTTCCTGGTCGAGGAAGGCGCCGAAGCGTGGGGCGCGGTGGTCGTGCGCGTCGTCGCCCTCGTCGGCGGCGGCCGCGGCGCCGAAGCGTCGGGCGGGGACCTCACGGACGGCGTGGGCGCCCGCGCGCAGCAACTCCCAGAAGGCGGTGGGGGTGGGGGCTCCGGGGAGGCGGCAGGCGAGTCCCACGACGGCGATCGCGTCGTCGCCGGCGGGCCCGTCGCCGGACGGGGTCATGGAATTCTCGCGCGCCTTGTTGTCCGCCAACACTGTCTCCAGAGCTCCCCGGGAATTGCGTCGAGACCGCGATCGGGCCGGATGGAAGAGGGAATCCGAACGGGTGGGTGTCGAGGTGATGCGTTGGTTTCCCCGAATCCCAGCAGGACGGCGGTGTGTGTGTCGACCGGTTCCTGGGGCTGTCGGGCCCCTAGCTACGGCGGCCCCCACCCCTACGTCGTCCGGGCGTCCCCCTACGGGGAATCTGGGGATGTCTGGCCCGGGCCGGCTCGGATACGGTTCGTGCGTTCCAGGGGATGCATCCCGCCCGTTCGCAGAACTCGGCTTTCCTTTTCCGGGACAAGCGGAACGACGGTGGGGAAGGACCCGCACCTCCCCTTCTCCTCCCGGTCACCTGCTTTCTTCTTCCTCTTTCCTCATTTCTTCTTCCGTCGCCGGCTCGTCCCTGCCATCTCGTCCGGACGCAAGGAGTCCTCACATGTCCGAACAGGCTCTCGCCCTCACTCCTCCCTCGGCTGCCGACGGTGGAGCGGCCTTGTTCGACTGGTTGCGCGTGATGCGCGACGAGGCTCCCGTCGTCCGCGGCAGCAACGGCAGTTGGTACGTGTTCCGCTACGCCGACGTGCAGCACGTGCTGTCCGGGTACGCCGACTTCTCCTCCGATCCGACGCCGGTCTCGCCCAAGGCGGCGGAGGTGGCCAAGGGTGACCTGGCGCAGATCGACCCGCCCGTCCACCACCACCTGCGGCGGCAGATCAGCCGGGTGTTCACCCCGCGGATGGTGGCGGGCCTGGAGCCGCGCATCCGCGAGATCGGCACCGCGCTGCTGGACGCCGCCGGAGACTCCGGCGAAATGGACCTGGTGCGGCAGTTGACGCATCCGCTGCCGGTGATCGTGATCGCCGAACTGCTGGGCGTACCGGCGGAGGACCGTCCGGTGTTCCGGCACTGGGCGGACCGCATCATCGCGGCGAAGATCGCCGGCGTGGACGACCCGGAGACCTACGAGCGGCTGAGGTCCGCGATCGAGGAGATGGACTACTACCTGGAGGGGCAGCTCGAGGAACGGCGGGCCCGTCCCGGGGACGACCTGCTGAGCCGGATGGTGACGAGCGAGCTGGACGGGGAGCCGATCACGGGGGCCGAGGCGGTCAACTTCGCGCGACTGCTGCTGATCGCGGGGCACATCACCACCACGATGATGCTCAGCAGCTCCGTCCTGTCCTTCGACGAGTTCCCCGAGGCCGCGGCGGAACTGCGGGCGGACCGCTCGCTGATCCCCGGTGCGCTGGAGGAAGTGATGCGCTACCGGCCGCCGTTCACCATCACCGGCCGCTACACCACCCGGGACGTGGAACTGTCCGGGGTGACCGTTCCGGAGCGCTCGATCGTCATTCCGTGGCTGGTGTCGGCGAACCGCGACGAGCGGCAGTTCCCCGACCCGGACGTGTTCGACATTCACCGTTCGCCCAACGCGCACGTGGCGTTCGGCAAGGGCATCCACTTCTGCATCGGCGCCCCGCTGGCCCGCCTGGAGGGCCGGGTCGCCCTCGAGCTGTTGCTGGACCGGTTCTCGGACGTCCGGCTCGACCGTGACGTGCCGTTGCGTTTCTACGAGCAGAACTTCTTCGGCGTGAAGTCGCTCCCGGTGTCGGTGAAGCGCGCCTAGGGCACCCGCCGCCACCGGCAAGGCACCGGGACCCCGCCGTCCCGAGACACCAGACCCCGGGCCCGACACCCGAGGCTCACTGCGAGAGGGACCGGAGACCCCATGCCCGACGAGGCGACCGCCAAGCAGCTCATCCTGGACCACTGCCGGAAGATCAACGAGGGGGACGTGGAGGGCCTGCTCAAGCTGTACGCGGAGGACTGCTGCTTCGAGGACCCGGTCGGCAACGGCAAGCAGTACGGGCTCAAGGCGCTGAGCCAGCGCGCCGCGGCGGCCGTCTTCTCGGGCGCCTACGAGGACGCGGCGTCGCCGGTGGCGTCCAAGGACGGCCGCTGGGCCGCGGTCCCCATGGTCTCGACGTTCAACTACCTGCCGCTCGCCGGGCCGGCGATGGCGCAGAGCGGCCTGCTGCCGTCGGATCCGCCGCCGGACCCGGAGCACAAGATGATCCGGGTCGACATCGTGATGGTGATCCGGGTGAACGACGACGGTCTCGTCGACCAGATGCAGGCCTTCTACGGCCGCGGTGACGCCACCGTCATCGACAAGGGCTGACCCCACTCGGGCGCAGGGGATCCCCGCCGCCTTCGCCGCCCGGACGGAGAGCCGAGCCGCGGTCCCAGCGTCTGCGCACCGACCGGACAACGGAACCGAAGGGACCCAACCACCATGGCTCAGACGTTCACGCGGACAGCGGTGATAGGGGTGGGCGCGGTCGGCGCCGCGCTCGTGGACCTGCTGGCCCGGGCGGGGCTGCCGGTCACCGCCGTGGAGGCCGACGAACCGTCCCTCGCGGCCGGCAGGCGGCGGGTCGCCGGACGCGCCGCCGACGGTGCCGAACCCCCGGGAGTGCGCTGGAGCACCCGGGTGGCGGACGTCGCCGGTGCCGATCTGGTCGTCGAAGCGGTGTCCGAACGGCTGGACGCCAAGACCGCCGTGCTCGGGGAGGCGGCCCGGGTGTGCGGGCCGGGCACCGTGTTCGCCACCACCACGAGCGGGCAGTCGGTCACCGAGATCGCCTCGCTGTGCGGCACCATGACCCGCACCGTCGGCCTGCATCTGTTCCCGGCGGTGCCCACGACGGCGGTGGAGGTGGTGCGCACCCCCTTGACCGAGCGGCCCGTCCAGGAGGCGGTGGTGGACCTGGCGCGGCGCCTGGGCCATACCCCGGTGGGGGTCGCGGACCGCCCGGGCTTCATCGGCGGCGCACTGGCGATGGCGTACCTCAACAGCGCGGCGACGATGTACGAGCAGCGCTACGCCTCCCGGGAGGACATCGACACGGCGATGACGCTGGGCTGCGGGCTTCCGATGGGTCCTCTGGCGCAGCTCGACGTCATGGGCCTCGACGTGGCCCGGGACACGCTGGAGCTGCTGTACGAGCGGACCGGCGACCGGGCCTACGCGCCTGCGCCGCTGCTGTCGCACTACGTGGCTGCCGGGCTCCTCGGGCGGAAGGCGGGGCGCGGGTTCTACGACTACGGGTCCGGCGGTGCGACCGTCGCGTCCTCGGCGGTCGGCTCCCCCTCCGCCGAGGGCGGCCCGTCCACGCGCCCCGTGCGCACGGTGGGCGTGGTGGGGTCCGGGACGATGGGCGCGGGCATCGCCGAGGTGTGCATCAGGGCCGGCCACGCCACGGTGCTCGTCGCGCGCAGCGACGCCAAGGCCAAGGGGGCAGTGCTGGCGGTCGAGCGGTCCCTGGAACGGGCGGTCGGCCGGGGGAAGGTGACCCGGCAGGACGCGGACGCGGCCCTGGGCAGGCTGGTGGCCGTCTCCCAGTTGGAGGCGCTCGACGAGTGCGACCTGGTCGTCGAGGCGGTGGTCGAGGACCTGACGGTCAAGCGGGGCCTGTTCGCCGATCTGGGCCGGACGTGCCGGCCGGACGCGGTGCTGGCCTCGTCGACGTCCGGGCTGCCGATCATCGAGTGCGCCACGGCCACGGGCCGCCCGGAGAACGTGCTCGGCATGCACTTCTTCAACCCGGCTCCGGTGATGCGGCTGGTGGAGGTGGTCCGCACGGCGCTCACCTCCGACAGGACGGCAGGCATCGCCCACGCCGCGGCCGCCGCGATGGGCAAGCGTCCGGTGGGCTGCGCGGACCGGGCCGGGTTCATCGTCAACGCCCTGTTGTTCCCCTACCTGAACCGGGCGATCAGGCTCGTGGAGGAGCAGGCCATCACCCCGGACGACGTGGACGCCGTGATGACGGGCGGCCACGGCTATCCGATGGGGCCGCTGAAGCTGCTGGACGTGGTCGGACTCGACGTGTCGCTGCAGATCCAGCGGACGCTGCACGACACGTTCCTCGACGCGTCGCTCGCCCCGGCCCGCTACCTGGAGCACCTGGTGCGGGCGGGTCATCTGGGGAACAAGACGGGGCAGGGGTTCCGGGTCCACGCGGGCCGCTGAGCCGCCCGCCGGGCCGCCCACGCGCGGGGCCGCCGGGACGGTGCCCCCGCGCGTGGGGGAACCGCCGCCGCGGCCTCATGTCACGCGGTCTCGGGCAGGTCGAACTGAAGGTCGATCGGCAGCTGTTGGCGACCGCCGATCTTCAACTTCCGGTAGACCCGCGTCAGGTGCTGTTCGACGGTGCTGACGGTGATGTACAGCTGAGAGGAGATGTCCCTGTTGGTGTAGCCGCAGGCGGCCAGCGCCGCCACCCGCTTCTCCGAGTCGCTGAGCTTGGCCTCGCGGGTGTCCACCACGGTCTTCTCCGGGCGGGTGCCCCAGTCGTCGTCCCCGTGGGCGAGGCGGATCCGCGCGCACAGCGGCTCGGCGCCGCACTCCCTGGCCAGTTCCCAGGCCCGCCGCGACGCCATCGCGGCCTGCGCCGGATCCCCGAGCCGCTTGTGGGTCTCGCCCAGGTCGCACAGGGCCCGTGCCAGCTCCAGACGGTCACCGGACAGGCGCAGTTGGGCCACGGCGCGGGTGAGCAGCCCCAGCCGCTCCCCCGGTGCGGACGCCTCGGCGAGCAGCCGCAGGGAGATGCCGTGGATCCGGGGGTTGGCGTCGTCGAGGCGGGAGATCTGCTCCAGGACCAGCCGCTCGGCCTCCTTGTACTCGCCGGTGCCGAGCAGCGCCTCGGCCAGGTCGCTGCGCCAGGGCACCCACACCGGCTGGTCGAGGCCCCAGCGCTGCGCCGTGCGGCCCACGGCCATGAAGTCGTCCAGCGCCGCGTCGAGGCTGTTCGTGGCCAGGTTGTAGTGGCCCCGGGCCCGCAGGTACGTCAGGCCGTAGGCGCTCGCGTACACCGCTTGCAGGGCGGGCTCGTTGAGCTTGCGGGCGCCGGCCTCGTACTTGCCCATCGCGGTCTGGGCCATCACCTGGACGGCGATGAGGCCGCAGGCCAGCACGCTGCGCTTGTGCTCGGTGATACGGCTCAGCCCCGCGTCGATGCAGCGCTCGGCCTCCTCGGGGTTGCCCTCCGCGAGGGCGACCTCGGCGCGCAGCCCGGCGAACATGGCGTGCCAGCCGCCCGCGCCGCGCCGGGCGGTGTTCCTCAGGAGCACGTCGCACCAGTGGCGGGCCCGTTTCGTCTGCCCGGAGAACAGCAGGCACTTGATGGCGCTGGTGATGGGCTCCATCGTGGCGTCGGTGAGCGCGGAGCGTTGCAGCATCTCCTCGGCGGCGGTGACGAAGTCGCCGCGCCAGGGGCCGAGGAGCAGCCTCCACGGCTGCTGGGAGACCCGGACGGACGGCGGCTCGTTGCCCGGCCGGGCCGGCAGGGCCCGTACCTCGCGGCTCTGGGGCGGGATGCCGGCCATCCGGCTCTCCGCCCACGGGTAGCGGCGTTCGACGATGGAGGTCATCAGGGCAGTCGCCGTGCCCCGTTCCGGCGCGACGGCGGCCGGACCGGCGTGCACGCCACCGCCGGCGGCACGTCCGGACCCGCCGGCCCCGGACGGCACCATGGCGTCCCCGGTGTCGCGGGCCCCGCCGACGAGGACCTCGTGCGCCTCCTCCAGCCGCCGGTGGGCAAGGAACAGGTCCGCGATCGCCGTCGTGTACCGGGCCGGTGTAAGGCCCGCCCGCACGGCCGCGAGCAGTTCCTCGGCGGCCGTCTCCGCGGCGGCCGGGTGGTTGCGCCGCAGGATGACCGAGGTGCGCACCTTGATCTCGATGCGCCGGTCGGGCTCGTCGCAGACCCGGTGGGCCAGCTCCAGGCAGGCGACCGCCACGCCGTCCTCGTCGTCGGCGAGCGCCTCCTCCGCGGCGTCGCACAGGACGGCGACCACCCACGGCTCGTCGATGCGTTCCAGCGCCAGCAGGTGGGGGGCGACGGCGGAGGCCGGGGCGCCGTCGGCGTACAGCAGGGTGGCCGCCCTGCGGTGGAGCTGCTGGCGGTGCTCGGGGTCCATGCCGTCCAGGACCTGGCTGCTCACGGCCGGGTGCTGGAAGTGGCAGGCGTCGACCACGCCGGCGGCGTGCAGGGCGCGCAGGCCCTGGGCGGCCGAGGTACGGGGCAGCCGGCACAGCCTGCTGAGCAGGTCGAGGGTGGTGGCCGCGCCCAGGACGGCCAGCCCGTCGGCGACCTTGGCGGCCGTGGGCCCGCTGCGGTCCAGGCAGGTGAGGACGGCATGGGCGAACGTCTCCCCGGGCGCCGGGTCCGGACAGTCGCCGGACGTGCCCGTGACCGTCCCGCGCTCCTCCAGCAGGGCGCGCAGCAGCAGCGGATTGCCGCGGGTGACGGCGTAGAACTCCTCGGTCGTTTCCTCGTCCACCGGCAGCCGGGGCTGGTGCTGGGCGAGGAAACGGGCCACCGCGTCGGGGCCGAGGCCTTCCAGGCGGATTCTGCGGAAGTTCGGCTGGCGCAGGAGTTCGGTGCGGTAGGCGGTGTCCTGCTGTCGGTAGTAGAGGGCCTCCGTGAACACCATCAGCAGCCGGCTCGTGCGCGAACGGCCCGCTATGTAGAGCAGGTATTGCAGGGAGGTGCTGTCGGCGTGCTGGAGGTCGTCGACCCCGATGACCACGAGCCGGTCGCGCGCGACGGTGCGCAGCGCCGTCCAGAACTTCTGCATTCTCGCGCCGCTGCCCTGGGCCGTCCCGTCGGGCAGGCCGGGGCCGGTCGACCCCTCTTCCTCGTCCAGCAGTCGTTCGAGCCAGATCTTGGTTTCGGTGGGCAGGGCTTCGCTGTGGACGAGTTGCCGCACCAATCCCAGCGGAACACTTTCCTCCGACGGCATTCCGGTGGCTCGGAGAACGATTGCTCCGGCTTCACATGACAATACCGCCAGGGCTTCTAAAAGCTCGGTCTTGCCATATCCGACGGCTCCCTCGACAAAAATGGTTCTCGCTCTTCCCGCCGCACTGTCGCGCAGAGCTATTCTCAGTGCGGCGAGTTCTAATTCCCTGGCTATCAGCATACGGAATCCGGATCCCCCTTCACCGATGGACCGGCGGCAATGACAGAGCGTCAACGCCTTCTGCTTCGGCGGTGGTTTCGGCCGCTCCGCCCGGATGAGACGGATGTCCGCACGGCTGATTCCCCCGCCCGTGTCCACAGATCGATGAAACCCTCGGGCTCATCCGACTGTCAACCATCCCCGGACCGGACCCCTCCGCCTGGCCAGCGACGGAAACACGGATACCGCGACCTCAATCTGCCGCTTGATACCGAAGTAGACGGTCCCGTTTCCATGGGAACCACACATTCCGCTGTACGGCCACGAAGAGGCACCGGTCTGAATTCTCACCAAATGCCCGCTGACGAACAGTTGTGGGCCGCCTCTCACATGCGGTCGGGTGATTGGCCGATGACGGGACGGGCGCGCGCCGTAAGTTAGGGGTATCCCCCTATCGAAGTCCGGGGGCGCGTCGCGTTCGGCCCGGATCCCTAGACGAGGTGCGCTGCGCCACACAAGCGGTATCCGATTTCTTAACCACCTCTTTACCAGCGCGTAAATTCGGCGGCGCCGGCGCGCCGAGCCGGTGAGGACGCCCGAGCGAGGGGCCCTACCGGTTCCCCTGCCACCTGACCAGTGCCGTGCCCGGCGACATCCCGCGGGGGAGCTCGTCCGACAACACCAAGATGGTGCAGCTCGGGGTGGTGGCGGTGACGGGCTGGTGGATCTGCGGCTGGCTCGGTTGGTCTGAGACGCGGGTGCTCGGCCGAAAGCTGAGCAGGGCGGGCCGCGCCCGGTACGGCAGCAGGGCTCGGACCACGTGTCGCGGTCCGAGCCCTGCCCCGTGCGGTGTCACCCTGCGGCGGCGGTGCGTCAGCTCTGTGCGCTGTTGTCGCCCGACTGCCCAGCGTCCTCGCCTGTGCCTGTCTTTTCGCGCATCTTGCGCACCAGCTCCGCCTTCTGGTCGGCGGCACCCTGGCGGTCGAGGTTGCGGTGCGGACCGTTGTTCTGCCGTTCGGCGCGGGACAGCTTCTTGCGCTGGCCGCCGCCCATGCCCACGGGGTTGTTGATGTTCTTGCTCACGGGCTCTCCCGGAATGTCATGAAGTGATCTACGGATTCATCGGTGGGGGACGAGCACGGCGACGTCGAAGGACGTCAGCAGGGGCCCATCACGCTCTCACTCGTAAATCAGCGTCTGGAAGAACATGAGCTAGACGTTACCTGGTCCCGTCGGCTCCGCATACCAAGTTTTCGCCGTCCCGGCGTCGACCAGGCCTTCAGGGAGCGCCCAGGGGCAGCCGTATCCCGTACAGGTCCCACTCCTCCTCGCCCCCGCGCGCGTCGGCTAAGGCGTCGAGGTGCGCCAGGCCCTCCTCCGGACGGCGGCTTCGAGCGAGACACAGCGCGGCCAGCGTATGGAGGACCCAGTCGTCTCCGTTGGAAATGTCTGCCTGGACCCTCATCACGTCGACCGCTCGGCTCCCCCAGCCGTGCCGGGCCATGAGCTGCGCGAGCTCGAAAGCCGAGTCGGGGTCGCCGGCCACCCCTCCGTCGGTGTACAGGTGTGCCGTGATCCGAAACGGCCTCCGCCCAAGGAGTCAGGCCAGCTCGGGGACCAGCGCCGCCGTTTCCCGCACCAGACGCTCACCGCGGTCCGCCGCCACATCCAGACGCATCAGCACCGACGGCGAAGCGATCGACGGCAGCAGATGCTGCAACAGCACCGAGATCCGGTACTCCACATCCTTCAACCCCGTCTCCAACTGCGCATACAACTGCACCCCGTTGAAGGCCCCCACCACCAGCTCGGCGATCTCCCTGGGCACCACATGCCCCAGCGTCTCCCCCCGCTCACGCGCCGCCGACACGATCTGCGTGATCACATCCACCCACACCGGCCACGCACTGCCGTAATACTGACGCCCCGCCGGATCCGCCGACAACCGCGCCCCCGCCCGCACCACAGGATCGAACCGCAACCGGTGCGCCACCGACATCGCCACATCCACCAACTCCTGGAGCTTGATCTCCTGCTCCGGCAACGGCTGATTGGCCTGCACCTCCAGCACCCCCCGCGCCAGAGCCTCCTTGGAGTCGAAATGGAAATACAGCGCACCCTTGGTCACCCCGGCAGCCTTCAAGATGTCCGCCACCGTCGCCGCCGTATAGCCATGCTCCGCGAACACCGTCGCGGCAGCCTCCAGCACCGCACGGCGGGTCCTGACCGCTCGCTCCTGCTGGGCCACTGTCCCTCCCTCTCACCCGACCCCGCCGACCCCGACACGAAACCGACGAAGAACAAAACCGTCCACCTGGTACTGTACCCGCGCTTTAGAGGTTCCACCAGAGTTCCCCCCAACTCCACCCGACCACCACCAGCCCCGGCCCCGCGTCCCCATCCGCCCCGCACCCACCCGAACCCCCAGGCCACAGCAGCGCACCGAAGGCAGCAGACCGCCGGTCGAACAGACGACAGAAACCGGCACTTCGCCCGCTTTACCAAGAGAGCTAAGCACGCGCGGGCACCACGGCCGGACGACGGCAGAGCACGGACGGGGGCACGACGCTACCGTCCGCAAGTCTGCCGCCCGCTGTCGCCCCGCCGCCCTCACGCCATCACCGGCACCCGCCCGCCCGACGGCAAGCCCACACCCCCCACCACCTTATGAAACCGAGCATGCGGTTTCCTTAATCCACCATCCCGACAACACCCACCCACACAAACCCCCAAAAAACCTACCAAGAACAAGGACGCCCACCCAGACGCCGGTCAGCCGCCCGAGGACCACCATGGCCAGGCGGAACACCGCGGGCCGGTCCGGACAGCGTCGAGCCCCGCCCCCCCGCGCCGCCTCACCCGAACTGCTCGTGCGTACGTGCTCGCTCCGAAGCAACTCGACGCGTCGGGGCCCCAGCCGAGAGGAGGCTGGGGCCCCGGTCTGTCACCTGGTCACCGGATCACGACAGCGGCGGGTAGGCGTTCTGCATCAACTGCTGGAACTGGGCCGGGAACCAGTGCCCGGCGAGCGGGGCGTTCGGCAGTGCCCCGGTGGGGTTGTTGCCGTTGCGCGCGTTGCCGCCGTACGTCGGATCGCACATGCGGTCGAAGCCCTTGCCCTCGTCGTTGGGCACGGCGGCGCTGTTGCCGTCGGACTCCCCCGGCGGCTTGACCCACACGTAGGCGTCGACGCCGGTGGCGGGGGCGGCGGTGGGCCGCTGGCCGATTCCGGCGCCGCTCTGGTTGCACCAGTTGCCGGCGTGGAGGCGCAGGTCGATCCGGCCACCGTTGACATAGCTGTCGACGGAGGTCGTCGGACCGGGTCCGGTGGGCCGGGCGGAGCCGCCCCAGCCGTTGCGGGAGGTGTCGATCAGCATGCCGAGGCCCGAGTCGAAGCCCGCGGCGACCAGCTTGTCCCGCAGCCCGAGCGCGAACGACTGCTCGTCCACGTACTGGTTCCAGTCGATCCACTTCGCCTGGCGTATGGTCTGCCCGTTCACCATGTCGGTGACCTTGAAGTTGGGCTCCTTGACGGGGCTGTAGTTGGCGGTGTTGACGATGAATCCGGCCACATCGCCGACGCTCGCCCCGTTGGTCGTGGCGACCTTGTAGAACTCCTGCACCGACGGGCCGAGGTTGCTGTCCCAGCCCAGCCAGCCGTGGTGGCCCGCGTCGATGTAGTTGTAGACGTTGGCGAGGGCGCCGAGCTTGTCGAGGGCGTAGGAGACGCCCTTCTCGTAGTTGCCGTTGCTCTTCATCGTCACGCACGCGTCGGTGGTGGTGTTGGTCCCACCGGCGTTGGTGACCAGGTTGGGCAGTGAGTCGGGTTCGATGACGGTGGCGATCCGCAGGCCCGCGTACTTCGCATCGGAGAGGATCGAGGTGATCGGATCGATGTACTGACTCTTGTACTTGTCGAGGTCGTTCGGCCCCAGTTCGCCGTTGGAGGCGAGGGCAGCGCAGTCGCGGCCCGGCAGGTCGTAGATGACCAGCTGGACGACGAGCTCCCCGCTGCCCTTCTGCTTCAGCGCCTCGTCCAGGTGGGCGCGCAGGCCCATGCCGCCGTTTACGCCGCCGATCGCGGCGATGCGGTCCAGCCATACGGCGGTGGGCTGGTTGGAGATGCGACTGCCTCCCGGTTCGGCGACCGCCTTCGCGGACCATTCCGGGTTCACGTAGACCTTGGCGCCGACATAGGGGTTGGCGGCCTTCGGCCCACCCGGGCCGGGGTCGGTCGGCCCCGGATCCGTCGGCCCCGGATCCGTCGGCCCCGGATCCGTCGGCCCCGGGTCGGTCGGTCCGCCGGCGACGTTGCAGGCCACGCCGTCCAGCGTGAACGTGGCCGGGACGGCGTTGCTGCCGCTGTAGGACGCCTGGAAACCGAAGCTCGCCGAACCTCCGGTGGGGAGCGTGCCGTTGTAGCTCTCGTTGGCGGCCGTCACGGACGAACCGCTCTGGCTGACCTTCGCGTTCCAGCCATTACCGATCCTCTGATTTCCGGCGTACGACCACGTCAGCGACCAACCCGACTTGGCCGGGCCGTTGTTGGTGATCGTGACGGCGGTGGTGAAGCCGGTGTCCCACTGGTTCTGCACCTTGTAGTCCACCGTGCAGGGCGCGGCCGCCGTGACGGCGCCGGCCGGCGCCGAGACAAGTGCGGCCGCCGAGGTGCCACTGAGGAGCGCGAGCGCTGCGAGCAATGAGGTTTTGGTGCGACTCATGACAAGGAGCTTCCTTCCGGTTGGACAGTTTCTCCGATGGTTCAGCCCGCGCAGGTGCTTGCGCGCGTTGCTGCGAACGGGGTCGGCTCGGCACTGCGGCCGAGGTCAGAAGCGACTCGGAGGAGCAGTTCTTCGGGCACCGGGGCCGGAGGCGTGGGGCAGGTCAGGAGACGCTTTTGGGGAGCGCTCCCCACCAGGAGGTCTACGCGTGGAGCCGCCGGCGCCATTGAGTTCGAGCATTGTCGGAGGCTTGAGAGCATCCCCTCGGGAGGCAGGAGCGCCCGAACGGACACTCGCGTCGGTCGCGATGAGGCTCGTCCGGCTGTCGCTCGCGCCGCACCCGCCGGCGAAAGCCGCCGGCGGGTCGCCAACTGCCTTACCTCAGCCGGGCATCGCTGGTCGACGCTGCCGCTTGGAGGCCGTGGCCCCGCTGACCGGCGACGGCGCTCTCCGCCCTGCGGGGGCGTGTTGCTCCCGGCGGCCTGGTCATGGGCCCGCCGCGCCGGCGACGAACGAGTCGGCGCGTGCGGTGGCCGGGAAAGATGAAGGTGCGGGGTGTCGCATGAGCGACTCCTTGCAGTGTGGCACCGTGACCGGCGCGTCGACTGATGGAACCGCTCCCACTGGTGCGGAGGAACGTAGCGCCAAGCGGCGCGGTTGCCCAGAGGTCCGGCTGAACTTCCGGCCAACTAAAAGCTTTCGCACGTTCAACTCTTCGCGCTCCTTGACCGCCGCCGCACCCGTCCCCATTATGGGAGCGCTCCCACTGGCCAGGAGTTGCGCTCCCCCGAGCCTTGAGCCGCCAGGAGGAACCGATCATGGATCCCGGACACCAACACAGAGCTGCCCGACGGGCGTTGACCGCCAAGGCGGCCGCCACGCCTCCACCTCTGCCCACGCCGACCGGCCGCGTGCGCAAGGGTCGGGCGCGCAACAGGCATTCAGCGCAGCGTGGAACACGTCCTCCTGGACCTCCCGGCACCTACCTACCGACCGCTTCAGGAATCACCCCCAGGACACCCGAGCCGCCCTTCTTGTCAGGAGCATGATCCTCTCCTACAGTCCCAGCGAGCCCGCCCTTTGGGAGCGCTCCCAACCCCATGCAGAAGCCCTTGCCCCCCACATCGGCAGCGGAGGACCCGCATGCAACCGTCACGTCACCAAGTCCGCAGGACGCGCGCGCTCTGCGGTGCGCTGCTCACCACGTTCGTCGCGCTGGCCGCGCTGCTGACCGGCGCCACGACCTCTCAGGCCGACACCACGATCTGCGAGGAGTTCGGCAGCACCACGATCCAGGGCCGCTACGTCGTGCAGAACAACCGCTGGGGCACCAGTGCCACCCAGTGCATCTCCGTCACGAACTCGGGCTTCAGGATCACCCAGGCCGACGGCTCGGTGCCGACGAACGGGGC
This sequence comes from Streptomyces asoensis, assembly GCF_016860545.1. Lineage (NCBI taxonomy): Bacteria > Bacillati > Actinomycetota > Actinomycetes > Kitasatosporales > Streptomycetaceae > Streptomyces > Streptomyces asoensis. Next base: position 2,174,033 of record NZ_BNEB01000002.1, on the reverse strand, counting down.
CCCGAAGTCGTACCCGTCCGTCTTCAACGGCTGCCACTACACCAACTGCTCGCCCGGCACGAACCTCCCGGCCCGGCTCAGCTCCATCGCGAGCGCGCCCTCGGGCATCTCCTACAGCTACGTGAGCGGTGCGGTCTATGACGCCGCCTACGACATCTGGCTGGACCCGACACCACGCACCGACGGCGTGAACCGCACCGAGATCATGATCTGGTTCAACCGCGTGGGATCCGTGCAGCCGGTGGGCTCGCCCGTCGGTTCCGCCACGGTGGGCGGACGCCAGTGGCAGGTGTGGTCCGGCAACAACGGCGGCAACGACGTCCTGTCCTTCGTCGCCCCGTCGACCATCGACAGCTGGAACTTCGACGTCATGGACTTCGTCCGGCAGGCCGTCTCCCGCGGACTCGCGCAGAACAGCTGGTACCTGACGAGCATTCAGGCAGGCTTCGAACCGTGGCAGAACGGCGCCGGTCTGGCCGTGAACTCGTTCTCCTCCACGGTGAACCTCGGTGGCGGCACGCCTGGCGACCCCGGCACCCCCGGTCCCGCCGCGTGCAAGGTGGCCTACGGCACGAGCGTCTGGCAGGACGGTTTCACCGCCGACGTCAGCGTGACCAACACCGGCTCCTCCCCGGTCAACGGCTGGAACCTCGCGTTCACGCTGCCCTCCGGGCAGCGGATCACCAACGCGTGGAATGCCACGGTCTCGTCGTCGACGGGGGCCGTGACGGCCACCAACGCCGCGCACAACGCGTCCATCGCACCGGGCGGACAGGTCTCCTTCGGGTTCCAGGGCACCTACGGCGGCAGCTTCGTCAAGCCGGCCGCCTTCAGCCTCAACGGAACGGCCTGCACCAGCGCGTGACCCACAGGTCGTTTCGCCCTTCCGAGGCCCGCCCGATCGTCCACGTGTCGCCCGGGCGGGCTTCCCTCCTCGCCTCCCGGACCTTCTCCCCTCTCCGGAGTGCCACCCCTCCCGGAGATCGTCCCCTCCCGGAGCTCCCGCCTTATCCGACGAAGAGCGCAACAGGTAGGGCATCCGCACCGTGCAGCACCCCATATCCCCATGGCTGACACAGCGCGGGTTCCGCACGGAAGGCGTGTGCCCGGTTCCTTCGGCCCGTAAGATCGGCTCTCTCATGGGGGAGGTGGTCATGGGCACGCGACGCCCCGGCACGCCGACGTTGGAAGAGGTGGCCGCCCTCGCCGGGGTGGGGCGGGGCACGGTCTCCCGCGTCATCAACAACGCGACCGGCGTGAAGGCATCGACGCGCCGAGCCGTGCAGCAAGCCATCGAGGAACTGGGGTACGTCCCCAATCTCGCGGCCCGCTCCCTGGCCGGCCAGCGAAGCAATGCCGTCGCTCTGGTCCTCACCGAACCCGACTGGAGAATGTTCGCGGAACCCTTCTTCTCCGAGATCGTCCGCTCCCTCGGCGACGCGCTGGCGGACATCGGGATGCAGCTGATGCTGACCCTGGTCCGCTCGGACGCCGACCGGAAGCGCTTCCTGGAGTACGCGCGCGGCAGCCGGGTCGACGGCGTCCTGCTGCTGTCCGTGCGTGCCGGGGACCGACTGCCGGACATGCTCGCCGAGGCCCGGTTGCCGACCGTGATGCTGGGTCGCCGATCGGGCGACGAGTACGTCAGTTACGTGGACGCGGACAATGTGGGCGGGGCCCGCAGTGCCGTCTCCCACCTGGTGTCACGGGGGCGCAGGACGATCGCCACCATCACCGGCCCCCTGGACATGGACGCCGGCCAGTGCCGACTGCGCGGCTATCAGGACGCGTTGGCACTGGCCGGCCTGACAGGCGAGAAGTCCCTTGTGGCCGAGGGTGACTTCACGCAGGACAGCGGACGCCGTGCCATGACGGAACTGCTCGCACGGCACCCGGACATCGACGGCGTGCTCGCCGCGTCGGACACCACGGCCGCAGGGGCTCTCCAAGCGCTGCGCGCGGCGGGACGGCGCGTGCCGGAGGACGTCGCCGTGATCGGCTTCGACGACTTCCCGTTGGCCCAGCGCACGAGACCGCGGCTCACAACGGTGCGTCAACCACTGGAGGAGATGGGCCGGGCCATGATCCGGCTGCTCCTGGAGGACATCGAGGAGCCGTCGGTGGCGTACCGCCATGTCATCCTCCGTACGGAGTTGGTCGTCCGCGAATCGACCTGAGGCACACCGACTGCCCGGCACCGGGCCTGACCAGATCAACCAGTGGACGCTCGACTGACGTCACACGGCTGGAGATACAGCTCGTCCACAAAGCACCAGGCCCATTCGTCGCCGTGCTCGGCGGAGCGCATCAGCGGGTGTCCGCTGGATTCGAAGTGGGCAGTGGCATGACCGTGGCGCGAACTGTCGCAACAGCCCACGTATCCGCAAGTGAGGCACACCCGCAAGGCGACCCAGTCGTGACCGAGGACCACGCACTGCCGGCACACGACGCTCTGCGGCGTGGCCTCCGGTTCGGCTGTTTCGATGTGTACGCATTCACGCCCCTCCGGCCGACCACCATCGGGACGCGGGGTCCACCTGGCCATGACGTCTCCTCCTGCGCCTGCTTCGCTGACTGCTGCCGCTGTGAATACTTCGGCTCTTCCGCGGCTGTCGGATGCGGGACGCTCGCGGGGTGCCGTCCTCGTCGGTGAACGCCCCGCGCGCGCTTACGGCCCGCGTTCAGGAGGTGCGTAAAGGGTTTTGCCAGATCAATCCGGTCATGCCTAGAGTGCGACGCCGTCGGAGTCGGCGTCCGGCAGATGGCGCCTGGCGGGTGGCGCCTGGAAATGGGGGCGGTCGTCGTGGGCGTTTTCGTCCGGATCAGGGGTTGGCTGGAGTGCGACGACCGGCAGCTCATCCAGGTGAAGGAGATCGTCGGAGCGGACGATCCCGATCGGACCTACAGTGGTGGCTGGGCCTTTCCCGAAAGGCAGTACAACTTCACCCATTGGGTCTTCTTCGGGGCCGAGATGCGCGCGCAGTCCACCGACTGGCTCTTGGAGCTACTGCGTCGTGTGGCGCGGGTGCCGGCTTCCGACGACGACAACGACCGGATCACCGGACTGTTCCTCGTCAGCCACGAGACCGACGGCATGAGCGAGTGGCAGGTTCGCGACGGCATCGTGGTGATCACAGTCCCGAGCGCCGCCTATCAGTTCCTCGACGAGTAGGGCCGGAGAGACCGCCCTCGGACGGGCGGGCTGTGGACCGTCCCGTGTGCATGCCATGATCGGTGGCATGAGCACAGACACGGGACATTCGGGCATCGTCCACTGGAGGCGCAGCCTGTGGAACGGCGCCCGCTGCGAACCCGTCCTGGTCACGCTGCGCCCCGGCAGCCTGCACGTGCGGGACCGGTCCCTCGGCACCGTCGCGCACGTCGACCCGCATGCCGTCACCGGCCGCCTGACGCGGTTCGGCACTCTCGTGCTGACCATCGACGGGCGGCGTCACGCCCTCGTCGGGCGCGGCGCCTCGCTGTCCCCCGCGCCCAGCACGGAGCAGCGGCAAGCCCTGGAGGACGCCGGACACGGCGCAGCGTCGCCGGGTGCGGTCGGCGGAGCAGTGGACCAGTTGCTCAACGGTGGCGCGGCGGCACTGATGCGCGACTGGCACGCCCGCCTCGCGGCAGCCGGAGCCCGCCTGACCTGATCGAGAGGCGGCGCGCGGAGGTTCCGACCGGTGCGGAGCCTCCACCTCGTCCGTCATCCTGGACGGACAATTCTCGGCACCGTTCGGTTCGTCACGGGCCAGGCCGATCCGTGACGGACCAAGTGCACCTCATTCTCTGCTCACGGCGGGCGAGACCACTGGCCGCCTCGATAGCGTGCCGTGTCAGCCAAGGCCGATGCCGTCGCGGGGAGCGTCCCCACGACCGTCCCACCGATGCGTGGACGACTTTTCGAGCACAGCACCTGTCCATGCAGTCCCCGATCCAGCCTCTCAGGATTCCTATCTCCGTCATGCGCCGTTCGCCGTACGACACACCGGATCGCAGGGCCGACGTCGGGCCGAGCCCAGGGAGCTTCAAGTGATCTCCGAAATGCACGAGTTGGCGGGCGCCATTCAGTATCCGCTCGATCTGGCCGGGATCTTCGCCTTCGCCGTCCACGGGGCCCTGATCGCCACACGCAAGGACTTCGACTTCTTCGGCACATTGCTGCTGGCCGAGTCCGCGGGTGTGGGTGGCGGGCTCTTCCGGGACCTGGTGCTGCGTGTCGAACCTGTCGCGTTCACCGACCTGGGCTGCGCGACCGCCCCTTTCCTGGCGACCTTGTTGGTGTTCTTCAGTTCGCGGGCCCAGTCCTGGAAACTGGGGTGGCACGTGGCCGATGCGGGCGCGTTGGGCATCTTCTGCGTGACCGGCACCGTCAAAGCCCTGGATCACGGCCTGAACTCCCCGGCCTCCGTCGCCATCGGGGTGACCACGGCCGTGGGCGGCGGGGTCGCCTGCTCGGTACTGGCGCGTGAGATACCGTCGTCGCTCGCCTGGGACCGCGATCTGTACGTCGTGCCCGCGTTGCTCGGATCCGGACTGGTGATCCTGCTGCACGCCACTTCCACCCTCAGGGTGGCCACCGCGGTGGCGGCCGGGCTGCTCGCCTTCGCGCTTCGGCTGTCGGCCGTGCGGCTGGGCTGGCGCACGCCGAGGTCCGCGTTGTGGCGGGGTGCGGGTGCGGCACCGAAGACCGGCACGTTGCCGGACGGGCGACGGGAGAAGAGCACGCTGCCGTCGGCCGACGCTCGAACCGCTCAGCACCGGCAGATCAGTTCAGAACTCCGCTGAGCCGCGCGTACGGCTACGCCCGGGTGTGCCACGAGCCCGGAGGCACAGGCCGGTCGGTCCCCGCGTCCCGACTGCTGCCGACGCCCCACCCCGAGCCTCCCGGCCCCTGACCACCACCCCCCGCCGCCCCCTCACGCCTGCTCGGCCGTTCGGCCTGTGATCACCGACCGACGGTCTTGGCGTAGTGCGCCCACTGCTGCACGGTCCACGCCGTCCGGTCCGACCCCATGGCCGTGATCGCGACGAGTTCCTTCCTCTTGCCGGCTTTCTCCAGCCGGGCCAGCTGTACCGGTACGTCCCCGGCAAGCACGAACTCGTCGAGCTGCTGGTGGAAGAGGTGCTCACCGACGCGCCGGACCTGTCCCGGGCGGCGCACGGCGACTGGCGGGGGACCGTGCGGGAGTGGACACGGCAGTGCGCCGCCCTCTGCTCGGCGCACCCCTGGCTGCTCACCGCCACCGCGATGCGCCGCCAGATCATGGGCCCCCGACAGCTGCGATGGCTCGACACGGCGCTCGCCGCCCTGGAGCCGACGGGACTGGGCGGCGCGCAGCGGCACCAGACCTTGCGCCGACAGCTTCCCCGCTCTCGTCAAGGCCGTCGCCGACGGCGCCTTCGACGCACCCGCCACCGACCCTCTCGACTTCGGCCTCGACCGGATCCTCGACGGAGTCGAAGCACTCGTGGCGGCACAGGAACAGGACGGACGGCCATGAGTTCCTGGGTGCGGCTGACGGCCGCCGGCCCCGATGGGCGCGTCCGCAGCGGTACCGCATCCCGGGGAGGCATCCCAGGCTTCGTCATTCATGCAGGTCATCGGGGGTGGGATCGTCCCGTCGTTGCAGGGGGCCGGCGGCTGTTGTCCCAGGCACGGCTGGCATCCGAGGCTGTGGCTGTCGCACCGGCTGAAGTGCCGAGCGGCCCGGCTGCCCCAAGACACCCACACCGGCACCGGCACCGGCACCGGCACCGGCACCGGCACGTGCGACCTCACAGCGATCGGAAACGGAGCATGCACATGAGCGTGAAGTCTTTCGGAGGCCGCCGTCTGGCCGTGGCCACAGGTCTCGTCCTGGCTCTCGGGAGTGGCCTCTCGGCACAGGCCGCCGCCACCGGCCCGCGAGCGGGCGGCGGCGCGGCCGGGGACTCGGTGGCGCACGGCTCGGACACCCGCGGCGGAAAGGGTGCCGTCGCCGCCTGCTCCCAGGAGGCTCTGGGCGTGTCCGCCGTCAAGGAGCCCGCGGACAGCAAGGAGGCCAGGCACCTCCTGCTGATCGTCCAGAACGCCGGCGACAAGAAGTGCAACCTGTATCGCCACCCCCTGCTGCGGCTCGGGGCCGATGCCCGGACCACCGTTCCCGTGATCGAGGAGAGCGACCCGGACCCGGGGGTTCCCGTGACTCTCGCTCCCGGTGAGGAGGCCTATGCCGCGGTGCTCGTCAGTGGTGGGGCCAGGGACGAGTACGAGGCGAAGAGCATGGCCCTCGGTCTCCAGGGCCGTCAGCCCGGCAGTCAAGTGGGCCGGCCGATCGACGTCCCCATGCCCGCCCCGACGCTGTACGCGGACGACGGCCAGCTCGTCACCTACTGGACGACCGCTTCCGGTTTCGCCCTGGACTTCATCATGTCGAAGTGACGGCCCCGACACACCGATGCGCAAGACGACCCGAGTTCTTGGAGGAACGATGAAGCCTGCCATCCGGAAGACCGCCAGCTTCGCGGGGGTGAGTGTCGCCGTCGCGGCCATGTCCCTGACCGGCGCGTCCGCGGCGCACGCGGAGGGCCCCACCCAGGGCTGCCCTTACCCGTACGTCTGCTTCTACGTGGACAACAACGCCTTGCTCGCGGGCACGCCGCTCTCGAAGTACAAGGACGTCACCAGCTCCTACCAGTCGGTCACGCCCCGCCCGCACTACGGGGTTCTGAACACGCGGAACGACGACGTGGTGTACCTGCGGCTCCAGAGCGGGGGATCCATCTGTCTCTCGCCGAACAGCCAGACGGTGTTCGCCAACGCCTACGTCGTCAACGGCATCAAGATCTCCAGCAGTTCCACCTGCTAGCACCACCTCCGCAACGGCCGCGGCGTGGCCACTCACCGCTTCCGGGACATGCCTTGACACATATTCAGGTCATGGGGATCCAGCGGTGGTCCCGATACCAGTAGCGCGGCAGCCCTTCGATGCCGGTGGTACGGAACGGGCGACCGTGGTCGTCGATGCGCACCGTGCCGGTCCGGCCCTGCGAGGACCAGTCGAGGTCGAGATACCAGGCGCAGGTGCAGGTCACGGTGCGTGCGGCGAGCATCAGGACCTCAGGATCCCGCAGGGACACCCGGTAGGGGAAGCCGACCGCGGGAGCCGGTCGGTCCGGGTCGTTGCCGGGCGTCGGACGGGCCAGCGGTCGGCGGGAGTCGAGGTTCACGGCGAAGTGGCGGGGGACGAGGACGGCTCCGCACCCTTCGTACATGGAGTAGGCGGCACCCGAGCGGTCGGCCGGGGTGACCCGGTCGACCACGCGCACGTGCAGTGCCTCGAGGACCACGGCGGCGGCGCCGCGTCCCTGCACCGAGATCCGCAGATTGGTGGTGCGTCCGTGGACTGCCGCCTGGGACGCGGCCCATCCCTCTGCGTCCGCCGACGTCGGCGGGGGCGGGACCTGCTCCGGCGGCTTGGCGATGACGTAGTCATGGTCGCAATCGAGCTGCCAGACCTGGGACTTGACGGTCCAGGTGAGCGGGGCCGGCGGCTGGGCCTCGTCCGCCTGGTCCTTCTGGAGGCCGCCGCCGCCTTGCGCGGCCGGTGCCGAGGGCTTCGGTGTGGTGGAGGCGGAGGACGCCGGACCACCGCCGCCGACGGGAGGCCCGGCAGCGGATGCGGTGAGGCCGGCGAACGCGACGGCGCACGCGGCCGCCAGCACGAGCGAACGCACGGGACGTCGTCGAGGACGCGGCGCGGCAGCCGGCCTGGCGGCCGGCGACGCCCACCCCGGTACCGGGACGGTGGGCGCGGCCTGTCCGGGTGTCGCGTCCACCTGGACGCCGGGGCCGACGGACGTGGACACGGCCGCCGGGCTCGCCGTGCCCTGGCGCCGCGGTGAGCGCCGGGCCTCGGACAGGCGTGATCGTTGCCGTGCCGCGACTGCCAGGATCCATCGGCGGTGCAACTCCACGCGTTCCTCGGCGGAGGCACCGCAGAGTACGGCGAACCGCTCGATCCGGGAGAAGTCCAGGGGCACGGCCTCTCCGGCGCAGTAGCGGTGCAGGGTGGAGGCGTTCACGCCCAGACGGCGGGCCAGCGCCGCGTAGCTGCGATCCGTGCGGTCCTTCAGACGCGCCAGCAGCAGGGCGAACTCCGCCACGTCGTCGTGGATTGCATCCATCCGGTCCGTACCCGCATCCATCCGTCGGCCTGCGCAGACATCTCACGACCCGGGCGGCGTCCCGGGTACTCCCCTACCTGCACGTCAATACGGCCGGGATGGTTCCGGAGTGGGGTACGGCCGCCGAATCGCGTCGCTCGGGCGGCGAGCAGTCAGCGGCCGGTGAAGACGGCGTCTCGGCGCTCGACGAAGGACCGGACGCCTTCAGCGCCGTCGGCGGTGGCGATGAGGCGGGCGATGTCGGGGCGCAGCCGTTCGATCGCGGCACCTTCGCCGTGCTCATGGGCGAGGTGGGCCGATTCGAAAACGGTCCGGACTCCGAGCGGGGCCGACTTCTCCGCGATGACCCGGGCCAGTTGCGTGGCCCGCTCGATCGCGGCCGGGCCGTCGTCGGCGAGTTCCTGCACCAGTCCGATGCGGTGGGCCTCGGCGGCGTCGAACTCCTCCCCGGTGAGGATCCAGCGCATGGCGTTGCCCCAGCCGGCCTGCCGGGGGAAGCGGAAGGTGGCGCCGCCGAAGGGGTAGATGCCGCGGCGGATCTCGTACTGGGCGAAGCGCGCGTCCCGGGAGGCCACACGGATGTCCGCGGCGAGCAGCAGTTCGATGCCGAGGGTCATCACCCAGCCCTGCGCGGCCGCGACGACCGGCTTGGTCCAGGGCCCGTCCAGGCGCCAGGGGTCCCGGCCGCCCGCGGGGGCGTCGAACGTTCCCGAGGCCAGTTCCGCACCGACGTCGAGCATGTCCAGACCCGCGGTGAAGTGGTCGCCGTGGGCGAACAGCACGCCGCACCAGAGGTCGTCGTCGGACTCCAGCAGGCCGTACGCCCTCGAGAGTTCCGTGAGCATGCGCCGGGTGAAGGCGTTGCGCTTGGCCGGGCGGTTCAGTCCTATCGACAGGACGTGCCCGTCGCGCTCGACGGTGACCTCGGCCGTCTCCGTGGACGTGGAACTCATCAGTCCTCCTGAGTTGCATGACGAGACTTACTGGACGGTAGTCACGGACGGCGCTCGGCACAAGTGCATCTCATGATGAGACTGATAGGGTGAGCGGTATGAGGCGGACCTCTTTCGACGGCTGGCCCTGCTCGATCGCCCGCACCGTCGACATCCTGGGCGACGGCTGGACGCTGCTCGTGCTGCGCGAGGTCTTCTACGGCGAGACACGCTTCGACGGCTTCGTCGAGTCGCTCGGCATCGCCCGCAACACCCTCACCGACCGGCTGCGGCGCCTGGAGACGGCGGGGCTGCTCACGCGGAGCGCCTACCAGAGCGAGCCCGTCCGCCACGAGTACCTGCTGACGGACAAGGGCCGGGACTTCTTCGGCGTCCTGGCCGCGATCAACGCGTGGGGCGACCGGTGGCAGTCCGGCGCGGAAGGCGTCCCGGTGGTCATGCGCCACACCGCCTGCGGCCACGACACCCAGGCACAGGTGGTCTGCCCCTCCTGCGACGAACCGCTGCGCCACGAGGACATGTCCGTGCACACCGGCCCCGGCTACCCGGAGCGCCTGCTCGACGACCCCGCGGTGCGGGCACGCTTCGGCGACGGAACGAACAGACAGTGAAGCACGGTTGACGGTGGTGCGGTCGGTTCAGTGGGTGTCGAGCGAGCCCACGGCCGCGCGGATGTGGGGCGATCCGTCAGCCGGCGTCCCTCCGGCACACCACCAGGCGAGCTGCCCGTCCACCTCGCGCGCATGCAGGCCCAGCTTGTGTTCGACGCACAGGGGCCATGCCTGCCACAGACACTCGGACACGGTGTCCTGCGCGGCGTCGGCGACGATCGCCAAGGCATGAGCGAGGTCTTCGGCCGCTTTCGGGTACAGGTGACCGCCGTGCCACTCCCCGCTGGCCAGCGCAACGTAGACGCACTCCGGCTCGCCCTCCTCGTAGGAAGGCTGGGCCACGAGTTGCAGGGGCCCCTGCTCGGGAAGAGTCACCGAGAGGTCCCGGTTGAGGAGCGCGAGGGCCTCGTCCCACAAGGGATACTCCCCCACCAGGACGCGACGGAGCGCGGGATAGTCGAACTGGGCGTGCATGGGACCATTCTCCACCACCGACGAGCGGCTCCGACCGGGCACCGGGGCACGGGCATCCCTCGGCCACCGGGCCCCTTCAGTGCCCGCTTCCGCCGGAGCCGGGACCGACCCGCGGAGAGCTGAATCGGGGCTCCCGCTGCTTGCGACGGCTCCGAGTCCGTTCTCGACGTCAGTTCTTACGTGTCCATGACGCACATCGTGAAGTGCTGCCGGGTGCTGCTCCCTCGGGCGAGGCTCGAGCATCTCAGCGGCGAGTGATCGTGTCGCCGCCGGGTCAGGGATCCACACAGCGCAATCGGGAGTTCTCATGCGAGCAGATCACAGGCGCGGCCGAAGCCGCCGCAACGCCCTCGTAGCGGTCACGGCCCTACTGGCGGGGGGTGGTGGCCTGGTGGCCGTGAATTACGCCGCCAACGCGTCGGACGTCACCGCGGCCGCCCCCACGACCCGGTCGGCCCGGACGATCAGCTGTCCGGACGTGAGGAGCAAACTGCCGACGGTCCCCCGGCAGGCCGAGGCCGAGGTGGAGCGGAACCTGCACCTGCTGGACCGTCAGACCGCGGAGGCCGGCCGGCGACTCGTCGACACCGAGGGACAAGGCGGCCCCGACTTTGTGCAGAACGCGATCCTCGGCCCCTTGGCGGACAAGAGGAAGGCGACCATCGATCGAATCAGCATCGCCATCGGGCGGTCGGCCGCCAAGCCCGCGGGGCTGGACGGCCTCGCCGTCTGCAACCTCGGCCTCGCCGCACCCGGCACCCAGCCGTCAGGCGCCGGGGAGGCGAGCCGCAGGCCAGGCGGCTCCCAGGGCGCGGGCGGCGGCTCCGGTCAGCAAGGAAGCGGCTCCGGTGCCGGACAACAGGGCAACGACGGGCCCACCGCGGCCGACTTCGTGGACATCACGAAGGTGGCCCCGAACGTTCGCGCGGTCCGCAGGACCGCCGGCGCCTCGACCGGGGCTTTCACCTCGCGCTGCGGAACCAACGAACGAGGGCAGCACAATTCGGACAACGACATCGTGGCTCCGGGCGTGAGCAACGGCGCCCATCACGTCCACGACTATGTGGGCAACAAGAAGGTGGACTTCAACTCGACCAACGAGTCACTGAGCGCCCAGCGCACCACCTGCACCAACGGCGACCAGTCCGCGTACTACTGGCCCGTCCTGCGTGACACCAGCCGTCGGGGGCCGGACGGGAACGCCCTCGGCGGTGGCGCCGAGGGCAACAGGGGCGCCATCCTCGTGCCCTCCACCGTCACGATCACCTACCAGGGAAGCCCCACCGGCAAGGTCGTGGCGATGCCCCGCTTCCTGCGGATCATCACCGGTGACGCCAAGGCGTTCACCAACGGAACCAAGAACGCCAACGCCCACTGGAGCTGCACCGGCTTCGAGAACAAGGTCCAACTCACCGACAAGTACCCGATCTGCCCCCGCGGCAGCAAAGTGGTGCGCAGCTTCGCCTTCCAGAGCTGCTGGGACGGCAGCAACACCGACAGCGCCGACCACCGCAGCCACGTCGCCTTCCCCGACGCACGCGGCAACTGCGCCGAGGGCTTCAAGGCCGTCCCCCGGCTGACGATGCGCCTCGTCTACAAGACACCCGCGGCGCCGAACTTCGCCGTCGACGGCTTCCAGGGTCAGCAGCACAACGCCATCACCGATCACAACGACTTCATCAACGTGATGAGCGACCGGCTCATGAGGCAGGCGGTCTCGTGCATCAACTCCGGTCGCCGCTGCGGCTGATCCCGGCATGCCGGGCCACCCCTCCCCCGGTCTCGGATCCCGCCACGCGTACGGCTGACCACCGCGGCCGTGAGGCGGCCGGCCGAGCAGTCGCCTCCGTGCCTCGATGACGGGGCCACGATCACAGCCTGGTGGCCAACCAGGCGGTCACGGCCGCGGTGGCGGCGAGTCCGACATTGAGGGTGATCCGGCGGTCTTCGCCGGTGAGGTGAACGGCGATCGCACCGGTCTGGAGCACGACGAAGCCGATGGCTGCGGCCGACGCCGTCCAGGGCGCGGTCCCGGTCAGCGGTGGCAGCATCAGACCGGTCGCCCCGAGTATCTCGACCGCTCCCAGCGCTCGGAGGGCGGGCAAGGGCACGCGGTCGACCCACGTCATCATCGGTCGGAGTTGTTCGCGGCTGCGGATCACCTTCAGCGTGCCTGCGTAGGAGTAGAAGAGCGCGAGCGTTCCCGCGACGATCCAGTAGGCGGTACTCATGATTCCCGTTCACGGCGCCCCGGTTTGCGTGGGCTTGTCGATGGTGTCCGAACGATCGTCTCGCCGTCGCGGGGACCCACCGCCGATACGACGGGGTCGCCCTGCGGCTCGCCGGTCTTCGCTTCTTCGGTCATGTTGACGAGTGGACCGCCGGGACCGCTCCGGTGTCCAAGACCCGTTCGGCGGAGTCGATACCTCGTGAGTATCGTTACAGCGTGGAGCTACGGACCCTGAGCTACTTCGTGGCGGTCGCCGAGGAACTCCACTTCGGCCGGGCCGCCACGCGGCTGCATATGAGCCAGCCGCCGCTGAGCCGGGCGGTCAAGCAGTTGGAAGCCGAGGTCGGAGCTCTGCTCTTCGCTCGCTCGCCCACCGGCGTCACACTCACTCCCGTGGGCGCGGTGCTGCTCGGCGAGGCGCGCGCCCTGCTCGACCACGCCGACCGCGTCCGGGTGCGTGTGAGCGCAGCAGCCGGCGTCGCGACTATCACCGTCGGCATCCTGGGTGACGGCGGTGACCCGGGGGTGGCCAGGCTGGCCGCCGCCTACCGCCGAAGCCACCCCGGAGTCGACGTCCGCATCCGTGACACCGATCTGACCGACCCGACGTGCGGACTGCGCGCCGGCCTGGTCGATGTCGCCCTCACGCGGGCGCCCTTCGACGAGACGGCCCTGACGGTGCGTGCGCTGCGGTCCGACCCGGTCGGCGTGGTCCTGCGGGCCGACGATCCACTGGCCCGCCGCGACGGGCTGCGGCTGGCCGAGCTGCGCGACCGCCGCTGGTTCACGTTCCCGCAGGGCACCGACCCCGTCTGGCAGTCGTACTGGAACGGTGGGAGTCCGCGTGAGGGGCCAGTGGTGCGTGCCGTCCAGGAATGCCTTCAGGCTGTGCTGTGGAGCGGCACGGTCGGCCTGGCTCCGCTCGGGCACGACCTGCCCGCCGAGTTCACCGTGGTACCGCTGATCGACATGGCGCCCAGCCAAGTGGTGGCGGTGTGCAACGCGGGAGACACCAACCCGTTGATCCGGTCGTTCTTCGAGACCGCGACCGTCGCGTACCGCCACTGAGCACCGGTAACGGCGTGGACGCGGCTCGCTCCAGGTGCTCTGAGCTGGATCGGCTTCGCCACGGCAGCAGCTCGGACGAGTGCGATCACGTGCTCGGTCAGTGCCATGGACTGCTCATCCTCGACGCGTCACGGGTGTCGCGGGTAACGGGGCCGGCCGTACGGGTTCCTCATGGCCGAGTACCGCGCAGGCGGTGCGCGTCACCAGGTCGGGGACATCGCCGGGTTCGGTTGCCGGCAGCGTCATATGACTGAGCGTGAGGCGGACGACGACGTCCGCGGCCGCGTCCCGGCGTCGAGGTGCGGCGTCCGGCGCCATCTCCCCCAGCCAGGCGGCGACCAGGGTACGAGCCGAGGAGAACACCGGGTCCGGCCTGCTCGTCAGGAAGGGGAGGAGCGCGTCGGTGCCACCCCGCGTGGCAGTGAGTACGGCGCCGATGAAAGGGTTGCGGACGCCCTCGTCGAGGGCATGTGCCACCCCTGCACGCAGCGAGGTGGCAAGGTCTTCTCGGTGAGCGTCGAGAACGGCTGCCAGGCCGAGGAGGAAGCGTTCGGTTTCGCGTTTCACCAGCGCCTGCCCGATGCCGGCCCGGTCGCCGAACAGCTTGTAGATCGAGGGACGGGAGACCTCGGCACGCTCCGCGAGGTCGGCGACCCTGACCTTGTCCCAGCCCTGGTGCCCTGCGAGCTCCCAGGCCTCGTCGAGAATCCGCTCGCGCGCCTGGCTGCGCCACGCGACACGCGGAGACTCCGGACCCTGGATCAATGCGTCGACGTTCATGCCCGCAGTGTGTACTCGGCATGGAAGTGACCGGTCAAGACCGGCAAGACCGTCGACCCCCCTGCCTGACGGGCCATCAGAACGTTTACTCGGCGCCGCCTTTGTCAGCGAGACGTGGCACTGCCACGCTCGGACCTCCCCCCAGGTGCGCTTCCGTCCGGTCCCGGGCGGGGCGGCGCAAGCGCACCGTCCTGCGAGGAGGTTTCGTGGAAGCTCGACGCGCACCTGATGCCCCGGAGTGGCGTGATCCGAAGCGCTACCTGTGGCTTCTCGCCCTCGCGGTGCCGACACTGCCGCTCCAGGCGGGTGCGCTCGTGGCCGTGACCGGCCAGGGTGCATGGTGGTGGTGGGGTCCCGTCTTCGCGTTCGTCCTCCTGCCGGTACTCGACCACGTCACCGGAGAGGATGGTGAGAATCCTCCCGAGGCGGTCATGAAGCGCTTGGAATCGGACCGTTACTACCGTTGGTGCACCTACCTCTACCTGCCGCTGCAATACGGCGCGCTGATCTGGGCCTGCACGCGCTGGGCCGGCGGCGCCCTCTCGGTCGGCGAGGGGACAGGGCTCGCGGCGACGACCGGCGTGGTGGCCGGTGTGGCCATCAACACCGCCCACGAACTGGGCCACAAGCGCGACCGATCGGAACGGCAGCTGAGCCGGATCACGCTGGCACAGAGCGGCTACGGCCACTTCTACGTCGAGCACAATCACGGCCATCACATCCGCGTGGCCACACCGGAAGACCCGGCCAGCTCAAGGCTGGGGGAAAGCTTCTGGCGGTTTCTGCCTCGTGCGGTCGCGGGCAGCCTGCGTTCGGCCTGGCACCTGGAGAGCCGTCGGTTGCAGCGCCGGGGCCGGCGCACGTGGAGCCGTCACAACCAGATCCTCACGGCCTGGTCCCTGACCGTCGTTCTCTTCGCCGCGCTGACGACGACGTTCGGCCCGGCGGTGCTGCCGTACCTGCTCCTCCAGGCCGTGCTCGGATTCTGTCTGCTCGAGACCGTGAACTACCTCGAACACTACGGACTGCTCCGCGAGCGCCTCGCCGACGGCCGCTACGAACGCGTATCGCCACGGCACAGCTGGAACAGCAACCACACGGTCAGCAACCTCTTCCTGTTTCAGCTACAGCGCCATTCCGACCATCACGCCAATCCGTTGCGGCGCTACCAGACCCTCCGGCATTTCGAGGAGTCGCCCCAACTGCCCTCCGGCTACGCCACGATGATCGTCGTCGCCTGGTGTCCCCCGCTGTGGCGGCGGATCATGGACCCGCGACTCGAGCAGCACTACGGCGACCTGCGGAAGGCGCATGTGCGCCCTGCCGAGAACGCTTCGGGCACGAAGGCCGCGCCACGAGCGTGAGGCCCTCGGGCCGTCCGGGTGCACTGGTCGCGTCGGCGCGTGCCGACCGGTCGACGGACCGGTTGGGCTCTCAGGTACGCGGTCTCACGGGCCGGCGGGGCCGGTGGTGAAGAAGCCGATCATCCGTTCCAGGCCGTTCGTACCGAACATGCTGTCCAGGCTCGCGGCGGACTCCGCGGCGGAGGCTTCGCTGCGAGGGAAGAGGGCCTCCTCGTACGCGGTGAGCGCGGCCTCGGTGTCGCCCGGGTGGGCGGCAAGGGCCAAGGCGAGTTCGGCACCGTCGTACATGGCGAGGTTGGCGCCCTCCCCGGCGAACGGGGACATCACGTGGGCCGCGTCGCCGAGCAGGGTGACACCGGGGACGCGGTCCCAGCGGTGACCGACGGGCAGGGCGTGGATGCGGCGCGGGGTGATCGTCTCCGCGTCGGCGACCAGAGCGCGCAGACCCTCGTCCCAGCCCTCGAAGCGGGCGAGGACGGCAGCCTTGGCGGCGGCGTCGGCGCTGAAGTCCACCGTGTCGAGCCAGCCCTCGTCGGCCTTGAGGGCGGCGTAGACGTGCAGGCTGCCGTCGGTCTCGCGGTGGGCGAGGAAGCCGCGCTCGTCTCCCAGGGCGATGAAGAAGCCACCGCCGATGATCGCGGCGCTGCGCGGGTGGCGGGTGTCGGCCTCGTAGAGGTCGGTCTCGACGAAGGAGATGCCGGTGTAGGCGGGCCGGGCGTCGGAGAGCAGCGGCCGGATGCGGGACCAGGCGCCGTCGGCGCCGATGAGGAGGTCGGTGGTGACGGCGGAGCCGTCGGCGAACGCCACCTCGTGGCGTCCTTCGCCCAGCGGACGGGCGCCGGTGACCTTTCGGCCCCAGTGGACCGTTCCGTCGGGCAGAGAGTTCAGCAGCAGGTCGCGCAGATCGCCACGGTCGACCTCGGGGCGGTCGCCGTCGCCGTCGTCCTCGGTGGAGACGTGGACGGTGCCGTCGGGGCCGAGCAGGCGCATCGCCTGGCCACCCTCGTGGACGATCTTGAGGAAGTCGTCGTGCAGACCGGCGGCACGCAGGGCCTTCTGCCCGTTGTCCTCGTGGATGTCGAGCATGCCGCCCTGCGTACGGGCCTCCGGACCGGGCTCCAGGTCGAAGATCGCCGACTCGATGCCGTTGACGTGCAGGACACGGGCGGCGGTCAGGCCACCGAGGCCGCCGCCGATGATGGCGACGGGGAGATGGGGAGCGCTCATCGAGGACCTCTTCACCTAGGGGATGCGAGCAGGCGCCGGAAGGCGGCTGCCGACGGCGCCGACAGGCGGCCGACCGCACCGCGCGGCGGCGCTACCGCCGCCTCTCGGGCCACTGCCCACGATAACGAACATGTTCGTAGCGAACAAGTTCGTTCACAGGCTCGCGGCACCGCCCCTCCCAGGGTCCGGCGCGGGCAGCACACCGGACCCGGAAAGGACTCAGTCCGCCTGGTGAGGCACCGGAGTGCTCGTGATGCCGTTGACCAGGACGTCGAAACTCCAGCGCATCCGGTCCTGGGCTGCGCCGCCGATCAGATCCGGCATATGCGCGGCGATCGCCGGGTGCGTGGCCCCCTCCACGGCGTGCAGCGCGCGCACAGTGGCGTTCCAGTCGTCCTCGGAGGTGGGGTCGTGCTCGTGCGTCGAATGTTCCGCGGCGGTGGCGGTGGCGTCCTGGAGCAGCTTGTCCACCCCCCAGGCGACCTGGGCGCGAGGGGCGCCGCTGCGCGCGAGCAGGTCGAGGATCCGTTCCACCAGCCGCAGGTAGTTCTCGCCGCTCGGCCTGGCCACGAGAGCGGACCGCGCCAGCTGGGGGTGCTCGAACAGCACCAGGGTGTACGACGTCATGACGGCGCGGAGCTGATCGCGCCAGTCACCGCTCTCATCGCCGCTCAGGTCGACCTCCCCCAGCAGCGCGTCCAGTACGGCCGCGTGCAGCTCGGCGGTGTTGGCGACGTAGACGTACAGGGAGGCCGGGCCGGTGTCCAGCTCCTGTGCCAGGCGGCGCATGGTGACCTTTTCCAACCCCTCGGCACGCATGATCCGCACGGCCGTGTCCACGATCCAGCGCCGGGACAGGGCGGGCTTGACCGGACGCTCCCGCCGACCGACCGGCTCTCTTCTCGCACTCATACACCGATCGTAACGAACACGTTCGACGAGGGAGCGGTCGGCGCGAAGGGGCTGTCACCAGCGCCCGGGCGGCGCCGCTCGCCCTGCACCCGGGGTCGCGACGCTCCCCCGGGTGCACGCGGACGCGCGGTCAGTAGACCGCCGTTCCGTGTGCGCCGAACCGTTCGCGGACCCGCTCCGTGAGAGTGGGATCCGGGGCCGGAGCGTCCTTCAGCGGGAAGGGGATGCCCAGCGCCTCGTACTTGGCAGCGCCGAGTTTGTGGAACGGCAGGACATCGACGCGGTCGACCGCCTCCAGGCCGGAGACGAACTCGGCCAGGCCGTCGACCGCTACCAAGTCGTCGGTCCAGCCGGGCACCAGGACATACCGGATCCACATGGGGACGCCGAGCCGGTCGAGTCGCGTCGCGAACGCGAGAGTGGGGGCGAGGTCACCGCCGGTGAGTCTGCGGTAGGTGGCGATGTCGAAGGATTTGATGTCCAGCAGGACCAGGTCGGTGTCGGCGAGGAGTTCGTCCGTGGCTCGGGCGCCCAGGAAGCCGGAGGTGTCGATGGCGGTGTGCAGTCCGGCCTCCTTGCAGCGGCGCAGCAGGGCTCCGGTGAAGGCCGGCTGGAGCAGTGCCTCGCCGCCGGTGACTGTCACGCCGCCGCCGGCGGTGGTGAGGAACGGCCGGTGCTTCTCGATCACGGTCATCATCTCGTCGACCGTCACCCTCCGGCCGTCGCGCATGTGCCAGGTGTCGGGATTGGCGCAGTACAGGCAGCGCAGCGGGCAGCCGCTGACGAAGAGGACGAACCGGGTCCCGGGGCCGTCGACGCCGGTGGACAGGTCCCAGGAGTGGATCCGGCCGGTGACCTGTCCCGGGTCCGTGGTGTGCGCCGTGTTCACAGCGTTCCGTGGAAAGTGCGGCTGATCACGTCCAGTTGCTGCTCGCGGGTCAGGCGGACGAAGTTCACCGCGTATCCGGAGACCCTGATGGTCAGTTCCGGGTACTTCTCCGGGTGTTCCATGGCGTCCTCCAGGGTGGCCCGGTCGAGGACGTTGACGTTCATGTGGAAGCCTCCGGCCGTCGTGTAGCCGTCGAGGATTCCCACCAAGTGGCCGGCCCGCTCCTCGGGTGCGTGTCCGAGGCCCTCGGGAGTGATCGTCGTGGTCAGGGAGATGCCGTCGCGGGCCGCCTCGTACGGCAGTTTGGCCACCGACAGCGCGGAGGCGACGACCCCGTGCTTGTCGCGGCCGTTCATCGGGTTGGCGCCGGGCGCGAAGGGCTGTCCGGCACGGCGGCCGTCAGGAGTGTTGCCGGTGTGCTTGCCGTACACGACGTTCGAGGTGATCGTCAGTACCGACTGGGTGTGCTCGGCGTCCCGGTAGGTGGGGTGCTTGCGCACCTTCGCCATGAACGACTCCACCAGGTCGACGGCGATCGAGTCGGCGCGGTCGTCGTTGTTGCCGTACGCCGGGAACTCTCCTTCGGTCGCGAAGTCCACGGCCAGTCCCGTCGCGTCGCGGAACACCTTCACCCGGGCGTGCTTGACGGCGGACAGACTGTCGACGGCGACGGACAGGCCCGCGATGCCGCAGGCCATGAAGCGGTGCACCGGGTAGTCGTGCAGGGCCATCTCGATCCGCTCGTAGGCGTACTTGTCGTGCATGTAGTGGATGACGTTGAGCGTGTCGACGTAGGTCTGCGCCAGCCAGTCGAGGACCCGCTCGTACGCCGCCGACAGCTCCGCGTGGTCGAGGTGGTCGCCGGTCAGCGGGGGCATCTCGGGGGTGACCTGCTCCCCGGTCATCTCGTCGCGGCCGCCGTTGACCGCGTAGAGCAGCGCCTTGGCCAGATTGACCCGTGCCCCGAAGAACTGCATCTGACGTCCCACCGCCATCGCCGACACGCAGCAGGCGATCGCGGTGTCGTCACCGGTGCGCGGCCGCAGGAGATCGTCGGACTCGTACTGGACGGCGCTGGTGTCGATGGACACCTGGGCGCAGTACCGCTTGAACCCCTCGGGCAGTCGCGGCGACCACAGCACGGTCAGGTTCGGCTCGGGCGCGGGGCCGAGGTTGTACAGGGTCCGAAGGAACCGGAAGGAGGTGCGGGTGACCAGCGGGCGGCCGTCCAGCCCGATACCGCCGATGGACTCCGTCACCCAGGTCGGGTCACCGGAGAACAGGGCGTCGTACTCGGGAGTGCGCAGGAACCGCACGATCCGCAGCTTGATCACGAAGTCGTCGATCAACTCCTGCGCGCGTGTCTCGTCGAGAACGCCTTCGTCCAGATCTCGCTGGAGGTAGACGTCGAGGAAGGTGGAGGTACGGCCCAGCGACATCGCGGCGCCGTTCTGCTCCTTCACCGCGGCGAGGTAGCCGAGGTACAGCCACTGGACGGCCTCGTGTGCATCGGCTGCGGGACGGGAGACGTCGCATCCGTAGGCCGCGGCCATCTCGGTCAGCTCCCGCAGAGCCCTGAGCTGCTCGGCGAGCTCCTCGCGGTCGCGGATGACGTCGGCGCCGGAGGGGCGGGCGTCCAGGGCGGCGCGATCGGCCCTCTTGGCCTCGATCAGCCGGTCGGTGCCGTAGAGCGCGACACGGCGGTAGTCGCCGATGATCCGGCCGCGGCCGTACGCGTCGGGCAGCCCCGTGATGATGCCGACCCTGCGGGCGGCGCGCATCGCTGGCGTGTACGCGTCGAAGACGCCGTCGTTGTGGGTCTTGCGGTAGGTGCCGAAGACCTTGGTGACGAAGGCGTCGGGCTCGTAGCCGTAGGCCTTGAGGCTGTTCTCCACCATGCGGATGCCGCCATTGGGCATGATCGCGCGCTTGAGCGGGGCGTCGGTCTGCAGTCCGACGATCAGTTCGCGGTCCCGGTCGATGTAGCCGGGAGCGTGCGAGGTGATCGTGGAGGGTGTGGTGGCGTCCACGTCGAGGATCCCGCGGCGGCGCTCCTCCGGAAACAGGCTGCTGACCTTCTCCCACACCGCCCGGGTGCGGTTCGTGGGCCCGGTGAGGAAGGACGCGTCACCCTCGTACGGGGTGTAGTTGGCCTGGACGAAGTCGCGCACGTCGACGCGCTTGCGCCACCCTTCTCCGGCGAACTGCCGCCAGGCGTCGACTGTGCGGGGGCCGGCTGTCGCCGTCGCCGTCATCACGGGTCCTCTCGTCGGATCTGCCTGTTCGCTGTCGATCCTGGCCCCGGACACGCGCGTCCAGGAGTGCCGGACAGGGCACCGTGGTGGGCCCTTCGGGCCCTCTGGGGACCCCCGGCCAGGACCTTCGGCCCTCCCGCGATGCGGGGCGGTCCGCGCGACGCGGCCCGTTGCCGCCGGACTTCCTTCGACGCGGAGGGGACCCAGGGCCGGTCGTCCTCCCCTGTGGGGACCGCCGGCACCTCGCGTGGGGCGGCGGGCCCGTCCCACGCTGGAAGGACCAAGCCATTCGTCGGAGGAGAACGCGTCATGGCCCGTTACGTGTACGACTTCACCCAGGGTCGCCGGGACATGGCCGACCTGCTCGGGGGCAAGGGAGCGAACCTTGCCGAGATGACCCGGCTGGGCCTGCCCGTGCCGCCCGGCTTCACTGTCACCACCGAGGCGTGCCGGGCCTACTTGAGCACCGGCGGCGAGCCCGCCGGCCTGTGGCGGGAGATCTCTGCGCACCTGACCGCCGTCGAGACGACCGCGGGCCGGCTGCTGGGACAGCCGGACGACCCGCTGCTGCTGTCCGTCCGCTCCGGGGCCCGCTTCTCCATGCCGGGCATGATGGAGACGATCCTCGACATCGGCCTCAACGACGAGTCCGTCCTCGGCCTGGCGAAGGTCTCCGGCAACGAGCGCTTCGCCTGGGACTCCTATCGCCGTCTCGTGCAGATGTTCGCAAGCATCGTGATGGGCGTCGAGTCAGCGCACTTCGAGCGTGCGATCGGCGACCTCAAAGCGGAACGCGGTGTCCGTGACGACGTACATCTGACGGCAGGTGACCTCGCCGGACTGGTCGGGACGTTCAAGGAACTGGTCCACCGGGAGACCGGCGAGTACTTCCCGCAGTCGCCCGCCGAGCAGCTGCGCCGGGCGGTCCTGGCCGTCTTCGCATCCTGGAACGGCGAACGTGCCCGCCTGTACCGGCGGCGGGAGCACATCGCCGACGACCTCGGCACGGCTGTCAACGTTCAGCGCATGGTGTTCGGCAACCTCGGGCCCGACTCCGGCAGCGGAGTCGCCTTCACCCGCGACCCGGCCACCGGGCGGCCCGGCCTGTACGGCGACTACCTGCCCGACGCGCAGGGCGAGGACGTCGTGGCCGGCATCCGCAACACGGTCACGCTCACCGACCTGGAACACCTGGACCCCGGCTCCCACGCCCGGCTGCGCGCCCACATGGAGACCCTGGAACGGCATTACCGCGACCTGTGCGACATCGAGTTCACCATCGAGCGCGGCACCCTGTGGATGCTTCAGACACGGGTCGGCAAGCGCACCGCCGAAGCCGCCTTCGCGATCGCCACCGGACTCGCGGACGAGGGACTCATCACCTCGGACGAGGCTCTTGCGCGGGTCGGCGGGGACCAGTTGGCCCGACTGATGTTCCCCCGCTTCGACACCTCACAGACCGGCGATCCGCTGGCCCGCGGGCTTCCCGCGTCGCCCGGTGCCGCGGTCGGTGCCGCGGTCTTCGACTCCGCCGAGGCGGTACGGCGCGCGGCGGCAGGCGAAAAGGTGGTCCTGGTCCGCCAGGAGACCACCCCCGACGACCTGCCCGGCATGATCGCGGCCCAGGCCGTCCTCACCAGCCGCGGCGGCAAGACCAGTCACGCGGCCGTGGTCGCCCGCGGCATGGGCAAGGTCTGCGTGTGCGGCGCCGAGGAACTCGCCGTCGACATCGAGCAACGCCGTTTCACCGCCTCGGACGGCACGGTCGTCGAGGAGGGGACGGTCGTCTCCGTGGACGGCTCCACCGGCAGTGTGTACGCAGGTCCGGTACCGCTGACGGACTCGGCGGTCATCCGTTTCCTGGAGAACGGCTCCACAGACGAGGACACGACCGGCGTGGCCGACGCGGTCGCCCGCCTGCTGGCGCGGGCCGACAGCGTCCGGCGCCTGGAGGTGCGTGCCAACGCCGACACCCCCGAGGACGCCGCCCGGGCCCGCCGTTTCGGCGCACAGGGCGTCGGGCTGTGCCGTACCGAGCACATGTTCCTCGGTGAGCGCCGCAAGCTGGTCGAGGCGATGATCCTGGCCTGCGACGAGAGCGAACGCGAGGACACGCTCGCTGCACTGCTTCCGCTGCAACGCGCGGACTTCACCGGCATCCTGGCGGCGATGGACGGCCTGCCCGTAACGATCCGGCTCATCGACCCGCCTCTGCACGAGTTCCTGCCCGACCGCACCGACCTGGCCGTGCGCATCGCCACCGCCGAGGCCCGGGGCACTCTGCCCGATCCCCGCGACACGGAACTCCTCGCCGCCGTCGACCGCATGCACGAGGAGAACCCGATGCTCGGGCTCCGTGGCGTCCGGCTCGGCCTGGTCGTGCCGGGCCTCGTCGCCATGCAGGTACGGGCGATCGCCGAAGCCGTCGTGGAGCGCACCAGGGCCGGCGGTTCCCCACGAGCGGAGATCATGGTGCCGCTGGTCGGCGCCGTCGAGGAACTGCGCATCGAACGCGAGGAAGTGGAACGGGTCCTGCACGACGTCTCCCGGAAGTCCGGCGTCACCGTGCACTGCCCCGTCGGTACCATGATCGAGCTGCCCAGGGCCGCGCTGACGGCCGGAAGGATCGCGAAGGAGGCGGAGTTCTTCTCCTTCGGCACCAACGACCTCACCCAGACCACCTGGGGGTTCTCCCGGGACGACGTCGAGGCGGCCTTCTTCTCCGCGTATCTCGACAAGGGGATCTTCAGCGCCTCGCCGTTCGAGACCCTCGACCGAGACGGAGTGGGTCGCCTGGTGCGGATCGCGGTCGACGAAGGCCGGGCCGCACGTCCCGATCTGAAGATCGGGGTGTGCGGCGAGCACGGCGGTGACCCCGATTCCGTGCACTTCTTCCACGCGGCCGGACTGGACTACGTCTCCTGCTCTCCGTTCCGCGTACCGGTCGCCCGCCTCGAGGCGGGCCGGGCCGCGCTGGAGGCGACCGACAGCGGCGACAGCAGGTGACGGGACTTACGGCACCCCCAGCGCGTGCTCCCCGCCATTGCGACGCCAAGACAGCTCAGGAGTGACCCGGCATGACATCTCACACCGTCGGTCAAGTGATGACCAGCGACGTCGTCCAGGCCAGGCGTACGACGTCCTTCAAGGACCTCGTCCGGCTGCTCGATCGCCACCACATCAGCGGTCTGCCCGTGGTCGACGACGACGACAAGGTGATCGGTGTCCTCTCCGGAACCGACCTGGTCCGCGCGCAGGCACACCGTGCGCGGACGGACCCCGAGGGAGCCGTCACCGCGAACGACCTGATGACGACACCTGCGATCACCGTCCACCCGGAGCAGACCGTCCCGGAAGCGGCACGGCTGATGGAACGCCGCGGCGTCGAACGCCTCCCCGTGATCGACGAGGAGGACCGGCTCGTCGGCATCGCGACCCGCCGGGATCTGCTGCGCGTCTTCCTGCGGACGGACGACGACATCGGGCACCAGGTGACCGAGGAGGTCCTGGCCGGCCGGCTGGAGCTGCGCCCCGGCGCCGTCACCGTCGGCGTCCACGACGGAGTGGTCACACTCGACGGCCGCGTACGACTGCGCAGCCAGGTCCCGGACGCCGTGCACTCGGTATGGCGGCTGGAGGGCGTGGTCGGGGTGGTGAGCGCTCTGGCGTTCGACATGGACGACTGCGCGCTGCCGGACCCGCCCGCCACCGCCCCTTCGCACCCGGGGGCGCGGCGAGCCGCGGCCGGGCCGAGAGTCCCCGCTCGATCAGGGCCGGACGGTCCCGGGAAGGGCCCTTCGACGCCTCCGACCGCCCCGGGGTCCAGGTGAGAGTGGATGCGGGAAGCGATCTCCGGCCCGGGAGACGCTCCCGCCCTGCGCCGCCGCATTCGCACGGCGGTCCCGACGACGGAGGCAGACCACCATGACCCGAAACGACGCGCGGACCGGCGCCACGACCGAAAGCGCGGTCCCGTCGGACACCGCGGTCGCCGTGGACCGTCTGGTCACGGCCGGTCTGAAGGCACTCTCGGACTACGAGGCCTTCACCCAGGAACAGGTCGACCACATCGTCAAGAAGGCCTCGGTCGCCGCCCTCGACCACCACACCGCGCTGGCCCGTCTTGCGGTCGACGAGACCGGACGCGGAGTCTTCGAGGACAAGGCCGCCAAGAACATGTTCGCGTGTGAGCACGTCACGCACAGCATGGGGCGTCTGAAGACGGTCGGAGTCATCAGCCGTGACGACATCGAGGACATGATCGAGATCGCCGAACCGGTGGGCGTGGTGGCCGCGGTCACCCCGGTCACCAACCCGACCTCCACCACACTCTTCAAGGCGTTGATGGCCCTGAAGACCCGCAACCCGGTGGTGTTCGCCTTCCACCCGTCCGCCCAGCGGTGCAGCACCGAGGCCGCCCGTGTCGTGCGGGACGCCGCCGTCGCCGCAGGCGCGCCGGAACACTGCGTGCAGTGGATCGAGCAACCGTCCATCGAGGCGACAGGCCTGCTGATGCGGCACCCGGGCGTCTCCCTGATCCTCGCCACCGGCGGCAACGCCCTGGTCAAGGCCGCCTACTCGGCCGGCAAGCCCGCCCTGGGCGTCGGCGCCGGCAATGTGCCCGCCTACGTGCACCGCACGGCAAAACTGCACCGGGCCGTCAACGACCTGGTCCTGTCGAAGTCCTTCGACAATGGCATGATCTGTGCCTCCGAACAGGCCGTCATCCTGGACACCGACATCTACGACGCGGCCGTGGCCGAGTTCCGCACCTTGCACGCCCACCTCGCCGACGCGGAGGAGAAGGGCAAGCTGGAGTCGTTCCTCTTTCCCGCTTCCGGCGGCTCGGAGGCCGGTTGCGAACCGAAGGTCAATGCTGCCGCCGTGGGCCGGAGCCCCGCCTGGATCGCCGAGCAGGCCGGGTTCTCCGTACCGGAGGACACCTCGGTCATCCTCGTCGAGGCCGAACGGGTGGGACCGGACGAGCCGTTGACCCGCGAGAAGCTGTGCCCCGTGCTGGCCGTGCTCCGCGCCCGGGACGAGCGTCACGGTTTCGACCTGGCCGCCGACATGGTCGCCTTCCACGGACAGGGCCACAGCGCCGTCATCCACACCGAGGACACCGCACTGGCCGAGGCATACGGCATGCGGATGAAGACCGTTCGCGTCATCGTCAACGCCCCCTCCTCGCAGGGCGCCATCGGCGGCATCTACAACGGCCTTCTGCCCTCGCTGACACTCGGTTGCGGCTCCTGGGGCAGCACCTCGGTCTCCAACAACGTCTCCGCCGCCCAGCTGCTCAACGTCAAACGAGTCTCCACCCGCCGCAACAACCTCCAGTGGTTCAAGGTGCCCCCGAAGATCTACTTCGAGCCGCAGGCCATCCGCTACCTGACTGCCATGCCCGACGTCCACCGCGTCACCGTCGTCACCGACGCCACCATGACCCGGCTCGGCTTCGTGGACCGCGTCAGCCGGGTCCTGCGGAGCCGCCCCGAACCGGTCACCCTCCAGATCATCGACAACGTCGAACCCGAGCCCAGCATCGACTCGGTGCGGCACGGAGCCCGCCTGATGGGCGACTTCCGCCCGGACACGATCATCGCGCTCGGCGGCGGCTCCCCGATGGACGCGGCCAAGGTGATGTGGCTGCTGTACGAGCAGCACGCCGCCGGCAACGAGATCGACTTCACGGACATGCGGCAGAAGTTCTCCGACATCCGCAAACGCGCATTTCGTTTCCCGACCCCCGGCAAGCTCGCCCGGCTGGTGTGCGTGCCCACCACTTCCGGCACCGGTGCGGAAGTCACCCCGTTCGCCGTCATCTCCGATCCGGCCACCGGCAAGAAATACCCCTTGGCCGACTACGCCCTCACCCCCAGCGTCGCCATCGTCGACCCTCTGCTCACCACCGCGCTGCCGCCCACGCTCGCCGCCGACAGCGGCTTCGACGCCCTCACCCACGCCATCGAGGCGTACGTCTCCGTGTACGCCAACGACTTCACGGACGGCCTCGCCCTGCACGCGATCCGCCTTGTCGTCGGCCACCTGGAAGCCGCCGTGAACGACCGAGACGGGTCACCCGAGGCTCGGGAGAAGATGCACAACGCCGGCACCATAGCCGGTATGGCTTTCGGCAACGCCTTCCTCGGCATCGTCCATGCCATGTCCCACACCCTCGGCGCCACTTTCCATGTCGCACACGGCCGCACCAACGCGCTCCTGCTCCCGCACGTCATCCGCTACAACGGCACCGTCCCCACCAAACTGACCGGCTGGCCCAAGTACGAGCACTACCGTGCTCCCGAGCGCTTCCAGGACATCGCCCGCACCCTCGGACTGCCCGCCACCAGTCCCGAGGAGGGCGTGGAGTCGCTCGCCCGGGCCGTGGAGCGCCTCCGGGACGCCGTGGGCATCGAGCCGACGTTCCAGGCACTCGGCATCGACGAGCGGACGTACCTGCAAGCGCTCCCCCAGCAGGCCCTGAACGCCTACGAGGACCAGTGCGCGCCCGCCAACCCTCGCATGCCGATGCTGGACGACATGCAGGGGATCATGCGCACCGCGTTCTACGGCTGACGGGCGGCAGGCTCAGACGGGCGGGCAGACCCTGTTGAGGGACTGCCCGCCCGTCTCGCATGCGTGAACGCCCGGCGTCCGGTCCGCCGGTCATACGTGCGGGACCACGGCCACCGGCGCGGCCGCGTGGTGCAGCAGCGCCTGGGTCACCGGCCCGATGTGCGTGCCTGTCGCCGACCGGCGGATCCTTCGGCCCACGACCATCAGTGCCGCGTCACGCGAAGCGTCGATCAGGTGGGGTCCCGCGCCACCGACCGTGATGTGCGCACGAACCTCCGTCAGGTGCTTCGAGTCTCCGCTTCGTGCGCTGGGGCCGGCAGGGACCATGGGTCGCGGCCCCTCGGCCGGCGGGCCCCGTCTCCCCTGCCCCGACCGCACTGATGCCCGCTATTCGAAGACCAGTTGCGGTCGTACGAGAGTTCCGGATGTGCCGTGGACGATCGCGTACGCGGCGTCGAGGGCGCCTATCGCGGCCAGAGCGCCGGTCCGATCGACGAATCGTGCGGCGGCTTCGGCCTTGGGCCTCATCGGCCCTGCGGGACCGGCCCGGTCGAGCAACTGCGCTGGTGTCACATCGAGAAGGGGCCGCTGGCGCGGCGTACCGAAGTCGGTGTACACGTTCGGGACGTCGGTGAGGATCAGCAGGAAGTCCGCCTTCAGCTCCTCGGCCAGGAAGGCGGCCGTGAGGTCCTTGTCGACGACCGCTTCCACACCGGTGAGCTCGCCGGTGATGCGGTCGGACGTGACCGGGACGCCTCCGCCTCCGCAGCAGACGACCAGTGCACCGCTGTCCAGGAGCGTGTGGACGGTGTCGGTCTCGACGATGCCCTGGGGAGCCGGGGACGGGACGATGCGGCGCCATCCTGCGGTGTCCCTGGAGACGTGCCAGCCGCGTTTGCGGGCGAGGGCATGCGCGACATCCCTGGGGTAGACCTGGCCGACGAACTCGGTGGGCCGCTGGAAGGCCGGATCGTGCGTGCGTACCAGGGTGTGCGTGACCAGCGCGGCGACCTGCCTCCCCGGCAGGGCGCCGCGCAGGGACCGGGCCAGCAGCGACCCGATCATGCCCTGGGTCTGCGCGCCGAGGATGTCCAGCGGGTACGGGGCGCTGAGGGCGGGGTCGCTGACGCTCTCCATGGCGAGCAGGCCGATCTGGGGGCCGTTGGCATGGGTGATGACGAGTTCGTTGTCCTTGGCCAGTGGGGCAAGGGCGATGACGGCCCGTTCGACGTTGGCCTGCTGGACCGCGGCGTCGGGGCGTTCGCCCCGGTGCAGCAGTACGTTGCCGCCCAGGGCGACGACGATGCGCATGGTTCGGTCCTCCAGAGTGCGCGGGAGTCGGGGGTGAAGTTGTCAGTTGCGCGGAAGCCGGTCGGCGACGTACTGGGTGAGGTCGAGCAGCCGGTTGGTGTAGCCCCACTCGTTGTCGTACCAGCCGAAGACCTTCACCAGTTCTCCGTGCGCCTGCGTCAGCGGAGCGTCCAGGACGCACGAGGCCGGATCGCCGACGACGTCGCGCGAGACGATCGGCGCGTCCGAGACGCGCAGGATTCCCTTCAGCGGTCCGTCGGCGGCCTCACGGAACGCCGCGTTGATCTCCTCGACACTCGCCGGCCGCTCCAGGATCAGGCTGAGGTCGGTCAGCGACCCGTCCTCGACCGGGACCCGTACGGCGATTCCGTCAAGCGTTCCGGCAAGCTCCGGCAGGACGAGGCCGACGGCGCGGGCGGCACCGGTGGACGTGGGGATGATGTTGAGGGCGGCGCTGCGGCCACGCCGCAGATCCTTGTGCGGCCCGTCGAGTACCACCTGATCGTTGGTGTAGCCGTGGATGGTGGTCATCAGACCCTTCACCAAGCCGAAGGAGTCGTCGATCACCCTCACCATGGGAGCCGCGCAGTTGGTGGTGCAGGACGCGTTGGAGACCACGTGGTGACGGTCGGGATCATAGGCACCTTCGTTGACACCCATGACCACGGTGGCGTCGACATCCTTGCCGGGCACGGACAGCAGCACCTTACGAGCACCGGCCGCCAGGTGCCGACCGGCCTGCTCACGCGTGCGGAATCGTCCCGTCGACTCGATGACGACGTCCACCCCCAGATCTGCCCAGCCCAGTGCGGCGGGGTCGCGTTCGGCTGTCACGCGGACGCGGTGACCGCCCACGGTCAGGGAGGTCTCGTCGTGCTCGACCGTGCGTCCGAGCCGTCCGTAGGTGGAGTCGTACGCCAGCAGGTGCGCCAGCGCGGCCGGCGAGGTGAGGTCGTTGACCGCCACGACCTGGATCGGCGTTCCGGTGCCGCTCTCCGCGCGCTCCAGTGCGCCGCGGAGGTAGTTGCGTCCGATGCGGCCGAAGCCGTTGATGCCCACGCGCACACTCATGTCCGTCGCCCTCCCGGGATGTCCGCCGATGTCTGCGGCACCAGACTGCGGGCACCGGACCGGCCGGGTCTTGGGTCGTACGGGACGATGCGGCGGGCCGTTCAGCCTCTTTCTCGTTCTGAAGTCATGGGGATCCGACATCACCGCACTCGCGGTCGGCCCGATTCAGTTACGCGTCGCGCCTGTGCAGGACCAGGCCGCCGACCAGCAGCGCGGCCGCGGCCCACGCGGCGACCACGCCCAGGCTGGCCCACGCACCGATGGGCAGACCGTGCAGGCGGGCGGTGCCTTGGATCGCCGGCCCGGCGGTCATGGGCGAGATCTGGTGGAGGTGACGCTGCCATTCCGGGTCACCGACGACCCGCGCGACGGTCGGGAAGAGGTAGAGCAGCCCGAGCACGATCCCGACGGCACTCGCCGCGTCCCGTACCCCCGTCGCCACACCGAGGCCGAGCAGGGCGATCAGGACGAGATAGAGGACGGAGCCCACGGCCGCCCGCAGGGTCGGGCCGTCGGCCGGGGAGAGTGGGGCATAGCCGTGCGCCTCGGTGGAGCCGTTGCCGGGCAGGATGTGGCGGCCGGCGAGGAGGGAGGCCAGGACGGCAGCCGTGCCGGAGGCCAGGACGACCGCGGTGAGGATCGTCGCCTTCACGGTGAGGACGGGCGTCCGGTTCGGCACTGCGATGAGCGTGGTCCGGATCATCCCGGTGGCGTACTCGCCGCTGACGGCCAGCACCGCGAAGACGGCGATGACCGCCTGCCCGACAGTGACGCCGGTCAGGGCGAGCTTGACGGCGTCCTGGCCGCACCCCGCGTCCGGGCACTTCACGGCCTTGACGCTGCCGCCGCCGACGGCCGCGGTCAGCACGAGGCCGATCAGGAGCAACCTGCCCGTTTCCCCTGCGGTGCGCAGCATCGTCCACTCCGCGCGCAGGGCGCGGGCGAAGTCCTCTCGCCACACCCCGTCGGCCGTGCTCGTGGGTCGTGCACCGCTTCGGAGGCTCATACGTCCCTCCCGCGCAGCCGCACCACGGCCAGGCCGAAGGCGAGCACGGCGTATCCGCACAGCACGGCGAGGCCGGCCCAGGGGGCGAGCGGGTAGTAGCCGGTCGACGGCTCGTACACGCTGAGCACTTGCGTGTACTGCGGCAGGGTCTGCTGGACGGCGAAGCCCGCGGGCGGGGTGGCCCGCAGCAGTCACCGGGAGATGTCCGGGGGCAGTACGCCGGAGGTGGCCGGCAGGAAGGGCAGCACGATCGACGCGGTGACGAGGGCGACCGCCGGGCCGCTGCGCCGCAGCAGGGCACCGACGCCGAGAGCGAGCACGGCGGCGGCTGCGCAGAGCAGGCCGGTTCCGGCCACGACGCGCGCTTCGGTCGCCGCGGTGACGGGGAAGACACGGAAGCCCCTGCCGAGCGCACTGCCTTCCCCGAGGGGAACGGTGACCGCGGCGGAGACCAGGCCGACGGCGCACGCGACGCCCTCGGCCACCAGTGTTGGGGGTGTCTGTCATCGCGTGGCCTCCCCCGCCGGGACGCCCCGGTACTCCGCCGTGTCCCGGGTGAGTTGCATGTATGCCTCTTCGAGCGTCGCCCGGTGCGCGGACACTTGGGAGAACGGCACGCCGTTCCGGGCGAGCAGGGCCACGATCAGCAGCCAGATCCTCCTCGCCGCGGAGGTAGCCGATCCTGGTGTGCCCCAGGTCGATCAGGTGCTGGAGCGAGTCCACCACCTCGGCTACTGCTGCAAGAACGCGGGCTCGACGGCCGGATACTGCGACGACTCCACCCCGATCAAGCTGCCCTGACCCGCCCCCCGAAAGCGATACCCCAGGACCGTGGACGGGCCGGTACCTCCGGCCCGCCCCAGCCCGTGCCGCCGAGCGCCGCGACTATCGGGGGCGTGCGGGAGGCGGAGGCGGTGGGGGCGCCGAGGCGCGGGGAGGCTTCTCCACCGGGACGGGATCACCCAGCGGGTCCCCCAGCGGATCGTCCCGGCCCTCCTCGAGCCCGTCCGGCTCGCAGGCCTCCCCGGGAGGTTTGGTCTCCAGGGGGACGGACGTCAACTCATCGTACTGCTCCGGCACTTCTCTCCTCAAAGAGGGTGAGCGGGGATGATTCTGCCCGCATACTATCGGGACGCACCCGGCGAGGTGGACAATCCGTCACCGATTTTCGCCGTCCGAGGAGGCAGCCATCCCCACCAGCGTCGCCGGCCTCATGCTGCTGCTCGTTCTCGCTCTTCCCGGCTACGTCTACCACCGCGCCCTGGCCCGGCATGTGCCCGGCCGTGTGTACACGGCGTTCCAGGAACTGGTGTCGATCCTCTTCGCCAGTGTCGTCGTGGACGTCGTCGTCGTGGCCGCGCTGGAGGCCGGATCCCGCCTGGACCTGTGGTTCTCGCCCTCCTTCCGCGCGCTCGTCGGCCGCCCGCAGGCCTACGCCACTGTGCACTTCGACGCAGTCGCGGTCTGGGGAGCAGTCGCCATGGCCATCGCCTGCGCCCTCGCGTACGCGGCGGGTGCGGGCCGTTGGTCGAAATCGCTCCCGAGAACCGTGAGACAGCGATGGGACGACCGGGCCCGTCGGCTGGAACCGCAGATCTCCTCCTGGTGGCTGCTCTTCCGCGAACACCCGGACGCCGAGGTCTACGTCGGCTGCGTATTGGAGGACGGCACATATCTGGCAGGTGTGCTGCACAGCTACAGCCGCGTGCCGATGGAGCACGGGGACCGTGAGCTGACCCTGCGCGGGGACATCCTGTACCGCCCCCCGGGAGAGACCGAGGCATCCGTGCTGCCTCAGGTCAACGCGGTCGCGGTGAGCGCCCGACGGCTCTCCTTCCTGACCGTCAGCTACCTGCCGCGGGAGACGGCGGAGCCGTCGCCCCCGCTGCCCCCGTCCTCCCCCGATCCCATCGCCGACCCCGAGCCGTTGCCGGTGCCCGCCCAGGGAGATTCCTCATGACCGTTGTCCTCGGCGAACGCTGGGGTGGTGCCCGCGTCAGCTCCGAGATCGCCGCCCTGGTGTTGCGCGCCCAGTACGCGGCGGCGCTCGACCGTTCCCCTCACGTGCGCCACGAGCACCTGATCGCTGCTCTGGGCGCGGCGCAGGAACCCGCCGGCTGGCGCACGGTGCTGCTCGCCGGCGGCATCCCCGCCGAGCGGCTCAGCTGGTCCCGGGAGGCGGCAGCCCGCCCTTTCCCGGTCGGCGGCGGTCCGGCGGAACCCCCGCTCCCGGCTGACGACTTACGGGAATTCCTGCTTGAACTGCCCGGCTGGGCACGGCTGACCGGCGATGCGCACGTCACGTCGGTCCATCTCGTGGCCGCGTTGGCCGAGACCACCGCCGAAGTCTCCGGGAGCACCCCGTTCCACCGCCTCGGACTCACCGCCGACTTCGTACTGAGCGCCGCGGCCCGGCACCGGTCCCGCGGGTCCGGTGGAGACGCCGCCTTCATGAGGGGAACGGACGGACGCGCGGGAGAGACGGGGCAGGAGGCGTTCCGGCTGCCTCCGCCGCCGAGCACGGCCGACCTCGCCGTGCGCACCGGCAAGCGAGGCTCACCGCTGCTGAGCAGGCTGATGTCGGCCGAAGGACTGCGCGAGGGAGCGGACCTCGGCACACCTCTGGCCCTGTCGCGCGTGCGTGTGCTGACCGCGTCACTGGTTGTGGAGTACGCCCTGGGGGCGATCTGCTTCCTCGCCGTGGGTCTCCGTACAGTCGAGTACGGCTGGTGGTGGCCCATCCTGGCCTATGCGCCGTTCAGCAGATCACTGCGCAGCTCGCCCCTCGCGGTGTGGCTGGCGGCGCGGGTGCTGATCGCGTGGCTCGTCCCTCCGTTCCTCGTGTGGTTGGTGCTCGCCTGGACGGCCCTCGAAGCCTTCGGGTTCCGTATGTTGCTGTTGATCAGGCGCGTGGAACGGGCCGACCCGGCGCTGTCGAGGGTTTCCTTCACCCGTGACAACCGTGCCATGGCGATTGAGGCGCTGCACGACGTCTTCGTCGGCCTTGCGCGACGGCGTGGGCACACTCCGAGGACCGGGCGCGAGGAGAGCGATGTCAACTGAGCGGACATCCGCGCGAGCCGGACGACTCGCCCCGGAGATGTGCGACGAGGAGGCGGCCGAGCGCTGGCTGGCCGGACGGGGCGGTGCCGAGGACCGTGCGGCCGAGGAGACCATCAGCTTCCAGGACGTCCTGCTCGCGATGACGGGCATCTCCACGAGCTATGCGTTGTCCCTGCTGCCTCGTTCCCTCAAGGGCACCCTCATGCTGAGCAGACGTCGTACGACGGGCAGGACCATCGGTCTCTGGCACGCGGACAGCCTGCACATCCACTGGCGGGCGGCCCTCCTCCCCGCCCTCCTCGACCATTTGGTCATCGGCACGGCCGTCGCACAGCTGCTGCGGTTCGTCGGCCTGGCGCAGCCGGCTGTCGTCGTCATGGGCTTGGCCTGCGGCCCGCTGGCTGCCCTGTGGCGCCTCGTCCGGGTCTCCCGGCCCGCCGTACTGGTGGCGGCGGCTCCCCCTCTGACCGCCGCATGGCTGGACCCGGCATGGTGGTGGCTGGACGCGATCTGCTACGCCATCGCGCTCACCTTGATTCAGGCCGTGCATCTGCATCGCAGTGTCATCGGTAAGACCTGGACCGCGGTCGGCCCGGTCTTCGGGTTCATCCCGTGGCGGGCCAGACTCTCGATGGTCCTGAGAGGACGGTGGTCGCTCTTCGCCACGGCACTGGACCTCGCTTCGAACGGTCGGCAGGCATGCGCTCCCTTCGTCGAGCGGTTGTCCGCGGAGGGGCTCCCCGCCGAGTGCGTCCCCCTACTGACCATGGCCCGGGCACATGTGCTGTTCCTGCGCGACGAACAGTCCGAGGCGCTGCTCGCCGCCCGTGAGGCCGTCAAAGAGGCCCGGAACGTGGGAGGCACCGTGCTGGGCTGGTGTCTGGGTGACCTGTCCCGCTTCCGGCTCCGCAACGGCGAGGAGTCCGCGGCCGCCGAAGCAAGGACGGAGGCCCTCGGGTTGCTGAGCCCCCGCCGCTGCCGACGACACGCGCGTCGGCTGTGGCTGGAACACGTCCGAGGCCATCTGGAGTCGGCTCCGTTGGTGGAACTCCTGGGGGAGATCCACGCCATGCGGCTCATCGCGGTGCGCACCCTCGACCAGCGGCTGCTGCGCGAGACCGAACTGTGGCTGGCTCAGCTCATGGTGCGGGTGGGCAACGCCGAGGGCGCCCGTGAGACGCTGCGGGCCACGGCCCATCACTCGGACGCCCGCGCCGACATCCATGAGACAAACGAGGAGTCGGTCCGCCGACGCCTACAGGCCGCGTTCGTGCTGGTCGAGACGGAGTCGACCAGGGATGACGCGCGACGCGACGCGCTGGCGGCACTCGCCATGCTGCGCGCCGCCGACCGCCCTCTCGCCGCCGTAGCCGCACGGCTGGCCCTCGCCCGGGCGCAAGAACTCGACGGCGACGAGGAAGCGGCACTGACCCAGGCCGTCCACGCGCTCATCGCCGTCCACGAGGCGCGCTACCGGGTGGGAGAGGCACGCGGGCGCCGACTGTGGGAACGGATGCAGCTCACTGCGTACGCCACGGCGCTGCGCCTGGCGAGCCGTGGTTCCGGAGCGGACACCGCCACGCTGGTCGCGGAGATGTTGGAGACCGCCCGCGGCGAGGTGCTGCCCCGACGGCTCGACGCATCCGAACTCGACCGTCATCTGGCCTTGCTGGACGCAGTCACGGCGACTGAGCTCGAGCCGACGGTCGGAGCAGGGCCGTCGCCCGGCTCCAGGACGGACAACCTCTCGGCCCTGTACGAGCTGGGCTTGAGCCCGGTACGCCGTCCTCCCGCCGTCGCGATCGGCGGACGGCGCCTGCTGCCCGGCACCACGGGCACCGACGGCGTTCTCGACCTCGACCGGGCGCTGTTCGCCCTGGCCGGCCGCTGCTGGTACTGGAGCGCGATCACCGTGAAGGACAGGTACTACTGGGCCGTACGGTCGCCCGACGGGCGCTGGTCGTACGGCGACCGGTCCATCGGCCCCGCATCCGAGGCGGCGCGCGCGGATGGCGAACTGCGCGCGGCACTGCCCGTGCGACGCCCCGGCGAGAGCAACGCCGCACTCCGCGAGCGGGTGAGCGCGGGACCGTTGTCGGACCCTGGCAGCTCCGCCGAGGACACGTCGCGAGGCCGCCCGGAGGCCGCAGCCGTCCCCGAACTGGCCCTGCTCAGCCGCGTGTCCCGGGCCTTCCTGCCGCCTCCGCTGGCCACCGGGCTCGCCGAGTCGGGTCCCGAGCCCGCCACGCTCGTGGTCTCCCTGCCCGCGGGGCTGAGCCACATCCCTGTCGCGGCCCTCCCGTTGATCCCCGGCCGGGATCACCGCGTCGTGGACTCCGCACGAGTGCTGCATGTACCCGGCTGGGCGACCGTCGACCACTGCCTCACCCGCCGTCCCCGTACCCGGGGCGGTCCGGTACCCATGAGGTTGGCCGTTCTGCGTCCCGATGCCGAGGACGGAGTGACGGGTGTGTTCCACCCGCCTCCCGAAGCCCGCCACATCCAGAAGGGCCCTTGCACCAAGTCCGAGCTGTCGTCCGTCTTCCGTGCCCTCCACCAGGACCACGGCCTGCTGTATCTGGTCGGCCACGTGGACCCGGAACCCGACAATCCCTACTTCGGCGGGCTACGTGTCCGTCCCGAAGCGGAGGGCGGCGCGGCCCGCGTCGCGATGGCCGACATGGTGCCCGCCCGGACCGAGGCCGGGCCGGCGGAGGGACCGGCCTTCCCCGTACCGTCCCACGTGATCACCGTGGGCTGCGAGAGCCTCGGCCTCCAGCCCCCGCCCGGCACGGAGGCCGTACGGACCGGAGTCACCGAGTGGCTCGGCTTCGGCTCCGCCCTCCTGCTCTCCGGCGCGGAGCATGTCATCTGCACCCTGTACACGGTGCCGGAGACCAAGCAGCTCAACCGGGCCGCCCGGTGCATGGCGCGACGTGTTGCTCAGGGCGTGGCGCCCGTCGACGCTCTGCGCGAGATGCAGCTGACGCACCTGCGGCGGTGGCGCCGCACCCGCAGAGGACATCCCTTTGCATGGCAGTCGTTCGCGTACAGCGGGGTCGGCGGCCGGTCGTGACGCTTCGCACTGTAGGTGTCTCCCTGTTCGGTCTGGCTCCGCTGGCGGCGGGGGCGTGGTGGGCTTTCCTCCACCTGCCCTGGCCGGTCGCGGCCGCCCTGGTCGCGGTCGCCTGGCTGCTGCCCCGCCACCACGTCATCGGCGTGCCCGCGGCCGCTGCCGCCTGGCTGTGGCTCGACCTACCGGACCTGCCGTTCCTCGCCGCCGTCTGTTGCCGCACACTGTGGGAGCGTCCCCTCCGGCTCTGGGCGGCGTCCCCGTTGCGGTCGCTCGGCGTCTCTCCAGGGATCCGATGTCCCCACTCGGCGCGCGACCGTATCGCGCACGCCGACCGGGACCTGCGAAGAGGCCGGCCCGCGACCGCTCTCCAGGAGTATCTCGAGATCCTCGCGGCGCACTCACCGGGGGACGACTGTCTGCGCCCCCTGCTCGGCAGGGCGGCGGAGGCCGCGTTGCGCTCGGGTTGTCCCGTGCTGGCCGCGGAGCTCGCCGCCGGAGCCGCCGTCGCCTCCACCGCCCTCCCGCTCGGAGCCGACGCCGTGCGCGTGGTGCGCGCCCAGACGCTTCGTGCTTGGGCCCTCGACGAGTCGGACGATCGCGACAGCGCGGGCGGCGCCCTGCGCGCAGCCCAGTCGTTCACCCAGAGAAATCGCGACACCGATGAACTGCTGCGCACGACGGCTGCTGTGATCCATCTTCGGAACCGGCGGCTGACCGTGGATCCCGAGAACGAATACAGGTCGGTGGCGGAGGCACTGAGCGGCCAACGGATCCGGGCGGGCAACCAGCGCGCCCTGTTCGCCCTCCACCGGGCCGCCGGGCACCGCCTGGCCCGCGCGGGCTCCCCGGGGGAGGCAGCGGACGCGTTCCACCGGGCGGCCGAGGAGACCGGCGTGTACCGCCATGTGGTCTTCACGTCCCTGCGGGTCCTCACCTGGTGGCGCGTCCGTCTGCCGGTGCGCTGGCGGCACGCCGTGCGGATGTGGACGGAGGCGCAGGCCGACGAAATGCGGCAGCGGATCGACGAAGGGTACGCACCCGCCAGCGATGACAGGATCGCCCGCCGTGCCGCCTGTCACCTCGCGGAGCACTTCGATGATCCGCTTCTGACGGCACGGCTGCGCATCTACCGCGACGAGTTGGACCGCCGTTCGCCCACGGAGACGGACGAGCAGCCCACCTCCGGGAGACGACACGCCCCCGAGAGGCGCGCCGCCGTCTTCGCCGACCCGGTGGCCCAGCGCGCGTGGGCCAGGCTTCGCCACGAGACCCGCACCTGGAGCGACACCGCTGCCGGACAGGACGAGGCCGCCTGGTGGGAGGGATGGCACACCCCTCAGGAAGCCCGCACCCATACACAGGTGGCACAGCGGCTGTTCGAGAGACTCCGCGTGGTCGAGCCGACAGTGTTCGCCCCCGCTCTCGTCCGCGTCCGGAACAGTCTGCTCACGCACCCTCGGCATGGCCCGGTACCCGGCTCCAGGATCGGCCCGGCCGAGCCCGCCCTCGTTCCCGCCGTCCACCATGCCACCTCGGACCACCGCGACCTCGGGGTGGCCCACTCGCCGTCTGCTCGCACGCCTCTTCGGCCGCCGGGGGGCGTGGCCGGGACACGCGCACCGATCCCGGCGGCCGCCAGCGGGCCGGGCGCCGAGCCCCCGACCGCCCGACCGACCGGCGGTCCGACGCTGCCCGACGCGGCCGAGGCGGTCCGGCGGGACCCCACGGAGCTCGCACCGCCCCGCCTGGTGGCGCCGCGCCTGTTGGTGGAGCCTCCCGGCTGGCTGACGCGTGTCGACCGGCTCACCGGCGGGCGGTGCTGGCCGGTGCTGTCGGCCATGGCGGAGGCCCACGCCCTGGGACACGGACAGGTGACGCCAGGGCACCTCCTTCTCGTCCTGCTCGACGAGCCGGGGTGCGCGCTGCTGACGGAACCGTGCGGCTTCGACGCCGGGCGACTGCGCCGCGCGCTGCGCGCGCAGTACGGAGCCGACGGCGGTCCCGGAGCCCGGAAGGTGCCGGAACCGGACCGCGACCTGCGAGCGGCCCTCAGCCGGGCCCGGGCGGCCGCCGCACACGCCGGTGAGACCGGTCTCGCCGCGGAGCGACTGCTCGAAACCCTGACAGCTTCCCGCCGAGGGGGCCTCGCGGCACTCCTCGGCACAGGGGGAGCGGACCTCGACGAGGCGTACTTTCGGGTTCGGCACCGGCACAGCCCGACCGCCTCCCTCTGCCCGGTCCCCGAGATCCGCTGGAGCGGTCCCGGCTTCCCTCTCGAACTGCTCACTCCTGACGCCCGCAGCGCCGTGGCCCGTGCCGCCCGGCATGCGGCCGCGACCACGGGTTTGCTCGGGCCGGAGGGGATCCTCGCCCAAGTGGACCCGTCTGCATCCGTCGCGTCCGGGGACCCGGGCGAAACGGCGGCCGACCGTGTGCTCCGCTGCCGCGCCACACCGGCCGCCGTCCGTCTTCTGCTGACCGCTCGACAGGCCGCCCGCGTACAAGGGCACCCCGGTGTGGACATCGAGCACCTCGTGCGGCAGTCCCCGACCGGGCTGCCGGCCGCCTCCTCCGTACACGCATTGACGTCCTCCGCACAGGCCCATGCACAGGGGGCGGGCGCGGCCTGGATCGGCCCCGAACACCTCGCGGCGGCATTGGCCGGCTCGACCGACCCCGCCGACACGCTCCGGGGACCGCTCCCCCTGACGCCGCTGGCCGCCCGGACACTGGCCACGGCCGCCCGGTCCGCGGCCGCCGAGGGCCGCACCACGTGGGAGGCCACCGATGTGGGCCGGGCCCTTCCGCTTCTGTGGCGACCCGTGTCGCCCCGGCCGGCATGGGAGGACCGCGCCGCTCATGGACCGCTGACCTCGCTGGCCGAAGCACACCAGTGGGACCAGGCGATCGCCGCGGAGGCCCACCGGGCGCGACGAGCACTCGCCGCGTCGAACCCGGCGGCTGCGCGGACCGCCCACGCCACGTGGATGTGGATGCTTCGTTTCCTGGTCAGGGTCGACCGCGTGGCTGTCGAACCCCGCCTCGCCGACGAGCTGATCACCGCGGCCGGCTACCACGGGCCGTGCCCGGCGGCGCCCCGTGCCCTGGAGGAGGCCGCGGTCCGGGCCCGGGTGGTGGCCGCGCGTGTTCCGGGCGAACCGGCACGGTTGGCCGGTTCTCTCGCCAGGATCGGGGCCTTGCACCGGGAGTTCGGCTCGGACGCGACGGCGGCCGATTGCTACGACGACGCCGCGAGACTCCTGCGCTCACCCGCCCCCCTCTGGCTGAACGACCCGGTCCTCGACGGTCTGCTCGCCCAAGTGCTGCTGCACCGGGCGCGGATCCTGGTGACCCAGGATCCGGCCGTCGCTCCGGCCGCGCTGGTGGAAGCCGCGAGTCACCGGCTGACCGCGGCGGCGGAGAGCGACGCAGGCCCCTCGCGTCGGACGGCAACGGTACGGGCCTCGCTCACGGTGATGCGCCACCTCGACGCGTTGGGCGAGGGCCCGGCGGCCGTGGACATCGCGACGCGAACCCTCCGCCTCTTCGGCCCGGCGGAGCGGGAGCGGGCCCTCGTCCCGGTTCACCACGAACGGGCCGCCCTGCTGTGGCAGCTGGGCCGCGGCGACCTCGGCGAGGCGGACCTCGCCGCCGCGGTGGAGCTCGACCACGACTCGGTCTTCGCGTTGCTGGCCCACGGCGGATTCCTGCTGCGCGTGCGCCGCTTCGACGAAGCGCTCGACGTCTTCACCCGGGCCCGTGACCTGCGGCCCGACGACGCCCAGGTGTCGGCCCGGCAGGCCGAGGCGATGGTGGCCCAGGGGCTTTACGCGCAGGCTCTGCCCCTGCTGCGGGAAGCGGACACGCCCCTTCTGCTGCTGAGCCGCGCCCGGGCACTGCGCGGGCTCGGCCGCCTCTCAGAGGCCGCCGCGGACACCCGAGCGGCCAGCGCGGCGGAGCCGGACACGGCCTGGTATCGCTACCAGCACGGCCTCTCACTCCTGACAACGGGCGAGGAGCAGCACGGACGGCGGCAGATCGGCCTGGCGCTGCGCCTGGAGCGCGGTGACCTCGGCACCAGCGAGCGGTGGTACGGGTTGGGCGCGGGCAAGGTCGCCGTGTACTGCGCGGCACTCGGTGGCCCGCGCCAGG
Source organism: Streptomyces asoensis (assembly GCF_016860545.1). NCBI lineage: Bacteria > Bacillati > Actinomycetota > Actinomycetes > Kitasatosporales > Streptomycetaceae > Streptomyces > Streptomyces asoensis. The sequence goes on along the minus strand of NZ_BNEB01000002.1, from coordinate 2,132,843 downwards.
CCCGTGCTTGGTACAACCGGGCGCTGCCGGCGATGCGGTATCCGTGGGAACCGGACGAACTCTGTTCCGATCTGCGCGAACTGGCCGCCTTGCGCCCGGAGCTGTCGGAGTTCGTCAAGGAGTTGACATGGGCGAAAGGCTGAGCGACCAGGACCCAGATCCGACCTCGGCCGCGTCGGAGTCTGCGCCTTCGGGTCCATGAAATTTCGCTGGGCGAGGTCACCGGTGACCAGGGGCCGCCACGGGGTGGTGCGGGAGCCGCCGCCCCCACCGGCCGCTGGGCGCAGACCTCGTTCACCCCAAGAACGGCGTCCACCAGCACGGTTCCGGTCGCGTCGAGGCCCGCTTCCTGGCCATCGAGCCGGAGACCGCGTTATACACCGCTGTGGCCCTCACTCCCGGCGTCGGGCCCGAGCACCACGAGGCCACCGTCGGCGTGGACCTGCTCGCCGGGGAAGACAGGCCGGTGGACGCCTTCGGTGATACCGCCTACTCCACCGGCGAGGCCCGCCAGGCCCTCGAAGCAGCAGGCCACCTGCTGTTTTTCAAACCCGCGCCGCTACGGGCGGCTGTCCTGGGCGGCTTCACCCTGGACGACTTCGTCATCAGCACCGCCGCCGCCACGGTGACCTGCCCCGCGGGACACACAGTTGCGCTGTCGGACCCCGGCGGGCAGCACAACCAGCGCAAGGCGGCTTTCGGGAACCTGTGCACCGGACGTCCCCTGCGTGAGCGGTGCACCAAAGCCAAGGCCGGCCGCATCGTGACCGTCCGCCCCCACCACGACCTGCTCGCGGCTGCCCGCCGCCAGGCCACCACCGACCCCGGCTGGCAAGCCGACTACCGGCGCTGGAGACCACCGGTCGAACGCGCAGTCGCCTGGCTCCTCCACCACGGCAATCGTCGTTCCGAGCTCCTGCGCATCCCTGGCAGAGGAGACAACCGCGATCCGGGGGCATGCCGGTGCTCGGGTTGAGGGTCCTGGCCCTCTCGGAGACGTCGCGGTCCCTCGACCTGCGAACCGAGAGGTCGACGGACACGCCGGATGGCAAGGAGAACATTCACCGTGATCGACATCGTCGAGATCTACGTGCACTGGTACGCAGGCCGCTCCAAGAGCCAGGTGTCCGCCTCGCTGGGGGTGGACCGCAAGACGGTCAGGAAGTACCTGGCCCCGGCCGAGGAGGCCGGCATCACCCCGGGCGGCCCGCCGATGAGTGAGACAGACTGGGCCAAGCTGCTCAAGAGCTGGTTCCCAGAGCTGGCCAGCCGGACAGCTGAACCAGGTCAGGTGGGGCGAGATCGAACCGCACCGCGACTACGTCAAGTCGCTGCTGGAGACCACGACGGTCACCACGATCCACCAACGGCTCCGGGACGAGGGGAAGTTGAAGGTGTCCTTGTCGACGTTCCGCCGCTGGGTGCATGAGAACCTGCCCGACGAGGCGGCCCGCTCGAAGATCACGGTGCTGCGGGATGTTGTCGAGCCGGGCTCGGAAGCCCAGATCGACTACGGCTTCCTCGGGCAGTGGATCAACCCGGCCACCGGGAAACGTCACCGGATCTGGGCGTTCGTGATGGTGCTCCCCAGCTCGCGGCACATGTTCGTCCGCCCGGCGGTGCACATGGACCAGCACGCCTGGACCCTCGCGCATGCGGAAGCCTTCCGCTTCTTCGGTGGCGTCCCACGGCGTCTGGTCCCGGACAACCTGAAGACCGGGGTGGACAAGCCGGACCTCTACGACCCGCAGATCAACAAGTCGTACGCCGAACTTGCCGCCTACTACGGCACGTTGGTCGATCCGGCCCGCGCCTCGAAGCCGAAGGACAAACCCAGGGTCGAGCGGCCCATGCCTTATGTCCGTGACTCGTTCTGGAGCGGGCGCCGGTTCACCTCGCTGGAGCACATGCAGGCCGAGGCCCTGCTTTGGGCGACGAATGTCGCAGGCCAACGGCAGTGCCGACCGTTGGGCGGCGCGAAGCCGTTGTCGGTGTTCGAGGCGGTGGAGGCCAAGGCTCTTGTGCCGCTGCCCGAGACGCCGTTCGTTCTGGCGAGATGGTCAACTGCTGTGGTGGGGACGGATATTCACGTCAAGGTCGGCCGCACCCTCTACTCGGTGCCCTGGAAACTCATCGGCCGCCGGGGCGATGTCCGCTCCACCGCCACCATGGTCCAGATCTTCCACGAGGGTGAGCTGGTCAAGACCCACGCCGCCCTGGAGCAGGGCAAACGGACCGACAAGAACGACTACCCGCCCGAGAAGATCGCCTTCCAGATGCGGACGCCGATCTGGTGCCGCGGCCAGGCATCACAGGTCGGCGATGCCTGCCGTGAGGTCATCGACCAGCTGCTGGAAGTCAACGCTCTCTACCGGCTCCGCGCGGCCCAGGGGGTCCTCGGACTGCGGAAGAAGTACGGCGATGCCCGTCTGGAAGCCGCTTGCATCAAGGCCATCACGGTCGGTGACCCCTCCTACCGCACCGTCAAAGGGATCCTGGTTGCCGGCACCGAGACCGATCCGGAGCCCGAGACCGGCGACGGCGGAGCCGCGGCCTTCCTGCACGGCCCCGAAGGCCTGTTCGCCACCACCGTCCCCACCCAGACTCTGGGCGACTTTCACGACGACCAGGACCACGGTGACGCTGAGGAGGCCGTGCGATGAGCGTGATGACCACCGCCCTGCGCGACTCGCTGAAGACCCTGCGGCTGTCCGGGATGCTGGAAACACTCGACGCCCGCCTCACCCAGGCCCAGAAAGGCGAGCTCGGACACCTCGACTTCCTCCAGGTCCTCTGCCACGACGAGATCACCCGCCGCGAGTCCGTCGCCCTCGAACGGCGCCTGCGCAGAGCGAAGTTCGAACAGCAGGCCACCTTGGAGGGCTTCGACTTCAACGCCTCCCCGAAGCTGCCCGCCGCACAGATCCGCGACCTTGCCGCCCAGCGCTGGCTCCACTCCGGCAAGTCCGTCATCCTGTTCGGCCCCGTCGGGGTCGGCAAGACACACGTCGCGCAGGCCCTCGGCCACCAGGCTATCCGCCAGGGCGCCAACGTCCGCTTCGCCAAGACCAGCCGCATCCTGGCCGAGCTCGCCGGCGGTCACGCGGACCGCACCTGGGACAAACGCATCCGCGAACTGATCCGGCCCGACGTGCTCATCCTCGACGACTTCGCCATGCGCCAGCTGTCCGCCGCCCAGGCCGACGACCTCTACGAACTCGTCTCCGAGCGGCAGGGCCGGTCCCTGATCATCACCAGCAACAGGGCACCCAGCGACTGGTATCCCCTCTTCCCCAACCCGGTCGTCGCGGAGTCCCTCCTCGACCGGCTGATCAACGCCAGCCACCAAGTCATCATGAACGGCCCCAGCTACCGACCCAACAAACGACCGAAGGGCCCTACCGACCCGACCAAGCCCCCGGTCAAATAGGCGAAACCACCTCAGGGGCTGGGCAGTTGCGTGGCCACAGCCCCTGAGGGATCACCGTCGACACACTCCGGCTCACAGCCACCGCTGAGCGGCTTCGACGCTGTCACCGCCGCTCGTGTTGAACGCGATCGCCGCCTTCGGCGCATGCCGCCGAACCAGATTCACGACCTGCTCAAACAGCGGCATGAGCGGCTCCGGCTTGCGGATCCCACCCCCGATGACGACGACGTCCCAGCTGTGCTCGGACAGCGCTGCAACGATCGTCGACTCGGCCGACTCGTCCAGCTCGATCAGCGTCATGGACGCATCGATGGCGTGATCGCCGAATCTGGCCAGTTCCTGCTCAAGGGCCGCTCGGATGGCGTCTCCGTCCATCCCGGGCACTGCACGCGGGTCGATTCCAAGAATTAGAACGCGGGGCATGCTCAAGAAGACGATCAGCCGATCGTCCAGGTTCCCGACGCACGAAGCCGGTGCCCCCAGCGGAGGGACGACGTCCTGGGGAACTACGTGAAGTTAGCCGCGGGGAATTACGTGACCGTCGACATTCAGGACTTGGTCGTCGTCCATGCGCTGCACGAGCTGTCGATGACATGCTTGTTGTGCCATTCGCCGGCGCAGACCCGCAGCTCAAGGATGTAGCCCTCGTGGAGGTCCTTGTTCTGGTACCGGTATGTCTGGAAACCGGCCGTGTTCCAGATGGTGCCTTGTCGAATGGTCGCCTGGCTCTCGGGGTAGACGAGGCGCCAGGCAGCGAGGGTCGCGTGATCGTCCTTCTTCTCGTCGACAATCTCGAACCAGTCCCCGACCTCGCGGAAGCAGGCCTTGCCCACGGAGTTGTGGGCGCACGCCATGGCTGACGGAACACTGCCGTCAAACGGTGTGGCGTCGGCCTCGTCGATTTCGAAGTTGACGGCCGAGGCGTTGCCGATCGTGAGCAAGGTTGCGGCGGCGATGCCACCGAGGACAGTGGCTATTCGTGCTTTGCGCAAGGTAGTTACGTCCCTTGATGGATATTCAGCTCGAACGCCGGGAGTCCAACAACGGCCGACACGACGATGTGGATCGGCGTTGGTTGCCGCGCTCGGGGCGGAAGTTGAGCGTTCGGTTCGGCGTGAGGACATCGCCGTAGTCGTGTGCCTGTCCGGCCGCCCTGATTCCTGGGGCCGGAATCGACCACCGGGGCACCACCTCCTTTGAACCCGCGCCGACGCGCTCGCGCGGAGCGGGGCCAGGGTGTGGGTGCGGATGACGCCGGGCGAAAGCACGCGATCCAGCGGCTGTGCCCTCGCGTTTCCCGTCCGGCTGCGCGGTGCGTCGTGGCCGGGTGGCGAGGGCCGGCGATGGTCAACAGCCCGGGGCCAGCAGTGAGTCCAGGGCAGGGTGGACTCGTCCCGGAGTGATCGTGGTGATGGTGTATTCCGCCACGCCGTTGACGACGAAGGGGTCCTGCGCGGTGATCTGCTCGATTGCGGGGCGGTCGACGCCGTGGGCGATGATCACGCCGCCGATCGACGTGGGGACGGTCCGACCGGAGATCAGGAAGGTCCCATTCTGGTGGTGCCGTTCCAGGTAGGCGACGTGGCCAGGGATGAAGGGCTCTGCGGCTCGTTCCGGGGCCGTGTAGTGCAGTGACAGAAGATGCAGCATGATCCTCTCCAGTTCGCGCACGGGTCGGAGAGGATCATGTCAGGGAGGAGTCAGCCGGCGTAGGGGCCTCGGACGATGCTGTCGCCGGAGTGGTCGGGTTTGCCGTTGTAGGGCTGGACGGACACATCGACCACGGAGTAGTCCGAGAGGTCGACGTTGTCGGGTACGGGCAGAGCGGCCCGTCCGTCGGGTCCCAGTACTCCCATGGAGATGAGCCTGGTGTGGGAGCGGTCCATGAGCCAGACCTCGAAGTAGCCGGGGTTCGGCGGCAGCCCCTTCACGGCGACGTCGAGGGTCCGGTGCCCGTCGCTTTCGTCGAGGCGGGCGTAACCCGTCGAGCCGGTCCGCAAGGAGTCGAGCCTGGAGCCGTCCGTGGCAGCCGGGGCACTGGTCGCACTGTTCTGGGTGGCCCACCACGTGATGGCACTGCCCGCGCCCGCGCCGAGCAGGGCGGCGCACGCGGCGAGCGTCACCGCGAAGCGCCCCGTCCGGCGTGACCGGCGCGCAGCCGACGTGGCTGTCGCGCCGCCCTGACGGGTGTCATCGGCCGCCGAGAGATGTCTCCTTGTCTCGTGCGGAGGGCTGGGGCGGTGGGTGCCGTGACCGGGGTCGGCAGGGTGTTCATGGTGTGGAGCGATGTGCAGCTCTTCGGCGATGGACTCCCACAGGCCCGCTGGAGGTTCGAGCAGTTCGTCATCAGGGACCGAGGTGGGCTTGGCGGTCGTGATGACGTAGGCGTAGGCGTCGAGCTGCCGCCTGCAACGGTCGCACCGGCTCAGGTGTTGCGTGGCGGAGGAGGAGGGCGGGCTCTCCCCGAGCGCCATCGCCGCGAGCGTCTCTTCGTCAAGGTGTTCCACCGTCCACCTCCAATCGGTTCCTCATGCGGATCAGCCCGCGTCGCGTATGACTCTTGACGGTGCCCAACGGCAGTCCGGTCCGTTCGGCGATCTGAGCCTGTGTGAGGTCCTCGTAGAACGCCATTTTCAGTACCGTCTGCTGCTGCTCGGGAAGCTTTTCCAATTCGTCGGTGAGCAGGACGTGGTCGAGCACGGTGTCGGATGAGGTGGTCGGCTCCCGCGTCGCTGGTGTGGCCGCGACCGTGGCCGCTTCCACATTCCTTTGATGCTGCGAACGCCGGGTCAGGGCGTCGGCGATCTTCTTGTGCGTGATACCCATGATCCACGTCTTCAGAGAGCCGCGCTGCGGGTCGTAGCTCTTGCGTCCGCGCCAGGCGCCGACGAAGACCTGCTGAGTGACGTCCTTGGCTTCCTCCGCGTCTCCGAGTTTCCGCGTCGCCACGGTGAAGACCAACGCACCCAAGCGGCGGTACGCCTCGGCCAGGCACGACTCGTCGCCGTCCGCGAAGCCACGCGCCAGCTCCTCGTCGGTGGCGGAGTTCACGGCAGCCACACTAGCCGCCAGAACCCCTGAGCCGCCCCATGCCGGCGCGGTCATTCAGGTACCTGTCCGGCGGTGACCACCAGGTTGTTCTGGTACCCGCCCTTTTCCGGCACGTAGGGACCGGAGCACGTGATCAACGTCAGGACCGGCGGGCCGTCCCTGCGGAACGCCTCGGAGCCGGCCAGCTCCTTCTTTCCCACGGTGCGGCGCGCCGTGACGCGGTATTCGACACGGCTGCCGTCCGCACGTTGCACGATCGCCCGATCACCCTGCCTCACCTCGTTCAGGGCGACCAGGACGCCCAACCCGTACCCGGTGGAGTCGACATGGCCCACGATCACTGAGGACCCCTCGGCCGAGCCCGGAGCAGGAGAGAACCTGTACCAGCCGACGCGCTGCGGGTCCTTCGGCACCTCCGTCTGCCCGTCGGGGGCCACTCCTACCGCGTCCACCGGTGCCCGGACACCGAGGCGGGGCAGGATCAGCCCGGTGGGCTCGGGCTCGATCGAGGGGGAAGGCGATGGCGTGCCCCGCTCGCTGTTCCCGGCAGCCGGGGCAGCCGGTGGCTGGGCTGTACGGGAAGGCGCGGAGGCGCTCCCGCCGGAGGCTGCACCGAAGTCCGCAGGTCTGGTGACGGGACCGTCCGAAGAACGCGAAAGGAGCACGGCGGCGACCACGAGTCCGGCGAGCGCCAGGGCCAGCCCCGCCAGGACGGAACGTCGTGACCCGGGTCTGCCTACGAGAAAGAACATGTCTCCCTGCCTTGGCCGGATGGGTGCTGCATCTGACGGGCCAGGGGCAGCACCCACGCGGCGTAGCTCGTCTTACCGTGTGGAAGAACGCAGCCGCCACAGCAATCCGGCAGCGCCCAGAGCGGAGACCGCGCCCAGGGAGAGGGCGCCGATGGGCAGACTCTCGTTGTGGGCGGCGGCCTGCCCGCTCTCACCGGCCGGCACTCCGTCCGGCGCGGAGTGCATGCCGGTCAGCGTCTGCGTCTTCAGGGCCAGGTTCTTGTCCTCGGCGCTGCCCCAGGCATAGACGACGGTATTGGTGCCCTCGCCGAGGTCCAGTTCCGCGGGACCGATGGCCACCGTGTTCGTGCCGGCCAGGACCACGTCGGCGGATATCGTTCCCGCTGCGACGTCGCCCTTGGCCTCCTTGGGGTTCTCCAGGTTCTTGAACACCGGAGTTCCGTCGGCACGCACGTCGACGGCGGGCGCGGCGGCGACGTGGCGCACGGTGAGCCGGGCCTTACCGGCGGGCACCTTGGAGGTGTCGTTGACGAAGGCGTCGAGTGCGGGCTCGCCCTGAGCGTTCAGGTGAGCCACCACGGTGGCATTGGCGCCGGAGGGTACGTCCACGGTCTTCTCGATGGCGGGTGTGCCGCCGGGCCCTTCTCCGTCCTTGAAGATCTTGATGTCGTACGACCCGGCATCGAGTTTCATGGGGTCGGTGAGGGTGCCCGGCTTGAAGTCGGGGATGAGCTCCTTGTCTCCGGCGTAGACGTCGACGGTGAGGCCGGGCACTGCGTGCAGTACCGAGACGGTGGCCTGGTTGTCGTCGGAGGCCTGCGGCTGCGCGAGCGCGGGCGCGCCGGCGGCCACGGACAGTGCGACGGCGATTCCCGCGGTCAGGGCGGTGCCCGTAACACGACTGGTCATGGGGGGTGCTTCCTTTCCGATGGAGAGCTGCTCGGGTTTGCTGGAGACGCATTCCATCGGCGGCGGGAAGCTGGATTCAAAGAGGACAAGATCTTTTTCGGATTCTGCCAGGGAGCTCGCGTTGCTTGTGCCGTGCTGTCACCCAGACCGCGAAGTGCGGCGAGGCCGGCGGCGATGGCGGGTTCGTGCGCTGTGCCCCGTTCGTGTGGTCCGACGGCACCTGCGACTTCTGCCGCGAGGGCCTGCACACCTCCTGCCCGCAGGGCGGCTGAAGCTGCCGCCCGGCCTGCTCGCCCTCTCCGACGTCATGAGCACCGGCCACCACGCGGCCGTGACGGCCGGTGTGCGGCCGGGCGTTCGCGATGGTCGGCGACGGCGCGGTCGGCCTGTGCGGCGTGCTCGCCGGCCAGCGGCTCGGCGCGGGCCGAATCACCGCACTGGGCCGGCACGAAGCACGGACCGCGATCGCCCGTGGTTTCGGTGCCACCGACGTGGTCGCCGAACGGGGACCCCGGCGCGGTCTTCGACCGCAGCGTCGGCCTGGACGGCGTGCCCGAGGGCTACCGTGCGATGGACGCCCGCACCGCGCTGAAGGTCCGCATCACCCTCTGCCGTGCGGTCTCCCCGGTATGAGTTCTCGGGCGCCCTGTCAGACCAGGCCGACACGGCGGGCGGTTTCCTCACTGCGCTGCATGTGCCGGTGAGCCTCCTCCCCGAGGGTGCTGATCACGCCCGCGACGACGGTCTCGACCACCGCCATGGTCGGCACGAGGCTGTCATAGGGAGAAGGTGTGGAAACGCGGCTGGGGAGGACCACCTGGGCGTGTGCGCTTGTGGGCGACAGAAAGGTGTCCGTGAAGACGATCACTTTGCCGCCGTGTTCCTGAGTGAGCTGGGCGATGGCGAGCGTTTCGTCCTCGTAGCGGCGGTAGTCGAAGACGACGACGACGTCGCGTCGCGTGAACTCGGCGAGAGCGGCGGTGCGTTCGACGTCACGCTCGGGCAGGAAGCGCACATTGTCGCGCAGTTGCATCAGGTGCAGGCCGAGGTACTGCGCCAAGAGGTGGGAGAAGCGTCCTCCGACCAGCGTGATGCGTCGTTTCGGGTCGGCCAGCAGGGCGATGGCGTTCTCGACGTCCGCGGCGGGCAGTTCCGCCAATGTCTGCGCGACCGCAGTGCTGAACAGACCGCTGCTGCGCGCGAGGAGACCGGTGGTGGAGTCATCGCTCGAAGCGGCCTCGCCGGCCTCGTAGAGCGCCAGCGGCGAGGCGTTGCGCTCGTCCAGTTCCGCACGCAGGGCTGCCTGGAAGTCGGGGAATCCGTTGAACCCCAGCCGTGCGACGAACCTGAGGACGGTCGGTGAGCTGACCGCGGCGCGTTCCGCGATGGTGGCGATGGTCTCGAAGCCGCTTGCCGGATAGGCGGAGAGCAGTACGCGGGCAACCTTGCGTTCGGCCGGGCTCAGTTCGCCGAGCCTTCGGCGGATGTCGTCGGCGAGTGTGCCGGTGACCATGGGGGTGTCCTTTCCGATCATGCACGAGGCACGGTCAGAGCCTAGTGGCTGATCAGGGCGGCCAGGCAGCGATCCGGCACTCAGCGCGCGCAGACGTCAGGGGCCAGCCAGGCGGTGTCAACAGGGTGTGATGCTGATCCGCATGCCGATCAATGTCTGCGGGGTGCGGCTGTCGTCCTGGCTGTAGGCGCTGAAGCGACGGTCTTTGGTGAAGGTCACCGTGAATCGGGGCCCGGTTTCGTAGGTGGTCGCCGTGGCCTGCCGAGGGTCGCGGGTCGCGGCGAGCTCCCGGGCGGTGGTGCGGAAGGAGTAGGGAACGCCGGTGGGGTTGGCGGTCGAGTAGAACACGTCGTGGTTCGCCGGCACCGGTGTGTTCGTCTGCGGCAGGAGGAGGTCCTTGTCGCGTGCTGGTATCGCCTGCCAGTGGCGGGCGTCGTAGCGGTCGCCGTCGGTGAGGTAGGTGTAGGTGGCGTCGGTGAGGCTCCAGCCGGCCGGTTGGCGCCGGGTGTGGACGTGCCGCAGGTCGAAGATGCCGACGCCGTTGGCTCCCAGGACGGTGAGATCTTCGTGCCCGGTACCGGGGTCGTCGACGACAAGGGCGGTGTTCTCCTCGAGGGTGTAGACGCGGGTGTGGCCGGTGTCGGCGGCCAGCCGCAGGGCGCGCCCCTCCCGGCCCTCGGCTCCTGTGTGGGTGTCGATCAGGCCGGAGCGCAGGAAGGCGAAGCCGCCTTCGGGGAGGTAGCCCGCAGTGGTGGGATCCTCGAAATATCCTGGCGCGCTGCCGTCGCGCAAGGCTGTGTAGGAGTCGCCGCCGGTGACCATGTCATGGCCGGCGGCGATCTGCGCGCCGGCGGAGGTTCCCGCGACGACGGCCCCCTGTGCGAGCTTGGCCCGGATGGCGGCCAGGACTTTGGAGTCGGTGTGCCGCTCCCCGTGCAGGAGAGTGGTGACGTAGCGGTATTGGTCGCCTCCGCCGAAGAAGAAGCCCGTCATGGAGTTGATCTGAGCGACGACGGCGTCGGAGTCGGCGTTCGCGATGTGGTCGAGGTCGACGGGAATCCACTGTGCGTCCAGGGCTCCGTGCTTCTTGAACAGCGAAGCGTAGTAGGCGCCGTTGCACACCGAGTTGCTACAGGTGTCGGGGTCGGCCGCGTCGGGGTCCTGGCTTTCGGGGACCGAGGCGGCCGTGAGGACGCCGATGCGGGCGTCGCTTGCGCCCGCGCGGTCGATGATCTCGCGGTAGATCCGGGTGTTGTCGTCCTTCAGTCCGCCACCGACCAGCACCAGGGAACCGGGGTGTGGCTGCGTACGGTGCCGGGCGGCAGCGTCGGTGGCGGGCGCGACGGCAAGGACGAGGGCCAGAACGGTGGTTGCGGCCAGGCCGGAGCGAAGGCGCGGCGGGGTGGGCTTTCTCATGTCGTCTCCTGAGACGGGCTGGGGGTGGGCTGACCGCCACGCCCGGCTCGAGCGGGGCACGGCGGATGTCGGGCGGGATGCGGGCGTGGCTCTGAGGGTCAGCGGCTGTTGCCGATGTCGCCGAGGAAGGCGACGAGGTCGGCCAAGAGCGTCACGCGCTGAGCGACGGTGCTGGTGTCCAGCCATTCCTGTGGCGTGTGATCGGCTCCCCCGACGGGTCCGAGTCCGTCGAGGACGGGTACACCTGTACCCGCGATGAGGTTCGCATCGCCGACACCGCCGGTGGCGGTGGCTCCGAGGTCGAAGCCGAGGGCTTTGGCGGTGGCTTTCGCCCGGGTGAGCAGGTCCCGTGCCGAGGGGGTGTCTTCCATGGGCGGGCACAGGTCCGTCTGTTCCAGGCGGACCGAGGTTCCTGCCACGGCGGGATCACGGGCCATGTCCTCGATGGCCTGCTCGGCCCACTTGATGCCGGCTACGGTGTCGGATCGGACTTCCAGCAGAAGTTCGGCCTCGGCACAGACGATGTTGGTGCGGGTACCGGCGCGTATCACTCCTACGTTGACGGTCACGCCGTCTCGGCGTCCGTTGAGGGCTTGAACGGCGACCAGAAGGTGGGCGGCGGCCAGGGCCGCGTTGGCACCGCGCTCGGGCTCGATGCCGGCGTGCGCCGGGCGCCCGGTGACGGTGAGGCGGTAGTCGGCGACGCCCTTGCGGGCGATGACCAGGTCGCCGTTCGCCCGTGCTCCTTCCAGCCCCAGCGCGTAGTGCATGCCGCGGGCTGTGGCCTCGGTGACGGCGCGGCTGACCGGTGAGCCGATCTCCTCGTCCGGGGTGGCCAGGAACACCAGCTCCGCGTAGTCCGGTGCGGCGTGTTCGGCGAGGATCGCCAAGGCCGTCAGTCCCGCTACAAGGCCGCCCTTGTCGTCGCAGACCCCGGGGCCGTAGGCGATCGGACCGTCCAGGGAGAAGGGCCGTTCGGCGGCGGCGCCGTCGTCGAAGACGGTGTCCATATGTGCTGCGAGGAGAATCCTGCGTCCGCCTTGCGCCTCGGTGAGCCGTCCGCGTTTGCGGGCGACGAGAGTGTCCCCCAGCGGCGGGTCGTTGTGCTGGGTGGGTGCCTGTCGGTCCACGGTGAAGCCGAGCTTTTCCAGGCGGGCCTGGACCCAGTCGGCGACTTTGTTGACGCCGTCGGGGCTGAAGGATCCGGAGTCGATGGCGACGATTTCGGCGAGGTCGTCCAGGTACTGGCTTTGGTGTGCGCGGGCCAGGGACAGCAGCTCGGTGAGCCGGTGCTGGTGGCGCTCGCGGTTCGTCACAGGACCTTGGCCAGGAAGGCCCGGGTGCGCTCGTGTCGCGGTTCCACCAGCACCTGCCGGGGATCTCCTGCTTCGACGACGACGCCCTGGTCCATGAAGACGGCGGTATCGGCGACCTCACGGGCGAAACCCATTTCGTGCGTCACCACCACCATGGTCATGCCGTCGGCCGCCAGCCGGCGCATGACATCGAGAACATCGCCGACGAGTTCCGGATCCAGTGCTGAGGTCGGCTCGTCGAAGAGCATCAGCTTGGGCTTCATGGCCAACGCTCTGGCGATCGCCACGCGCTGCTGCTGGCCGCCCGAGAGCTGGGCGGGATAGTACCCGGCACGATCTGCGAGGCCGACCTGTTCCAGCAGCAGTTCGGCTTGCTCGCGGGCTGCGGTTCTGGCTACGCCGCCTACCTTGACGGGGGCTTCGGTGATGTTCTCCAGGGCAGTCATGTGCGGGAAGAGGTTGAAGCGCTGGAAGACCATGCCGATGGAGCGTCGCCGGTCGGCGACCTCCCGTTCCCGCAGCTCACGCAGGGTGTCGCCCTGGCGGCGGTAGCCGACCGGTTCGCCGTCGACGGTCAGCTTGCCGCCGTCGACCTTCTCCAGATGGTTGATGCAGCGCAGGAAGGTCGATTTGCCGGAGCCGGACGGTCCCAGCAGACAGCACACCTGCCCGCGCTCGACGATCAGGTCGATGCCTTTGAGAACCTCGAGGTGGCCATAGCGCTTGCGCACGTTCTCGGCGTGCATCATGGGGGTGCTCATCGGGCCGTCTCCTTTCGGGTGCGAGGGACGAGGCCCGTGACGCCTTGGAAGATGCGCCGCAACGGGGAAACGTGGCCGGAGCGTGTGGTCCCCCGGCCGTAGCGGCGCTCCAGCCAGGCCTGCGGGAGACTCAGCACCGTCACGAGGGCGAGGTACCAGATGCTGGCCACGACGAGCATGGGGATGACCTGATAGTTCTGGCCGTAGACGTCCTGGATGTTGGACATCAGGTCATGGGCGGAGATGACCGAGACCAGTGCGGTCATCTTGAGCATGTTGATGGTCTCGTTGCCCATCGGCGGGATGATGACCCGCATGGCCTGGGGCAGGACGATGCGGCGCATGGTCATCGCGGGCCGCATGCCCAGGGAGTGGGCGGCCTCGGCCTGCCCGGGGTCGACGGACTGGATGCCGGCCCTGACGATCTCCGAGGCGTAGGCGGCCTCGTTGAGGCCGAGAGCGAGCAGTGCTGCGACCGCCGGGGTGAGCAGGGAGTTCGTCTCGGCCTGGAAGAAGGTGACGTGGGTGAACGGGATGCCGATCATCACGTACTTGTAGAGCGCTGCCGCGTAGCCCCAGAAGATGATCTGCACCAGCAGGGGGGTACCGCGAAAGACCCACACGAACAAGGTGGCCAGCCCGTACAGAACGGGGCTGGACGAGAGACGCATCACCGCGACGAGGACGCCGAGACCCAGGCCGACGGCCATGGCGGCGGCGGTGAGCCACAAGGTGGTGGACAGCCCGTCGAAGATCAGGTCTGCGAAGAGGTAGCGGCCGACTACGTCCCAGTGCAGGTTGTCGTTCTTGGCCAGGGATCCGACCAGGCCGGCCAGGGTGGATGTCGACACGGCCACGGCGACCCAGCGGGCGTGATGGCGGACCGGAACGATCTCCAGATCGGGTGTGGCCGGGGCGCGGTGGTCAACGGTTGCGGTGGTGTCGGTCATCTTCACTCGACCGCCGCGTTCTTCGTGGCTTCCTTCACCGCGATGGACGTCACTCCGTACTTCGCGAAGATCTTGCCGGCGGTACCGTCGTCGATGAGGGACTGAAGGGCCTTCTGGATGGCGGTGCTGAGACCGGGCAGTTGTTTGGAGACCGCGATGCCGTTGGGTGAGGCGTTGTAGCCGCCCGGCGCGGCGGGGTCCTCCACCAGGTCGAAGACCTTGCCGGCATCGGCCGTTTTGGCCGTCCAGCCGGCTGCGGGCTTGGTCAGCACCTGTGCGGCCACCTTGCCCGAGCGCAGCGCGAGCTGGGCGTCGGAGTCCTTGGGGAAGGTCTGGACGTCGATCTTCCGGCTGCCTGCCTTCGTGCACGAGTCCTGATGGTTGCGCAACAGGTCCAGCTGGTTGGTCGCCGCCTGTACGGCGACCTTCTTCCCGCACAGGTCGTCAAGGCTGGTGATCTTCTCGGGGTTGCCGTCGGCGACGAGGATGCCCGAGCCGGACTGGGAGTAGTCGACGAAATCGACCACCTTCTGCCGTTCCTTGTTGTCCGTGATGGCGGACATCGCGGCGTCGAACTTCCCGGCCTGAATGCCGGGGACGATGCCGTCGAACTTCTGCGGAGTGAACGTGAACCGCACTCCGAGTCTGGCTCCGAGCGCCTGGCCGAGGTCGTAGTCGAGACCGGTCAGCTCGCTCTCGCCCTCCTTGGCGAACATCTCGAACGGCGGGTACGGCACGTCGGTGGCGACTCGCACGACACCTGCGTCCCTGATCGCGGCAGGCAGTGCGTCGTGCAGGATCTGGTCCTTCTGTACCGCCACGCCTGCCACGGAGGCTGAACTGCCGGCCGCAGGAGTGGCGGTATCGCCGTTTCCGCAGGCCGAGAGCAGTGCGACAGCTGTGGCTGACGCGGCGACCGCCGCGTAGCAGCGGGTAGGGCGAGCGTTCATCGTTGGCGTACCCCTCAGGTGTCCGAACCGACGGAGGTCCGTCGGCCGCATGAGGAAGTTACAGAAGACGACCATCTTTGGCTAGATGTAACGCACGTTACGTCGATGGCAAGGGTCCTGCCGCCAGCCGCATCGACGCAGCACCCCGCCTCTGAACAGCCTCTATGCCTTCCAGTGACCCCAGGTCTCCCGAATCAAGGCATACATCCAGCACCACAGAGCCAGCTCTTGTACGTTCCGACACGGGGCATGAGGGATCTCGTTCCGACCGAAGCGGGCCCGCCGCACCCAGGCCGCTCCCGGCAGTCGCGGCAGCGGGCACAGCCCCCGCTCGGCACTCCGGATTCCGGTCTTCACCTTGCGCGGGGTCGGCGCCGGCCTCGCGGCACGACCCGGGCATTGCGGAACTCCTGGAGCAACCAGCCTCGCCAGGAACGACCCCGAACCCGAAAGGCCGTCACTCCGCACGCGGCGGCGATAGGGGGCTTATACCGAAATCCGGGCCCCGGTGCAATGAGTTCATTATCCCGCCGAAAACACCTCATACCCATGAGCCGGACCCCACTCGATACGCAAGAGCTGCACGGGAAGGTAAGGTTAAGCCGTCAACTGTCGACGAAGGCGCGTCAGTTAATCGTTCTTGCCACATTTGCGCGAACTTTCACTCCGCACGGTTTTCGGCACAGCTGATGTACGAGCACCGCTTTCAGCGCGTGCAATACCTCTCGTTCTCCACCCCATTCGACACACCTCGCCGAAAGCCTCCCATTCGTGGCCCTCACTGCATACGAGGACCGGCCTGCCGGTCGCCATGCCGCCCTTCCGCCCGGCGGGCTCATCCGGCGGATCTACGGTCCGCGTGCGGGTGATGCGCTGGCATTTTCGATGTCAACGTATGCAATGCCGCTTCTCGTCCTGACGATCACTAATTCCGCCTCTTTGACGGGTCTCGCGTTCGCGCTGGAATGGACGCCGCGGATCGCGGCGTTCGTCCTTGCCGGGAACGTCGTGGACCGTCGCGGGGCAGCCATCGTGGGTTTTCTGTCGTCCCTGGGCCGAGCCACCGTGGTGGCGGGTTGCGCGGTCATCTTGACGATGCTTCCGCGAGGTACCACGCAGACGTCGGCCCTATTGGTGCTGGTCGCCCTGACCGGCGTCCTCTCCCAGTTCGGGTTCGTCGCCAACGAGGCTGTCGGAGCGGTCGTCGTCCGGCGGGGCGAAGCCCGGCCCGACGGAATACAAGCGGTCCTGGTCGGTATCGATCAGACGGCCACGGTCATCGGTCCGCTGCTCGCCGGTTTCCTCATCCTGGCCGGGCCGGGATGGATGCTCGGATGTCTGAGCGCGGTGTCATTGTCCGCTGCCGTGCTCGCGCTTCAGACCCCGCCGACCCCGCTGCGTGTCGCGTCCAAGGGGAGGACGGGAGGAGCCGGCGGGCTGCGTACGGGCCTGCGCACACTGGTGGGACTGCCCGCTCTGCGGTGGCTCGTGGGAGGACTGGCCTGCTCCAACCTCGCCCTCGGTCTGCTGCAATCCGCCAGTCCGGTCATCGTCGTGGAGACCTTCGGTCGCTCGCCTGCCAGCGTCGGCACCATGTGGTCCGCTGCCGCGGTGGCCACTCTGCTCGCGATCACGTGCTGCCGTCTGGTCCTGGGCCGCTTCGGCCTATGGGCTGTGGGAGCCATGTCCGCGGTACTCGCCTCGGTGGCCTGTCTGGGCGTACCGCAAGCGTCGTCCTTCCTCTCCTACACGATTCTGGTCGCGCTCTTCATGGCGGGCGACGGCGGCCTCACGGTCGTGTTGCGCACCGTGCGCTCGATGGTCATCCCTTACACGGCGCTCGGGGCCACACTGTCGCTGACCATGCTCGTCCTGCTGCTTCCCTTTCCCGTCGCCGGCATCCTGGTCGCCCTCACTCCGGCCGCCGATCTGGACAGAGCGGTGCTGAGCTGCGCCGCCCTCCAGGCCGTCGCCCTGGCCGTCACCTTCATCAGGCTCCGCCGCGAACCGGTCCTGCGCCCGGTCGCCGGGCAGAGGTGAATCCGACCACGGAACGGGCGACCAGTTGATCGCCAAGGCCGCCGCGCGAGGGGCCCCGCCGGAGCTGGAAGAGGGCACCTGCCCCGATACCGGCGGAGCTGGACGAAGGGTCGGATGTGCGGCGGTGGAGAGGTGAGCATGAGCTGGTGACGCCACTCCGGGTCAGGCCTGGTGACGCCGACCGGGCGCCCTGGGGGCGGCGTACTCAGTCTGCCCCGGCGGCACTGCCCGAAGGTGCGGCGGCCTCGGCGGCGGTGTAGGCGGAGGCGAACGTGAACGCGCGCGGGGACGGCCCGTGCGCCCGCAGGTCGGCCAGCCGCTCCAGCGCCTCGCCGACGGTCGGGAGGTGCCCGGCGGGGATCCACCAGAGCACCAGGTGCGCTTCGACATGCCGCTCGAACCACTCGCGTCGCCGCCGCATCACCTCGAGGTGCCCGCTGCGGTAGGTGAAGTCCCACAGGGCTTCCTGTGTCTGCCACACCGTCAGGTTGACGATGACGTCCTCACCCGCCGGGCGCAGACCGGTAGCGTCTTCCGCTCCCTCCTCCACAAGCCGCCATACGAAGCCGGGCGCGCCGTCTGCGGCGGCGTTGACCGGATCGAGCATCTCGACGAAGGGCGCCACGCGCGGATCGTCGAGCGGGTGCCGGAGTGTGGCGACGTTGAGCTGAGCGAGATGGCTGGCCTGTGCGGATGCGGTCATGGCCTCCATCTCAGCATGGCGTCAATTTCTATGTCAATGTTCATCGTTTTTAGAGGGTTCCACCACTACGCAACACTCCCCCGGTCGGGCGTACATGCGAGCACGGACGGGACCGTGCGCACCGAGCAGACCTTCCAGCAGGGCGAGATTCATGCCGCAGACGAGCGGCGGGAACCGTTCGGCGACGGCATGGAACGGGCAGTTGCGCATGCGGACGACGGGTTCGGCCGCCCCGGCCTCCCCCTCGACGCCTTCCAGATGCGGTTCGTATCCGCGGGCCGTCAGCATCTCCATGACCTCCTCCAGACCGCCGCAGGGCGCCGTCGAACCGCGCAGGGCCTCACCACGGCGACGGGCAGCCGCCCGGAGCCCGTCGTCCAGGCCGGCCTCCTCGGCGGCCTCGGCCAACAGCTCGGCAGCGGTGCGGTAGTCGCGGGCGGGCAGCGATATCGACCGCTCGCCCTGCGCGCGCACATACACCTTGGCGGGACGGCCGGCTCCCGGCCCCGAGCGACCCGTCAGGCGGCGACTGCCGCTCTCCAGCAGCCCGGCCTCGGTCAGCCTGTCCAGGTGGTGCGCGGCGAGCGTACGCGCGACCCCGACCGCCTCTGCGGCCTCGTTGCGGCCGACCTCACGGCCCTGCGCCGCCACGTACTCGTACAGGCGACGCCGCACCGGATCATGCAGCACCGCGATCGCGTCGATGTCTTTCACCAAGCCATTCTATGAACCATGCGGGTCGGATTTAGAAAGGCGGGACGAGCCCCCTCTCTGCCCGACGAGGCCCGCACTACTCAGTTCTGCGACCCACTCCCGGGGTGTTCGCCGCGAGCCATGTCCGGATGTCTCTCGCCTCGCGCACACGCCCGAGTCTGACGAGCAGGTCAGCCTGCAAGCGCAGCACGAAGCGGAGCGGCGAAAGGAACCGGGCGGGCGCGACCGTCATGAGTCGTCGGTAGATCTCCACCGCTTCCCCGGTGGCTCGCAGCGCTCCGGAGGGGTCCTGCCGTGCTTCATGGCGCACGCATGCCCAGTTGGTCAGCGAGGCGGCGAGGTCGGGTTCGTGGGCGGCGGGGTTGGCGGACGCCAGCCGACGGTAGAGCTGCACCGCTTCCTGGCTGGCGGTCAAGGCTTCGCTCCGCCGCCCCACCGCCGACAAGTCCTCTCCGAGGTTGGACAGCGACCGCGCGAGGTCGGGTTCGTAGGCAGCCGGGTTGCCCGCCGCCAGCCGACGGCAGATCGCCACCGCCTCCTCGCCGGCGGTCACGGCTTCATCCCGCCGCCCCACCGCCGACAGCCAGGCCCCGAGGTTGGACAGCGACCGCGCGAGATCGGGTTCGTAGCCAGCCGGACTGTCCGCCGCCAGCCGACGCCGTATCTTCACCGCCTCCTCACCGGCGGTCAGGGCTTCCTCCCGCCGCCCCACCCCCGACAGCCAGGCCCCGAGGTTGGACAGCGACCGCGCAAAATCCGGTTCGTGGGCGGCCGGATTGTCCGCCGCCAGCCGACGCCGTATCTTCACCGCCTTCTGTTCGGCTGCCAGGGCTTCCTCCCGCCGCCCGACCCCCGACAGACGGATACCGAGGTTGGACAGGGAGGCGGCGAGGTCGGGTTCGTGGGCGGCAGGGTTGGCGGACACCAGCCGTTGGTTGATCTCCACCGCTTCCTCGGCGGCGGTCAGGGCTTCCTCCCGCCGCCCCAGCCCCGACAGCCAGGCCCCGAGGTTGGACAGCGACCGCGCAAAATCCGGTTCGTACGCGGCGGGGCTGACGGACGCCAGCCGACCGTAGATGTCCACCGCTTCCTCGGCGGCGATCAGGGCTTCCTCCCGCCGCCCCACCCCCGACAGCCGGATGCCGAAGTTGGACAGCGAGCGCGCGAGGTCGGGTTCATAGGCGGCGGGGCTGCCGAGCGCCAGTCTGCGGTAGATCTGCACCGCCTCCTCGCCGGCGGCGAGGGCTTCCTGTCTCCGCCCCACCTCAGCCAGGTCCTCCCCCAGGTTGGACAGCGAACGCGCGAGGTCGGGTTCGTACGCGGCGGAGTTGTCGGACGCCAGTCGGCGGTAGATGTCCACCGCCTCCTCCCCGGCGGTCAGAGCTTCCCGCCGCCGCCCCACCGCCGACAGCCGGATGGCGACGTTCGAGAGCGAGCCCGCAAGGTCGGGGGTGTAGGCCGCCGGATTGCCGGACACCAGCCGCCGGTGGATCTCCACGGCCTCTTCGGCACCCGTCAGAGCCTCCTCCCGCCGCCCCACCGCCGACAGCCAGGTCCCGAGATTGGTCAGCGAGCCGGCGAGTTCAGGGCTGTAGGCGGCCGGGTTGCCGGAGGCCAGCAGGCGGTAGATCTCCACCGCCTCCTCCCCGGCGGTCAGAGCTTCTCCCCACCGCCCTACCGCCGACAGCCGGTTGCCGAGGTTGGACAGCGAGCGCGCGAGGTCGGATGCGTGGGCGGCAGGGTTGCCGGAGGCCGGCAGGCGGTAGATCTCCACCGCCTCCTCCCCCACGATCAGGGCTTCCTCCCGCCGCCCCACCGCCGACAGGGCCTCCCCCAGGTTGGACAGCGAGCGCGCGAGGTCGGATGCGTGGGCAGGGTTGCCGGAGGCCAGTTGACGGCAGATCTCCGCCGCCTCCTCGCCGGCGGCCAGGGCTTCCTCCCACCGCCCCACCGCCGCCAGGAAGGCCCCCAGGTTGGAGAGTGCGAGCGCGAGGCCGGGCTGGTGTGCGGGGTTGGTGCGGCAGAGGTCGCGCCAGGCGCACACGGCGTTCTCGCCGGCAGTGAGGGCTTCGCCGCGAAGCCCGGCGTAGGACTGGCGCGCGGCGAGGGTCGCGTGGGTCCGGGCGCGTGTGGCGGGGTCGTGGGTGGTGGCCAGGCGGTGGTGTGCCAGACGGGCGGTGACGGCGGCGATGCCGACGTCGAGGTCGGTGTGCCGGTCTTCGGGGAAGTGGGGCTCGATGGCCTCCAGGACGGTGAGGTCGAGGCTGTCGAGGCCGGCCAGCGCCGCGAGGGCGGTGCCGCCTGCGTGCAGGGCGAGTTCCGGGTGGTTCTTGAGCAGGGGATAGAGCTCGCCGGTGGCGACGTGGGGCCAGCGGCGAGCGGTTTCGATCAGTACGGTCAGGGTGTCGCGGGTCCATGGCGCGGCTGTGACGGCGCCGTTGGGGTCGAGGAGCAGGCGTGCGGTGGCGTGGTGGGCCCAGTCGTCGGTGACGGCCTTGGGCACTGGATGAGCAGTGTCGCGGGCGTCGGGGCCGGCAGGGGTGGTCAGGCCGAGGAAGTCCTCGCCCAGGCGATCGGGGTAGAGAGGTTCGAGCACGGTCACGGTGCGGGCTGGGTCGGCGTGGGGCGGGGGGTAGCAGTAGCGGTGGTCGTCCAGGAGGGTGTTGGCCTCGGCGGTGGAGTCGGCGAGCCCGATCCGGTCGAGGGCGCTCCGGCCGTGGGCGCGGGCCAGGGGGCGGGTGAGGGTGGCGGTCAGCACTGTGCGGCCCATGGCCTCCGGAGTCGTGGACAAGGGCTGGGGCCGGCGCTGGTGCAGGGCGCTCCAGTGGGCGCGTTCACGTTTGAGGAGGTAGGCGGAGGCGCGGGCCGGGTCGGTCGGGGCGCTCTCGTCGTGCAGGTGGGCGTCGACGGCGGCCAGAGCGGCGATGTGGAGGGTCAGGATCTGGGCGTAGTCGTCGTCGGTGTCCAGGTCCAGCGGCGGGCCGATACGGGCGGCCCGGCCTGGGGGCAGACCGAGGTGGTCGGCGAAGCGGTCGCGCGCCTGGCGGAACAGGGCGGCGCGTGCCTGGGGGTCATCGGCCACCGGGAGCAGGAGGTGGGACTCTGCGGGCGCGTCGAGCGTGTCACCGATCCAGGTGTCCAGGCTCTCCCACCAGATTCCGGCCGGGCGTGCCAGCAGCAGGATCCGCACCGGGGTGCCGGCGCGGTGCAGGAGCGGCTCTTGCAGGAGTCTGTGCAGGTCGGGTGTGGGCCAGCGTTCGGCGTAGTCGACCACCAGCAGGAGGCCGGCTGCGGTGTCGGGGGCAGGGCTGGTGTCGATGGACTCGGCGTCGGTTTCATTGACGGCGGCCTGCCACACCGTCCATCCCGCCTCGCGGCTCAGTTCGGCGAAGCGGGAGGCCAGGCGGGTCTTGCCCTGGCCGCCGGGGCCGTGCACCAGCCGGACGGCCGCCCCCGGGGTCGGATCGTCGCGCCAGCGGGCCAGGGCGTCCAAGTCGCGTCCACGGCCGGTGAAGGGCACCACCTGATGTACCGCCCGGAGCAGCCGGGAGGGCTGCTCGGCCGTCATCCGGGCGGGCACCGGTCGTGGAGTGGCGGGAAAGCCCTCGATCCGGTACGCGGGCTTCCACCGGTAGACGAACTGAACGTACTGGGTCGCGTGATCGCCGGTCTGGAAGGCCGAGGGACCGTTGAAGGTGCTGCCGTGCACCCCGCCGTCGCCCGGGGTGCCGGTGCCGGGAGCGGTCACGGCTGGGGGCCGAAGCGGACGTCCTGGTGGTTGTTGTTGCCGGCCTGGAAGGCGGTGGGCCCGCTGAAGGTGTTGCCGGACACCAGCCCCGTCTCTGCGACCGCTGCCGGGGCGGCCTCCGCCAGCAGTTGCCGCAGCAGGTCGGCGGCGTGGGAACGCTGGTCGTCATCGGCCAGATCTTCCAGCAGGGTTTCGATGCGGGTGGTCCACACCGCCTCCTGCCGTGTCCTGACGCGGTCCACGGTGCCGGGATCGGCGGCTTCGAGTTCGGCCGCGCTGCGCTCCAGCCGCTCCAGCTCCCCCTGTTCGCGGGCCGCGTCCCCGCGGCCGAACCATCGTGCCAGCCGGCTGCGCAGCCCTTCCCACGCGTCCGTACCTGCGGCCTGCACCACCGCGCTGCCCCCCGCCGCGGCCAACACCGTCATCGCCTCAGCCAGCATTCCGGTCCCCCCATGGCGTCGTACGGCGCATGCCGGGCGGTCCGAGACCGTAGCGAGCTACCGACACGCACTCGATGTATTCACCTGATATACGTTCAGCAACCGCCGCCTGGTTCCCGCGCTCCGCACTCCGCCGCATCGAAGGTGCCGAGCCGGCAGCGACCGCGCGTACCCACGGCGTCCCTGGAGTGCGGTCGGCGCCGGGCGGAGGAATCCTGCGCGGCGGCCTGCCCCAGCCGGAACTTCCGACCCGGGGTGCGACGTGGCTCCTCCCGTTGGATGGTGGAGTCATGAACCACCACCAGTCCCCAGGGACGCTCGAGATCAACACTCGCCTTGTGACGACCGGTGTCGTGCTCACCGCGGTCGGTGCCGTGACGGCATGGGCCGGTATGGCCATCACGGCCTCGGCCGTGTTCGCGGCGGGCCGGCGCATGGTCCGGGAAATGGACGTTCCCCCTGCCCAACAGGCGGCCGAGAAGCTGCGGCGGGCCAGGGAGGCGTCCCGAGCGGGCATGCAAGCGTGGCAGTCCACGTCCGGCACGCAGGCGTGATCGTCCGCCCCCGAGCTGCGGCGATCGCCGGCACACCAGACTCCGGTCGGGTCTGAGCACCGCCTTGGCGCGGGCACACCCCCGTCCGGCGCTCGCTGCTCACGGCCGGCGCTCGGAATGAGGTGACGGCGAAGGTCGGTCGCCTGCGCCGCGACGGGCTCTGCGGGGCTGCACCCGAAGGAGGCCCCGGGTGGGCCGCTCCTCCGGTCGGTCGCGCGCGGCCCGCAGCACGCACCCCTGCTCGTCGGAGGGCCACTGCGACCGGACCAAGTGCGTGGCCGGCTCGATCGCGCGCACCACCGTGAGGCCCGAAGGGTGTTCCGTCTCCTTCGCGATCTGGCGGAACATCGCCCTGTCGAGGTCGTTGGGAAGCACGCTCAACGGGGGGCCTCGTACCGTGCCGGGAGCCCGGCGCGCGCCGGACGCGGCGGCGATCTGGGGGTCCGTCAGCTCGTCGCCGACGAGCTCGACGGTTCCGCCGGGTGCCTCCGCTGTGCCGAGCAGGAGCGCGGCGGCGACCCGGCCGATGTCCCTGACCGAGATCATCTTCAGTGCGACGTCCTCCGGCAGCGGCAGCCTCAGCACGATCTCCCCGTGCTCCAGGTTCGGTGCCATCACGCTCGCGAAGTTCTCCATGAAGGCGGTCGCCCGAACCATTGCGGCCCTCGGGCCGGACTGTCTCAACGACGGCGCGGCGCTGGGCCGCTGATCGAGCGCCCCCTGACGTCGCCGTCCGTCTCCCGCCGATCGACCGGCGACAAGCCAGGGTTTTCGCACACTCCGGGGTCACCCGTTTGCCGCGCATCCGGCGGATGGAAGTGACGTTAAAGCAGCAGGAAGGAGCCAGGGCCGCAGAGCCCGCCCCGACGCGACACAAGGACGGATGATCTGCCTGCACCCCGTGATCCGCCAGTGGGCGACCACCATTTCCGGTCGTGTACCGGATGGTCATGTACCGGATGGTCATGTACCAGATGTTCGAGTTCATTCGCTGGGGAACCGCCCGTCGGACGGGGTGGTCCCGCCAGACGTGCGTGACGGGGGCGCGCTGCCATGAGCCATGACTATGTGAATCCATCCTTCGTGGAGCCCGAATGGCGCTCGGACACGTACTCCGCCGACGCGGGGCAGGGCTGGGCCGCGGAGCCTGACGACAGGGTCTACGCGGGGGTTCCTCTGACCGCGCCGGACGCCGGCTGGGACCCGGTCGAGGAACTGGCCCTTCTCCTCCAGGAACCCGTTCCGGCGGAGGAGCCGGCCACGGTGGCGCCTTCGCGGAGCGAGCCACCGTCCGGTGTCGTCCTGACCGATCCGGTGGAGAGCCCGCCCCGGGTCAGCCCTCGACCGCCGTCCGTCCCAGGCTCTTCTTCCGGGCACCGGAGGTCACGGACTCCCGGAGCCCGGCGCAAGTGGTTGCAGGTCGGGAGCCTGGGACTCCTCGCGGTCGTCGCTGTCGTCGTGGCGATGGTCAGCGTCCTCGGCGGCATGGCCGCCTACCGGCCGTTGCAGAACATCACGTCCGGAACGGGTGTCGGGGCGGTCCCCTGGTGGCCGCTCCTCGTCTACGGGCCCTGGACGGTGGGGTCACTCTGCATCATCCGTTCCGCCCTGCACCGGCGCCGAGCCGTGCACTCCTGGTTCGTCGTCCTGCTCTTCTCCTCCATCGCGGTGTCGCTGAGCGTGGCGCAGGCGGACAAGACCCTCACCGGTATCGCCGGGGCCTCCCTGCCCGCCCTCTCGTCCCTCGCCTGCTTCCACCAACTCGTCCGCCAGATCACCTTGACCATGCCACCGCAGCAGAGCGCCCGTCGCCACCGGCAGGCGGAGTCCAGCCGTGCATAAGGGCCGATCGTGACGGTCTCGGCATACGCGCCGTTAGGATCTCCTGATCATGGACCTGATGACGGGGAGCGAGATGGTCACCGTCCCGGCGGGGCGGGTGACGCTGTCGGACCGGCGGACGCAGCGCAGTTGGTCGGTCGACCTCGCGTCCTACGAGCTCGCGGCATGTCCGGTCACCCAGGAGTTGTACCGGCAGATCACGGGCGGGCGGCCGAGTGCCGTCCTCGGCGATCGGCTGCCCGTCGAGGGCGTCTCGTGGTGGGACGCGACGCGGTTCTGCAACGCCCTGTCCGAGCGGTCCGGCCTCACGCCCGCCTACCGCATCCGCGCCGGGGCCGAAGTCGTCGAGTGGGACACGTCCGCCGACGGGTACCGGCTGCCGACCGAAGCCGAGTGGGAGCACGCCTGCCGCGCCGGGACGACCGGGCCGCGCTACGGGGAGCTCGACGAGATCGGCTGGTACCGCGGGAACTCGCACGAGCGTATCCACGAGGTGGGCGCCAAGCGCCCCAACGCGTGGGGACTTCATGACATGCTCGGCAACGTCTGGGACTGGTGCTGGGACGTCTACGACGCCGAGGTCTACGGCGCCTACCGGGTGCTCCGCGGCGGCGGCTGGTTCGACGAACACTGGAGTTGCCGGGCCTCCGCGCGGCGCCGCAGCCACCCGACCTTCCAGGTCGACGACGTCGGATTCCGCGTCGCGCGTTCCGTCATGTCCTGATGCACGCCTTGTGCGGCCCGCCCTCGGTCCTCGCCGGCCCTCAGCAGGGCCGGCACTGGGGCCGGATGTGCCGGGGGTCGCTCACCCCGCGCCGACGGCGCAGGCCTCCGCCTCCGCCAGGTAGCGGGACACCGGGCCCAGGGTCAGCATTCCACTGGCCGCACCGGCGTGTTCGACGCGGGCATCGCCCAGGGCGGCCGCCGCCTGCGCGGCGGTCTTCCGCTCGCCGAGGTGTACGGCGGCGCGGGCGGTCAGGCACCACATGGCCTCCTGCATGTGGTCACGCGGTGGTTCGGGCACCGCGGCGAGGGCGGTCCGGGCTTCCTCGCCCCGGTCCTGGGCGAGGAGGACGAGAGGCCGCGCCCAGGGCCGGTACGGGCCCCAGTCGAGGTGCGGGTCCGTGGGCGCGGGCCGGTCGTGCAGCAGGCGCAGGCCCAGAAGGGCGAGGGGAAACAGGCCGCGGTGCAGCCCTGGCATTCCGGCCGTCCGGAGGGCGTCTTCGGCGGCGCGATAGTGCGCCGCTGCCGTGGCGGCGGTCGGGCCGCCCGGTTCGGTGCTGCGGGCGGCCGTGGCCCGTGCCCGGAACCATCCGGTGAGGACGGGGACGAGGGGCGCCTCGGTGGTGGCGGCGAGCTCGTCGGCCGCCTGGGCGTGCGAGGCCGCGGCGTGGAGGTCGCCGAGGGCGGAGGCGGATTGCAGGCGGACGAGCCGGCCGAGTACGGCGAAGTTCGGCAGCTGGTGCCGGGTGGCCAGGTCGAGGATCTCGGCGCCGGTCCTGCCGCGTGCCGCCGCGAGGCCGGGGCGGGTGAAGGACTGCATGAACACCCCGTTGAGGGCGAAGACCAGCAGGGCCGGATCGGCCAGGTCCCGTGCCAGCTCCTCGGCCCGGCTCGCCGCCTGCCGCGCGCGCTTCAGCTCGGTCCCGGACAGATCGGCGCTCCGGCTCTCGGTGGCGATCGTGGCCAGGAGGCGGGCGGACAGGTCGGCGGGGCCGTCCGGGCCGAGCGCGGTGAGTGCGCGCTCGGCGGCCGCGACGACGGCGCGGGACTGTTCGGGGTCGTCGGCCCGGCTCCAGAGGGCGGGCACGTCGTAGGCGCCGATGATCCGGGCGGTCAGGAAGAGGTCGCCCGTGCGTTCCGCCGCCCGGACGGCGGCGAGGCGGTCGCGCCGCGAGTGGACGAGGGCGTCACCACCCGCCAGGGCGAGAGTGCGGGCCAGGTCCACGGTGGTGCGCGGGCCCAGCCGGACGCCGTGGCCGGTCCATGGAGCTCGTGCGCTTTCGGGGGGCTCGGCCCCGGTGAGGATGTCCGTCTCCAGGCGCTGAAGGCCGGGTCCGGGGTCGAGTCCGAGTTGGTCACGGAGCATCGTACGGGCGCGCCGGAGGGTGGCCAGCGCGTCGGCCCGGCGGCCCGCGCGGTACAGCGCGCGGGCGAGCAGCTCCCAGCCCGGCTCGCGCCAGGGCTGTTCGGCGGCATGGGCACCCAGTTCGGCGACGAGGTCGGCCCCTCCGCCGGTGTCGAGGAGGATGCGGGCGCGCAGTTCCACCGCGTCCAGCCTCAGCTCCTCCAGCCGGGTCCGCTCGCGTTGTGCCCACGCGGAGCCGGTCACGTCGGCGTAGGCGGGCCCGCCCCAGGTCGCGAGTGCCGCACCGAGGCCGGTGACCGCGTCGGGGTCGCGGCGGGCTCGGGCCAGGGTGTCCTCGAACCGGTGGACGTCCACGTCCTCGCGCGGCAGGCGCAGCGCGTAGCCGGGGCCCTCGGTGACGATGACGCGCGGCGGGTCGCGGGGCGGCCGGTCGGGTTCGAGGGCGCGGCGCAGCGCGGCGACGAACGTCCGCAGTGCGCCCACGGCGCGGACCGGCGGATCGGTCCACAGGTCGTCGACGAGGGTGTCGGTGGTGACCATCCGCCCCTCGGCGGCGACGAGCCGGGCGAGGACCTCACGGTGGCGGGGTCCGCCCAGGTCGACCGGGCTGCCGTCGTCGCGGAGGGCCCGCACGACGCCGAGCACGTCGATTCGCATGCGCCCATCCTCCGTGCCGGGACCGGCTGTGCCCAACCGTACTGATCGGTTGCTGATCGCCGTCGCCCAGGCTGACCCCGGTCACGTTCCGTACCCGAAAGGTTGTCACCCCATGACGCTCACTCTTCCCGGCTTCGATCACGTCCGCCTGCCCGGCGCGGGCGGTGTGGAGCTGGCGGCCGCCGTCGGAGGCCGCGGCACTCCGGTCGTGCTGCTGCACGGATTCCCCCAGACCCATCTGATGTGGCGGCACGTCGCGGAGCGGCTCGCCGCCGAGCACACGGTGATCTGTCCTGACCTGCGGGGTTACGGCGCCAGCGACAAGCCGGCGGCGACCGGGCCCGACGTGTACGCCAAGCGCACCATGGCCGCAGACATCGTGGCCCTGGCGGCGGCGCTCGGCCACGAGCGGTTCGCCCTCGTCGGCCACGACCGGGGCGCCCTGGTCGCCTTCCGCGCGGGGTTGGACCACCCGGAGACCATCACGCACCTGGGCATCCTCGACATCGTGCCGACGCTCGACATGTGGAACGTCCTGCGTGGCGCTTCGGCGGCGGTGGGCTACCACCTCTTCCTCATGGCGCAGCCGCCGGGCCTGCCGGAGACGATGATCGCGGGCAGCGCGGACGCGTTCTTCGGCTCGTTCCTCGACGCCTGGGCCGACGATCCGGCCGCCATGCCGGAGGATGTGCGTGCCGCATACCTGCGGGCGAGTGCCGCGGCGGTGACGTCGATCGTCGCGGACTTCCGGGCCTCGGCGGGCATCGACGTCGTGCACGACCAGGCGGACCTGGACGCCGGATCGCAGCTGGCCATGCCGGTGACGGTCGTCCAGCAGGACTGGGGCGCGCACCTGGGCTACGACGCCGCCGGGGTGTGGAAGGCGTGGGCGCCCGACCTGGACCACCGGCTGACCCGGGCGGGGCACTTCATGGCCGAGGAGGCGCCCGAGGAGATCACGGCGGCGATCCGGGACCTGCTGGCCCGCTGATCGTGCTGTGACGGGAACACCGGTGCCGTTGCTGGTCCCCAGCCGCAGCGGCAGGCGACGGGCCGTCACGGAACATGGGGCCTGGCTCAACGACCCACTGGGGACGGTGTTTTCGCGTACTCCACCCGGATTCTGTCCCCGCCTTCGGCTATCCTCCGAGGGATTCCCTACGACTGTGCGGTGCCCGCCGGAGCCAGGCTCCGCCTCAGGACCGTGCGACAACTCGCCCAGCTGCGAACCGTGTTCTCGTCCTCGTACCTCGATCGTGCGCGACGACCTTCCCGGATTGTCGAAGGAGCATGAAGTGCGTGTGCATGTGCGTGTCCGACGGATCCCGCGGCTGACGGGGTTTCGCGCCATGGCGGCGGTCGCGCTGGCCGCGGCCCTCGTCGGGCCGCTCGCCACGACCCCGTCGACCGCGTACGCCGTCGATGGTAGTGCGGCGGTCCGGCAGGACGGCAGCGCGGAGACCCGCGCTCATCTGCGGGCGCTGGCCAGGGAGTTGGTGGAGGAGGGCGTGCCCGGGGTCATCGTGCGGGTGGACGACGGTCACGGCAGGCCCATCGAGATAGCCGAGCAGGCCGCCTGGACGAGGAAGGACCACCGGCTCAGGGCGGACGACGAGGTGCGGGAGGCGTCCAACACCAAGACGGTGATGGCCACCCTCGTCCTGCAACTGGTCGCCGAGCACCGGCTCGCCCTCACCGACCCGGTCGACAAGTGGCTGCCCGGGCAGGTGCGCAACGGCAGGGCGATCACCCTGCGCATGCTGCTCAACCACACCAGCGGGTTGTTCGACTACACCGAGGACCCCGCCCTCGTACCGGCCCTCACGGGCTGGGACCCGCACGTCTGGACGTCGACGGAGATCCTGAGCCTGGTGCGCGGACACCCGGCGCTGTTCGAGCCCGGTGCCGAGTGGTCGTACAGCAACACCAACTACATCGCGGTCGGCGCCGTCCTGGAGAGGGTCACCGGTAGGAGCCTCGCGGCGCTGGTGCGGGAGCGGATCGCCCGGCCCTTGGGGCTGCGGCACACGTTCTACGCCACCGGTTCCGCCTGGCGCGGCCGGCACGCGCACGGGTACGAACCCGACGCCGCCCACATGCCACCGAACGTCCCCGAGGAGTTCAGGAACTACGCCGGACCGCGGCACGACGACCATGTGGACGTCACCGGCGACTACGTCACGGCCGACGGAGCGGACGCCGCGATCGTGTCGACCGCCGGCGACTGGTCGCGCTTCTACGGCGCGTTGATGTCGGGCCGTCTGCTGCCCGCAGCCCAACTGGCCGAGATGCGCACCACCGTGCCGGAGGGCGGGTCCGACGACCCGGAGGAACTCGGCTACGGATTGGGCATCGAGCGGGCGAAGACCGCCTGTGGCACGGTCTGGGACCACGTCGGCGTCGTCCCGGGCTACGCGACCTACAACGTCACCGACTCCACGGGCCACCGCACGGCCGCCTTCTCCTTCGCCACGTCCACCCTCACCAGAGCGGCCCACCGGACCGGAGCGGCGCTGATGGACGCGATCAACTGCGCGATATTCGACTGACCCGCGCGCTCTCGACGGGAGCCGCCTCCACCAGTCACTCGTCAGCTGTCCCGGAGGCCGACCGCCAGGGTCAGCTCGAGGACCCGGTTCGGTGATCCGAGGTCGGGGAACAGCTCCCGGAGTTGGGACATGCGGTACCGGACGGTCTGGGGGTGGACGAACAGCGCCGCGGCCACCTCGTCGCGTCGGCCGTGGTGCAGCAGCCAGGCCCGCAACGTCTCCTCCAGGCGTCGCGCGGTCGCGGCAGGCAGGGTCCGCAACGGGGCGAGGGCCCGGGCCCGCAGGTCGGCGAACGCGTCCGCGTCGGCACTCAGCACCAGTTCGGGCAGGTGGTCCTCGGTGTCGCGGATGTCGGCGGAGAGAGAGCGGGCGCGGACGGCTCGTGCGTAGGAGTCGGACGCGCGGGTCCAGGGCCGGGCCGGGCCGACCACGGCGGTGCGGTCGGTCAGCAGCCTGAGGAGATGCGGCCGGTCCGCGTCCGGGACGAGCAGTACACCGAACGCGTCCGGCAGGTCGTCGAGGACGAGGGTGCTCGGGTCCAGCGTGCGGTAGGCGGGCCGGGCCTGGGCCGCGGGCAGCAGCACCGCGGTCAGCGATACCGGGGGCTGCCACCCTGCCCGTTGCGCGGCGGCCAGCAGCAGGTCCGGGCTCGCGTCGGCGAGGAGGTCGCGGGCCAGTTGTTCGAGGTGGCGTTCATGGGCCCGGCCGCGGGCGGCCAGTTCGTCGGCGTGGCCCGCGGCGCTCGCGGCGGAGAGCTCGTCGATGTAGGCGAAGGTCAGCTCGGCGAACTTGGCGACCTCGGCGGCGGGCAGACCCGCGGGTACGGCGCCCGCAGCCAGACACCGCCAGGCCACGCGGGCGCCGACCCGGTAGGCACTGAGGAGGGCGTCCATCGAACGGCCGTCGCGCACCTCGCCGCGGCCCAGCTCGTAGGCCGCGTCGCCGCCGTCGCCGCCCGTGGCGTTCCCGCTCGCGAGGTCCAGGTAGTGACCCAGGGCGGTGCGGACAGCCCGGCGGATGGTGCCGCCCATGGTGCCCGAAAGGGCGTTGGCGTAGGAAGGGACCTCGTCGATGATCGCCTGGACGATCTCGTCGGCGGTGCTCTTCAGCGCGGCCCGTAGTGCGGTGACCGTCGTCTCATCGAGTGCCAGTTCGCTGGCCCTCCGGATTGCATGACTCACGTTTTTGTTCCCTGCGAACAATTCTGCCGACCAGATTTACGTCCTGCGGTCAGGACTTTACGCCTTGCGGCGCAGCAAGCTGGAGCCATGACGAGTGCAACCCTCCGCAGTGGGGCGTGGAAACTGCTGGAGATGGTCACGACGCCGCTGCTGCCGTCGGACTACCTCGACCTGGTCAGCCCGCTGCGGGCCGGTGCGGATCTGCGCGGGCGCATCGAGGCCGTGCAGCCCGAGACGGGTGACGCGGCGACCATCGTGATCAGACCGGGCCGGGGCTGGCGCGGCCACACGCCCGGCCAGTACGTGCGGATCGGGGTCGACGTCGACGGGGTGCGTCTGTGGCGCGCCTACTCCCTCACCTCGCCGACGAACCGGCGGGACGGCCGCGTCACGATCACCGTGAAGGCCATCCCGGACGGCAAGGTCAGCAACCACCTGGTCCGCAGGGCGAGACCCGGCACGCTGGTCCACCTCGACCAGGCGACCGGTGACTTCGTGCTGCCGCAGGCCAAGCCCGCCAAGGTGCTCTACCTCACGGCCGGCAGCGGCATCACGCCCGTGATGGGCATGCTGCGCGACACCGCGTTCGACGACGCCGTCATGGTCCACTGCGCGCCACAGCCGCAGGACGTGATCTTCCGCAGGGAACTGCACGAGCTCGTCGCGGACAGGAAGCTGCGGCTCACCGAGGTGCACACCGACACGGACGGCAAGCTCGACATCGCCCGTCTCGACGAGCTCGTGCCCGACTGGGCCGAGCGCGAGACCTGGGCCTGCGGGCCCGCGGGCCTGCTCGACGCCGCCGAGAAGCACTGGGCCGAGCACGGCGTCGAGGAGCGCCTGCACATCGAGCGCTTCCGCCCGAGCATCGTGGTCGCCGGCGATGGCGGCGAGGTCACCTTCAGCGCCACCGGCAAGAGAGTCGACGCGGACGGCGCGACGCCTCTGCTGGACGTCGGCGAGGAGGCCGGCGTGCTCATGCCCTCCGGGTGCCGCATGGGCATCTGCTTCGGCTGCAT
Source organism: Streptomyces asoensis (assembly GCF_016860545.1). Taxonomy (NCBI): domain Bacteria; kingdom Bacillati; phylum Actinomycetota; class Actinomycetes; order Kitasatosporales; family Streptomycetaceae; genus Streptomyces; species Streptomyces asoensis. Next base: position 2,100,259 of record NZ_BNEB01000002.1, on the reverse strand, counting down.
CACGCCGCTCAAGGCGGGCGCCGTCCGCGACCTGCGCACCGGTGAGATCACCGAGGCCGAACCGGGCGTCCTCATCCAGACCTGTGTGTCCGCCGCTGCGGGCCCCTGCGACATCGAACGGTAGGAACACCTTGACCGCCATCGACCCCACCGCCCACCTGACCGCGGAGCAGATCGAGGAGCTCGGACGCGAGCTGGACGCGATCCGCGACGCGGTGATCGCCGACCGCGGCGAGAAGGACGCGGCCTACATCCGCAAGGTCATCTCGGCGCAGCGCAAGCTGGAGCTGGCCAGCAGGGGCGTGCTGCTGTTCTCGCTCTTCCCGCCGGCGTGGGTGATCGGTACCGCCGGCCTGTCCGTGGCGAAGATCATGGACAACATGGAGATCGGCCACAACATCCTGCACGGCCAGTGGGACTGGATGCGGGACCCGAAGATCCACTCCACCACCTGGGAATGGGATCACGTCTCGCCGGCGGACCAGTGGAAGCACTCGCACAACGAGCTGCACCACACGTACACGAACGTGATCGGCAAGGACAACGACCTCGGCTACGGCATCATGCGCGTCGACGAGGACCAGAAGTGGCACCCGTTCCACCTGGGCCAGCCGCTGTGGAACTTCATCAACGCCTGCTTCTTCGAGTACGGCATCGCGGCGTACGACCTGGAGCTCGGCAAGAACCTGCACAAGCGCCGCCGCAAGAACCCGGAGTTCCGCGAGCGGGCCAAGGCCGTGGGCCGCAAGATCCGCAAGCAGGTGCTCAAGGACTACGTGATCCACCCACTGCTGTCGGGTCCGTCGTTCCTGCCCACGCTGGCCGCCACGTTCACCGCGAACCTGGTCCGCAACATCTGGTCCCACTCGGTGATCATGTGCGGGCACTTCCCCGAGGGCGTGCAGGTCTTCGAACGCCGGTCGATCAGGGGCGAGACGCGCGGCCAGTGGTACCTGCGCCAGATGATGGGCTCGGCGAACATCAGCGGCAGCAAGGCCATGCACTTCATGACCGGCAACCTGTCGCACCAGATCGAGCACCACCTGTTCCCGGACCTGCCGAGCAACCGGTACGCCGAGGTCGCGGTCAAGGTGCGCGCGCTGTTCGAGAAGTACGAGCTGGAGTACGTCACCGGACCGCTGCCGAAACAGGTGTTCTCGGCCTGGCACAAGGTCGTCCGGCTCTCGCTGCCGAACAAGAAGACGAAGGTCCGGACGCCGGACCGGGAGCAGGAGCTCGTCGCGGCCTGATCCCGGGACCGGTTCGGATCCTTCTGCTGCAACGGTGGCGCCGCCCACCGGTCCCGGCGGGATCCGCTGCGGGCGGCGCCCCGCCCGCAGCGGTCCTCCGTGCGTCTCCGGGTGCCGTTCAGGCCGCTCGCCGCGTCACGCGGGCGGGATCCGTGACGTCCTTGCGGGTCACCGCCAGGTACACCACCAGGCCGAGGATGACGGCCAGGAAGAGCCCGCTCGTGACGACGGTGCCGAGCCCGAGGCCGCCGTCGCCGCCGGGCTGGGACAGGTAGTCGCCGATCGAGGCGCCGAGCGGGCGGGTGAGGACGTAGGCGATCCAGAAGCTCCACACCGCGTCCAGGCCCAGCGCGAAGTGCGCGATCGCCACGGCGGCGATGGCCAGCGCGAAGAGGACCGCCGCGAGCGGGTAGCCCAGGTCCATGCGTTCCGAGACCAGATCGCCGCCCGCCGTTCCCAGGGCGAAGGTGAACAGCACGGCCAGCCAGTAGTACGCCTCGCGGCCGGTGGTGTCGATGCTGTGGATGGAGAGGGTGCGCTCGCGCCGGTACCAGACGACGAACGTGACGGCGAGGAGGACGGCGAACACGGACGTGGTCGTCTCGAGCGGCACGCCCATGTTGTCGGTGAGGTTGTCGCTGATCAGTGTGCCGACGACGCTGATGAGGGCGACGGCGAGCCAGTACACGCCCGCGCGGTACGCCGTGGTGCGGAACTGGACGACGAGGACCACCGCGAGCAGCGCGCTCATCAGCACGGACACACCGGTCAGCCCCAGGCCGGCCTTTTCGTTCAGCAGGTCGGCGGCCGTCTCGCCCACGGTCGTGCACAGCACCTTGATGATCCAGAAGTAAGCGGTGACCTCGGGGACCTTGTTCCGGCGCGGACGGCGGGAGGGGTGGCCGGAGGCACTCGTGCCCGGTCCGGCCCCGGGAGTCTCGAAGAGTTCGTAGGTCATGGGCAGGACGTTGCCAGCGGTTGCCTGAACGCATCCTGACTGCCGCGCGTCCTTCCCGGGCCGCCTGATCCGGCCCGTTCAGGACGGCATCAGGTGCGTGGCCGGCCCGGGACGGGAAATGGCTCACCCTCCCGCCGACGGTGCGGGGGCGACGTAGACGCGCAGGCCGGCCACCCGGTGCTCGGTCCAGCTGCTGGCGTAGCCGGGCGGGACGGCGTCCGGTGCCACGAGCGTGGCGGTGGGCACACGGCCGGCGGTTCGCCGGATGCCGGCGGACGTGGTGTTGGCGTTGTGGCCGACGGTCGCGGCGGAGGAGCAGCCCGCGTACACGGCGATCGGGACGTCGTTCGCTCCCGTGACCAGACAGGGCGGGCGAACGCCCAGCCGGTGCAGCCCGGCGGCGACGGAGGCCCACTCGCGGTGGGCCGCGGTGGTACGGCCCACGGTGTCCTCCAGGACCACGAGCTGCGCGGCCAGATGCCCGGCCAGGAGGAGCGGGAGCAGCGTCACGGTCAGGGGCCGCCGGATCCGTCCGCGCGCCCGCAGCAGGTGCACCAGGAGATCCGCGAGGGGCACGGCTAGCAGCGCGTAGGCGGGCAGCAGGAAGCGGGGCGCCGCGTAGCCGATCATGAAGAGGTACGGGAAGGCCGCCGAGACGGCGCAGGCCAGCGGTACGAGGGTGGCGAGGCGCCGCCGGGCACGGATCGCGACCACGGCCGCGAGGACGGCTGCCAGAGGCAGGGCGTACCACCACAAAGTCTCCAGGACGGGGGGCGCCGCACCGGTGCAGGGGCGGCACAGCTTACGGCCGCCCAGCGCGCGCAGCTGGTCTCCGACAGCGATGTTCCAGCCCAGGCCGCCCTGGATTCGGGACGCCTCCGAGAGACGGTGGGCCAGTCCACCGTAGGAGACGTACGCCTCGATCACCCACTGGGCCGCCCCGGCGACCAGGCCGCCGACCAGCGCCCCCAGCAGCGCGGGACGCCGCCACCGTCGTACGGCGAGCAGGAGGACGAGCAGGGGCAGCGTCGTCCAGACCGCGTCCATGGGGCGCATGCAGGCCGTCAGGGCCGCGCTCAGGCCCACGCCCCACAGGGCCGCGCGGTCGGAGCGGTTCGCCAGGGCGCGCAGGAAGCAGCCCGTGCCGGCCAGGGCGCCGACGGCGACCCAGTAGTTGGGCATGGCCTGCGGCCCGTAGAACAGCGTCACCCACAAGGAGGCGAGCAGGGCGCCCGCGGTCGCGAGCACGCGCGTGGGGAAGAGGCCCCGCCAGGCGCGGAGCGCGAGGAAGAGCGCGAGGCCGGACAGGGCGGCCAGGTAGATCCGCAGCAGCACGGTGGACGACGTCCAGGCGGCGACCGGTGCCACCAGCAGCGGGACTCCACGGGCGCGCGGGGCGCTGAAGAACGCGGGCGGCGCGTGGGAGGAGACCTGGCTGACGTAGACCGACTCGTCCCAGCCGAGGCCCATCCCGGGCCGTACGAGAAGGAGCTGGGCCAGGGTGAAGGCGCCGGCCACGACCGCCAGTGCCCACGCGCCGCGGGATCGTGCCGCGAGGCGAACGGCCGGGAGCGCTTCGGGCCTGCGCGGGCCGGTCGACGGGGCGGACGTGCCGGCCGTGGCCTGGAGGCCCTCTCTCATCGCTCATCCCTCGCTCCGGCGACCTGTGGGGCCGGACGGACACCACAGAGCGTGGGCCCGCGGATGCCTTCCGGACCGCGCGCCCTACGCGCTGAACGTTTCAGACCTGGTCGGCAGGGGCCCGCGGGGCAGAGCCGACCGGCGTAACGCCCGTGACCCGGGGGGCGAGGCGCTCGCCGTCCTGGGGTGGCGAACCGGCCGTCCCGTGGGCGGCGGACCGGGCGCCCACGCCGTAGGACATTGCGGGCCGGACGCCGATGGCGATCGCAGGATCCCCGCCCGGGAACGATCCCCGATCCCCCATCGTCTACAGTTCAGTAGACCGTCTACAGATGTGTAGTCGATTGCCGGGTGCCGCCACGCCATCGTTCAGCCGCATCCGACCGTGCGGACGAACGATGAAGGGGCCTCCGACGATGACCACAGCCGTACACCTGTCGTCCCAGCTCGCCGTCAATGTGCTGGACGCACGGTCGCTGCTGTCCGCGTTCGGCGTGCTGGGCGTGGGTGTGATCCTGTTCGCCGAGACCGGGCTGCTGATCGGCTTCTTCCTCCCGGGCGACTCCCTGCTGTTCACGGCCGGTCTGCTGTGCACCGGCACCGCCGGGAGCGGCCTGAAGCTGTCGCTCGGCCCGCTTCTGGTCGCGGCGGCGGTCGGAGCCCTGGCCGGCTCGCAGTGCGGGTACCTCCTGGGCCGTAGAGCAGGCGGAACCCTGCTCGCCCGCAGCCGGTCGGCCCGCCTGCACGAGGGGGCGGAACGCGCGGAGGAACTGCTGGAGCGCTACGGCCACGCGAAGGCGATCGTCCTGGCCCGCTTCGTCCCGGTCGTGCGGACGGTCCTGAACCCGATGGCGGGTGCCCTGCGGGTGCCCGTGCGGACGTTCACCGTCTGGCAGGTGACCGGCGGGCTGGTGTGGAGCCTCGGCCTCACGCTGGCGGGATACGCGCTGGGATCCTCCGTGCCGAACGTGGACCGCTATCTGCTGCCGATCGTCGCGGTGATCGTGGCCGTGTCGCTGATTCCGGTCGCCTCCGAGGTGTTCCGCTCACGCCGGGCCGCCAAGGCGACGGCGGACGAGGCACAGGAGGCGCAGAAGGCACAGGAGGCGCGCGGATGATCGTCGCCTTCGGCGCCACGTCCGTGGACGGCCCGGCCTACACCGACGTGGTGGACCTCGCCCGGCACGCTCCCGCGTGGCTGGACGACACCCTCTCGGCCTACTCGACGTACGGGCTCGCTCTGTTCGCCGTGCTCATGGCCGTCGGCTGGTGGCACGCCCGGCGGCGGGGCGCCGCCGCCTCGGTCGCGGCGCTCGCCGTGCCGTTCGCCGTCGTCGCGGCCTTCGGGGTGGACGCCGCGCTGAAGCTGCTGGTGCGCGAGGACCGGCCCTGCCGGAGCCTGCGGGTGACCACGCTGGAGGCCTGTCCGGCGCCGGGCGACTGGTCCTTCCCCAGCAACCACGCCGCTGTCGCCGCCGCGGCCGCCGTCGCCGGCCTGGCCGCGGTCGCGATGGCCCTCTCGCGCGTGTGGGTGGGCGCGCACTACCCCCATGACGTCCTCGCGGGGATCGTGGTGGGCGCCGTGGCCGCCCTGCTCTTCATGTCGGCTCTGCGCGGGCGGCTGGAGGCCGCGGCACTGCGCCTCTCTGCCACGCGACTGCGTCCGCTCCTGGTCACGTCATGAGCCGGGACACGCGTCAGGGCGTGGAGCGTGGCATGAAGCGTGGTGAGATCGCCGAACTGGCCGGCAGCTGCGGCCTCGGCGCGTGGACGGGCCTGAGCGTCCTGACCATGGTCGTGGTGGGGCACGAGGGCATACCCCTGTTCGCCGACGCCGATCTCCTCTCGTGGTCCGTCGGCCATCGGCCCGGTACGGTCGTGGCGGTCGCGCGCTGGGTGACCGCCACCGGGACCGGTGTGGTCCCGTACGCGCTGGTGGTTCTGGCCGCGCTCATGGCGGGGCGCACCTCACGGCAGCGAGCGCTCGCCGCCGCGCTCTGCCTGGGCTGCGTCGGGGCGGGCCAGGCGCTGCGGTACACGGTGATGGCCCTCGTCGGCCGGCCGCGGCCGCCCCTGCCGGACTGGGCGACGCATGCCTCGGGCTGGGCGTTCCCGTCCGGTCACACCACCACCGCGGCCCTCACCGCAGGACTGCTGATCATCGCCGTCCGCGTACGCGGCCCGCGAGCCGGAACCCCGCTCACGGTGGTCATCGGCTGCTGGGGCGCACTGGTCGGCCTGACCCGTGTCTATCTCGGCGTGCACTGGTTCACCGACGTGGTCGGCGGCTGGCTGTTCGCCGCCGGCTGGCTGGGGCTGTGCCTGTGGGCCGTGGCGCGCTGGCTCCCCGAGCGAATGACCCCCGGCGCGACGGACTCGGAGACGGCCCCGGCCGCGGGCACGGACATGGCCGCGGGCGCGGGCACCGACACGACCTCGGCCCGCAGAACGGCAGAACCGCCGGGCGGCACTGGGGGCGGCATTGCAGGTGGCCGATCGGCCACCGTACCGAAACAGACGGACGCGGCACGACAGCGGAGGGAGGACCATGCGCCGGACGATCCTGGTCGTCGAGGACGATCACGCCCTGCGTGACGTGCTGATGCGCGGGCTGCGCGACGAGGACTTCGACCCCGTGCCCGCACCGGACGGCGCCACCGCACTCCGGCTGGCCACCCCCGAGATCTGCGCGGCCGTGCTCGACATAGGACTGCCCGACGCCGACGGCCGGGACGTGTGCACGGCGCTGCGCGCTAACGGATTCCACTCCCCCGTCGTCTTCCTCACCGCCCACCACCGGCTGAGCGACCGGCTGTCCGGGTTCTCGGCCGGAGGCGACGACTACCTGCCCAAGCCGTTCCATCTCAGCGAACTCGCGGCCCGCCTGCGGGCAGCCCTCAAACGGGCCGCGCCGCCGCCCGCTCGCACGACGGGAGACCTGGCCCTGGACGCGGTCCGGCACACGGCCGGCGTCCGAGGCACCCGGGTCGACCTGACACCGACCGAGTTCCGTCTCCTGGCGGCGCTCATGACGGCTTCCGGCGGCCTCGTGCGCCGCCGCGATCTGGTCCGGGCGGCCTGGCCCGAGGGCGCCCTCGTCCATGACAACACGCTCGACCAGTACCTGAGCCGGCTGCGCCGCAAGCTGCGCGAGGCCGGCAGCGACCGGACGATCGGCACGGCCCGCGGGATCGGCCACCGGCTGTCATGAGCGGCATCCGCCACCGGCCCCGGCCGACCGTCCCCGCCCTTCTCCGCCGTGCGGCGCCCCCCACCCTGCGCGGCCGGCTGTCCCTCGTGGCCCTCACCACGGCGGCGCTGCTCATGCTGGTCCTCACCGTCGCCTTCAACACGGTCGCCCGGCACCGTCTGCACCACCAGGCGGACGACGAACTGCGCACCCGCGCCGCCGCCGTCGCGACGACCATCGACACCTCGGGCGCGACCGTACGGGTGCTGGAGACCTCCCACGACGCCCTCCTCGACGCCGACGTGTGGATCTACGCCGGCGGACACCTGCTGGAAGCACCGCCGAGCGCCGGCCGCCTCACCCGGGTCGCCGACGCACTGGCCGGCCGGGGAGGGCGGCGGTGCGTCACCGCCGACGTGGACGGTCCCCTCCGGCCGTGCTCGCAGCCGGTGCCCGGGGGCAGGAGCGAGGCCACGGTGGTCACCGCCCTCGACCTCTCGCCGTACCGGAGTTCGGCCGACACCCTGCTCCTGGGCTCGGTCGCGCTGGACGTCGTGATGCTCGCCTGCACGTACGCCCTCACGCGGCTCGCGGTGGGCCGCGCGCTGCGCCCGGTCCGTACGATGACCGACCAGGCGACCCACTGGAGCGCCGTCGCCTCCGTAGAACGCTTCGGCCGTACGCGGCACCCCGCCGAACTCGCGCGGCTCGGTACCTCGTTGGACGCCCTGCTGGACCGCATCCGCACCCTCCTGCGCCACGAGCGGCAGCTCACCGGCGAACTCTCGCACGAGCTGCGGACGCCCCTGAGCCGGATCGTCGCCGAACTCGACTGGTGGCAGACCCGCCCGCGCACCGCCGACGAGATCCGCGCCGTCCACCGGGCCGTCGCGGAGGCCGCCCAGTCCATGCGGACCATCTGCGACACCCTCCTCGACGACGCCCGCGGCGGCGCCCTCACCGCTCCCGGCACCGCCGAGATCCTCCCGACCCTGCGTCGCCTCACCGAAGTCCTCGACGCGCCGGATCACTTGACGGTCGCCGCCGACGGCCCGCCTCTGGAGGCCGGAGTCCCGCCCGCCCTCCTCGAGCGGATCGTCAGCCCGCTCCTGGCCAACGCCTGCCGCTACGCCCGCTCCCAGGTGGCCGTCCGCGCCTACCGTGCGCCCGACGGCGTGCGCATCGACGTCCTCGACGACGGCCCCGGCGTACCTCGGCCGTTCGCCGGGCAGCTCTTCGAGCCCGGGCGGCGCGCGGATCCCGGGGACGGACACGGTGGCGCGGGCCTGGGACTGCCGCTGGCGCGACGCCTGGCCCGCTCCGCCGGCGGCGAGGTGACGTACGACCCCGTGCACACTCCCGGGGCACGCTTCGTGGTCAGCCTGCCCGCCGGGTGACCGCGCCGCGCTCGGTCCGGCCCCTGCCCGGCGGGCTCATGACGATTCGCGCACCACGAGTTCGGTGGGAAGGACGACGTGCTGACGCGGCCCCTGGGGATCGGCGATCTCCTCCAGGAGGATGCGGGCGATCGTGGTGCCGATCTCCTCGACGGGCTGACGCACGCTGGTCAGCGACGGATTCGTGTGCCGGGCGATGATGGAGTCGTCGAATCCGACCACCGCCACGTCGTCGGGGACACGGCGCCCCTGCCGGCGCAGCTCCGCCAGCGCCCCCGCCGCCATGACGTCCGAGGCGACGAACACGGCGTCGAGCGCGGGGACTCGTCCAAGGAGTGAACGAATCGCGGCCTGTCCGCCCTCCTCGGTGAAGTCGCCCGACGCAACGAGGTGCTCGGGGATTTCGTGGCCCGCCTCCTCCAGTGCCGCGCGCCACCCCTGCAACCGGCTGCGCGACACGTCCATGTCGAGGGGGCCGGTGATCGTGGCGATCGTCCGCCGCCCTCGTGCGAGCAGATGCGTGACGGCCGCTGCGGCGCCACCGGCGTTGTCGGAGTGCACGTGGCTGAGCGACTCGGCGCGGGAGCGGCGCCCGGCGAGCACCGTGGGCAGGCCCATGTCCTCCAACAGGCCGGGCAGCGGGTCGTGCTCGTGCACCGAGACCAGGAGTACTCCGTCGACACGCCGCTCCGCCACCGACTCGGTGAGCTGGTCCCGCTCGGCCTGGTCGCGCACGAGCACCAGTTGGAGCTGTGTCCGGGTGGTGGCGAGGGCGGTGCTGACCCCGCGGATGACCGCCGAGAAGTAGGGCTCGGAACCGAGTCTGCTCTCGGACTCGGGAATCACCAGGGCCACGGAGTTCGTCCGGTTCGTCACGAGCCCCCGGGCAACCGAGTTCGGGACGTAGTTCAGCTCGGCGATGGCGGCGAGCACGGCGGCCTTGGCCTTGTCGCTGACGAGGTCCGAGCCGTTGACGACTCGTGAAACCGTGGTGCGTCCGACACCGGCGCGCGCGGCCACGGTCTTGATGGTCGGGCGTTGCGTGCCCCCCATGTCGCCTCCTCGCTCGCGCGGTGCCCGAACGGCTTCCACCAGCGCATTGTGCCAGACCGCCCGAGAACGCCCGCCGGGGTCCGGGTCGGGGGTGCGACATTCTCCGGCACCGAAGTTGCTCAACTTCTTGACAGGAGTCTTTCGCGGCGGCCACGCTTCGGGCCTCTGAATGGGCACGTTCCCATCGCTGTTTGGGAACGTGCCCACTAGGACAAATCGGCACCTACGGAGCGGACCGTGGGGCTCGAACTCCGGTGCGTCAGCGCCGCCGCTAGGAGGACGAAATGGGCAAGGACCGAAGGAAGTTACCTACACGAGCCATGGCCGCGGTAGCAGCTGTGTCGGCTTTCGGTCTGGTCGCGGGCTGTGGGGGCAGCGACAGCGGAGGGACCGGCGGCGGGAAGAAGGACGGCAAGGTCACCATCACCATGGGGCTGTTCGGCGTCATGGGCTTCAAGGAGACCGGCCTCCTCGACAAGTACATGAAGGAACACCCGAACATCGTCATCAAGGCGGACGTCGCCGGTGACGAACAGACCTACTACACCGCCCTTCAGACTCATCTGGCCGCCGGGAGCGGACTGAAAGACATCCAGGGCATAGAAATTGGTCGGGCCAAGGAACTGTCGGACACCCAGCAGGACAAGTTCGTGGATCTGGCCGGCCTGGCCGGGACGGACCACTTCCTGCCGTGGAAGCAGAGCCAGGTCACCACCAAGGACAAGAAGGTCATCGGCCTGGGGACCGACATCGGCCCGATGGCGGTCTGCTACCGCAAGGACCTGTTCGAGCAGGCCGGCCTGCCCACCGAACGCGGCGAGGTCGCGAAGCTGTGGGAGGGCGACTGGTCGAAGTACGTCGCCGCGGGCAAGCGGTTCAAGCAGAACTCGAAGGACGACAAGGTCGCCTTCATGGACAGCTCCAGCGGGCTGTTCAACGCCATGATCTACGGAAACTCCCAGCAGTTCTACGACAAGCAGGGCGAGCTGATCTACGCCACCAACCCGGTGGTGAAGGGCGCGTGGAAGCTGGCCTCGGAGGCGGCCACGTCGGGTCTGACCGCCAAGCTCCGCCAGTTCCAGCCCGGCTGGGACCCCGGCCTGGCCAACAGCACCTTCGCCAGCACCGTCTGCCCGGCGTGGATGCTCGCGCACATCAGCGAGAAGGCGGGCCCCGCGAACAAGGGCAAGTGGGACGTCGCCAAGGCGCCGAAGGGCGCCAACTGGGGCGGATCGTTCCTCGGCGTGATGGAGAAGAGCCCCGTCAGCAAGGAGGCGCAGGAGCTCGTCGCCTGGCTCACCGCCCCTGAGCAGCAGGCCTACCTCTTCGAGAAGATCGGCAACTTCCCCTCGTCCAAGACCGCTCTGGGGATGCCCGAAGTGGTCGATGCCACGTCGGACTACTTCAGCGGCGCGCCCATCGGGAAGATCTTCAGCGCCGCGGCCCAGGAGATCCCCGACGAGCAGGTGCTCGGCCGCAAGGACGGCACCATCAAGGACATCTTCTCGCAGGGCCTGACCTTGATCGAGGCGCAGAACAAGAGCCCGAACGAGGCATGGGAGACCACGGACAAGCGCATCGAGAAGGCCGTCGGCTGACCTCGGGCCCCTTCGCCCACCTCCGCAGCCGCCCGGCGTTCCCCGCACGGCCCCCGGCGGGCCGCCGGGCGGCTGCCCACCCCGTCACCCTCCAGGAAGGACGCCTTCCGGTGGCCATCTCCACCTCGACACCCCCAGACGGTGCGCCCGGCGCCGCTCACCCGGCCGGGTCGGGCAGCGGCACAGAAGATCAGCGGCGCAGTACGCTGCTGCACCGCCTCGACGTACGCGTCGCGCCGTACGCGTTCGTCGCCCCGTTCTTCGTCGTCTTCGCCGCCTTCAGCTTCTACCCGCTCATCTACACCTCGTGGATCTCCCTGCACCGCGTCGAGCTGTCGACCCTGAACCTCATGGAGTGGGTGGGCTTCGACAACTACACGGCCCTGTGGGACGACGACCGTTTCTGGAACGCGCTGCTCAACACGTTCACGATCGGCGTCCTGTCGACCGTGCCGCAGCTGTTGATGGCGCTCGGGCTGGCGCACCTGCTCAACTACCGCCTGCGGGGCTCGACCTTCTTCCGCGTCGCCGTCCTGACGCCGTACGCCACATCGGTGGGCGCCGCGGCCCTGGTGTTCACGATGCTCTTCGAGCGCGACTTCGGCATGATCAACTGGATGCTGAGCCTGGTCGGCGTCGACAACATCGACTGGGACAACAGCAAGTGGGCCGCGCAGACCGCCATTTCCACGATCGTCATCTGGCGCTGGACCGGCTACAACGCCCTGCTCTACCTGGCGGCGATGCAGGCCGTCCCGCGCGACCGCTACGAGGCCGCGGCCCTCGACGGCGCTTCGCGATGGCAGCAGTTCCTCATGGTCACCGTGCCCGGCATCCGCGCGACCATCGTGTTCACCATCGTCCTGTCCACGATCGGTGCCACGCAGCTCTTCGGTGAGCCCCTGATCTTCGGCCAGGGCCCCAACGGCGTCACCGGAGGGGCGGACAACCAGTACCAGACGCTGGGACTGCTGCTGTACGAGGAGGGCTGGAAGAACTACCAGATGGGCCGGGCCGCCACGGTCGCCTGGGCGATGTTCCTGCTGCTCATCGTCGTGTTCGCCGTCCAGCAAGTCGTCAAGCGCGTCCTGGCGCGCAGGGCCTGACCGGGAGATCCCCATGACCACAGACAGCATCCCGGTCCGGGCGACGGACGCGCGCCCCGGGAGCGTACAGAAGAAGAGCCGGAAGAGCGCGACCCCAGGCGGCCGCGGCCGTCAGCTGTTCCGGCACCCGGGCGCCGGACGCCAGCACCACGCGGGTCCCGTCGCCTACATCCTGCTGGGGATCGCGGCCCTGTTCTCGCTCTTCCCGCTGTACTGGACGATGGTGGCGGCTTCGACCGACAACACGCGCGTCACCCAGACACCTCCCCCGTTCCTGCCGGGGCCTCATCTCCTGGAGAACCTCGGCAAGGCCTGGCAGGACGCCGCACTGGGCAAGGCCATGCTCAACAGCCTGATCGTCGCCGGCGTGATCGCCCTGTCCACGGTGCTGTTCGCCACCCTCGCCGGCTTCGCCTTCGCGAAACTCCGCTTCAAGGGCCGCAACATCCTGCTCATGCTCGTGATCGGCACGATGCTGGTGCCGCCTCAACTGGGCGTCGTTCCGCTGTTCATGATGATGACGGAACTGGGCTGGGGACAGCAGCTGCCCGCTGTCATCTTCCCCACGCTCGTCAGCGCCGTCGGGGTGTTCTTCATGCGGCAGTACCTGAGCGAGGCGCTGCCCGACGAACTCGTCGAGGCCGGACGGGTGGACGGTGCGCACTCCCTGCGCATCTTCTGGAGCATCGTGCTGCCGATCGCGCGGCCGCCCATGGCCGTCCTGTTCATGATCACGTTCGTGCACGCCTGGAACGACTTCTTCTGGCCGTTCATCGTCCTCGACATGTCCAACCCGACGGTGCCCGTCGCGCTCACCCAGCTGAGCGCGGGATACGTACGCGACCAGTCGCTGATCATGGCGGGCGCCCTGCTCGGCACGCTCCCCCTGCTCGTCATGTTCATCGTCTTCGGCCGTCAGATCGTCGGCGGAATCATGCAGGGAGCGGTCAAGGGATGAGTGCCCCGCCGTGCCCTGCGTGCCGTGCCCCGCCGACGGCCGCCACCCGCTCCGACCCCTCGCACCCCGAACCGCATCTGGAAGGACTCACGTGACCACCGGTACCCGACGTGTCGCGCCCGCCCCGAAGACCACCGACGCCCTCAGCTTCCCTCAGGGGTTCACTTGGGGCACGGCAACCGCCGCTTACCAGATCGAAGGCGCCGCCTCCGTCGACGGACGCACCCCCTCCATCTGGGACGTCTACTCGCACACGCCCGGCAGGGTGCGCAACGGCGACACCGGTGACGTGGCCACCGACCATTACCACCGCTGGCGCGAGGACGTCTCGATCATGGCCGCCCTCGGCGTGAGCGCCTACCGGTTCTCCCTGTCCTGGCCGCGGGTGCAGCCCACCGGCCGCGGCCCGGCCGTGCAGAAGGGGCTCGACTTCTACCGGGCGTTGACCGACGCACTGCTGGAAGAGGGCATCGAACCGGTCGTCACGCTCTACCACTGGGACCTGCCGCAGGAGCTGGAGAACGCCGGCGGCTGGCCGGAGCGCATCACCACCGACCGGTTCGCCGACTACGCGACTCTCGCGGCCCGTGCGCTGGGAGACCGGGTCAAGACCTGGACCACCCTCAACGAGCCCTGGTGCAGTGCCTTCCTCGGATACGGATCGGGGGTCCACGCTCCCGGGCGCACCGACCCGGTCGCGGCCCTGCGCGCGGCGCACCACCTCAACCTCGCCCATGGCAAGGCCGTTCAGGCGCTGCGCGCCGAACTGCCCTCGCACGCACGGACGTCCATCACGCTCAACCTCCACCACATCCGAGCACTGTCCGAGACTCCCGAGGACCTGGAAGCGGCTCGCCGGATCGACGCGCTGGCCAACCGCGTCTTCACCGGCCCTGTGCTGGAGGGCGAATACCCGCAGGATCTCTTCCAGGACACGGCAGGTCTGACCGACTGGTCCTTCGTGCACAGCGGTGACACCGCGACGATCCACCAGCCGCTGGACTTCCTGGGGGTCAACTACTACACACCCACACTCGTCTCCGCCGCCATCGGCGAGGCCGGCCACGGTTCCGACGGCCACGGGATGAGCGATCACAGCCCCTGGCCGGGCGCCGATCGGGTCACCTTCCACCGTCCGCCGGGCACCACCACCGCTATGGGCTGGGCGGTGGACCCCAGTGGTCTGTACGACCTGCTGATGCGGCTCACCAAGGACTTCCCCGCGATGCCTTTGATGATCACCGAGAACGGGGCCGCGTTCGACGACTACGTCAACCCGGAAGGCGAGGTGGCCGACCCCGAACGCATCGCGTACCTCCACGGCCACCTCTCGGCCGTGCAGCGGGCGATCGTCGCCGGCGCCGACGTGCGGGGCTACTTCCTGTGGTCCCTGCTGGACAACTTCGAATGGGGCTACGGCTACAGCAAGCGCTTCGGCGCCGTCTACGTGGACTACCCGACCGGCAAGCGCATCCCCAAGTCCAGCGCACGGTGGTACGCGGACCTGGCACGCACCGGCACGTTGCCGGACCGGACCGGCGGCGCCTGACAGGGGGCGACCAACGGGTCGACCCGCACACCGGCGTCGTCCGAACCGTCGACCTGCCCGCGCTCCGACTCCCCGACGGGGGGACGGCATGGTGGGCTGTGATCTGTGGTCTGTGGGCTGTGCAGCGGGCCGGTCGGCGTGCCGTCGGACGGCTGTCAGTCGTCGGCCAGGGTGGCCGGGAGGACATCGGACAGCAGGCAGGCGAGTTCGAGGTCGGGGTTGACCTCGGTGGCGAGGAGAAGCAGTCGCAGCGGCTGGGGCGCGAGGTTGATCACCGTCGTCTTGCGGGCCGGGCCCGGTCGCGGCGGCTGCTCGAAGAGCAGGTGGAGGCCTGCGACGTCCATGAAGCGGGCGTCGTGCAGGTCCCAGACCAGCTCTGTCACATCCGGCGGCAGGTCGGCGGCAGCGGCACGCAGCATGGGCAGTGTGTCGAAGTCGATCTCTCCGTGCACGACGATGTGAGCGGCCGCGCCGTCGATCCGCAGTGTGAAGAGGCGCATCGTGGGCCAGCCCCCTTTCACGGGAGCCCTTGTGTCCCTTCATCGTCACACGGCGAGACGCGAGTGACCCATGTGATCCCGTGCAAAATCTGGGCGACGACCGGTACAACCACGGGCCATGGAACAGCCAAGGGCGCGAAGGTCTCGACCGATCCCACGATCACGCGGGATCGAGTGGCAGGAGGTGCTGTCGTCGTTCTTCCTGGGTGAGGGTGCGGAAGACCCTTCCTCGGGCGATCGCCTCCATCCGGTCGTGGTCGGGGTCCGCCCGCCACACGCGCGCCGTCCCGTCGGCCGATCCGGTGAGCAGCCGTGTGCCGTCGGGGGACCAGGCGACAGAGGTCACCTTTTCCTGATGCACCCCGATGACGGCGATCTCCTCGAAGGTGGCGGCGGACCAGACCCGTACGGTGCGGTCGTCGGCACCTGTGGCGATGTGCAGGCCGTCCGGTGACCATGCGACGGCGCGGAGTCGTCCCTCGTGCCCCTTCAGGACCTCGATGCGCCGTCCTGTCGTGACGTCCCAGACGGCGGCGGTCCAGTCGCCGGAGGCGGTGGCGATCCTTGCCCCGTCCGGGGACCAGGCCGTGTCCGCCACGTAGTTGTCGTGGCCCCGCAGCACGGTGTATTGCTGCCCCTCCCCGACGTCCCAGAGTGTGCACGTGCGGTCGTCGGAACAGCTCGCGAGCAGGTGTCCGCTCGGTGACCAGGCCACACGGCCCACCCAGTCCTGGTGTCCCGTCAGTTTCAGCAGCCCCGCCCCGTCCGCCGTGGATCGGATGCTCACGGCCCAGTCGTGACCGCCGGTGGCGATCCGTGTGCCGTTCGGGGACCAGGCGCAGCCTTTGACGACCTCGCCCTGTCGTTCGAAGAGCGTGCCACCATGACCGTCGGTGATGCGGAACAGGCCGTCGTTCGTGCCGAACGCGAGTCGTTCCCCGCGCGGGGTCCAGGCGACGGCCCAGACCCGGTCCTCCACCTCGATCACCTGTCCTGCCGGTACTCCGGTGGCCGCGTCCCACATCCGTACGGTGCCGTCGTCCGAAGCGGTGGCGAAGCGGGTTCCGTCCCCGGACCACACGGCCTGGTTCACCGAACCCTGGTGTCCGGCGGCCATGACCAGCTCGGCGCCCCGTGGTCGCAGGTCCCACACCATGCCGGTGCGGTCGGTGGAACTGGTGGCGAGCATGGTGCCGCAGGGTGACCAGGTCACACCCCAGACGGTGTCGGCGTGACCGCGCAGCACGGCCAGAACCTCGGCGTCCTCGACGCCGACGATACGCACGGTGCGGTCGGAGGAGACGCTGGCCAGCATCCGCCCGTCCGGCGACCAGGCGACGTTCCACACATAGTCGGTATGTCCTCGCAACAACAGGCGCAGGTCGCCGCTCGCCGCGTCCCAGATCCGGACCGTGTGGTCGCCGGAGCCGGTGGCCACCTGCCGTCCGTCCGGTGACCACGTGACGCACTCGACGAAGTCCGAGTGTCCGGTGAGCGTGGTGACCGCCGTCCCGGTGGCCAGTTCCCACACCATCGCGGTCTGATCGTGGGACGCGGAAGCAAGGCGGTTGCCGTCCGGCGACCAGGCCACGCCCCAGACATCGTCACGGTGCCCGTGCAGCTCGCGCACCAGCAGCCCTGTACCGGTCTCCCAGACCCGTACGGTCCGGTCCTTGGAGCTCGCCGCGACGTGCCGACCGTCCGGCGACCAGGCGACATGCCTGGTGAGGTCCCCCGCGCCGGTGAGCAGCCGGGTCGGTTCCCCGGACACGGCATCCCAGATCCGTACGACACGGTCGCGGCCGACCGTTGCCACCTTGCCCGAGTCGGGCGACCAGGCGACGCACTCGACCACGACCTCGTCACACGAGAGCACCAGCACGGTGCGCCCGGATCGGGCGTCATAGATGCGGGCAGTACCGTCCCTGGACGCCGTGGCCAGGAATCTGCCGTCGGGGGACCAGGCGATGCGCCGAACCGTGTCCGTGTGTCCGTCGAGACGGGCCCGCAGGTGGCTCGCCGCCAGCGCTGCCATCAGTCCACGCCGGGCCGAGGGCGTGGGGGTGCATTCGTCGAGCGCGGCGAGGGCGAGCAGCAGGGAGCGCTCCGGTTCGCTCTCCGGGCTCAGCAGAACATGACGTCCGATGCTGTCGGACACCCGGCTCAGAAAGGTCAGGTCGTGACGCAGCGAGGACTCGACGAGCGCGCGGGCGGGTGCGGACGCCTGCCCGGATTCCTCCAGGGCTTCCAGCCAGCGCCGAGCAGCAGCGAGGCGTTCTCCGGCAAGGAGGTAGTCGTCGCTGCATCCGGCCCGCTCCCAGTCGGCCGCCCACCGCTCCAGTTCGGCGCGTTCGCGAAGTCGCTCGGCCCGTGCCTCGACCTCCTGCCTGAGCGGGGCCCATTGGCGGAAGAGTGCCTCGTGCGTGACCTGCACATAGGGCTCGCCGCCTACCGGGCTCCCTCCCGCGGCATCGGTGCGCAGCAGTCGCGCCTCGACGAAGGCATCGACGACAACGCGGTCCCGTTCCCCGAGCTCCGACAGCGGCACACGGCGACGGGCCACCTCCTGGCCCTCGACGGTGACGAACCTGAGCAGGGCACGAAGGACGAAGTCGATGCCCACGTGCGTGCCCAGCGCGGCCACGGTGTTGTCCACCTGCCGCGCGAGGGCGCCAGGTACGCCGCCGAGCCCCCGGTACAGCTCTTCGGTCACCGTGCCACCAGGTCCGGAGGCGAAGTACAACTCCTGGAGCAGGTAGGCGAGCAGCGGCAGGGCGTCGTCGGTCCCGGTCTCGCTCACGATCGATTCGACCACCCCCGACGCGAAGCGGAGGTCGACGAGGGCTCCGGGCCGCTCCACGACTCGGGCGAGCTGCGTTCTGTCCAACGTGCCGATGGCGACCGGGTGCTGGAAGAGTTCCGCCTGTCCGGTGCCGAGGAGCCGACCGAGCAGATCCACCCGGAGAGTGACCAGCACTCGGACCGCGGGATCCTGTTCCACACAGGTACGCAGCGCTGCGAGGAACTGAGCGCGTTCGCGCTCACCGGCCAGGGTGACAACCTCTTCGAACTGGTCCACCACGAGGAGTATCCGCCGGAACCGGCCGCCCCGCAGCCGCGAAAGCTCGGCTTTCAGCGCAGCGGGCCCGAGGCGCAGCCTGCGCAGCACGGCGCTTGCCGGTTCCTGTCCGTCGCCGACGGCGGCCAGCGCGCCGGCGAGGGCGGCCAGGGGGTTGGGCCCTGGGGCGAAGGCCGGGACGACGGTCCAGCGGCCTTGCCGGAGCCGGGGCATCACCCCAGCCCTGACCAGTGAGGACTTCCCGCTCCCCGACGCTCCGACCAGCAACAGGAACCGATCCGCGGGGCAGGTGGCTGTGGCGTGCAGCCTGCGTGTCAGCTCGGCGACCTGGGTCTCCCGGCCGAAGTAGACCGGGGCCGCGTCCTCGTCGAACGCGTCGAGTCCCGGGTAAGGAATCCGCTCACGCGGCCACACGCTACGGGGCGGAGCGGGATTCTCCAGCCGATAGACGACGACCTGTCCCGCCACCAGGGCCACGACCAGCAGCCCGATGGCAGGAACGGAGAACCGCTGAATCTCCTCCAGCACCCAGGGAGCGTGGTCCGTGCTGGTCGCGTAGTTGGTGGCGATCCCCAGCAAGCAGGCGACCAGCGCCAACATGATCTGGAGCACGACCTGTAGACGGTTCCTCACCGCACACCACTCACGACCGCGTCACTGATTGCCGGCACCGCACTCCCCCGTTCCCCCGGGCCCCCGGACGACCGACCCGCGCGCCATCCGCTCGCCACCATCTTCCGAGGCTCGACGGAAGGGTTCAACGGTATGTGCGGGTTCGGGCGCAGAGCGCTACAGCCCCCTCGGCGCAGTGCTGTGGCGGCCATCGGGCTACGACGGCGTCGTCGACGACTACGTCCTCGTGCGCAGTGCCGGGTTCCTTCCGCGCGGAGGGCTGTCCGACGAGGAACTCGCAGCGGAGAACATCACGGGGTTTCAGGGGTGGCGCCTCCAGGTGCCGTGGCCGTCGTCGTTCAGTCGCCGACCCGGATCAGCCCGCTCTCGTAGGCGAAGATCACCGCGTGGACACGGTCGCGCAGGCCCAGTTTGGCCAGGATGCGGCCGAGGTGGGTCTTGACGGTCGTCTCGCCCACGAAGAGCCGCTCGGCCACCTCGCCGTTGGCCAGCCCCCGGGCGACCAGGGCGAGGACGTCCCGTTCCCGGTCGGTGAGCGCGGCCAGCCGGCTTCGCTGGGCGCCGGCGACGGCGGGGGCCTGCCGGACGAAGCGTTCGACCAGGCGCCGGGTGAGGGAGGGGGCGACCATGACCTCGCCCCGGAGGACCGCGCGGACGGTCACCAGGATCTCCTCGGCGGGGGCGTCCTTGACGAGGAAGCCGTTCGCGCCGGCGCGCAGGGCCGCGTAGGCGTACTCGTCCAGGTCGAAGGTGGTGACGACGAGGATGCGGGGTGCCCGCGGCCGGGCGCAGAGGTGTTCGGTCGCGGCGAGCCCGTCCCGGCCGGGCATGCGTACGTCCATCAGGACGAGGTCCGGCTCCAGGTCGGCCACGCCCCTGATCGCCGCGTTCCCGTCGGCGGCCTCGCCCACCACCGTGAGGTCGGGCTGGCTGTCGACGACCATGCGCAGTCCCATCCGGATCAGCTCCTGGTCGTCGCAGATCAGCACCCGCGACGGCGGCGGGGCGGGAGCCGGGGTGGACGGGCCGGTCACGGGGTCACCGCGGCGGGCTCGGCCTCGGGGCGCAGGACGGCGGTGACCCGGTAGCCCCCGCCGGGTGCGGGGCCGGCGTCGACGCTCCCGCCGTACAGGGCGGCGCGTTCGCGCATGCCGGTGAGTCCGTGACCGCGGGACAGAAGCGGTGCGGGTTGCTCGGGGACGGCTTCCGCGCAGGCTCCGCCTCCGGCTCCGGCTCCGGCTCCGGGCGAGTTCTCCACCTGGATGCGTACCAGCCGTCCCCGGCCCTCGGTGCCGGTGTCGACCCGCACGTGGATCGTGGTGTCCGGGGGTGCGTGCTTGACGACGTTGGTGAGGGCCTCCTGCACGATCCGGTAGATCTGCGCGGTGAGGTCCGCCGGAAGGCCGTCACGATCTCCGTGGAGATCCAGCCGGGTGCGCGTGGCGGTGGTGTCGAGGCGTGCGAGCAGCCGCCGCAGATCCGCCGCGAGGGACTCACCCGTCCCGCCCTGTTCCGAAGCGGGGCCGCCGACCGGGGCGTCCGTGTCGGGGGTGCGCAGTACCTCCAGCAGGCGGCGCAGTTCGTCGAGGGCTTCCCGGCCGGTGGCGCTGATGACGTCGAAGGTGCGGTCGACGACCGTGGGGTCGGTGTGCCGCATCAGCCTGCCGCCCTCGGCGTTGAGCACCATCACGCTCACGCCGTGAGCGAGGACGTCGTGGATCTCGCGGGCGATGCGTACCCGCTCCTCGGCCACGGCGACGCGGGCCAGCGCGAGACGCTGTGATTCGGCGAGGGCGGCCCGGTGCTCGAACTCGGCGATGTAGGCGCGCCGGGCGCGGACGTACGCGCCGAACAGCCAGGCCCCGGCCAGCAGAAGCCCCACGGCGAGCGGGGTGAGCCAGGCGCCGCGGGCTCCCGGACCCCCGTGGTCGCGCTGCCAGGCGGGGATCCACAGCACGACGCACCCGGCGGCGCCGAGCACGGTCAGCGCGGCGGCGCGACGCAGCCCGCGCACCGTGAGGGTGGCGAGGACCGCGGCCAGGGCCACGGCGCCGCGTCCCGGTTCCTGTCCCCACACGTGTCCGAGGTACTGCGCCCAGAACGCGGCCGTCACCAGGGCCGCGACGAGGACCGGCCGGCGGCGGCGCCACAGCAGGGGAAGCACGAGGGCGGCGTACACGACCGCCTGCACCTGGACCGGTCGCCAGCCCGGCTCCGGACGGATCACCGGGGGCACGGCGACCAGCACGACCAGCAGGACGTCCGCCAGCCACGGATGTCCGCGGCGCAGGCGGGGCAGGGTCTCGATCAGCCGGTGCACCGCCTCACGCTACGGCCGGGGTCCGCTCCCCGGCATCGTCCTGGCGGGTGTCACCGGGTCCTCCCGCGGTCGTACGCACACCGGCCGGGGATACGACGTGCGGCCACCCCGGACGCTTCCAGCATGGCCGCCATGTCGATCACCACGGAGTTCCTCAGACGGCCCCTCATGACCGGTGCCGTAGCGCCCAGTTCACGGCGACTGGCGTACGCGATGACCGAGGGCGCGGGACTGGAGCGGGCCCGGCTCGTCGCCGAGCTCGGCCCGGGGACCGGGGTGTTCACCGATGCGATCCTCGCGCGGCTCGGCCCCGACGCACGGCTCGTCGCCGTCGAGCTCAACCCCGTGCTCGCCGCCCGGCTTTCGGCCACCCGGCGCGACACCCGGCTGACCGTGGTCCGGGGTTCGGCCGCCGAGCTGGCCGCCGCCGTGGACGGGCCCGTCGACGCGGTGGTCTCCGGACTGCCGTGGACGGTCATGCCGCAGGACCGGCGCCGGCGGATCCTGGACGCCGTGACCGAAGTCCTCGCGCCCGGTGGCCGGTTCAGCACCTTCGCCTACCTGCACGCGGCCTGGACCCCGCCCGCCCGGGCTTTCACGGCCGAACTCGCCTGCCGCTTCGACCGGTTGGAGTGCTCGAAGGCGGTGTGGGCGAACCTGCCGCCCGCGTTCGTGCACCGGGCCACCCGCAGACCGTGAGTTCGGTGCGGCTCGGCGAGGCAGCGTCGTGCCCGACGGCAGGTCGTGCGCGCATCCGCGCGGCGACGGGGCGCCCCCCGTTCTCGGGTGGGCGCCCCGCCTGGGTGTCACCGCCGGGTCAGTCGGCCGGTGTCAGCGCGACCTCGGCACTGCCCGACAGGGCCGGCAGGCCGGCCGGGGGCGAGTCCGTGTAGGTGGCGTTGAAGACCGCCTTGAGGTTGTCCGAGCCGGAGTGACCGCCGTCCACGAAGGTCTCGAACGATCCGGAGCAGCCGTTGCTCGACGAGAGCGGGTGGCCGTGCGAGTCGTGGCCGAGGATGAACGAGACGGTGACCTTGGAGCAGTCCACCGGCTGGTCGTCGGTGACGGTGACCTGCCAGGTGACCCGGTCGCCCCAGTGGAACGGCGTGCTGCCGTGCGGAGCCGGGTCGGTGGTGAGCGAGACGACCGGCGCCTTGTTGCCGACCACGACCGGGACCGAGGCGGAGGCCGAGCGGCCCGTGCTGTCGGTGACCTTCAGCGTGGCGTCGTTGACGCCGTTCTTGTCGAAGGTGTGCGTCGGGTTCGCCTCCCTGGAGTCGACGGTGCCGTCGGCATCGAAGTCCCAGGCGTAGCGCAGGGCGTCACCGTCGGCGTCCTTGGTGCCGGTGCTGGAGAACCGGACCGTCAGCGGGCTGGTGCCGTTGACCACGTCCGCGGCGACCTTGGGCTCGGGGGTGCGGTTCCCCCGGGTGAAGTCGATGCGGGAGAGCTGGGCCTCGGGCAGTTCGGCGAAGTATCCGGTGCCGTACTCGAGGACGTAGAGCGCGCCGTCCGGGCCGAACTCGGCGTCGATCGGACCGTCGGTCGTGATCGAGGGGATCGCGTCCTCGATCTTCAGGACCTCGTTCTTCTTTCCGAGGGTGATGGCCTTCATCTGGTCGCGGGTCCACTCGTAGAAGAGCGGCTTGCCGTCGAAGTACCGGGGCCACCGGTTCTCGGCCGTGTTGCGCTTGTCGTAGCGGTAGGCCGGGCCGCCCATGGGGCCGATGCCACCCGTGCCGAGCTCGGGGAACGCCTCGGAGGCCCCGTAGCCGTAGACGATCTCGGCGTCCGTGACCGGTGGCAGCACGCTGCGGCCGGTGTTGTGGCGCGAGTCGTTGACCGGCTTCGCGCAGTCGAACGCGCCGGTCGAGGTCTGGGTGGCGAAGTCGTAGTCCTGGTAGGGCATGTCCTGGGTCACGCAGAACGGCCAGCCGTAGTTGGCGGGACGGTCGATGACCATCCAGCGTCCCTGCC
The DNA here is from genome assembly GCF_016860545.1 of Streptomyces asoensis. Classification (NCBI taxonomy): domain Bacteria; kingdom Bacillati; phylum Actinomycetota; class Actinomycetes; order Kitasatosporales; family Streptomycetaceae; genus Streptomyces; species Streptomyces asoensis. The sequence goes on along the minus strand of NZ_BNEB01000002.1, from coordinate 2,077,050 downwards.
CGGCGGGACCGCGTTGGGGGTTGGCCTGGTTGGCGTCGGGAGAGTAGTCGCCGACGTAGACCTCGCCGGTCTTCTCGTCCACGCCGAAGCGGAACGGGTTGCGCAGCCCCATGGCGTAGATCTCGGGACGTGTCTTGGGAGTTCCCGGGGCGAACAGGTTGCCGTCCGGTATCGCGTAGCCGCCGTGGGGCTTGGTCTTGATGCGCAGGACCTTGCCGCGCAGGTCGGCCGTGTTGCCCGCGGTGCGCCGCGCGTCGTAGGCCGGGTTGCGGTCGGGGCGGTCGTCGAGGGGGGCGTAGCCGTCGGAGGAGAACGGGTTGGAGTCGTCACCGGTCGACAGGAAGAGGTTGCCCTTGTGGTCGAAGTCGATCTTGCCGCCGACGTGGCAGCAGATGCCCCGGTCGGCCGGCACGTCGATGATCTTCTGCTCCGTGGCGAAGTCGAGCTTGTTGCCGACGAGTTGCAGGCGCGAGAGCCGTGTGACCCCCTTGTACTTCGCGAAGTCCGCGGGTGTGCCGAACTGCGGTGCGTCGCCTTCGTTGACGCCCGGGGTGGCGGGGTCGTCCATCGGGGTGTCGAGGCGGGGCGAGTAGTAGAGGTAGACCCAGTGGTTCTTGGCGAAGCCGGGGTCGATGGCGATGCCCTGCACGCCTTCTTCGTCGTGCTGGTAGAGCCCGGCGGGGCTCTTCTTCATGTCGGCGGCGAGGAAGTTCACGCCGCTCTTGGGGTCGTGGATGCGGACCTCGCCCGTGCGCGCCGTGTGCAGGACCCGCCGGTCGGGGAGGACGGCCAGGGCCATGGGTTCGCCCGGGCGGTCGTTGAGGGTGACCTTCTGGAAGGCCGACGGGGCCGGCGGTACGGAATCCGACGACGGTGCCGCTCGGGCTGCGGAGAGCGGCAGGAGCCCGGCGGCTGCGGTCAACGCAGCCGCCCACACGAGGGTGACGATCCGTCTGTTGCGCACTCAGAACTCCTCTGGTCTGGCCAGCGGGTGAAAAGTCAGGCGGAACACATGAGTTGGACGCTAGGACGCCCACTTTCGACTCGTCAAGGACAAAGTCTCGAAGGTTTCGAGGAAAGTTTGCCCTGGTAGCCGTTTCGGGGTGTGCCGGGGAGCCCCCGCCCGGCGCCGAGGCGTCTGGCGGGCGCGGTGGTTGATGTTCCGTCAGTCGCAGGCGCGCAGGGCGGCGAGGTTGTCGTAGCCGATCCGGGCGAAGTCCAGGGACTGGCCCGCGACGGTCGTGCTCGGTGCGTTGTCCTGCTCGACCATGGGGTTGTGGTAGTTCTTCGCTCCCACCCGGGTGAAGAACCTGCGGTAGTCGATGTCGCCCGTGCCGAACGGCACCATGTCGTAGCCCAGGCCGCTCTGGAGGTTGACGACGCCGTCCTTCGCGTGGAAGAGCGGGAAGCGGTCGGTGTTGCGGACCACGAGCGCTGCCGGGTCGAAGACCTTCTCCCGCTGCGAGCCGTCGTGGGCGGTGTACGTGTGGAACTTGTACTGGGCCACGTGGGCCCAGAAGACGTCCAGCTCCAGATAGACGTTCTTGCGGTCCGTCACCTTCAGGAAGTACTCCAGCTTGCGGATGCCGGAGCTGCGGGTCGGCCGCCCCTGGGCGTCGAGCGGGCCGCCGTCGAGCAGGAAGTCGTAGGCGCTGTCGTGGTTGTGCGTGTAGAGCTTGATGCCCTCGCGGCGGGCTATGGCGCCCAGGGTGTTCCACTTCTGGGCCGCGACGTCCCAGTCGGCCCGGTAGGGCGTGCCGGTGGGGTCGGCGCCGGTGCCCATGTGCTTCATGCCGAGGATGTTGGCGATCTCCAGGTAGCGCTTGAAGGTGTCCAGGTCGGACGCGGTCAACGGCCAGGACGCCGGGATGAACCCGTGACTGCCCTGGGCCCGCAGTCCGTACTCGTCGAGCCAGGAGCGCAGCAGCTTCGCGCCCTGGACGGTGCCCAGGTCGGCGCCGCCGGGCGCGTTGGCGTGCTGGCCGAAGCCGGCGAACTCCACCTGGCGGTAGCCGAAGCGCGAGAGCTGGCGGAACACCTCGCGGAAACCGGAGGGCAGGTCGGAGGCCAGCGGGTCGCGGGCGACCGCGTCGCGGACGGTGTAGAGGATGATGCCGCGCTTGTCCGGCGGGACCAGGGCGGAACGACCCTTGCCGGAGCCGGCCTTCTCGGACGAGCCCTGGGCGAGGGCGGGCGCGGCGCCGAAGACCGGAGGCGCGAGCACCGCCGCGGTGGCGGCCGTGCAGGTGCTGAGGAAGCTGCGGCGGCTGACGCCGAGGACGCGGCGCAGGGCGTCGCCGGTGACGGCTTCGTCGTTGAACGCGGTCACAGTGGATCTCTCTTTCGTCGTCACGGTGCTGCGGGTGCCCGTCGGCCGCCGCCTCGGGAGGATCGGCGAGCCTGAGGGGAGGGGACTTCACTTCGGTGGCCGCTCCACGGCGGCCACCTGCGACGCGGGGGGTGGGGATCAGGACGGGCGGACCTTCGTCACGCTCGTGGGGCGGCGTCAACGACTGCCGCGCAACGGGAGGGTTCGAGGGCTACGACATCGAACCGGCGGTGCATGAACGAATCTGCGGTGAGAGAGCCGTCGGTGAGCGAGCGGAATGTGGGGCGGCGGTCGACCGTCTGCTGTGCATGGATGTCGTCCGGGTCGAACGAGCGGTGAGCCGTGCGGCCGGTGAGGGTGCGTCACCACTGTCGGACCACCGTGTGCGGCTGGTGTATGGAACGGGACCGTAGCCCGGTTCGTCCATGGCCGAAAGGCCTTGCGCAGAAGAAAGTCGAACTTTCTCCAGAGTCAGGACAAAGGTGCGTGGGCGCAGCCCGGACCGGCCCGGCGGGTCCTTGCCTCCGCCGGGCCTCGAGGGTCGGGGCTCTGGGGACACGCCCTAGTCGTCGCCGCTTCCGAAGGCGGCGTCGAAGGACGCCGAGGGCGGGTCGAAGTCGAAGCGCTTCAGATGGGCGAGTGCCTCGGGCGCGCCTTGGAGGCGGTCCATTCCGGCGTCCTCCCATTCCACGGAGACCGGGCCCCGGTAGTCGATGGAGCGCAGCATGCGGAAGACGTCCTCCCAGGGCACGTCGCCGTGTCCGGCGGCGACGAAGTCCCAGCCGCGCCGCGGGTCGCCCCACGGCAGATGGGAGCCGAGCCGCCCGTTGCGGCCGTCCAGCCGCTTGCGGGCCTCCTTGCAGTCCACGTGGTAGATCCGGTCCCGGAAGTCGTAGAGGAAACCCACCGGGTCCAGGTCCTGCCAGACGAAGTGGCTGGGGTCGAAGTTGAGGCCGAAGGCCGGCCGGTGGTCCAGCGCTTCCAGCGCGCGTCGGGTGGTCCAGTAGTCGTAGGCGATCTCGCTCGGATGGACCTCGTGGGCGAAGCGGACCCCTTCGGCGTCGAAGACGTCCAGGACCGGGTTCCAGCGCTCGGCGAAGTCCTCGTAGCCGCGCTCGATCATCCGCTCCGGCACGGGCGGGAACATCGCCACCAGGTGCCAGATGGACGATCCGGTGAAGCCGACGACCGTGTCCACGCCGAAGGCGGCCGCGGCGCGCGCCGTGTCGGCGATCTCGGCGGCGGCCCGCCGCCGGACGCCCTCCGGCTCGCCGTCGCCCCAGATCCGGGCGGGCAGGATGCCCTGGTGCCGTTCGTCGATCGGGTTGTCGCAGACGGCCTGGCCGACGAGGTGGTTGGAGATCGCCCAGCACTTCAGGCCGTACTTCTCCAGCAGTGCCCGCCGGCCGGCCAGGTAGGACGGGTCGGCCAGGGCCTTGTCGACCTCGAAGTGGTCACCCCAGCAGGCGAGTTCGAGACCGTCGAAGCCGAACTCGGCCGCCAGCCGGCAGACCTCCTCCAGCGGCAGATCGGCCCACTGACCGGTGAACAGGGTGAACGGGCGTGGCATGGCGCCTCCGAGCGGATTCCTGCCGGCTCTCTACCGGACTTCGGCCTGGACGGCCTGGACGGGGGTGTAGACGGAGTTCTTCTGGGCGCTCTCCTCCACCGCGGCGAGCACCCGCTGCACCTGGAGACCGTCGGCGAACGACGGCGTCGGGTCGGCCCCGGAGGCGATGGCCTCGACCAGGTCACGGGCCTGGTGGGCGAAGGTGTGCTCGTAGCCGAGCGCGTGGCCCGGCGGCCACCAGCCCTCCAGGTACGGGTGCTCGGGCTCGGTGACGACGATCCTGCGGAACCCAGCCGTGGCAGCGGGCTCCCGGTGGTCGTGGAAGGACAGCTCGTTGAGCCGCTCGAGGTCGAAGGCGAGCGAACCGTCCTCGCCGTTGAGCTCCAGCCGCAGGGAGTTCTTGCGCCCCGACGCCATCCGGGTCGCCTCGAACGAGGCGAGCGCCCCCGAGGCGAGCCGGCCGGTGAAGACGGCCGCGTCGTCGACCGTGACCGGACCGCGCCGGGTGCCGCCGGCAGCGGTCAGGCCGGAGGAGGCGCCGTCGAGGCGGGGTCGTTCCCTGACGAAGGTCTCCATCTGGGCGGAGACGCCGACCAGCAGGTCGCCCGTCAGGTACTGGGCGAGGTCGACGATGTGGGCGCCGAGGTCACCGAGCGCCCCCGAGCCCGCGTGCTCCCGCTGGAGACGCCATGTCAGCGGAAAGTCGGGGTCGACCAGCCAGTCCTGGAGGTAGGTGACCCGGATGTGGCGCAGGGTGCCGAGCCTTCCGTCCGCGATGAGCCGACGGGCGAAGGCGAGGGCCGGGACGCGACGGTAGTTGAAGCCGACCATGGCCAACTGCCCGCGTGAGCGGGCCGCTTCGGCCGCGGAGACCATGGCCTCGGCTTCGGCGACCGAATTGGCCAGCGGCTTCTCGCACAGCACGTGCTTGCCCGCCTCCAGCGCCGCGATGGCGATCTCCGCATGGCTGTCGCCCGGTGTGCAGATGTCGACGAGCTGCACGTCGTCGCGGGCGATGAGGGCGCGCCAGTCGGTCTCCGCCGCGGCCCAGCCGTGCTTGTCGGCCGCGGCCCGTACCCCGCGCGCGTCGCGGCCGGCGATCGCGGCCAGGACGGGCCGCATCGGCAGGTCGAACGCGTGCCCTACGGTGCGCCACCCCTGTGAGTGGGCGGCGCCCATGAACGCATAGCCGACCATTCCCACGCCGAGCACCGGCGGTGCGGTCCGGCTGTCCCTCTGTTCCATACGGATTCCTCCTCGTCGGAGTGTCAACTGACTCGTCGCTGTTGTGCGCGGGGCACGCGGCCCGGGCCGGTCAGATGAAGCCGGTCGGCAGGTACTGGTCGACGTTGTCCTTGGTGACCACGGCCGAGTAGAGCGTCAGCGACGACGGGATCTCGAACTCGGCGAGGCCGCCGACGCCCTTGCCCTGACCGAGCGCACGGGCGAGGTCGATGGCGGAGGCGGCCATCGTCGGCGGGTACAGGACGGTCGCCTTGAGCACGCTGTTGCCGGCCTTGATGGCGTCCATCGCGGACTTGGCGCCCGCGCCGCCGACCATCAGGAAGTCGTCGCGTCCGGCCTGGTCGATGGCGCGCAGCGCGCCCACGCCCTGGTCGTCGTCGTGGTTCCACAGGGCGTCGAAGCTCGACTGGGCCTGAAGGAGCTGGGCCATCTTGGCCTGGCCGGACTCGACCGTGAAGTCGGCCGCCTGGCGGGCCACCTTGCGGATGTTCGGGTAGTTCTTCAGGGCGTCGTCGAAGCCCTTGGTCCGCTGCTGGGTCAGTTCGAGGTTGTCGAGGCCGGCGAGTTCGACGACCTTGGCGTTCTTCTTGCCCTTGAGCTGTTCGCCTATGTAGTGACCGGCGTTGAGGCCCATGCCGTAGTTGTCGCCGCCGATCCAGCAGCGGTACGCCTGCGGGGAGGCGAAGACGCGGTCCAGGTTGACGACGGGGATGCCGGCCCGCATGGCCTGAAGGCCGACCTGCGTGAGCGCCTTGCCGTCGGCCGGCAGGATGACGAGGACGTCGACCTTCTTGTTGATCAGCGTCTGGATCTGGCCGATCTGCTGGGCCGTGTCGTTCGAACCCTCGGTGATCTCCAGGGTCACGTCGGAGTACTTCTTCGCCCGCGACTTGGCGTTGTCGTTGATGGCGTTGAGCCAGCCGTGGTCGGCCTGCGGGCCTGCGAAGCCGATGGTGACGGCCTTGCCCGGCTTGTCGTCCGCGACCGGGGCGCTGTCCGCGGCCGGTTCCTGGTTCTTGGGCTCGTTGCTGGTACAGGCCGTCAGCAGCGCGCCCGCGGATACGGCTGCGGTGCCGAACAGCAGTGCTCTGCGGCTGGTGGCGGGGGTTCTTGCCATGGCGGATCGACCCTTCGACTGGGCGGTGTACGTGAGGTGGAGGTGGTGGGGGTGCCGGACGGCGGTGTCAGGGGCCGCCGTCCGGCGGTGTGCGGCACTGCGTCAGCCGTCGCCGTGCAGTGAGCGGCGCTGGACCAGGACGGCGGCGACGATGATGGCGCCCTTCGCGATCTGCTGGACGGCGGTCTCGAGGTTGTTCAGGGCGAAGATGTTGGTGATCGTGGTGAAGACCAGGACACCGAGGACGGAGCCGACGATGGTGCCGCGCCCGCCGCTGAGCAGGGTGCCGCCGATGATCGCCGCGGCGATCGCGTCCAACTCGTAGAGGTTGCCGTTGGTGTTCTGGCCCGAGCCGGCGAGCACGATCAGCATGAACGCGGCGATACCGCAGCACAGGCCGGACAGCAGGTACAGGTACAGCCGCTGGCGGCGGACGTCGATGCCGGCCAGGCGTGCCGCCTCCGCGTTGCCGCCGACCGCGACGGTACGGCGGCCGAAGGTGGTGCGGTTCAGCACCAGCCAGCCGACGACGGTGACCGCGGCGAAGATCAGCACGAGGGGCGGGATGCCGAGGATGTAGGCGTCCCTGGCGCCCAGGTCGAGCACGGAGGCGACGCTCACGATCTGGGTGCTGCCGTCGGTGATCTGAAGGGCCAGCCCTCGGGCGGAGGCGAGCATGGCCAGCGTCGCGATGAACGGCACCATCCTGCCGTAGGCGATCAGCAGACCGTTCACGAGACCGCAGCCCACGCCGACGATCACGGCGGTGAAGGCGATGCCTGCGAAGCCGAACTCCTGCGTGGCCACGGTCGTCGCCCAGACCGAGGCCAGGGCCACGATCGCGCCGACCGACAGGTCGATCCCGCCGCTGGTGATGACGAACGTCATGCCGACGGTGACGACGCCGATCACGGACGCCTGGGTGAGGATGAGCTGGAGGTTGCTCGTCGCCAGGAACTCGTTCGGTGCGGTGATGCCGCCGACCGCGACGAGTACGGCGAGGACCGCGAGCAGGGACAGCGTGCGCACGTCCCACCGCAGACCGGCTCGTCGTGAACTCTCCTGCTCCCCGGCGGACTTGGCGGCGGGCGTCGGCGCTTCGTTCTGCGCCGCGGTGGCCGGCTGTGTCATGGCGTCGGGCTCCCTTCCATCACGAGATCGAGTACGCGGTGCTCGTCGAGCTCCCGGGCGTCCGCCGTGTGGACGACGTCGCCTTCGCGGAGCACCAGCACCCGGTCGGCGAGGCCCAGGACCTCGGGCACCTCACTGGACACGAGGAGTACGGCCAGGCCTTCGTCGGCCAGCCGGCGGACGACTGCGTAGAGCTCCGCCCGGGCGCCGATGTCGACACCCCTGGTCGGCTCGTCCAGCAGCAGTACCTTGCAGCCGCGCAGCAGCCAGCGGGCGAGGACCGCCTTCTGCTGGTTGCCGCCGGACAGCGTCCTGATGGCGGCGTCGGGGTTGTCGGGCCGCAAGGACAGCTCGCGGACCGCCTGGTGGGCCGCGGCCCGCTCCGCACGCCGGTCGAGCCAGCCCAGCCGGGCGAACCGGGAGAGGGTGGAGACCGAGACGTTGCTGCTGACGGACTCCAGCATCAGCAGGCCCTGCGCCTTGCGTTCCTCGGGCGCGAGACCGATGCCGGCGGCGACGGCGGCTCGGACGCTCCCGGGACGCAGGGGGGCGCCGTCGACGAGGACACGGCCGCCGTCGGGTTTGCGCGCCCCGTAGATCGTCTCCAGGATCTCGCTGCGCCCGGACCCGACGAGCCCGGCCAGGCCGACGATCTCACCGGGCCGCAGTTCGAGGTCGACGGGCGCGAACTCCCCTCGCCTGCTGAGCCCTTCCACCTTGAGCACGGGCTCCCGGCCCTCGGTGAACCCCGCCTCGGGGCGCTCGGGGAAGACGTACTCCACGTTGCGCCCGGTCATCAGGGACACGACCTCATGGGTGGGCGTCGACTTGGCGGGCAGACCTCCGGCGACCGACCGGCCCTCCTTCAGGACCGTGACCCGGTCCCCGATGCGCCGGATCTCCTCGAGGCGGTGGGAGATGTAGATGACGGCGACACCGTCGGCCGTCAGATCGCCCACCGTCCTGAAGAGGTTGTCCACCTCCTCGGGGTCGAGCGCCGCCGACGGCTCGTCCATCACGATCAACCGGACCTCGTGGGACAGGGCGCGGGCCATCGAGACGATCTGCTGCTGCGCCGCGGACAGGTCGCCGACGAGCCGCGCGGGATCGATCTCCTGGTGGCCGAGACGCTTCAGCAACTCCGCGGTCGCCGTCCGGGCGGTGGAGCCGCGTACGACGAACCCGGCCGCCGTGGGTTCGTGTCCGAGGAAGACGTTCTCCGCGACGGACAGCCCCTCTATCAGGTCGAGTTCCTGGTAGATGGTGGCTATTCCGAGGCGCATGGCCGCGATCGGTGAGCCGAGGGTGACGGTCTCGCCCCGCCAGGTGATCTCGCCGCCGTCGGGCTGGTGGGCTCCGGCGAGCACTTTGATCAAGGTGGACTTGCCGGCGCCGTTCTGGCCGAGCAGGCAGTGGACTTCGCCGGCCTGGACGTCGAGGTCCACACCGTCCAGGGCGCGCACGCCGGGAAACGACTTGGTGATGCCGGACATGGTGAGCAGGGGTGGTTGTGGTGCCATGAGGAATCCCCTCCGCGGATGCGGGCCGTGAGTGGGCAGGGGTGGACGGGGTGCTTCGGGTGCGGGGTGGTTCGGGTACGGGGCAGCTCTGGGAGGCCCCTTGCGAGGTGCGCCCCGGGGCGTGGGAGCGACGCGGGGCCGGTATGACGGCCGTACGATCGGTGCGGGGCCGGTCAAGGCGATCGACGTGCTACTCGGCGTTACGAGGTGTCGGGGCACGCTTCAGGGCGCTTCGGGGCGTGAGGTATCCGCCCGGGGCTGGCCGCGGCCGTGCCCAGGGAGTGCCGCGATGCCGTCGGGTCGCGAGGGCATCCGGGGTGGTGTGCGTCCGATGTGGATCGGGAACGGGTCAGGCCGGTGAGAAGATGTGGTCGCTGATGAGGCGTGCCGCGCCGATGACGCCGGCGGTCGGCCCCAACTCCCCCAGCACGATCGGCAGGTTGCGGGTGGCCAGCGGCAGGGACTGCCGGTAGACCTGGGTGCGGACACTGGCCAGCAGCGTGTGCCCGAGCCCGGTCACTCCACCGCCGATCACCACCAGTCCCGGATTGAAGAAGCTGACGAGTCCGGCGATGACCTGCCCCAGACGTGTACCGCCTTCCCTGATCAGTTCCAGAGCCACCCTGTCCCCCGCCGCCGCGGCCGCGGACACGTCCTCGGCCGTCAGACGCCCGGCCTTCTCCAGCCGGTCGGCCAGCTCGGCCGACCGGCCCGAGCGCGCAGCCTCCTCCGCGTCGGCGGCCAGCGCCGCACCGCTGAAGTGCGCTTCCAGACAACCCCGGTTGCCGCACGCGCACGCGCGGCCGCCCGGTTCGACCGGGATGTGACCGATGTCGCCGGCGCTGCCGGTGGTCCCTCGGTAGACCTCACCGCCGACCACGATCCCGCAGCCGATGCCGGTGCCGATCTTGACGCACAGGAAGTCACGTACGGAACGCGCCACCCCCGCGTGCTGCTCCCCCACGGCCATCAGGTTCACGTCGTTGTCGACCATGACCGGACAGCCCAGTTCCTGACTGAGCGCCTCCCGTACCGGGAAGCCGTCCCAGCCCGGCATGATCGGCGGCGCGACCGGTACGCCCTCGGGGAAGCGGACCGGCCCCGGGACGCCGATCCCGGCGCCGTCGAAACCCTCCGCGACACCGGACGCCTTGAGTTTGGCGGCCAGCGACAGCACCTGCTCGAAGACCGCGACCGGTCCCTCGCGGACGTCCATCGGCTGGTTCAGCTGCCCCAGCACCTCGAGCTCCGCGTTCGTCACGGCGACGTCGATCGACGTGGCGCCGATGTCGACACCGAGGAAACGCAGCGTCGGCGACAGCCGGATGTTGTGCGAGCGCCGGCCGCCCCGCGAGGGGGCGAGTCCGTCCGCGACGACCAGCCCCGTCTCCAGGAGCCGGTCCACCTCGACAGCCAGCTTCGAACGCGACAGGTCCACCAGATCGCCCAGCTGGGCCCGGGAGTTGGCGCCGCTGGCACGCAGCAGACGGAGCAGCCGCGCCTGGTGCGCGTTCTCAGGTCGAGCAGTCATGCGTCTCATGAAACCCTCCCTCTCCCATCGCTGGGGATCCGGGCCCCCGCCTTCGTCGGCGGGGTCGTCCGGCTTCTGGGAAGGAACGTAGCAGCGATTCGCTGAACTGAGAAGAACTTATGAGCTAAGTGTCCTCTCTTTTTCCACTCTCAGGACAAAGTCGCGTACGGCGAGGTCACGCCGGTCGTCACCCCTCGCGCCCCTGGGCCTCGAACGGGCCGGTCGCGGGAGCCACGCACTTGTCGACGACGGTGTCCTCGCCGGCCGCCGAGCCGTCCAGGCAGAGCCGTCCGCCCCGGTCCCGCAGGTCGAGGAAGAAGCGCGTGGTCGTACCGGACCGTTCGAGGCCGTGGATGCGCCCGTCGATGTACCCGAGGCCGTTCAGGACCGTCCTGACCTCGGCGGGGGTGGGATCGGCCAGGTCCCGCAGCGCCTGGGTTATGCGCTCTTCGTGGAGGTTGCTCGCACACCGGTCACGGGCGTTCAGCTCCACCTCCGGCCCCGCCGTGGGAGCGACCGGCTCCATCGCGTCGCTCGGCGCCGTCTCGCCGGGCGGCAACGGCTGCGCCGGACCGCTCGGCGGCCCCTCGGGCGCGGCACTCGCGGGACACTCCCGCGCGACGTCACCCAGCATCTTCACGAAGGCCGCGTCGGACCGCAGCCCGGCCATGTCGGCGGGGCTGCCCTGCGCCCCGCCGGCGCTCGTCTCCTCGGTGCCGCAGGCGGCGAGCGCCAGCGCGGCGAGGACTGTCATCGCGAGCACGGACTGCGGCCGCGGGCGGCGCGGGGTGCGGGTGTCCGTGCTGGTCAGGGCGGGGGTTGCTGTCATGCCGCAAGTCTGCGAGCAGGCGGTCGCCGCTTCGTGAGTACGCGTACTCAACTGCGCGGGGGTACTCGCGCTCAACCCGGCAGCGTCAGGCGATGCGGTGTGCCACCGGTGGGGAGACCTAGGCCGTTTCGTTCGGATCACCGAACCCTTGGCATGTGAGGGCACTCGTCGAGTGCGGCGCCTCGGGCGGCTTCTGTAGCCTGGCGGCGCTGTATGTCGGGGGGGGGGAGCTGACCGTGGAGAACATCCTGTCCGTGGCCATCGGGGCCGCTATCGGCCTCATAGGGGCGGTGTTCGGTTCGTGGTTCAGCGCGCGCCGACAGGACCGCATGTGGCTCCGCGAGCAGAAGCTCAAAGCCGGGGTCGGCTTCAACACGGCCGTAGTTCAGCTACTGGACTGCCTGAAGGAAACACAGCTGAGTGACGATGGCCCCGGAGCCAACGAGTTGGCGAACCAGATGCAGGAAGCACGATCAGCTCTCTACCTGCTCTGTGCCAGCGACACGGTCGATCTCGCCGATGCTCTCGCGCATCGGGTCTGGAGCACCAGGCCCACCGACGGCAGGGACGACCGCCGGGCCGAATTCCGAGAGACGGTGGACCTCCTGCGTCGCTTTACCCAACAGCTCCGGCAAGAGATCGCCAGATCGTAGTGCCCATCGGATCACCGGGCGGACCAGAGGAAGATGCCTGCGATGTGGAGTCCGGCGAGGTAGATGGTGGCGGTCTTCTCGTAGCGGGTGGCGATACCCCGCCACTGCTTCAAGCGGTCGATGCACCCCTCGACGGTCCTGCGCTGCTTGCAGGCGTCACGATCGAAGGCCGGTGGTCTGCCGCCTCGGCTGCCGCGACGGAGTCGGTGACCCTGTTGGTCGGCCGGGACGGGGATCACCGCTCGGATGCCGCGCTTGCGCAGGTGCCTGCGAGATCTGCCGGGCGGCTTCCAGTCCAAGTGCGTGCACGCCGATTTCGTCCACGCGGGGATCGGCACCCAGGCGGAGAAGGCCCGGATCCCGCTGGCCGACGGCACTCTGGTCGCCACCCCGGGGCAGCCCGACCCGGAGCTGGTCCCCGCCCTGCTGGCCGCCTCCGACGTGCTCGGCACCGGGTGGTACGCCGCGGTCGCCGCCGAGGCGGGGCCGGGCAAGACCGTCGCGGTCGTCGGCGACGGGGCGGTCGGTCTGATGGCGGTGCTCGCCGCCGCGCGGCTGGGCGCGGATCGGATCATCGCCATGTCCCGCCACCCTGAGCGTCAGAAGCTGGCCCGCTACTACGGGGCGACCGACATCGTCGAGGAGCGCGGTGCCGAGGGTGTCGCGAAGATCAAGGAGCTCACCGGCGGGCTCGGGGCGCACTCGGTCGTGGAGGCCGTCGGCACGCAGGAGTCGTTCATGCAGGCCGTCGGCGCCACTCGCGGCGGCGGGCATCTGGGCTATGTGGGCGTGAACCACGACGTGTCCATCCCCGGCATCGAGCTGTTCTTCGCCGGCATCCACACCCTCGGCGGACCCGCCCCCGTACGCCGCTTCCTTCCCGAACTGATCCAGCTCATCTGGGACCGCAAGATCGACCCCGGCAAGGTCTTCGATCTGACCCTGCCGCTGGAGCAGGCCGCGGAGGGCTACAAGGCGATGGACGAGCGCCGCGCCACCAAGGTGCTCCTCACCCTCTGACCCGCCCCGCCCGACTCCTCCTGCAAGACTGCGGATCCCCCGTGTGCGAGCGGCGCGCCGGGCTTCGATGTCTCAGGTGAACAGGGCCGTGATCACGGCGATGTCGTCGTTCTTGTTCTGTCCGAAGCGGGCGAGGAGCAGGTCGCACAGGTCCTCGAGGTCGTCCGGGCCCTCGGCGACGGTGTCGCGCAGGTCGTCGAGGGTGGCGTCGAGGGAGGCGTTCCGCACTTCGATGAGGCCGTCGGTCACCATGAGCAGGCGGGTGCCTTGGGCGACGTCGAGGATCGTGGGCGGCGGGTGCGGCAGCCCCAGGCCCAGCAGCGGACCGTGCGGGGTGTGGAACCTCGGCCCGTCCCGCGGGTCGACGACGAGCGGGGGGATGTGGCCGGCATTGGCGATGTGCAGACGGCGTTCGCCGGGGGTGACCAGGACCAGGCAGAGGGTGACGGTGATGCCGGGCTGGGACTGGGCCAGCAGTGTTTCCAGGCGTTGCAGGATGTGGTGCGGGGGGTGGCCTTCGATGGCGTAGGCGCGCAGGGCGTGGCGGACCTCGCCCATGACCGTGGCGGCGGTCACCGAGTGGCCGACGACGTCGCCGATGGCGAGCAGCAGGCCGTTGACGGTCTGCACCGCTTCGTAGAAGTCCCCGCCGATCTCGGCGTGTTCGGAGGCCGGCAGATAGCGGAAGGCCAGGTCGACGCCGGGGACGGTGGGCAACTCCTTCGGCAGGAAGGAGCGTTGCAGTGCCAGGCCCAGGGCGTGTTCCTCGTTGTAGGTGCGCAGGGCTTCGAGGGCGAGGGCGCTGGCGTTGGCGAGTTGCTGGAAGAGCTGCTCGTCGTCGGCGCTGTGCAGGGCGGTAGCGGGGACGGCCAGACAGATCGGGGGACGGTCGCGCTTGGTGCGGGAGACCGCGATCGCGACGTCGCCGTCGAGGTGGTCGTCCGGCAGCAGGCTCCGCCACCGCCGGTGCCCGATACGGGAGACGGCGACACCGGTGCCGTGATGCAGGCCGGGGGCGGCGGCCAGCCGCTCCAGCAGCCCCGGGTCCGCGGAGTGGATGCGTGAGGACGCCCGGGGGCCGTCGGCCATGGTGTGGACCGCTTGAGCCTCGGGCGAGAGGAAGACCGCGCTCGCCGGGCAGGACAGGAGGTCGGCGGCGCCCCGGGTGGCCGCCGCGGCGAAGGAGTGGAAGTCGCCCGCGCTGTAGACGTCCAGGGTCCCCTTGTTCAGCGCGAAGAGGCGGCGGGCGAGCTTCTCGGCGCGCTGGCGGGCCCGGGCATAGCGCAGGGTGGCGGTGACGGTGGCGAGGAGCTCGCCGGGGTCCACGGGCTGGTCGAGGTAGGCGTCCGCGCCGCGCCTCAGCCCTTCGGCGTGATCGTCCGGGCTGACGGCCGCGGCGGAGATCTGGATGACGGGGATGTGGGCGGTGCGCGGGTCGTCCTTGAGGCGTTCGCTGACCTCGAAGCCGCTCATGTCGGGCAGACAGACGTCGATGATGGCGATGTCGGGCAGCGCGGCGGGGGGAACGTCCACGAGCGTGAGGCCCTGTGCGCCGGTGGCTGCGGCACTGACGAGGTGCCCGGCGCGTTGGAGCCAACTGGTCAGGACGTAGCGGTTGGAGTCGTTGTCGTCGATGACGAGGACGGTCGCGGGCGGGACGTCGTGGGGTCTATCGGTCACGGTGGGTCCCTTCGACTTCCGTTTCCTTCGGGTGGGCGTGGCCCAGGTCCGGGATGCGTACCAGCACCCGCGTGCCGACGCCTTCTACGCTGGTCAGGGTGAGGGAGCCGCCGAGGAGTTCGGCGAGGGTACGGGCGTACGGCAGCCCGAGGCCGGTGCCGGACCGGCCTGCCTGGTGCGGGCCTCGTACCTGGTAGAACGCCTCGAAGACGCGGTCGATCTCGTCGGGCGGGATGCCCACGCCGGTGTCGGTGACGGTGAACAGGACCGCGGGCGCGGACGGTTCGGGGTCGGCGGTGACGTCCAGGCGCACTTCGCCGCGCTCGGTGAACTTCATGGCGTTGGAGAGCAGGTTGCGCAGAATGCGTATGAGCAGCGTCTCGTCGGTCACCAGCAGCGGCGGTTGCTCCAGGTCGGGGGTGACGAGGGCGACCTCGCTGCGGCCGTATCCGCTGCGCAGGAGGCTGCTGAGATGGGCGACGAGCAGCCGCAGGTCCACCGGGACCGGGTGGATGTCGAGGTGCCCTGCCTCGGCCTTGGCGACGTCGAGGAGGTCCGTGACGAGCGCGAGCAGGGTGCCGCCGGAGGAGGCGATGAGTTCGGCCTGCTCTCGCTGTTCTTCGGTGAGGGGCGGGGAACTGGGTGCCAGCATCAGCGCCGACAGCGCGACCACGGCGTTCACCGGGGTGCGCAGTTCGTGGCTGATGTTGGTCCAGAACCGGGTCTTGGCCTCGCTCGCGTCCTGCAACTGCTGGCGCTTGTCGTCCAGTTCCGAGTGCAGGGCCAGTACGCCGCTGTTGGTCGTCTCCAGTTCCCGCGTCAGTTCGGAGTACAGGGCGAGGACGCCCCGGTTGGTCTCTTCCAACTCCTCGTTGAGTCGGCGCAGTTCCTCCCGCTGGGCGCGTGTCTCCTCCAACGCGGCGATCAGGTCGCGGGTCTGCGCGCGCAGGTCGTCCGCCTCGGTGGAGGGGGTGTCGCCCTTGAGCACGTGCGCCAGGCGGGCGTGCCGGTCGGCCGGCTGCGGCCCCGGCGCGGGAAGCGGCTGGGTGATGACGATGCGGCCGGCGTGCGGCCCTGTCTCGCAGGCGACGGAGACGAGTTTGGCGGCCAGGTCGAGGGTCTCCCGGGAGGGCGGCGGACCGCCGCGCCAGGAGAACGTGACCAGCAGGGAAGCCGGCTGCCCGGGGCTGAGGGCGAAGGAGACTTTCAGCTCCTCGCTCCTGATCCGGTCGCGTCCGACTTCGCTCAGGGCGGTGGCGAGGCGGACCTGGTCCTGCCGGTCCAGGGCCACCGCCGCCGCGGCCTGCTGGGCATGGCGCCGCAGCCCGAACACGTCCTGGGCCGAGGTCAGGGAGAAGGTCGCCACCGTGTCGACGGCCGGTGTCGCGCCGCCGGGCATGCCCGGTTCAGAGGGTCCGGTCGACACGTTCGCCCTGCTCATCGTCGATCACCATGCGTCCTTGAGGACGACGACTCCGGCGTCGTCCCGGCGCACGCCCGCTTCGCGGAGCAGGTGTGCGGCCATGACGAGGGAGGAGTGGTGCAGCAGACCCGGCAGCGTGCGCTGGTCCCAGCGTTCGGTCAGCCCGTCGGAGTGCATGACGAGGGCGCCGTGCTCGGGGAGGGGTTCGTCGAACGTGCGCAGCCGCCGCATGTGCGCGCCGACGATCCCGGGGGCGGACAGCAGGGCCTTGCGCCCGTCGTCCGACACGAGGAATCCGCTTACGTTGCCGATGCCGCAGTACAGCAGCCGCTTCGTCCCGGGCTCGATCCGTGCCACGGCGACAGCGCCGCCGCGCGTGCCCTGCAAGGCACGGTGGACGGCCTCCAGAACGCCCTCCGGACTGAGATCGCGCGCGGCGTGGAAGGCCTTGACCGCCGCCTGGCTCGCACGGGCGGCGAGCGGGCCGTGGCCCAGCCCGTCGCAGACCATGAGCACGAGCGCGGGGCGGAATCCGCCGTCGGCGGGTGCGGCGGTGCGCACGGCCCACGCGTCCCCGCACACGGTCTCACCGCTGATGGGCCGGGTCACGCCGGCCGCCGGGGACCTGACCGACAGAGCGGCGTCACCGTCCGCCTCACGGGGCCAGAAGCGGGCGGCCATCACCGTTCCGCGGCCGGGAATGGAATGCAGGTCGAAGTCGTCGGCGAGGCGCGAGACCGCACCCAGGCCGATGCCCAGGGTGCCGGCGCTGGAGGTCCCGTCGGTGAGGGCCGCGGCCACGTCGGCCATGCCGGGACCGGAGTCGACGGTGAGGAACTCCACACCCGCCGTGTCACGGGAGCGCACCGCCCGCAGCAGCAGCGCCCCGTCCACGGCGTGCCGCTGCACGTTGGTGGCCGCCTCGGTGACGGCGAGGGCCACCTCGGCCGACCGGTGACTGCTCAGGCCCAGGCGTCGGGCCAGCGTGGCGGCCGCTCCGCGTGCGGAGGCCGCCAGCGAGGCTCCGTCCCGGAACCACGCGACGTCCTCGCACTGCACGATGCTGTCGCTGTTCACCGCACCCACTTGATGATGCTCACGGTCGTGCCCTCGCCCGGCACGGTGTGCAGGTCGAAGTCGTCGACGAGGCGTTTGGCACCGCTGAGTCCCAGTCCCAGTCCCCCGCCCGACGTCCAGCCGTCCGTCATCGCCTGCTCCACGTCGGGGATGCCGGGACCGTGGTCCTCGAAGACGGCGGCCACACCGCGCTTGCCGCTTCTGCTGATGACGGCGGCGCTGACCGTGCCGCCACCGCCGTAGATGAGCGTGTTGCGCGCCAGCTCGCTCGCCGCGGTGATCATCTTCGTCTGGTCGACCAACGACAGCCGACACTGCTGCGCCAGTTCCCTGATGGTCTGGCGGATCCGCACCACGTCCGCGCTGACCGCGACGGAACGGACCTCGGGCTCGTCACCCGCCACCCAGGGCGCGATCACCTCATGGCCGAACTGGCGGACCGGCGCAACTTGGCCATGCCCTTCTCCAGGTCGAGGGCCGTGCTGACGCCGCCGAGCGAAAGACCCAGCTCCACCAGGGTGATCGCCACGGCGGGCCGCATCCCGACGACCACGGTGCGCGCGTCGAGCACGCGCGAGATGGAGGCAACCGTCGCCAGCATGCGCCCCACGAAGGAGTCGACGATCTCCAGGGCACTGATGTCGATCACCACACCGTGGGTCGGCTTGGCCACGATGTGTTCGGCCAGATCCTCCTGGAGGTACAGGACGGTCTGGTCCTCCAGATCGGACTGGACCGACACCAGCAGAATGTCCCCGATGCGCAGGACCGGCAGGCGATCGCTCATCGCTGCGCCCCCTGGTGGGCGACCAGGTCCACGCCGGACCTGCTGAGGGCCAGCTTGAGGGCGTCGGCCAGGCTGGCCTTGGTCACGATGTCGCCGAACTCGATGCCCAGGGCGACGATGGTCTGCGCGATCTGCGGGCTGATGCCGGACACGGTGCACTCGGCGCCCATCAGGCGGGCGGCGACGATCGTCTTGAGCAGGTGCTGGGCGACCTGGGTGTCCACCGCCGGAACGCCGGTGATGTCGATGATCGCCTGCTCCGAGCCCGTGTCGACGAGGGCCTGGAGGAGCTTCTCCATCACCACCTGGGTCCGCGCGGAGTCCAGCGTCCCGACGAGCGGTACGGCGATGACTCCGTCCCAGAGCCGGACCACCGGCGTGGACAGCTCCAGGAGCTGCTCGGCCTGCGCGGTGATGATCTCCTCACGCGTCTGTGTGAAGGCCTCGATGGTGAACAGGCCCAGCCCGTCCAGTATTCGGCCGAGCTGGAGATAGGCGCGGATGTCCGCCGCGGAGCCGTCCTGGAGCACCGGCTCGAGGACCCTCTTCAGGGCGAACACGCTGATCGCGGTCTCGGTCGGTGAGAACCCCTGACGGGCCCTGTTCCTCGACAGTTCCGTCAGCAGGGCGCGGACCTCGGACATCTCCTCCGAGTGGACACCGGTGGCGCCCTGCCGCAAGGCCTCCACCAGGGCTTCGTACAGCTCACGCAGTTCGCGCTCGAGCTCCGCCGCGCTGACGCGGCCGCCCAGCGATCCCCGGACCTCACTCACCCACGTCGCGGCCAGGTCCTGGCCTTCGATCGACAGCAGCCCTACCAGGTCCACAGCGTTGTCCCGCTTCACCATCACGGCATTCCTTTGATCTTCACAGAATTCGCGCCCCCTGGGCTGACCGAGGAAGCCTACGGCACAGGTGACACGGTCCGACCACGAACCGGTGGACTTTCTTTTCGCCTGTTCCTCACCTGTGCCCGCAGGTCAGGACATACGGCGGCACCCACGCACGGGGCCGGGCATCGTGGCCTTTCTCCCGCGCAGGGGCCGTGTCCGACGGTGGGCGACGCTCTCGCTGCCGGTCAGGTCGGCCGAAACGATGCGGGCTCGAATCCCCCTACCCGGGATCCCCGACACCATGCACGAGATTTCAGTGACCGCTCCACCGGCGGGGCTCGCCGCCGTATGCCACTGTCTGCGGCCCGCGGTCACGAGACCGCCGTCAGCACGATCTTGCCCTGGATGTGGCCCCGCGCGGCCCGCGCGTGCGCGGCGCCCGCCTCGGCCAGCGCGTACGTGCTGTCCACCCCGACCTGGAGCGTCCCCTCGTCGAAGAGGCGCCCGATCCCGGCGAGCTGGGCGCCGTCGGAACGGACCTGGATGTTCGAGACGGTGATGCCCAGACGCGCCGTCTCGTGGGGGTCGTACTCGGCGAAGAAGACCGGGAGCATGGTGCCTCCGCGCTCGAGCACGGTCAGGAAGCGTGCGCTGTCCGGGCCGCCGACGGCGTCGATCACCAGGTCGACACCGCTCACCACGTCCGCGGCCCGGGTCGTGGTGTAGTCGACGAACTCGTCGGCGCCGAGCTTGCGCAGGAACTGCTCGTGCCGGCCCGAGGCCACGGCGATCACGTGCGCCCCCTTCCACTTCGCCAGCTGCACCGCGAAGTGGCCGACCCCACCGGCGGCCCCGTTGACCAGCACGGTCGTGTCCGGTGTGATCGGCACGGGCCGGTGCACGCGGCCGGTGAAAGGGGACGGCACCTCGTGGCCGAGGTCGACCAGGTACTGCCAGGCGGTCAGCAGGGCCATGGGGGCGCCGGCCGCCTCCACGTGGGTGAGACCGGTCGGCTTGTGGGCCAGGTCCGCGGCGGGCGCGGCCACGTACTCGGCGTAGGTCCGGCCGTCGAACCCGGGGAACCGCAGCATGCCGAAGACCTCGTCGCCGACGGCGAACCCCCGCACGTCCGGGGCGATCGCCTCGACCACACCCGACAGGTCCGTTCCGGGAATCAGGGGGAACTGGAGCGCCGGCCTCAGCTCGGCCGGCATGACCTTCAGGCCCTCACGCAGGTACCAGTCGGGCGGGTTGACGCCCACCGCGTGGACCCGCACGAGCACCTCGCCCGGGCCGATCCCGGGAACCGGCACCTCCTCGTAGCGCAGCATTTCCGGCCCGCCCGCTTCATGGATCTGGATCGCCTTCATCACGCCTGACACCATTCTCTTTCTCCGGGAACCGTTGCTCCCTCAGTCAAGGCGCAGGGCGGCCGGGCCGTCCAAGACCGGTTCGGCAACCCGCCCATTCCGAAACGGCATGACGCGTACGCTGCACGGATGAACGACCTCGGACAGGATCTGGAACTGCGGCTGGTGCGCTACTTCACCGTGGTGGCGGCGCAGCGGCACTTCGGCCGGGCCGCCGCCGAACTGCACGTGGCCCAGCCGGCGTTGAGCCGCCAGATCCAGCGGCTCGAGAGATACCTCGGCACCCGGCTGCTGGACCGCACCCCCCAGGGCGCCCGGCTCACCCCGGCCGGGCAGACGTTCCTCCCCCGCGCCCATGCCCTGCTGGGGGCTGCCCGCGAGGCCGAGTCGGCCGTGCGTGAACCGGCCCTGACCGAACGGATCACCATCGGCTACGTCGAGGACCTCGTGATCACCGCCGCCGTACGGGAACTGCGCCGCCGTCACCCGGACGCCCTGATCACCACACGCCACCTGGGCTGCCACGATGTCGGGGCGCTGTCCGACAGGCGGGTCGACGCCCTGATCGCGCGAGCTCCGCTGCCGTTCGCCGCAGAGGACGTGTCCGCCACCCCGCTGTACGAGGAGGCCCGGATGCTCGTGGTCCCGCGTGGGCATCCGCTGGCCGGCCGGGCGTCGGTGACCGCGGAAGAGCTGGCCGGCGAAGAGGCTGCGCCGTGCGCGTTCGAGACCCCGGACTGGGCGTCGTACCGGGTCCTCGGGGCCGATGTGCCGCCGATCGAGAGCTATGAGGACAAGCTCGAACTCGTCGCGAGCGGGCAGGCGATCGCCGTGCTGCCGGTGGGCGACCGGCGCAGCTCGCTGCGACCGGATCTCGTCACCGTCCCCATGGAGGGTGCTCCCCCGAGCCAGGTCGTCCTGGTCAGCCGCGAGGGCGACCCGAATCCGATGATCAGGCGGCTTCGACTGGCCGCCGAGGCGGTCATGACTCCCGCCCCGGCGGCCTGACGGGCATCGGTCACGTCCGGCCGTGTGGGCCGCGGGTTTCTAGACGACTGGTCTACTCAGGTGTTACGGTTTTCGCATGCCAGTCGCCACGCGCACCACGGACACCCGTCGGGTCATCCTCGACACCGCGCAGCGGATCATGGCCCGCAAGGGCTACTCGGCTGTCGGCATCAACGAGGTGCTCGCGGAGGCCGGCGTCCCGAAGGGGTCGTTCTACCACTACTTCGCCTCGAAGGACGCCTTCGGCGAAGCGATGCTGAAGAGCTACTTCGCGGACTACCTGACGGACATGGACGCCGTACTCGCCCCGTCCGGCGAGTCGTCGGCCGAGCGGCTGATGGCCTACTGGCAGCAGTGGCGGGAGACGCAGAGCGTCGAGGAGTGCCAGGGCAGGTGCCTGGCCGTGAAACTCGGCGCCGAGGTGGCCGACCTGTCGGAGCCGATGCGTCTGGTCCTGAAGGACGGCACGAGCGCCATAGTCGACCGCATCGAGCGGACGATCACCAGCGGCCTGGAGGACGGCTCCCTCTCGGTCGACGGTGAGGCCCGCGACGTCGCCCAGGCCCTGTACGACATGTGGCTCGGCGCCAGCGTCATGGCCAAGATCCATCGCAGCCCGGCGCCACTCGACACCGTCACCGCGGCGACCCGCACGTTTCTGCACCTGTAGAAGGCACTGGACGGTCCGCACCCCGCGCTCCGTCCGGGCACAGGGTGGTTTCACCCTCTAATAGTAGACTGGTCTAATCACACGAGGAGTGTGTCATGAAGGTTCTGATCGTTCTCACCTCGCACGACGAGCTCGGGGACACCGGCCGCAAGACCGGGTTCTGGCTGGAGGAGCTGGCGGCTCCGTACTACCGCTTCAAGGAGGCCGGCTGGGAGATCACCCTCGCCTCACCGAAGGGCGGACAGCCGCCGCTGGACCCGAAGAGCAACGAACCCGACTCCCAGACCGACGACACCCGGCGCTTCGAGGCCGACGCGGAGGCGACCCGGGCCCTCGCCGACACCGTCCGCCTGGACTCGGTGGAGGCCCGAGACTTCGACACGGTCTTCTACCCCGGCGGGCACGGTCCGCTGTGGGACCTGGCCGAGGACACCGTCTCCGCGCGGCTGATCGAGACCACCCTGCGCTCCGGCAAGCCGGTGGCCCTGGTGTGTCACGCCCCCGGCGTCC
Source organism: Streptomyces asoensis (assembly GCF_016860545.1). Classification (NCBI taxonomy): domain Bacteria; kingdom Bacillati; phylum Actinomycetota; class Actinomycetes; order Kitasatosporales; family Streptomycetaceae; genus Streptomyces; species Streptomyces asoensis. Next base: position 2,054,747 of record NZ_BNEB01000002.1, on the reverse strand, counting down.
TGCGGCACACCGTCAACGAGGACGGGACCCCGCTGGTCTCGGGCAAGAAGGTCACCGGATTCACCAACTCCGAGGAGGCCGGCGTCCAGCTCACCGACATCGTCCCCTTCCTCGTCGAGGACGAGCTCACCAAGCTGGGCGGTCTCTACTCCAAGACCGGCGACTGGCAGCCCTACGTCCTGCGGGACGGTCTGCTGATCACCGGGCAGAACCCGGCCTCCTCCGCCCCCGCGGCCGACGCCCTGATCGAGCTGGTGAACAAGGGCGGCGAGTGACCGCCTAGACGGTCGCGCTCCACGCGCGCACGAGCGCCCCGGGCCGGACCGACCCTCTGTGTCGGCCCGGCCCGGGGCAGGCCACACCGTCAAATGCGGTAGGAGCCACAGCGGAGCACGCCGGGATGCGTCACTGCCCGGATTGCGGTCCCCGGCCGTCGGCAACACGATGAAGGAGTGGTTACCGAGGGCCCCGCGGAGCGCTATGACGCGTTTCAGGCCCTGGCCGACCGGCGCGGCCGACCGGGGCGCCGACTGATGGAGTCACTGGCGCGCGCGAGGACGCTCACGGCGGACGACCCCGAGACGTGGGCTCCGGCCGTCGCCGCCGACACGGGCCTGCCCGCTGCCGCCGCGCTCGGACCGGCCGGATACTACGCGGACTTCGCCGCCCCGCACGGGCGCCGTCATGTCCGCGTCTGCACGGCCACGGCGTGCTTCGCAGCCCGGGCCGGAGCACACCCCACCGAGGTGGAGCACGAGCTGGGCGTGACCGTGGGCGAGGCCTCGCCGGACGGCGGGATCTCCCTTCAGGCCGTCCGCTGCCTCGGATACTGCTACGCGGCTCCTGCCGCACTCGACGGTGACGCACCGCGCGCGGGCCCGGAGCTGGCCGGGCAGTTGGCGGGACGCGCACTCCCCCGGGCACCGGTGATCCCGGCAGCCGACGCCACCGGTGACCCCGTACTGCTGGGCGGCACGGTCGCCGGCGAACCCCCGTGGCAGGTCTGGCCTCGGGTGGTCACGGCGGGCACGGCGGACGAGGTCCACCAGGAGGTGGCCGCATCGGGGCTGCGAGGACGTGGTGGCGCCGGATTCCGGGTGGCCGCGAAGTGGGAGGCGGCCGGACGGGCCCACGGCACCGTCGTCGTCGCCAACGGCGACGAGGGAGATCCCGGCTCCTACGCCGACCGGCTTCTGATGGAGGCGGAGCCGGAGCGGGTGCTGGAGGGTCTGGCCCTGGCGTGCTTCGCGTGCCGTGCCGGGCAGGGTGTGGTCCTGGTCCGTTCTGAGTATCCGCTGGCGCTGGCGCGGATGAGGCAGGCGGTGGTGCAGGCCTACACCGACGGGCACTTCGGCCGGTCCGTGCACGGCACGGACACCGCCCTGGACGTCGAGGTGGTGCAAGGTGCCGGATCCTACGTCGCCGGCGAGGAGACCGCCCTGATCGCGAGCCTGGAAGGAGGCCGGGGCTGCGCCAGGCCACGTCCGCCCTACCCCACCCGGCACGGTCTGTGGGGCGCGCCGACCGTGGTCAACAATGTGGAAACCCTCGCCTCCCTCCCCTGGATCGTCTCCCGTGGCGGCGAGACCTACGCCCGGCGCGGGGTCAGGGAAGAGACCGGGACGAAACTGGTCTGCCTGTCGGAGCGGTTCGCCCGGCCGGGGGCGTACGAGGTCGAGCTGGGCACCCCGCTGCGCCGGATCGTCATGGACCTGGGAGGCGGGCTGAGGGACGGAAGCGAGCTCGTCGCACTGCAAGTCGGCGGTCCGCTGGGCGGCTTCCTCACGGCTGAGGCGCTCGACGTACCGCTGACGAGTGGCGGACTCGCGGCCCGGGGCGCCGCACTCGGCCATGCCGGGCTGGTCGCCTTCGATCAGCGGATCGCCCCGCACGACGCGCTGCGGCACATCTGGCAGTTCGCGGCGGCGGAGAGCTGCGGGGCCTGTTCCCCTTGCCGCGTGGGCTCACGTCGCGGCCTGCAACTGGCGTCCGCGGATGAGCCGGCCGGCGCTGAATGGGAGCGCCTCGGACGGATTCTGGCCGAGGCCAGCCTGTGCGCGTTCGGGCGGCGCATCCCGGCCGCCGTGCGCAGTCTCGCCCGCGCTTACGGAGAGCGGCTGGCGGGCTGGGCGTCATGACCGGCGGCGACATCGAAGTCGAGGTCGACGGCAGGAGCGTCGCCGTTCCCGAGGGGGTCCCCCTGCTCACGGCGGTACGGGTCGCCGGGGTCGAGCTTCCCGCGCTCTGCTCCGACGACCGGCTGAGCCCGGCCGGATCCTGCCGGACCTGTCTGGTGCGGGCCGACGGCGCCGTCGTGGCGGCCTGCGTGACCCCGGCCGTCTCGGGGATGCGCATCGAGGCGGCCGCCGACTACCTGTGGCATCTGCGCCGGGACACGGTGGAGCTCATCGCCGGCGCCCTGCCGCCCCGCGCCCTCACCGCCGAAAACCCCGGCGAACTGGCCGAGCTCTGCCGGTCACTGGGCATCGGCCCCGACGCGGCACAGGCCGGCGGAGGCCGCGGCGTCGACCACTCCCACCCCTACGTGCATCTGGACCGGGACCTGTGCATCGCCTGCGGGCGGTGCGTGCGCATGTGCGCGGAGGTGCAGGGCACCTTCGCCCTGACCTTGACCGGCCGGGGCGCCGACACCGTGGTCGCTCCCGGAAACGGCGGGCCCTGGGCGCAGTCGGACTGCGTGTCCTGCGGCGGTTGCGTGGACACCTGCCCCACCGGCGCGCTCACCGAAGCCGGGCGGGGGCGCGGGCTCACCTCCGGCCACCGGCGAGCCGCGACGCGCACGACGTGCGGATACTGCGGCGTCGGCTGCGCCCTGGACGTCGTGACCTCCGACGGCGAGGTCACGGCCGTCCTCCCTGCCCGGGACGGCCCCGTCAACCAGGGACACGCCTGTGTGAAAGGGCGTTTCGCACACGGCTATCTCACCTCCCCCGAACGGCTTGCCCAGCCTCTGCTGCGGCGTGACGGCCGCCTCGAACCGGTGCCCTGGGAGGAGGCGATCGGCCAGGTCGCACGCGGGTTGCGTGCGGCCGTCACGGGCGGCGGCGCCGACTGCGTGGCAGCCATCTCCTCGGCCCGCGCCACCAACGAGGAGAACTACCTCGTCCAGAAGTTCATGCGGACCGTCGTCGGAACCAACAACATCGACAACTGCTCGCGGCTGTGCCACTCCCCCTCCGCCGCCGGACTCACCGCCTCCCTCGGGCTCTCCGGGGGTACCGACAGCTTCGACGACGTGGAGCAGTCCGACTGCCTGCTCGTGGTCGGCGCCAATCCCGTCGAAGCCCATCCGGTGGTCGGCGCTCGCCTCCTGCGGCGTGTACTGCACGGCGGAGCCGGACTGATCGTCGCCGACCCCCGCGCGGTGGGACTCGCCCTCCACGCCGACGCACATCTGAGACCGCGGCCCGGCACGAACGTCGCGCTCTTCCACGGGCTCGCCCACATTCTGCTCGCCGAAGGACTGGCCGACGAGGACTTCCTGCGCGAGCGGGCCACCGGTCTGCCGGAACTCACCGCGCTGCTGGAGGACTACCCGCCCGACCGGGTCTCGGCGATCACCGGAGTACCTGCCGAGGACCTGGTCGCCGCCGCGCGACTGTACGGCAGGGCGGAGCGGCCGGCCATCGTGTACGGGCTCGGCGTCACCGAGCATCTGCACGGCACGGACGGTGTGCGTTCCTTGGCCAACCTGGCGATCCTGCGCGGCGCCGTCGGCACCGACCGCGGGTACGGCATCAATCCGCTGCGTGGCCAGAACAACGTCCAGGGGGCCTCGGACATGGGCGCCCTGCCCGACCTGCTGCCCGGCTACGGGAAGGTCACCGACCCTGGCGCGAGGTCCCGGGCGGAAGCGGTGTGGGGTGGCCGGGTCCCGGACCGCCCGGGCCTGAGGATCCCGGACATGTTCGCCGCCGCGCGGGCCGGGGAACTGCGGGCGCTGTGGATCATCGGCGAGGACGTCTGTGCCACCGACCCCGACAGCGACCGGGTGGCGGAGGCCCTCAGGGCGTGTCCGCTCGTCGTGTGCAACGAACTCTTCCTGTCGGAGACGGCCCGCCACTGCGATGTCGTCCTGCCGGCCACGTCATGGCTGGAGAAGGACGGCACCTTCGTCAACTTCGACCGCAGATTTCAACGGGTCCGCCCCGCCGTGCCCGCGCCGGGTGAGACGCGGAGCGACTTCGACATCGTCCGTGCCGTCGCCGCCGCGATGGGAACGGACCTGGGGTGCCCCACTCCGGCCCACGCCTTGTCCGAATGCGGGCGGGTCGCGCCCATGTTCGCGGGTCTCTCCCATGAACGGCTGGACCGGGAGGGCGCCGTGCCCTGGCCCTGCCCTCACCCCGGTCACCCGGGGGAGAGCAAACTGTACGCGGAGCGGTTCGCCACACCGGACGGGCTGGCTCACCTCACCACGGCGCCCTACCTCCCGCCGGGTGAGCAACCCGACGCCGACTTCCCCCTGCTCCTGGTCACCGGACGGCGCTGGGCGCACTACAACTCCGGCAGCATGACCCGTCGTGGCGGCAACCTCGCGCTCGATCCCGTCGACCATCTCGACCTGCACCCCGACGACGCCGCCCGCTACGCGGTACGAAACGGTGCACGGCTCATCGTGGAGAGCCGCCACGGCCGGGCCCGGCTCATCGCCCGCGTCGGCGAACAGACCTCACCGGGTCAGGTGTTCAGCTCCTTCCACTTCCCGGCGAGCGGAGTGAACCGTCTCACCTCCGACCACGCGGACACCGTCACGTCGTGCCCGGAATACAAGGTCACCGCTGTGCGTATCGAGGTCGATCCGCGGGGCTGAACACGGGTCAGCCGAAGAACACCTCGAACTCGTCGTAGAGCGAGTCGTCCACCACCTTGGTGCCGGTATGGGCGTCGGGAAGGGGAACGCGGACGATCTGTGTTCCCCGAAGGGCCGTCATCGTGCCGAAATCGCCGTCCTTGACGGCGTCCACGGCGTGCAGGCCGAAGCGCGTGGCGAGCCATCGGTCGAATGCGCTCGGTGAGCCGCCGCGCTGGATGTAGCCGAGGACCGTGGTGCGGGCGTCCTTGCCGGTCCGCCGCGCGATCTCCAGGGCCAGCCACTCGCCGATGCCGGACAGCCGCACATGGCCGTACTCGTCCCGCGACCGGTCCTTCAGGACCATCTGCCCCTCTTTGGGTACGGCTCCCTCGGCAACGACGACGATCGGCGCGTAGTTGAACCTGAATCGGCTCTGCACCCACGCACAGACCTGCTCGATGTCGAACGGTCGCTCCGGGACGAGGATCACGTTGGCGCCACCCGCGACTCCGGCGTGCAGGGCGATCCACCCCGAATGCCTCCCCATCACCTCGACCACCAGGGCCCGCATGTGCGATTCCGCGGTGGTGTGCAGACGGTCGATGGCTTCGGTGGCGATGCCGACGGCGGTGTCGAATCCGAAGGTGTAGTCGGTGCCCGCCACGTCGTTGTCGATGGTCTTCGGCACGCCGACGAGGCGCAGACCCCGGCGGCTCAGCTCACCGGCCGCCCCCAGCGTGTCCTCACCACCGATCACGACGAGTGCGTCGATCCCGTGTGCCGCGAGGGTGTCCTCTATGCGCCGCGGTCCGTCGTCGTGCTTGAACGGATTGGTGCGAGACGAACCGAGAACGGTGCCTCCCCGTGGCAGGATCCCGCGCACGCTCGCGACGTCGAGGGGCACGACATGGCCACGGAGCGCACCGAGCCACCCGTCGCGCAGACCGACGAAGTCGAAACCGTATTCCTGGACGCCCTTGCGGACGACGCTGCGGATCACGGCGTTGAGGCCGGGACAGTCACCGCCGCCGGTCAGTACTCCCACCCGCATGGCTTCTTCCCTTCTCCGCGCGACGTGGTGACATCACAGCGGCACGCGGCCGCTCGGCGTACCGCTGCGCCCCGAGAGGCGAGACCGGTCGAGCCCTCCGACTCTCTCTCCATCCTGAGCGACAACGACCCGGCCTGCGACTCGCTGCGCGGCCCACCGTGCCGACGGCGACGCTGTCCCGTGCCCTCGCGTTCCCTCTACGGGGGCCGACGGTGCGTGACGGCACCGTCCGCTTGCGACGACGAGGGGTCGCCCGGGTGAACTCGGCCGACGGCCCGGCCCCTTGTGCGTGTGCCATCGCTGCTCCTCGTGCGGGGTCACAGGGACCAGGCAGCGGTCTCGCGCCTGTCGGGCCGGGTCGCGCCCACTCCCTCGATATCGCGCTCGGCGGCTCGCAGCAGTTGCCCCGCCAGGTCGTTCAGCGCACGGCCTGCCGCCAACTCGTCACCGATCTCCGGGACGTTGCGGTCCCGGGGATGGCAGTGCGCGGACCCGCGGCCGCTGAGCTCCGCGGTGCCGGTGTCCAGCACCAGATGGGCCTTCGTCGTTCCGTCGTCGTCCTCGAAGAGGTGGAAACGGACCTTCCATTCCGATGTGTGCGTCATCGCCTTCACTCCTCATGGCTGCAATACCGAACGATGTGATGCGAGGTCCTCGATGCCCTGCCGGACGCGGGCAGTGAGCGCGTCCAGCCGCTCGGAGGTCATGGCTCGGGGTGCGACCGGATTCCGGATCCGCAGGGCCGCGGACGGCAGACCGGCCAGGTCGGCGGCACACCTCGCCCGGGACTGCTCCAGGGCGGCCGGCTCAGCGGTGCGCCGGCCCTTGTCCATGACCGTCTCGAGCAGCGCGACGCCACCGTCCGGTGCCGGCTCGTCCGCGAGAGCGATCACGTCCGGCCGGCCGGGCCGGCGGTACACCTGCTTGGGACCGGGTGAGGTGACCTTCGCCGATGACAGCTTCATGACCGGACGGCCGTCGAACTGCACCATCTTGTAGGCGGAGTCCAGATACGGTGCGTCCGCCGCCACTCCGACGCGCGTGCCGACGGCGTAGGTGTCGATCGGTGCCCCGGAGCGCACCAGGTCGTCCACGGCGTACTCGTCGAGGCCGCCGCTGGCGACGATCCGCACATCCGGCAGGGCGGCCCCGTCGAGGATCGTCCGTGCACGGGCGGCGAGGACCGCGAGGTCGCCGCTGTCCAGCCGTACGGCGCTGCCGGGCCCCCGGTCCAGGTCCCGCAGGACGCGTGCCGCGAGACGGACTCCCTCCTCGGTGTCGTAGGTGTCGACCAGCAGGGTCACGGGGCCCGGGTGGCAGCGGGCGAAGGCGCGGAACGCGTCGTCCTCGGAGGCGAACGCCTCCACGTAGGAGTGGGCCATGGTGCCGACGGCCGGTATGCCGAGGGCGGTCGCCGCGGCCACGTTGCTGGTTCCGGCGAAACCGGTCAGTGCGCCGAGGCGAGCCGCCTGGAATCCGGCCTGTGGGCCGTGAGCGCGCCGCAGGGAGAAGTCCACCACCGGGTGACCCGCCGCGGCGAGCACACAGCGCACGGCCTTCGAGGCGATCGCCGTCTGATGGCTGAGCAGGCTCAGCACATACGTCTCCACCAGTTGCGCTTGCGGCAGCGGCGCCGTCACCTCCAGCAGCGGCTCGCCCGCAAGTACCACTCTCCCCTCCGGCACCGCGCGCACCCGGCCGGTGAACTCCATGCCGAGCAGCGGCTCGAGGTCTGCCGGCGGCCGGTGCAGGGCCGAGGCGAAGGCGTCGACGTCCTCGGGACCGACCCGCAAGCCGGACAGGTGGTCCAGCGCGGACTCCGTCCCGGCCGCGATCAGGAAGCCGCGCCCCGGAGGCAGATCGCGGACGAAAAGGCTGAACGTGGCCGGGGCGGTCATCCCCTCACGCAGGTAGGACATGGCCATCGTGACTTCGTACAGGTCGGTGGTCGTCGCGTCCGACATGAGTGCAACCTCCTCGGCTTGCGCGCCGCGTCCAGTGCCGACTCACCGGCGAAAGCGCGCCGACCACAGCGGCTCCGCTCGCTCCCACTCGGCGTCCCATTGCGCGTACCTTCTGCGGTCCAGCAGCAGACGCGTGCCCACCCGGAGTCCGTAGATCCCGAGAGCCATGCCGTACGCCGCCGCACCGCCCGCCACCCATCCGGTGCTCTTCGCGTTGAGTGTGCTCATGGGCGGGCCGGTGACGGTTCCGTTCCGGCTCACCCACACGTGCAAGGGGGTGCCCTTCGTCGTTCCCGGATCCGCCAGGGCGGTTCCGGTCCGTACGACTCCGGCCGCGTCGGTCCAGCTGACCTGCGCCGACTGCTTCGCCGCGTTGTGGTTTCGCTCGACGTCCGCGGTCAGCCGGGCCACGACCTCGTGCCGTTGCGCCGCCTGGGCCCGGACGGCGTGCATGGACGCCTCGTACGCAGTCGTTCCCGTTGTGTAGGCGACGACCGGCAGCCCCACGACCAGGAGGGTCAGCAGGATGCGGCGGAACCACGACTCGAAACTGTCGGACGGACGCCTCAGCGGATTGACGCCCGGCAGTCCGTGCTCACTGCGCGGCGAGGGCGAACCCGATGTGTTCGGCGGGCCTTGCGCGTCCATGGATCGGCCTCCAGCGGTCGCTGGTCCCTTCCCCCATCCTGGTTCAGTCTCGGACACGGCCGAGTCCGTGGCATGGGCCGAAGGTCCCTGATGGCCGGTTTCCGGTCCGATCCCGGATGGCCCGGCCCGACATCCGGGGCACGACCGCGACGGGCCGACCGGAGCGCGGGGCATGGGTCCCCCGGCCGAGCAGCAGGGCCTTTCGGCCCCTGCCCAGCCCCCGCGCACAGAGGTGTCCTGGAAATGAGCCGAGGGCCACCAGGAGACACGGAGAAGCGGAGACGGAGCCGCGCACCGTGTGATCCGGGCCCGCGAGAAGTGGGCGGCCCCCGGCTCCGCGGCACACCGGGAATGCGCCCGATCGCTGCGGCGGACGACGCAGCACGGCCGATGTGCGGTCACCACCTCGCTCGGCGACCCTGGAGACCGGGGCAGTGCCGGGAGGAGCACCGATGCACTGGGAAACCATCACCAAGGACACCCGCCCCGTCGTCCCGCCACGTCTCGCCGACTACGAAGCGACCTGTTCGGCCTTCACCTGGTCGCAGGCGCGTGCGGAACTGACCGGGCTTCCCGGGGGCGGCCTCAACATGGCCCACGAGGCGGTGGACCGGCACGCGGCCTGCGCCCGGGCCGGCAGGACGGCGCTGATCTGCGTGGCCCGGGACGACACCGTCTCCACCGTCACGTACGCCGAACTGGCGCGTCGCACGGCCCGCTTCGCGAACGTCCTGCGGTCCCTCGGCGTCGGCCGCGGGGACCGGGTGTTCACGCTGCTCGGGCGCTGCCCGGAGCTGTACACCACGGTGCTGGGCACGTTGAAGCGCACCAGCGTCCTGTGCCCGCTGTTCTCGGCCTTCGGCCCCGACCCGGTCGAGCAGCGGCTGCGCCTCGGTGACGCGCGGGTCCTGGTCACCACCGCGGACCTCTACCGGCGCAAGGTCGCCGGGCGCCGCGCGTCGCTCCCGGACCTGGAACACGTCCTCATCGTCGGACCGGGCGCGGCGGACCTGCCCGGCACCGCCTCCTTCGACGACCTGATGTCCACCGCGTCGGACACCTTCACCATCCCGTCGACGTCCCCCGACGACATGGCCCTCCTGCACTTCACCAGCGGCACCACCGGCACTCCGAAAGGCGCGGTCCACGTCCACGAGGCGGTCGTCGCCCACTACGCCACGGCCGCCTACGCACTCGACCTGCGTCCCGGGGACGTGTACTGGTGCACCGCCGACCCCGGATGGGTCACCGGCATGTCGTACGGCGTCCTCGCCCCGCTCGTGCACGGTGTGACGGTGGTCGTCGACGAGGGTGACTACGATGCACGGCGCTGGTACCGGATCCTCGGCGGGCAGCGGGTCAGCGTCTGGTACACCGCCCCGACGGCCCTGCGGATGCTGATGCGCTCCACACCACGCCAGGGCCCCTACGACCTGCCGCGCTCGCACGACCTCTCCGCCCTGCGCTTCATCGCCTCCGTGGGCGAGCCCCTCAACCCGGAGGCCGTCGTGTGGGGTCAGGACGTGCTGGGCCTGCCGGTGCACGACAACTGGTGGCAGACGGAGACCGGCTGCATCATGATCGCGAACTTCGCGGCCTGCGAGATCCGGCCCGGTTCGAAAGAGCGCCGGGGCCAGCATGTGGCGCGTGTCAGACACCCCCTAGGTCCTCGAAGAGCGGCCGGTGGCGTCGATCGCACCGCCGAGGAGGCGAACGACCCGGATGAACACGGAGGCCGGCGCGGCCGAGGAGACGCGGGTACTGGTCGTGGAGGACGACCGCGGTATCGCGGAGTCGTTGGTACGCGGGCTGCGGCAGGCCGGTTACGCCGTCGAGGACGTCCGCACCGGCGGCGCCGCGCTGGCCGCCGACTCACCCGACGTCGTCCTGCTGGATCTGGGGCTGCCCGACATCGACGGTGTCGAGGTGTGCCGGAGGCTGCGGGCCCGCTCGGACGCCGCGATCATCGCGGTCACCGCACGCGGCGAGGAGGCGGACCGGGTGGTGGCTCTCGACGAGGGAGCCGACGACTACCTGGTCAAGCCGTTCGGACTGGCGGAGCTGCTGGCGCGCATCCGTGCGGTGCTGCGTCGGCGGCGTCCAGCCGGGCCGGAGATCGTCCGGCACGGGCCGCTCACCCTCGACCTGCGCACCCGGCAGGTGTCGGTGGACGGACGTGCGGTGGCGCTGACGCCGAAGGAGTTCGGCATCCTCGAGTGCCTGGCCGCCGATCCGGGCCGGGTGCTGAGCCGGCAGCAGATCCTGGAGCGGGCCTGGGACTCCCACTGGTACGGACCGACGAAGGTGCTGGACGTCCACATCGCGGCGCTGCGCCGCAAACTCGACGTGCCCGGGCTCGTGGAGACGGTCTACGGCCACGGCTTCCGCCTCGGGACCGTCCAGGCATCCCCGGAGCAGCCGTGACCCGGCGGATCGTCTGGACGCTCCTGGTCCTGACCTGTGTGCTGCTGATGCTGGCGGTGGTACCGCTGGCCGTGTCGCTGACGGCACGCGAGCGTGTCGCCCACCGCGACAGCCAGCGCGCGGCCACCCGGGTGATCGCCGCGGCAGCGGAGGAACACCTCTCCGACGGCAAACCCGACACCGTCGTACGCAAGGAGATCGCTGCCGCGGCGCGGGCGGGTGACTGCGTCGCCGTGTACGACTCCTCCGCACGCCTCGTGACCGGTACGCGGTGCGAGGCGGCGCGAGGGGACGAGGCGGAGGAGTTGGTCGAGGACGTGCTGCGCGGACGCGAGCCGGAGCCCCCGGAGAGTGAGGGGCGCCTGCTGACCGCGGAACCCGCCGGTGACGTGCGCGCGCCCGCCGGCGCCGTGGTCCTGGCCCGTTCCGCGACTCCCCTCGATGCCCGGATCGCCGCGATCTGGGGCTGGTCCGCGGCCATCGGTGTCGCGGGGCTCGCCGCCTCCGTCCTGCTGTCCGTCCGCCTCGCACGCTGGGTGAGCCGGCCACTGTCGACACTGGACGCTTCGGCGCAGCGGCTGGGAGAGGGCGCTCTGGACGAGCGGGCCGATGTGGGAGCAGGTCCGCCCGAGGTGCGCCGCCTCGCCGCCACCTTCAACACGATGGCGGCGCGGACGGAAGCCCTGGTGCACGGGCATCGAGCCGTGATCGCGGACGTGTCCCATCAACTGCGCACCCCGCTGGCCGCGCTGCGGCTGCGCCTCGATGTCCTGGCCGCCGGCTCGGACGACGCCACGGCCGCCGATCTCGCCGCCGCCCAGGAGGAGATCTCCCGCTTGTCCCGGCTCGTCGATGGACTGCTGGCGGTCGCGCGTGCCGAGCAGGCCACACCACGCCCGACCCCCGTGCGGGTGGCCGAGGTGCTGGGCGAGCGGGTGGCCGCCTGGGCGCCCGTCGCCGAGGAGCGCGGCGTCCGGCTGGCCGCCGGATCCGGCGGTGAGGGTCCGACCGTCGCGCTGGGAGCGGGTCACCTGGAGCAGATCCTCGACAACCTGATCGCCAACGCCGTGGACGCGGTGCCCTCCGGCGGAAGCATCCGCATCGACGGCCGGGCGGCCGGGGGCACCGCCCGGTTGCGCGTCCGGGACGACGGTCCCGGGATGACGACCGATGCGAAGGCGGTCGCCTTCCGCCGGTTCGGCAATCCCGAGGCCGGCGGTACCGGGCTGGGGCTCGCCATCGTCCACCGCCTCGTCACCGTCAACGGCGGCACGGTGTGGCTGGAGGACACCCCAGGGGGCGGGCTGACTGTCGTGATGGAGCTTCCGCTGTGGCCGGAGCGAACCGGCGGACCGAGATCTTTACCGGATCCGAAGAAGACGTGAGCCGGTTCCTCCGAACCGTGGGCACAGCCTGGAGGTGTGCGCGGCCGAACCGGCCGCTGATCCTCCAGGAGCCCCGCCATGGCATCCTCACCCGACGACTTTCCTCCGGCGCCCCCGACCGGGTCCCCGCTCGCGCGTGATCGTGGCCTGCGCCGCAGCCGCCGTCTGACGCGGTGGATCGCCGTCAGCGCCGTGGCGGGTGCGGCCGGGCTGGGCAGCCTCTACACGCATCTGCTGCCCGCAGGACCGGCATCTCCGGCACCGGCCGTCACGCCGTCCGTGCAGAACCCGGCGGCCTCGTCCTCCGTCCCGGCCTCGGGAGATGACGAGGGGAACGGCCATCACGAGGACGACGGGGACGAGGGCGCGGCCCCTGCCTCGCGACCGGCACCGCAGCCTCCCGCCCGGACACCGGCTCCCACCCAACAGCAGCCGCACACGACGACGGGGGCGTCATGACCACACATACGCCGGTCCCCTCCCCGGCCGAGGTCGTCTTCCCCGCCCTGGGCACCACCGCCACCCTGCTCGTCACGGACCCGGGCGCCCTGTCCGTCGCGGAAGAGGTTCTGCGCGCCGAACTCCGAGCGGTCGACCTGACCTGTAGTCGCTTCCGGCCGGACTCCGAACTCTCCCGCGTCAACCTGGGCGCAGGTGCCCCGACGACAGTGAGCGAGCGCTTCGCGCAAGCGCTCCAGGCCGCCCTGTGGGCCGCGAGGGTCACCGGTAGCGCCGTCGACCCGACGGTGGGCAGCGCGGTGATCGCCCTCGGCTACGACCGTACCTTCGCCTCGGTACGCCCCGACGACGCTCGCCCAGTGCCGGTCGGACGCCCGTCGCCCGGCTGGCGGAAGATCAGGTGGAACCCGCGCACCCGGCAACTCCGCCTGCCCCCGCACACCCGTCTCGACCTGGGCGCCACCGCCAAGGCACTCGCCGCCGACCGTGCCGCCGAGCAGGCCACCGCGGCGGCCGGCTGCGGGGTGCTGGTCGGCCTCGGGGGCGACCTGGCCGTGGCGGGGCCGGCGCCGGCGGGCGGATGGCGGATCGCGCTCGCCGAGGACCACGCGCGGTCCGTGACGGAGCCGGGCCCCGCGGTGGCCGTGGCCGGCGGGGGCCTGGCGACCTCCGGCATCCGGGTGCGCACCTGGCGGCGCGGCGGACGCGTCCTGCACCACATCGTCGACCCCGGCACCGGGGAACCGGCCCCGGTCGTGTGGCGCACGGTCACCGTCGCCGCCGCCACCTGCGTGGACGCCAATGCCGCGAGTACGGCGGCGGTCGTGCTCGGTGAGCGCGCCCTGCACTGGCTGCGGGCCACCGGCCTGCCCGCCCGTCTGATCGGTCTCGACGGCGCTGTCGTACGTCTCGGTGGCTGGCCGTCCGACTCACCGGCTCCCGACCTCGGAGGCCCACGATGACGACCGTCGCTCTGACCGGCAGCCCCCTGTGGTACGCCGGCCGCGCGGGCGGGACCCTCGCGCTGATCCTCCTCACCGCCACCGTGGTGCTCGGGATCGCCTCCGGCGGACGGTCCGCACCGCGCCGGATCGGCCGGTTCGAGATCGCCCTGCTGCACCGCAATCTGTCCCTGCTGACCCTGGTGTTCCTCGCCGCGCACGTGGTGACGGCGGTGCTCGATCCGTTCGTGCACCTCGGGTGGGCGGTGGCCTTGGTCCCCTTCGGGGCGTCGTACCGCCCGCTCTGGCTCGGGCTCGGGGCAGCCGCGGCCGATCTGCTGCTCGCCGTGCTGGTCACCAGCGTGCTGCGGCTGAGGCTGGGGGTGCGGCGCTGGAAGGCCGTGCACTGGCTGGCCTACGCCGCCTGGCCGCTCGCCCTCTTCCACGGCGCCGGTTCGGGTACCGACACCCGCCTCCCCCTTCAGCTGTGGCTCTACGCCGCGTGCCTGGCCTGCGTGGTGACCGCCGTGTGGTGGCGCCTGGCGAAGGCCGGTCCGGGGCGGGTGGCCGGGCGCCTGGCGGCTGCCGTGACCGCGTCCGCCGTACCGGTGGTGCTCACCGCGTTCCTGGCCGCCGGGCCGCTTCAGCCCGGCTGGTCCCACCGAGCCGCCACGGCGGCACTCCTGATCGGGGGCGGACGGTGAACTCCTCGACTGCGTCCTTCACACCCGCACCGCCCACGCCCGGACCGGACGGGTACACGGCCCGGCTGCTGGCGGACTGGCGGGCCACCGGGCGACCGGCCACCCTGGGCGATCACCTGCGGCACCGGGAAGCACTCCGCAGGACCACCGACGCGCGGGGGTCGCTGGTGGACGCCGTCGAAGCGGCCGGTCTCACCGGACGCGGTGGTGCCGGGTTCCCGACGGCCCGGAAGATGCGCAGCGTGGCGGCCGGTCGCGGCCGGCCCGTGGTCGTCGTCAACGCCATGGAGAGCGAACCCGCCAGCCGCAAGGACCAGTTCCTCATCGCCGTGGCACCTCATCTGGTCCTCGACGGCGCCGTCCTCGCGGCGGTCCAGGTCGGGGCGGACACCGTCCATGTGTGCCTTCCCCGGACCCGCACCGCCCAGCAGCGCCGTCTCGGCAACGCCGTGGAGGAGCGGCGGAGCGCCCGCCTCGACCCCGTCCGGATCCGACTGCACGCCCTGCCGCACGGCTACGTCTCCAGCGAGTCGACCTCATTGGTGCGCTGGCTCGACGGCGGCCCGGCCCGACCGCGGGGCAACCCTCCGCACAGCCACGAACGCGGCGTCGCCCGACGCCCCACCCTCGTCCACAACGCGGAGACCCTCGCCCACCTGGCCCTCATCGCCCGCCACGGACCGGACTGGTTCAGGCGGGCCGGCACGCCGGACGAACCCGGCACCATGATGATCACCGTCTCCGGGGCAGTCACCGCTCCCGGTGTGGGGGAAGTACCGCTCGGCATCCCGCTCGACACGGCTCTCGGCCGTGCCGGGGACACCACGGAACCCGTGCGGGCCCTCCTGGTCGGCGGCTTCGCCGGCACCTGGCTGCCCGCGGAGGACCTGCACACACCCCTCACCCGCCGCGACCTCGCTCCGCTGGGCGCCGCACCGGGCGCGGGCGTGCTGATCGCGCTTCCCCGCTCGGCCTGCGGGCTCCTCGAGACGGCTCGGATACTCGCGTTCCTGGGGGCCCAGAGCGCCCGCCAGTGCGGCCCGTGCCGTTACGGGCTGCCGGCCGTGGCCGAGGACTTCGCCGCGCTGGCCGCCGGGCAGAGCCACCCGGAGCTGCTGTCCCGCCTGCGCCGACGGACCGGTCTGCTGCCGGACCGAGGTGCCTGCCGCCACCCGGACGGTGCCGCCCGCTTGGCCGCTTCCGCCCTGAGCGCCTTCGCCGACGACGTCGACCGCCACCTCGCCCGCGGCGCCTGTCCCGCGGCCCACCGGCCGCCACGGATCCCCGTGCCGCCCGCCACAGCACCGGACACCTGGCGATGACCCCGAACCACAGGACCCTGCGCGTCGACCGCATCGCCTGCACCGGGCAAGGCCTGTGCGGCGAACTGCTCCCCGAGCTGATCGATCTCGACGAGTGGGGCTACCCCGTTCTCAAGGACCCGACGGTCCCCGACCGGCTGCGTGCCCACGCCCGGCGCGCCGTCGCCGCCTGCCCCCGCCTGGCCCTGCACACGGACGACACATGAGGGCGGCGCGGGGCGCCGCACCTCTCTCACTCCGCTCCGGCCGTCGAAACGAGCGGACGGCAGGTCAGTCGTCGTCCCCGCCGCCCGACGCCGTCCTGGAGAACCCGTCCTGCCACGCGGCCTTCGCCCCCGAGTCGCCGATGCGGTAGACGTCGACGACGGCTCCCGCGGCCACCACTAGCGACAGCACCACCGCCGCGACGCGCACCGGCGCGGCGGACCACCGTGCGCCGACAAAGGCGCCTGATCCGGAGGCGGCGGCCCGGCCGGTCACCCACCAGACGGCCGCGGCCAGCACGAACAGGCCTCCTGCCCAGGGCAGCAGGCCGTCGCCGAGCTCGGCGTGCCGGCGCACCAGCGCATTGCTCTCGACGTGTCCCTCCAGCCATTCGCCGGCGCCCGTGGTGAGCGGGACGCTCACGAGCGTGACCAGGGCGAGCAACGGCAGGACGACGCCCAGGCGCTGTGCCGCCCTCGGCCGGATCGCGCAGACCACCAGTGCCAACGCGGTCAGCGGAACAAGGACCACGACGAGGTGCACGAGCAGTATGTGTGCGGGCAGGCCGTTGACCAGGCTCATGGGTGAAGTCCTCCAGCGCGTCGGGGGTTTCCCGTATCGACAAGGCGCGCCAGCGTGGCACAGGAACCTCTCAGCTTCTTCTGAGTACGTGACGTCCACCCGGCCCGGAAGCCGCCCATCCGGCCCCGTCACAAGGACCGGAGGTCCCCTTCCGGTCGACAACCGTGCCCTCCTCGACGGCGCGGCCGTCGCCTGGCTCAGCCTCGACGGAGAGCCCGCCGGTGCCGTCCTGCTGCGTGATCCCCTGCGCCACGACGCCCCGCGCACCCTGCGCCACTTGCGTGCGGCAGGCATCCGGCGGCTGCTGATGCTCACCGGCGACCGCGCCGCCCCCGCCGAGGAGGTCGCCGCCGTCCTCGGCCTGGACGAGGTACGGGCCGAGCTCAGCCCGGCCGACAAGGTCGCCGCGGTGCGCGCCGAACGCGAGCACGCCGTGACCGTGATGGTGGGCGACGGGGTCAACGACGCCCCGGCCCTGGCCGCCGCCGACATCGGCGTCGCCATGGCCGCGCGCGGCTCCACCGCGTCCTCCGAGGCCGCCGACATCGTCCTGACCACCGACCGTGTCGACCGTCTCGCCGACGCCGTCGTCATCGCCCAGCGCGCCCGCCGCATCGCCGTGCAGAGCGCCCTGGGCGGCATGCTGTTGTCCCTGGCCGCCATGGCCGCGGCCGCGGTCGGCCTGCTCGCGCCCGCCGCCGGCGCGCTGCTCCAGGAAGGCATCGACGTCGCCGTCATCCTCAATGCCCTGCGCGCCCTGCGCGTGGGCCAGGGAGCACACCCGGCCGTCACTCCCGCCGCCGAAGCCCTCATCCACCGCTTCGCCGACGAGCACCACGACCTCCAGGACGTCCTCGACGCCGTACGCGACACAGCCGACCGTCTCTCCGACGCACCCGGCCCCGCGGCCCTCACCGCCCTCGAAGAGACCCATCGCCTGCTCGTCGAACGGCTGCTGCCCCACGAGTACGCCGAGGAGCACGAGCTCTATCCCGCACTCGCCCCCACCCTCGGCGGCCCCGAGGCCACCGCCACCATGAGCCGCGCCCACACCGAGATCGAACGCCTCTCGCGGCGCATCGCCACCCACCTCGAACTGGCCCACGCACACGGCGGCCTGGCCCCCGGACAACTCGACGACCTGCGATCCTGCCTCTACGGCCTCGACACCGTCCTGCGGCTGCACTTCACGCAGGAGGAGGAGAACTACTTCTCCCTCGCTCCATGAGGGCGCGTCAGGAAAGGCCAGGTGCCCGGGACCACGGGGACGGCGTGCGAAAGCGGCGGGCGGCCCGGACGACAGGCCGCCGGGAGCTCACTGGAACGCTGCGTGGATCTCGTTCTCGGTCACCGTGTGGGACACGAGGAGGAGTGCGTCGCCGGGGCGCAGTCGCTCGGTCGGTTCGGGCACGGTCGGCTGTCCGTCACGGACGATGGTGGCGACGACCGTGCCCGGAGGCAGCACGACGTCGCCCAGGGCGCGGCCCGCCGTCCTGGACTGCTCTGTGATGACCGTTTCGACGACCTCGACGCCCGCCTTGCTGAGCCGCAGCAGGGCGACGGTGTCGGTGGCACCGGTGGCCTCCTCGATCAGGGAGATCAGCGGGGTGGCGGAGGGGACGGCGACGTCGACGCCCCATCGTTCGTCGAACAGCCAGGCGTTGTCGGCGTCGTTGACGCGGGCGGCTACGCGGGGCACCGCGAACTGCCGTTTGGCGAGGAGGCTGATGACGAGGTTGTCCTCGTCCTCGCCGGTGGTGGCGATGACGAGGTCGGCGGTCAGGACGCCGGAGTGCTCCAGGAGGGCGGGTTCGCAGGCGTCGCCCGCCACCAGCCGCACCGGGACGCGGCCTTCGAGCTCGGCAAGGCGGGCGTCATCGGTGTCGATGAGGGTGACGTCGTTGCGGGCGGCGGAGAGGACCTGGGCGATCTGGGTGCCGAGGCGTCCCGCGCCGGCGATGAGGACGTTCACGTTCCCAGCTCCTTGTCGAGGAAACCGCGCAGTCTGCCGAGCGCGGCGGCGGCGACGGCAAAGGTGATCAGGTCACCCGCCCGCGCCGGCGTGCCGTGGCCGGGGATCAGGGAGCGGCCCGCGCGGGTGACTTCGACGACGCGGATCTCACCGTCCACATCGAACTCGGCCAGCCGCCGGCCGACGAGATAGCCGGGCACCTCCGAGCGGACGAGCAGGGTCTCTCCGTTGCCGAAGCTGAGTTCGGGGCTGAGGTGGCGGTGCAGCAGCATCCGGTGGAGCTGATGGACCGTCCAGCGGACGCTGGCGATGGTGGAGATGCCGAGGTCGCGGTAGATGTCGGCGCGCCGCGGATCGTAGATGCGGGCGAGGACGATCGGCACGCGATAGGTCTCCTTCGCGGTGCGCGCGCTGACGATGTTGCTGTTGTCGCCGGCGGTGACGGCGACGAAGGCGTCCGCGTGCTCGATCCCGGCGGACCGCAGGACGGCGCGGCTGAAGCCGTTGCCCTCGTGGAAGCGGATCCGGGGGCTGTCGGGCAACCGCCGGACGGCCTCGGGGCGCCGGTCGACGACTTCGACGTGGTGGCCTTCCGAGGCGAGCACGGCGGCGAGGGCGGTGCCCACCCGTCCGCACCCGACGACGATCACTTTCACCGTGGGGCTCCCTTCCGACGGGCGTCGCGTCGACGCAGCCACGCCTTGCGGATCTCGTCCGCGAGCAGGGGCAGGGTGCCGAGGGCGGTGAGGACCGCCCAGTCGGCTGCGTCGAGCGCGGCGGTGTGGAACACGGCCTGGAACGGAGGCAGGTAGCTGATCGCGGCCATGAGGGCGACACCGAAACCGCCGGCGGCGAGCAGAGCAGGATTGGACAGCAGGCCCACCTTCAGGATGCTCTGCCGCTCGGTGCGCACGGCGAGCGCGTTGAAGAACTGGCTGAGCACGATGCCCGCCTGCACCATGGTGATCGCCTCCCGGTACACGGGCGTGTCCCTGGTGAAGTCGTCGAACGGGATCCCCGAGGCGACGACATGCCAGAAGAAGACGCCGGTGACACAGGCCGCCTGGATGCCGCCCAG
The DNA here is from genome assembly GCF_016860545.1 of Streptomyces asoensis. NCBI lineage: Bacteria > Bacillati > Actinomycetota > Actinomycetes > Kitasatosporales > Streptomycetaceae > Streptomyces > Streptomyces asoensis. Next base: position 2,035,197 of record NZ_BNEB01000002.1, on the reverse strand, counting down.
GAACAGGATGCGTCCCGTGACGGCGGCCGAGAACAGCCGCTCCCGGGGGGAGCGCGGGGGTCGGTCCATGACGTCGGGTTCGGGTGGCTCGGCGCCGAGGGCCAGAGCGGGCAGTACGTCGGAGCCGAGGTCGATGGCGAGGATCTGAACGGCGGTGATGGGCACCAGCGGGAATCCCGCGAACGTGGCGGCCAGGATCGGGACCAGCTCGCCGATGTTGTGGCTGAAGAGGTAGACGAGGAACTTGCGGATGTTCTGGTAGACGGCGCGCCCGAGCCGCACCGCCGTCGCGATGGAGGCGAACGAGTCGTCCAGCAGGACCATCGCCGCCGCTTCCCGGGCCACGTCGGTGCCTCCGGCCCCCATCGCCACGCCGATGTCCGCGTGCTTGAGCGCGGGGGCGTCGTTCGCGCCGTCCCCGGTCACCGCCACCACCTCGCCCCGCCGCTGGAACGCGGTGACCACGCGCATCTTGTGCTCCGGACTGACCCGGCACAGCAGCAGTTCGGACGGTTCGGCGAGCAGCGCGTCGAGTTCCTCGTCACTCATCGCGTCGAGCCGTGCACCCGTCACCACGACCGGATCCGAGCGCCGTACGATCCCGACCCGGCGGGCCACGGCCTCCCCGGTCAGAGGGTGGTCCCCGGTGACCATGACGATCCGGATGCCGGCCCCGCGGCAGGCCGCTACCGCCTCGGTGACCTCCGCGCGCGGCGGGTCCAGCATGCCCACCAGCCCCAGAAGTGTCAGCCCGGACTCGGCTTCCTGCTGCGCGGGCCGGGGTCCGCCGACCTCGCGCCGTGCGACGGCCAGAACCCGCAGTCCCTGGGCCGCCAGCTCGTCGCTCGCCGCGACCGCCTGCGCCCGGTGCCGCCCGGTGAGCGGCTCCTGCCGTCCCTCCCGTTCCATGTCGGTACAGCGCGCCATGAGCTCCATGGGGGCTCCTTTGACGCAGGCCTGGTGACCGGTCGTGGTCCGATGGACGGTGGTCATCAGCTTGCGGTCCGAGTCGAAGGGGAACTCCGTCACCCGGGGAGTCGCGGCCGCCTCCGCGCCCAGGTCCAGACCGGCCTTGGCCGCTACGACGAGCAACGCGCCCTCGGTCGTGTCGCCGAGCACCCGCCAGTGCTCCCGAGGGCCGGCGGGCGCCACCAGCCGCGCGTCACAGCACAGGCCCGCCACCCTCAGCAGCTCGCGCACCGCGGCCGCATCGGCGACCTCGCCCTGCGGGGCGTAGCCCACCCCGCTCACCTCGTCGACCACTCCGTCCGCCCACACCCGGGTCACGGTCATCTCCGCCTGGGTGAGCGTCCCGGTCTTGTCCGTGCACACCACGGTGGTCGATCCGAGCGCCTCCACCGCCAGCAGCTGTTTGATCAGGGCCTGCCGGCGCGCCATCCGCCGTACGCCGATCGCCAGGGACACCGACAAGGTGGCGGGCAGCCCTTCCGGCACCAGTGCCACCATCACCCCCAGCGCGAACACGAAGGAGGGCAGGACGGACTCGCCGGTGGGGAGCCGGACGACGAACATCAGCGCGCCGATCGCCAGTGCCGCCCCCGCCACCCGACGTGCCATGACGGCCACCTGGTGCTGGAGCGGGGTCTTCTGCCGTGGCGCGGCGGCCGCCAGCCGGTAGATCCGCCCGAACTCGGTCGACGCCCCCGTGGCCACCACCACGGCCCGCCCGGAGCCGGCGACCACGTCCGTACCCATGAAGATGCCGTTGCGGGCCTCCAGCGCGGGCCCGGCAGGCACCGGTTCGGCGGTGCGCCCCACGGGGTTGCTCTCACCGGTCAACGGCGCGTTGTCGACGGTCAGTTCGTGCGCCTCGACGACACGGCAGTCCGCCGACACGGCGTCCCCGGCCTCCAGCACCACCACGTCCCCGGGCACCAGGTCCCGGGCGGGCACCTCCAGTCGCTCCCCGCCCCGCAGCACCCGGCAGGCGTGCGGCACCATCGCCGCCAGGGCCTGTGCGGTGCGCTCCGCCGAGTACTCCTGGGCGAAACCGATGGCGGCGTTCAGCACGACGACGGCGAGGATGGCCACCGCCAGCTGAAGAGTGCCCGCGTCACGGGGCTGCTGTAGTCCGTAGGCCAGGAAGGTGATCGCGCAGGCGACCAGCAGGACCACGGCGAAGAGATCCGTGAACTGCGTCGCCACGTCCCGCCACACGGCACGGCGTCGCGTCCGCGGCAGTTCGTTCGGCCCGTACTCCTGAAGCCTCTTCGCTGCCTGTGCCGGCGCGAGACCACGCCGTGAGGTGTCCAGCGCAGCGTAGACGTCGGCAGCGGCGAGCTGTCGTGCCGGGGCGGCAGCGACAAGAGCGGAAGAGGCGTCGTCGACCGCCGCGCCCTTCACCGCACCGGCCGGCCGGTCCGCACCGGTGCGCATCACTCGGACCCGTGAGACAGCCCGCTCCTCACCGCCGGTGCCACCGGCCGTGTCCTACGCCCGGCCTTGCGTGCGGCTTCCATCACGGGCTCCAGGAGGTCTGCCGACTGCCGGACGCGCGCCGGCGTCCGTCCGCTCTCCGTCCAGCCTCCCTCTTTCGGCCGCGTGACGCACGCCGCCGTACGGGGTCCGTTCGGCCCATGCGGTTCACGCCGACCGGGCGGACAGTGGAAGCAGGAACGCACGCGACCCAGGGAGGCGGGAGCCATGCGGCACCGGACCGTGAGCGACCTCATGACCACGTCGGTCGTGAAGGTGCACCGGGACACCGGCTTCAAGGAGATCGCCAAGCTGCTCGCCGAGCACGACATCACCGCCGTGCCGGTCGTGAACGACGAGGAACGCGTCATGGGCGTGGTCTCCGAGGCGGACCTGCTGCGCAAGGAAGCCGCCCAGTTGGATCCGGCGGGCCTGTTGCCCGTCCTGCATCCCGGGCCCGCCGACCGTGCGAAGGCGGAGGCGACGACAGCTGCGGGGCTGATGCACAGCCCCGCGGTGACGGCCGGACCGCAGTGGACGGCGGTGGAAGCCGCCCAGGTCATGGAGCGTCACCGCGTCAAACGGCTGCCGGTGGTCGACGAGGCCGGACGACTGGTCGGCCTGATCAGCAGGGCCGATCTGCTCCGGGTCTTCCTGCGGAGCGACAGCGCCGTCCGGGAGGAGATCTCGGGTGAGGTGCTCCTGCGCACGCTCGGGATCATGCCGGGGGCGGTCACCGTACGGGTCGTCGACGGGCGGGTGTCGCTGAAGGGCCGTGTGGAGCGCAAGTCGCTCGTCCCGGTCGTCATACGGCTGTGTCAAGGCGTGGACGGGGTGGTGGACGTCTCGGCGGAGCTGCGGCACCGGGTGGACGACACCTCCTCCGTACCGGGTCCGGAGGCTTCGCGCCGCGCGGAACTGGCCCCCTGAGCCGCAGGACGACCACGGACGCCGGCCACGTCCCGTCGGATCCCGGCACGAGCGACGCCCGGCGATCCCCTGCCTTCCCGAGCGGTCCCGAGCGGTCCCTGGCCAGGACCGCCCGACCGTGTGGGACCGCCGGTGCAGAGGCCGCCGCCGGCCAAGGTGACCGCCGGCCGCCTCGTTCCGGGGCGGTGTCCCCCGCTCAGGGCGCCCGGTGCAGGCTGAACACCCGGGCGGGGAAGCCCGATCCGCCCTGCGGCCGGGGCCAGGTCGCCACGATCAGGGCGCCCGCTTCCGGGACCCGGTGGAGACCGGCCATCAGCTCGATCTGCCAGCGGTCGCGCTCCAGGACGTACCGTTCCAGGCCGAAGTCGCCCGCCGAGGCGGCGGTGCCGGGGTCGGTGTCGGCCTGCTCGTGGCCGATCGCGGTGACGTGGGCCTCCTCGATCAGGTGGCGCAGCACCTCGGCCGACCACCCGGGGCAGTGGCTCACGCCGTCGGCGTCCCGGTTCGCCATCGCCGCCGCGTCGGGCCAGCGGCGGCTCCAGTCGGTGCGCAGCGCGACGAACGACCCCGCGGGGACACGGCCGTTGCGGGCCTCCCACGCCCGTACGTCGTCCAGGGTCGGTACGGCGTCGGGGTCGGCGGCCACCCGGTCGCTGATGTCGAGGACCACCAGCGGAAGGATCATCTCGTCGACGGGGATCTCGTCCAGCGTGCGGGCGCCGGTCACGAAGTGGGACGGCGGGTCGACGTGGGTGCCCCACTGGCCGACGAACGTGTAGAGATTCAGGTCGCAGGCGTCGCCGCGTGCCGTGGCCATGAGCGTCTCGCGCCGTTCGTCGGGGAAGGCGGCGGCGTGCGGTTGACCGGGACGGAAGGCATGGGTGAGGTCGGTGCGGATCGTGGTGCCGAGCAGTTCGCGGTGCAGCGCCCACAACGGCGGTTCGCTCCTGGGCGCGCTCGGCACGGCGGGCTCGGCCGTCGCGGCGGTGCCTCCGGCGGACACGACGGGCGCGGCCGTCGCGGCGTCGTCGGGGCCATGGGGGTGGGGGGTGGTCATCGGGGACCGGGCCTTTCACGCGGGGGGACACGGCGTACGGGTGGGGGTGGCCGGCGGGACGCGGCCGAAGCCGTCCGGCATCGGGGCTCGTGGGAGGACGGGGCTTGTCGCGAGCCGGGACTCGTCAGCGGCCTGGACCGGTCAGTGGCCGGAACGCCTGGGCAGGCCGGCCAGATGCTCCGTCGGATCGCTGCACCCGCGGGGCGGCAGCGGCGGCTGGAGGCGCGGCAGCCGGTTGAAGGGCAGGTCGGGGCTGAGGTAGGCGTCCTCGCCCGCGGCCCTGATCTCCCGGGCCGCCCGCCGCAGGGTCGCCCGGGCGGCCTCGACGGCGCCCGCGTCGTACTGGGCGTGTGCCAGCAGCCCCAGGTGCAGCGGGAGGCGGATCCGCAGGTGGCGGACGCTCAGGTCGGTCACGGCCGCTTTGAGGGCGTCGAGTGCGCCAGGTGTCCCGAGCCGGTGCTGCGCCCAGCCGCGGCAGACCTTGAGCAGGGCCGCCCAGTGCAGCAGGCCGTGCGCGTCGGCGATGCGCAGGCCCTCGGCGGCGGAGGAGGCGGTGGCGTCGGCGTCCTCGGCGAGGGCGGCGACCAGCGCGTGGGAGTAGTGGGCGCTGGCCCGGTCGACCGGTGTGCCCTCGCAGCCGGTGAGCGCCAGGAGTTCCTGGGCCAGGGCGAGCGCGTCGTCCTGGGCGCCGAGCAGCGACAGAGCGAGGGTCCGGTGGTTCATGGCCAGGAATCGGGGGTCGTGCTGGGTGTGGTGCGCGAGCTGCCGGAGCCGGGCGGCGGAGAGGTTCCCGGCCGTCTGCTCGGCCTCCGTCAGGGCGGCCAGCGCCTCGGCGGTGCGGTCGGGCAGGTGCAGGATGCCGTGGGCGAGCCGTTCGTGCAGGCGGGCTTCGGGCGCGTCGCCGTTCTGCGCCATGACGCGCAGCTGATGGGCGCGGCGGGCGCTCTCCTCCCGGTGTCCGGTGACCAGTTGGGCGATGCACTGGGAGAACACCAGTGCCGGCTCCTGGACCGCGGCGGGTGACATGCTCAGCACCCGCTGGGACTCGGCCACGACCTCCCGGTCGCCGTATCCGCGGGTGACGGTGGCGATCTGGAGGATGCGCTTGCGCAGTTGCAGCGCCTGCGCGGCCGCACCGCTCGCCGAGGGGCCGGAGGTGAGCAGCGCGTGGGCGCGCCGGAACCAGGTCTGCGCGCGGTCGTACCGGCTCTCCAGGGCGGCCTGCTCGCCGGCCCGCACGAGGTACGGCAGCACCTGGTCCGGGGGCAGGGTCAGCGAGGCCTGCCAGGCGTGGTGCGCCAGGCGCGAGGCCGCCGCGGGGTGGCCGTCGGCCTGGCGGCCGAGCACGTCCACCGCCCAGGCGTGCAGGTCGGAACGCTCCTGGTCGCTCATCTCGGCGAGCAGTACGTCGCGTACCAGGCCGTAGCGGAACACCAGGGTGCGGGCGTGATCGTGGTCGCGGCGCAGCAGACCGGTGCGCAGCGCCTCCTCCACGGCGCGGACGCCGGGGGTGGTGTCGCCGAGCACGGTGGTCAGCAGGGTCAGGTCGGCCTCGGTCCCGAGTACCGCGCATCCCCTGAGCACGCGCAGGACCTCCGGGGCCAGTCCGGCCAGACGGCGGCGCAGCATGCTGGACACGCCGGTGGGGATCTCGGTGAGGACCTGGCGTGCCGCGCGCGCGGCGTGCAGGGAGCGGGCACCACCCGCGTGTGCCAGTAGCTGGCCGAGCAGGTAGGGGTTCCCGCCGCTGCGTTCGTAGAGTCCGCGCACCACGGGCGTGGCCGGGCCGGGCCCGCCCTGGGCCGCGAGGAGGGTCTGGACCTGTTCCTCGGACAGGTCGTCGAGGTGGACGACGTCCGTGCGGGAGTCGGCCAGCAACTCCTGGAGCGGGCCGTCGGGTTCGGCTCCGGCTCCCACACCGGACTCCCGGACGCTGATCACCACGCTCACCGCGCGGCCCTGTGTGCCGTCGCTGAGCAGTGCGAGGACGTCGAGCGTGGGGCGGTCCGCCAGGTGCACGTTCTCGAGGACGAGCAGGAGGGGAGCGTCGTCCGCGTGGCGCAGAATCGTTTCACTCAGGGCGTCGTGGGCCAGGAAGCGCTGCTGGGTCTGCTCCCGGCGGTCGGCGTCCGCTCCCTCCGGTGAGTCTGACAGCGTTGTCACCGTAGGGTCCGGACAGAGCCGGGGCGCATTGTCGCCCGGCAGCGCGTCGGGGCCGCCGAGCATCCGCAGCGCCTGCTGCCACACCCAGCAGGCCGGCATGCCCTCCGCGGTCCGGCAGCTCACCCGGACCACCCGGGTTCCGGCGACCCATCCGGCGGCGTGCGCCGTGGCCTGGGCCAGCAGTTCGGTCTTGCCCACCCCGGCCTGACCCACGACCGCGGTGAGATGTCCGCTGCCCTCCAGGGCGGCCGTGATGGAGCGGCGCAGCGAGGCCAGGGCGTGTTCGCGCCCTTCGAAGAGCGGAAGCGGCGACGCGTGGGCCGGGGTCCTGCCGGACCCGGCGGCGTCGTCCACAGGCCGCGCGCCGGTGTGCCCGCCGGGTCCGGTGCCGGTCGTCGCGGGGTCGGCGGCGCGGCCGTGGACGGCGTCGGCCGGCGGACGGCTCTCCTCGCTCCGGGGCTCGCGGTCCGGCCGGGCCCGCACCTCGGCCCGCTGCCCGGCCGGTGCGGCGCCGCCCAGTTCGTGCCGCAGGATGGCCAGATGGACGCGCCGCAGGTCGTCGCCCGGTGCCACGCCCAGCTCCTCCGACAGCTGCGTGCGCGTACGTTCGTACAGGCGGAGCGCCTCGGTCTGCTGGCCGAGCCGGTACAGGCCGGTCATCAGGGCGGCCACGATGCGTTCGTCCGAGGGGAAGCGGATCACCTCGCGCCGCAGGGACTCCACCGTGGTCCGCGCGTCGCCGAGGGCGAGCAGGGCCTCGGCGCGGATCGTCACGGCCGCCGTGCGCAGGTGCTGGAGGCGTGCGCTCTCCTCGGCCAGCGGCTCGTAGGACGTGAGATCCAGGAAGGGGTCGGCCCGCCACAGGTGCAGCGCGGAGTCGAGCGCCTCGCGCGCCTCACCGAACCGGCCCTCGGCGGCGTGCTGTTGTCCGCGGGAGACCATCTCGTCGAACCGGCACACGTCGATGGCCTGCGGATCCAGCGCGAGGACGTATCCGGGCGCCCGGTAGTGCAGGGGAGCCACCCCGGCGTCCTTGCCGTGACCCGACGTCAGGGCCCGTCGAAGATGAGACATGTAGGTCTGGAGGGTGGCGTGGGGCCGGCGCGGCGGTTTGTCGCCCCATAACTCGTCGACGAGCTGGTCGACGCGGACCACCTGTCCGAGGCGCAGCATCAGCAGCCCGAGGACCGCCCGGTGCCTCGGAGGTCCGAGGTGCACCGGCTCGCTGCCCCGCCGTGCCGTCATCACGCCAAATGCTTCGAGTGAGAGGTCCGCCGTCAGAGTCCGGGGCTGGTGTACTTCCGTTGCATACATCATGCCTGGTGCATATGCCTTCCACTCGCTCAGTACGTGCGGCGAGCAGGCTACACATGCCCCTGTGCGGAAAGAGTGACGTTGCACTGACGGTGAGAACAAGCCAAGGAACGTCTCCCTCCACTTGGCGGCCACGGCCTGCCGGAGAGCCTGCCACATACACTCTGATCAGCGCATTTCAGTTTCGTCGGCCGCAGGGCCGGGCTTGTGGGAAGACATGGATCGACACATCGCCTTCGGGGTCCTGGGACCCATCAGGATCTGGCGGGACGGTGCGGAACTGCCCCCGGGGCCGCCCAAGCAGCGGGCGGTGCTGGCCCTGCTCCTGCTCGAGGCCGGACAGCCCGTGAGCCTGTCCAGGATCGTGGACGCCCTGTGGCCCGCCGGGGCGCCCAGCAGCGCGGCGAACATCGTCCACCGGCATGTCGGCAATCTGCGCAAGCTGCTGGAACCCCACCTGGCGCCGCGCGCTCCCGGCCGGCTTCTGGTGCGCCGCGTCGGCGGCTACGCCATCGACGTCGACGCCGGCACCCTCGATCTGCTGCGGTTCCGCGAACTCGCGCAGCGTGCCCGCGCCGCCCGGGCCGGCGGCGACACCGAGGCCGCCGCCGAGCTGTTCACCCAGGCACTGTCGTTGTGGCGCGGGGAGGCCGCGGCGGGCGTCCCGCAGGAGTTACGCGGCCACCCGGCGTTCTTCGCGGTCGACAGCGAACACCTCGCCGTGCTGCGCGAGGGAGCCGACCTCGTGCTCGCCACCGGAGCACCCGAGCGGATGCTGCCACTGCTCCAGAGCGCCGCCGCGCTGCACCCTCTGGACGAGTCCCTGCACGTCCGTCTGGTCCAGGCGCTGGCCGCCACCGGCCGGCAGGCCGAGGCGCTCGCCCTGTACGACACGATGCGCGCCCGTCTCGCCGTCCAGGTCGGCGTCGAGCCCGGGCCGGAACTCAGCGCCGTCCGCGCCCGTCTGCTGCACGATGTGCAGACACCCCCCGACGGTACCGACGACGGCCGACCGCTCTCCGGCACCGACCTGCCGCCCCGGCAGCACGCGCCGGAGAGCGCCCCCGCTGTGCGGCCGACCCAACTGCCGCCCGATCTGTGCACGTTCGTGGGGCGCCGCACCGAACTCGCCCGCCTCACCGAGCTGCTGGACGCTCTCGACGACGGCCGGCCGGCGGCCGCCTCGGTGGTGATCAGCGCCATCGACGGGATGCCGGGCGTCGGCAAGACGACCCTGGCCGTGCACGTGGCGCACCGCCTCGCCCACCGGTTCCCGGACGGTCAGCTGTACGTCAACTTACGCGCGTTCGACGTGAGCGAGTCCGCCGTGCCCGCGGCGGAGGTGCTGCGCTCGTTCCTGACCGCCCTCGGCGTGCCCGCCAGGGACCTGCCCCCCGACACCGACTCACGGGTCGCCCTCTACCGCAGTCTCCTGGCCGGCAAGCGGATCCTGATCCTGCTGGACAACGCCCTCGACTCCGAGCACGTGCGGCCCCTGATGCCGGGCAGTTCCTCGTGCCTGGTCGTCATCACCAGCCGCACCCAGCTGCGCGGCCTGGTCGCCACCCACGGGGCACGGCCGATCACCCTGGGCCTGCTCAGCCGCGAGGAGTCACGCGAAGTCCTCGCCGGCCGCGTGGGCGGTGAGCGCACCGCCGCGGAGCCCGCGGCCGTCGACGAGATCATCGACCTGTGCGGACGGCTCCCCCTGGCCCTGGCCATCGTCGCGGCCCATGCCGCGACCCAGCCCGACCTGCCCCTGGCCTCCGTAGCCGCCGCGCTCCTCGACGACCGCGACAGCCTCGACGGCTTCGCGGGCGAGGACCGCTACACCGACCTGCGCACCGTGTTCTCCTGGTCCTGCCGCAGTGTGGGCCCGCAGGCGGCACGGCTGCTCAGGCTTCTCGCCCTGCACCCGGGCCCGGACATCTCCGCCGCCGCCGCGGCCAGTCTCGCCGCCCTGCCGGCCCGCCGGGTCAGGGCGCTGCTGGCCACCCTGAACGGCGCCCACCTGCTGGCCCGTTCGGGTCCCCAGCGGTTCGCCTTCCACGACCTGCTGAAGGTCCACGCCCTCGAACAGAGCCGCGAACTGGAGGACGAGGACACCCGGCAGCTCGCCGTACGGCGGCTGCTCGACCACTGCCTGCACACCGCGTACGCGGCCGCCGAGGCGCTCATACCGAACCGCATCGAGGCCCCGCTCGAACCCGAGGCCGCACCGGGCGTCGCACCCGAACCGATCGGGGGACGGCAGGAGGCCATGGCGTGGCTCGACCGCGAGCTGCCGGTCCTGCTGTCCGCCGTGCCGTACGCACAGCGCAGGGGCTTCCCGCAGCACGCGTGGCTGCTGGCCCAGGCACTGGAACTGCACCTCGACCGGCAGGGCAGATGGCAGGACCAGACAGCCGTCCAGCGGACGGCCCTGGAGGCGGCCATCTCGCTGAAGGACCCGGTGCGGGAGGCACAGGCCTGCCGGGCGCTGGGCTTCGCCTGGGGACGCCTCTGCGAGGACGACCGGGCCGACGCGTTCCTCCGGCGTGCCCTGACCCTGTTCACCGAGGCCGGCGACGCCGCGGGACAGGCCCGGACCCGCCGTCAGATGGCCTTCCTCGCCAACGCCCGGGGCCGGCACACCGAGGCCCTGCGCCACTACGAGCATGCCCTGGCGCTGTACCGGGGCATCCGCAACCTCGGCGGCCAGGCCGTCGTCCTCAACGAGACCGGCTGGACCCACATCCTCCTCGGCGACCACGAACGCGCGATCACCTGGTGCGACCGGGCGGTCTCGCTGCACCGGGCCATCGGCGACGTCAACGGCGAGGCGGCCGCGTGGGACAGCCTCGGGCTCGCCCACCACCACCTGGGGCACCATCCGGAGGCCCTGGACTGCTACCGGCGGGCGCTCGGCCTGTACCGGCACATGAACGACCGCTACCTCCAGGCCGACACCCTCCTGCACCTGGGAGACACCCACGAGGCCCGGGGAGCGCACATCACCGCGGTCCTCGTGTGGCGCCAGGCCGTCCGGATCCTCGACGACATGGGACACCCGGAGGCGAAGCAGGCACGCGCGCGGCTGGAGGACACCCCGCACCACCCGCGCTGACGCCCCGGGCGCGAGCTGCAAGGGCGGCCGCAAGGACCCCCGCAAGGAGTCGGCCAGCGGTCGGGCGAGAGATCGGCAAGGCACCCGGCGCAGACTCTGGATCACCACCGGGCGACCGCCGGTGGCGCCCCGTCCCCGCGGCCCACGGACCGCGCACCGGGCCCCGACTCCAGCGAGGCGACCTTGATACGAGCCAGCGCCCAGGTGGTCACCCACGCGGAACCACATGTGCACCACACCGGACTCCACCTGATCGACGCCGAGGACCTCCGCCGGCTCAACGCCGAACCGCCGGCCATGAGCGAGTTCATCCGCGCGGTGAAAGAGGCGCCGGAGTTCGACAAGCACTACCGGCTCTGGCTCATGACGGTGCATCAGGACGGGCGTCACACACCGAAGGCCGAGAAGCTGCCCCCGGCCTGGGCCGAACTGCTCGACGAGGTCGTACAGGACTCCTTCCGCACCTGGCTGTCCTCCCGCACCGGAGTGGACCTCGAGGGCGCGGCGCTGGAGGTCAACGTGTCGCTGCGCGACCCCGGTGACTACCGGAACGTGCACCGCGGCAAACCCGACCGGGCGATGAACGCCGTCCTCGTCCTGAGCGAGCACTGGCCCGAGAACGGCGGAGGCACCTACGACCTGTGGGAGTCGCCCGACAGGGACGCCCCCGCCCGCTCGGTGCTGCCGGTACCGGGCAGCCTCTACACCGTCGTCCCCTCGGACGCCTCCTGGCACTCGGTCTCGCCCGTCGCCCAGGACGCCCCCGGTTCTCTGCTCACCCTCGCACTGGGCTACTCGATGCCCGAAAGAAGGAGCTGACCTCATGCTTCGGAAGGACACACCGGTCCTGCACGTCGACGCCCCCTTCACGCTGCACCTGGCCCAGGGGCTGCTCACCAAGGACGTGGTGAGCGACCTGTACGCGACGGCGCCGGTCAACCGGACGGCCGCGATCTCCCGCGTCGATCCGGAACACGAGAAGCAGTACAAGATGAACCTGTTCTACCTCATGGTCAACAACCAGCGGAGCAGGGCCTCCGGCGAGCTGCCGGCCGTCTGGCGCTCCTTGCTGGACGACCTGGCGGGGGTGGAGTTCACCGACTGGCTCTCCGAGAGCACCGGCATCGACCTGCACGGGCTCTCGCAGGACATCGGCGTGTACACGCACGTGGACGGGGACTTCATCTCCGTCCACAAGGACAAGGCCGACAAGGCCATCACCGCCATCCTCTACCTCAACCCCGAATGGCCGACGAACGCCGGCGGTGAGTTCGAGGTCCACTTCAGCGGCGACCCCGACGACGACCACGTCTTCCGGCTGCCCCCGCGCCCCGGCCAGCTGCTGGCCTTCCCGCCCACCGACAAGTCGTGGCACGCCGTGTCCCGGGTCGATTCCGGAGAGGAGATCACCCGGCTCACCGTGCAGCTGGAGTACTGGTTCGAGCACGTCGACCGCTACAGCACCGACTGAGCACCCGGCCGCAGGAGAACTGATGGACGACATGAACCCGGTGTTCGCCGAGGTCGACCGGCTACGACGGCGGATCGGCGACCGTACGTCCTTGCGGGACCCGCAGTTCCTGAAGGAGCTGGCCGACCGGCTGGAGCGGTCACCCGCCCTGAGCGAGCGCCCGATAACCCGGGCGCTCGCCGCGGACCTGCGCGTCTTCCGGCCCGGACAGGTGCTGGAGGCCACCAAGGAACACATCAACAGCCGACGGGACAACGACGTCTTCTCCCTCTTCGACGCGTCCTACTTCCCGTCGCTCTCGCTGGACTACCTGACGTACGAGACCCTGCCGACCGACCCGCACCTGGCCGAGCGGTACGCGAGCAACACCCTGCCGGTCAACATCACCGGCGCCAGCGAGGGGTTCGGGGCGCGGGTCGTCGTCGCGCTGTTCCCGGAGAACCAGCTCGACGGCCACCAGGGCCCGGACGACATGATCTTCTACTTCATCGACAAGTTCGTCGAGCGCCATCTGCGCATCACCCGGCGCATGATCGAGGCCGTGACGGCGCCGGACAGCTTCCCCCTGCTGCACGGCATGACCGACGAGCAGGTGGAGCAGGCGTCCTCGTGGTGGGTGCGGCTCCACGAGTACCACCACCGGCAGGGCGACATGCCCGTGCCGCAGTACCTGTCGGCCAAGAAGCGCAAGCCGCTGGCAGGCCTCGAAGAGCTGCGCGTCGACGTCTCCGGCATCCTCGCCTGCGAGGACGACGAGAAGCTGCCCCGGCAACAGGCCCGGCAGGCAGCCCAGTTCATCCTCGCCGAACGCCTGCTGCGGTACGCCGTGGAAGGCATCCCCCGGCCCAACTACGACGCCGTCGCCTCGCAACTTCTCTTCAACTACTGCGAGAGCCACGGCGGCCTGAAGGTGAAGGACGGCGTCATCCACGTCGCGTCCGACATCGTCGCCGTCCTGCGGGAGTTCCTCGGTGAGATCCAGCGCATGGAGAGCCGGATCCACGAGGAGCCCGTCACCTCCGTGACCGCCCGCATGCTCGCCTTCACCAACTCGTACACCGACTACGACGCGCAGGCGCGCGACTACCGGCACATCGCCTTCTTCGCCGACGTCAAGGAGCGCCTGGGCGTCTGACCGGCGGCACCGCCGGTCCGGCCCGCCCCGGCCCCGTCCCCTTTGGAGTGTGTGACCGTGAACGCTTTGGCCCTGTCCGCCGCGGAACAACAAGACCTCGACGCGCGCGTGGGGAAGGAGATCGACGCCGCACGGCTGCGGCGGGCCGACAACGCCTTCTTCGGCGAGGCCCGCAAGGCCGAGAGCGTCACCCCCGAAGCCGCGCTCGCCATCGCCCACCGGTGGCGTGCCATGACCAAGGCGTTCATGTTCACGACGCTCTCCGGTCTGGGCGTCATGGCCCGCCGCTTCCAGGGCCAGGACGCCCCCGACCACGAGCTGCTGGCCGCCTTCCAGACCGTCTACCAGGTCATCGGCGACGACCTGGACAACGCGGCGCCCGCTTTCCGCGAGGTGGCTCCGCGCGGCCCGGCCGGCATCCACTACGTCTGGTGGGAGGACACCGTCCTGAAGCCCGTCGCCGCCCATGTCGCCGAGGAGGACCGGCAGTCGGCGGCGGTACTCCCCCGCGCCGTCACCGGCCTGCTGGACTCCATGGACCGGCTGGCCACCCATCCGCTGGGCGCGGCGGTGCAGTTGCGCGTGGTGGAGGACATCGCCCTGGACATCGCCGTCGGCTTCCGTCGTCTGTACGCCAAGGTCGAGGTACCCGGGACCACCCTGTTCGCCGGCCGCGACGACCTCGCCTGGGTGGACTCCCACATCAAGGCCGAGACCATGCACGCGGCCCAGGTCAGCGACGAGGACACCGGCATGACGCGACTGGTGGCGGACCGGGAGCAGGCCGAGGAGTTCCTCACCGCGGTCCGTGAGTACGCCGCCCACTGGTCCGCCGCCCTGGAGACGTACGCACAGGCACTGCGCGACGGCCACGCCTGAAGCGGCCCCCGCAGGCGAAAGGAACTTCCGTGTTTCTCCTCCTGAACAACAAGCCGATCCTGCACCGCGTGCCGGAGTGGTTCCCGCAGGCCCGGCAGGAGCTGATCGTGGTCAGCACGCGCAGCGGACTGGGTACCAGCGCCTTCCCCGAGCTCGCGCGCGGCTTCCGCCATCTGCACCTCGTGAGCAGCCTCGACCGGCCCGGGCTGGAGGAGGACCTGGTCGCCCTGTGCCGGCGCTTCGGCGTGCGGCGCGTGCTGTCCACCGGGGAGCGCGAGGTGCTGCCCGCCGCTACGCTGCGCGAGCGCCTCGGTCTGCCCGGCCAGGACGTGGCCTGCGCCACCGCGTACCGCGACAAGTACACGATGAAGAGCCTGCTCACCGAGGCCGGCATCCCGGTCGCCCCGATGCGCCGGCTGGCCTCGCCCGCCGACCTGGACGCCTTCGCGGACGAGGCGGGATTCCCGCTGGTCGTCAAGAGCCGCCTGTCAGGCGGTTCGAACGGCACCAGGGTGCTGTGGGACGGCGACGCGCTGACGGCGTTCACCGACGACTGGGCGGCGGGCCGCACCGCCGCACCCGACCTCGCCGAGGCCTGGGTGGAGGGTGACTTCTACCACATCAACGGCCTGATGCGGGACGGGCGGATCCTCCTGGCCCAACCGTCCTACCAGCCCTACTCCGACTGGTTCTCCGTGGCGTACGACGCCCCCGGGATGAGTGGCATGATGCCGGACGAGGACCCGATGTCCGCCCGGCTGCGCGACACCGCGGCCAAGGTGGTGGCCACCATGCCGGCCGTGCCCGGCGTCTGCGCCTTCCAGGTCGAGTTCTTCCACACCCCGGACGACCGGCTCGTCGTCTGCGAGACCGCCTGCCGGGCAGGCGGATCACGCATGGTCGAGACGCACGAGGACACCCTCGGCGTCCATCTGCACGGCGCGAGCCTGCTCGGCCAGGCCGGGCGCAGCGACCAGGTGACGATCCGTCCGACCGGACGACGCCAGGGCTACGCGCGTTTCCCTTCCGCCCACGGGGTGCTGCGCCACCTGCCGCGGCGAAGCCCCCTGCCGCAGACCCTCTTGTACACCGCGACCGGTGAGGAGGGGCGCCACTACGACCCCGCCACCTCCCTCGGCTCGTCCGTCGCCGAGATCGTCGTCTCGCTGACCGGACCCGACACCGCGGCCGAACTCCTCGCCGTCGAGACCTGGTGGGAATCCGCCGTCGTCTGGCAGGACAGGCGCAATCCCGTGCCCGACCGCTTCAAGTCCGTCCACCGTGTCCGCCCGGACACCCGCGAAAGGGCCCTCCATGTCTGAGCACGTCACGCCCGCCGGCCGGGCGGCCGCCCTCGCACCGGGGTCGCGCATCCTGGTCGTGTGGCCCCCGCAGATCCTCAGCTACTTCAACGCGGGCCACCACCTCGCCCTCTACCAGGTGGCCGGTCACCTGCGCACCGCGCTGCCGGACAGCGAGGTCACCGTCCTGGACGCCACCGTGCTGCGCCGGACCTGGAAGGACATCGGCAACGACCTCTTCCAGCAGCGCTACGACGCCATCGCCGTCATGAACGACTTCGACGGCATCGACGGCCTGCGGCGCTTCGTCAGCTACGCCCGGGCACTGAGCCCCGGGACCCCGATCGTCACCTTCGGCCGCCTGAGCGGCGTCAACCCGCTGTTCTTCCAGCAGCTCGACATCGACGCCGTCGCCGAGAACGGCGACTTCGAGGCCGCGGTCCTGGCGGCCCTGCGGTTCTTCGACGGCGAGACCGTCACGGCGCCGGGCGTGCACCTGCGGCACGCCGACGGCAGCTGGCACGCGCCGTCCTCGCCGGGCGCCGTGCTGCCCGCGCAGGAGTGGTACCTGCCGACCCCGGACGAGATCCCCTACCAGCGCTACGACGAGCTCTACCACGACGACGCCAACAAGTTCTGCGGCATCCCGCAGCGCCGCGAACTCGTCGTCCCGGCCGCCCGCGGCTGCCCCATCGGCTGCTCGTACTGCGAGGTCCACCCCATCTTCGGCCGCAAGGAACGCCGGCTCACCGTGGAGCGGACCGTCGAGTACATCGAACAGTCCTTCCGCACCGCGTCCTTCGAGTACGTCGCCTTCTACGCGCCCACGTTCACCCTGGACCGCCGCTGGACCATGGACCTGTGCGAACGGCTCACCGCCGACGGGGCACGCTTCCCCTGGAAGTGCGCGACGACGATGCACCACCTGGACGAGGACCTCGTGCGGGCCATGGGCCGGGCGGGCTGCGTCCGGATCAGCGTCGGTCTGGAGACCCTCGACCCGCACGGCCACGGCGCCCTGCCCCGCTCCAAGCACAAGTCGCAGCAGGACCTGGAGAATCTCGCCGGCTGGTGCGCGCAGGCCGGCATCGAGCTGAACTGCTTCGTGATCGTGGGACTGCCGGGCACCAGCGTGGAGGGGGTGCGGCACACCATCGCGACCGTCCAGGCGCTCGGCGGGCGGGCCCGTCCCACCGTCTACGCGCCCTGGGAGGCGGCCCGCCCCGACCTGTCGGACGAGGAGATGGCCGCCTTCAACCGGCAGCTGTTCGTGCCCGGTACCCACGACCTGGACCCGGCCCAGCTGCGGGATGCCTACGAAGTGGTCTTCGGCCCGCAGCCCGACGTGACCGCCGTCTTCGAGCGGATCCCCGCCCGCGCGGCCGGCGCGGACGGCGACCCGGTGCTGCTGGGGGCATCGTGAGTGCGTACCCGCCGCGCGAGGAGGAGCCCGCGCAGGCGGGAGCGCCGTCCCCCTTCCGGGTCGAGAGCAGCGGCCGCTACCGCAGCCGTCGCACCCGCCGGCCCGGCGAGGTCAACCTCAAGAGCAGCGGTCTGCTCGACGCGCGCGCCGCGGACCTGCACCGGCGCACGCTCGCCGGTCTGGACCCCCTGGAGGTCCTGACCTACCCGGTGCTGCGCGACGTCTACGCCGAGATCGCCGACCACCTGGACGCGGACCCGGACGGGCTGGTGCTGACCGCGGGCAGCGACCCGGGCCTGGGGCTGCTGGTGCGGGCCTTTCCCCGAGCCCGGCGCATCGTCCTGCACCACCCGAACTACGAGGGCTGGCAGAAATTCGCGCGGATCGCCGGGTGCCGGCTCGACCAGGTGCCGCCCGACCCCGGCACCGGCCGGTTCTCCCTCGCCGACCTGGCCGCCCGGCTGCGCGGCGGTCCGCCCGCCTTCGTCGTGGTCACCCAGCCGCACAGCTTCACCGGCCAGGTCCACGCCCGGGCGGAGCTGGAGTCTCTCGCCCGCGCTGTCGCCGACCACGGCAGCCTGCTCGTCCTCGACACCGCCTACCTCGCCTTCACCGAAGGCGGGGAGAAGGAGATCGGGACGCTGACCGGGCGCCCCCACCCGCCCCATGTGGTGCGGGTGAACACCTTCTCCAAGTGCTTCGGCCTGTCCGGCGCCCGCATCGCCGTGCTCAGCTCGCACCCGGACACCGTCCGGCCCCTGCTCGACCTCGACCCGGAGGGGCCGGTGTCCGGCACCGCCGTCGCCCTCCTGCGGGCCTGTCTGCGCGAGCAGCCCCTGTTCGAGGAGATCTGGGCGGGGGTCCGCGAGGTCAGGGAACACTTCTCCCGCGGTGTCGAAGAGGCGCTGCCCGGCTGGCGTGCCCTCCCGGGCGGCGGCAACTTCGCCACCTGGCAGGTCGCCTCGCCGCGCGAGGCGGCGGACGCGGCGGCCCACCTCCACGCGCACGGCTACGTCGTGCGCGCCGTGCCCAGCACCCCCGACAGCCCGGCCGCGGTGCGCATCGGGGTCACCGACCGGAGCACCGCGGACCGCGTCACCGACCTGCTGCTGCGGCGCGAACAGGCGGTGGCACGGTGACCACCGGAGCCCGCCGACACCCCGCCGAGCGAACTCCCGCGGCGGCGGCCCGTCCCACCCGTGGCTCGCGCACCGTCGCGCTGCCCGGCCTGCCCAACGTCCGCGACAGCGCCGGGCTGCCCGGCCCGGACGGCGCGCGGCTGCGGTCCGGCGTGCTCTACCGGGGGCCGGCCCCCTCCCCGCTCACGGCGCCCGCGCTGGACGACCTGGGCATCCGCACCGTCGTCGACCTGCGCACCGCCTTCGAGCAGGGCATCGAGGACGGACCGGCCGGCATGCGCGCCCGGCTCCTGCGCCGGCCCGTGGGCGGGAACATGTCCCGCATCCGCGGTGTGCGCCGCCCGCCGCCCAGCGCCTACCTGTTCAACTACCGCTCGATGCTGACCCTCGCCGCCCCGGTGGCCGTGGAGATCATCGGCCTGCTGGCCGAGCCGGACCAGGACCCCGTCTACGTCTGCTGCACGGTCGGCAAGGACCGCACGGGGGTGGTCAGCGCGCTGACCCTGCGCGGCCTCGGGGTACGGCTGGCGGCCGTGGCGGGCGACTACAGCCTCACCGGCCGCGCCTACCGGGCGCTGGGGCCGCAGGACCCGCGCCCCCAGTGGTCCTACGAAGGGTCCCTGGAGGAGCTCCAGATCCGTACCGCGTCCCCCGCTTGGACGATGCGCAGCCTGATCACCGGCATCGAGGACGAACACGAGAGCGTCGCCCGCTACCTGGAGCGGCAGCACGGGCTGTCCCCGAAGACCCGGCTGCGGGCGGTGCGGCGGGTCTTCGAGCACCACGCCCCGAGGAGAGAACGACATGACGCTGATTGACCTTCAGGCCCTGCGCGACGCGCGGCTCGAGAAGGACCCCTACCACTACGCGGTCGTCCCGAGCTCCTTCCGCGACGACGACACGGCGCGCACGCTGAACGACGGGTTCGCCGCCGACGGGTTCGTGCGCAGCGAACGGCGGCCGGGAAGCGGCCGGGGCAAGCACTACCTGATGCACAACCGGACCCTCGTGAGCGAGGGCCGGCAGCACCGCGAGGCCGTGGACACCCTGCCCGAGGCCTGGCGCCTGCTGGTCGACGAGGTGACCTCCGACGACTACCGGGACGCCCTCGTCGAGCTGACCGGCGCCGACCTGGACGGCTGCACCGTCGAGGCCCGCATGACGCGGTACTCCAGCGGCTGCTGGATCCAGCCGCACACCGACCGCCCCGACAAGGCGGTCACCCATCTCTTCTACTTCAACGACACCTGGCGCAGCGAGTGGCAGGGCGACCTGCACGTGCTGCGCGGGCCGGACATGAAGGACGTCGCCCGGCGGGTCCTGCCGCTGCTCGGCACGTCGGTGGTGCTGGTTCGCTCCGACGACTCCTGGCACGGCGTCCCCCCGGTGTCCGAGGGCTGCCCCGACGACCGGCGGGCGCTGCTCGTCCACTTCGCCCGCACCTGACCGACCCCAGCCCGCCACGGAACAGCCCGCCTCTCGGCGGAAGAAAGGAACCTCCCGTGCTCACCCGACCCACGGCCGCCCTGTCCAGCCCGGCCGACATCACCGGAGACCTCGTCCGCACCGGCTTCTCCATGGTCCCCGGCAGCGACATGCGGGTACCCGCCGCCCTCCAGGACAGCCTCAAGACCCTCGCGGCCTCCTACGACGACCTGCCGGCCGACCCGTACCTGCCGGACGGGGGCAACTACCGCTACCGGCGGCACACCCGCTACACCTGGCGCCCCGCCACCGGTGAACTGCTGGTCGCCGACAACCCGGGCTACTTCCAGACCGTCGAGAACAACGCCTTCGCCGGCGGACAGTGGCGCAAGTACGAGGAGCTGACCGACGAGGTCCGCGAGGGCGCCTTCCTGACCGCGCTCATCGACTTCAACGTCGGCCGCCTGCCGCTGCCCGAGGTGGAGCAGTGGGCCGTGCAGGTGCACTGCGTGCGCATCGTCGCCCGCGACGACGCGCAGGGGCGGCCCACCCCCGAGGGCGTCCACCGCGACGGCTGCACCTACGTCAGCCTGCACATGGTCAACCGGCACAACATCAGCGGCGGCAGGACCAGCGTGTACACACCGGAGCACGAGCTGATCACCGAGAAGGTCTTCACCGACTGCCTCGACTCCTTCTTCGGCGACGACCCCCGCGTCCGGCACGGGGTCGCGGACGTCTCGGTCGCCGATCCCTCGCTGGGCGAGGGCACCCGCGACATGCTGCTGATGAGCTACGACCCCATGTGACATGCCGTCACCCGGCAGCAGGGCACGCACAGATGACGATTGCATGAGGTGGGGCACGTGAGCAGTCAGGAACTGGGGACCGTCGTGGTCTCCGGGGCGTCGTCGGGCTTCGGCCGCGTCACCGCGCGCCGGCTCGCCGCGCAAGGGCACACGGTGATCGCGGTCGCCCGCCGCGCCGACCGGCTGGCGGAACTCGCCGACGGGGAAGGGCCGGGCCGGGTGCTGCCCGCGGTGGCGGACGTGACGGACCTGGACGCGCTGGAACGCGCGCTCGACGAGCATCTTCCCCACTGCCCCCCGGTGGTGGGCCTGGTCAACAACGCGGGCCTCTCCAGCGGTTTCGGCCCGGTGCAGTCGGCGAAGGTGGACGACTGGCGCAGGATGGTCGACACCAACGTGAGCGGACTGCTGCACACCACGACGCTGCTGCTCCCCCGGCTCATCGCCGGCGGACGCGGTCACATCGTCAACATCGGCTCCATCGCGGCGCGTTACCCCTACGCGGGCGGCAACGTGTACGCGGCGACCAAGGCGTTCGTGCACCAGCTCAGCCTGAGCATGCGCACCGACCTGGAGGGCACCGGCGTCCGGGTCAGCTGCGTCGCGCCCGGCATGGCCCGCACCGAGTTCGCCCTCGTGCGCTACGACGGCGACCAGGAGCGGGCCGACCGCCTCTACGACGGAGTGAGCCCGCTGTCCCCGGACGACGTCGCCGACGCCGTCCTGTGGTGCCTGTCGCGGCCCCCGCACGTCAACGTCAACATGATCGAGATCATGCCCACCGACCAGCCGTTCGGGCTCGGCTTCGCCCGGCGCCATGCGTGAGGACGTCGTCGTACGCCCGGCGCTGGCCACGGACGCACCCGGCATCGCCCGGCTCTCCGAGCCCTTCGTCGCCGACGACCTGCTCGTCGCCCGCAGCGGTACGCAGTTCCGCAACCGGATCGGCGACTACCTGACCGCCGTGCACGACTCGCGCGTCATCGGTTGCGTCGGCCTGACCCGGCTCGGGGACGACCTGCTGCTGTACAACCTCTGCGTCGCCGCCGACCGCCAAGGGCTCGGCATCGGAGGCCGGATGGTGGAGCGCGCGGACGCCCTGGCCGCCCTGGGCGGCTGCCGCTTCCTCCTGGCGGCCTCCAAACACAGCGGCCGGTGGTTCGTCCGGCACGGCTTCACCCGCACCGAACCCCAGCACATGCCCGCCGTATGGGCCGACCTGCTCCCCCCGGGCCGCGGATCGCACCTGTACCGGCGCCCCGTCGCCCCGCGCACCGCGCCCCCCGCCTTCACCCCGCCTCGGCAAGGAGCTGAACGCTCATGATCACCTGTGGCCTGAAACTGACTCACGACGGTGCTGTCGCGCTGGTCGACGACCGGCGCCTCGTCCTGAGCGTGGAGATGGAGAAACTCGCCAACAACCCGCGCTACAGCGCCATCGGCGACCTGGGCATCGTGCCCACGATCCTCGCCGAGCACGGGTACCGCATGGAGGACGTCGACGCCTTCGTCGTCGACGGCTGGGACGGCGACGAGAGCGGGACGGTGGACACGGCCGACCGCGGACAGCCGCTGGAACTCGTCGTCGGCCCGTACCGCGAATCGCGGACCTCCCCCGACCTGCTGCGTCCGTCGGTGTCCGGCACCTTCACCGTCGACGGCGTCCCCTACCCGTACACCAGCCACACGCACGCCGCGGGACACGTGCTGAGCACCTACTGCACCAGCGAGTTCGCGCGGCGCGGCGAACCCGCCTTCGTGCTCGTCTGGGACGGCGGCATGTTCCCGCGCCTGTACTGGGTGGACCCCGAGGCCGGCGTGGAGAACGGCGGATCCCTCTTCCCCCTGATCGGTCACACCTACGCCACCGCCGGCCATCACTTCGGCCCGTTCCGCCGGGACCGTCAGTCCGCCAACGTCGACGACCTGTCGGTCGCCGGGAAGCTGATGGCGTACATCGCCCTGGGCAAGCCCAGCGAAGCGGTGCTCGAGGTACTGGCCTCGGTCTTCCACGACCACTACGAGAACGAGGCGTCCCCGGCGGCCGCGGAGCACTCCCGGACCGTCGGAGGCTTCGGCAGCCTCTTCGAGCCCTCCATGCCGCCGCTGCACGACTTCTTCCGCGCCGTACGCGAACAGGTGCAGCCCTTCGCCGTGTCCGACGAGGACGTCCTGGCCAGCGTGCACGAGTTCCTCCAGAACCTGCTCCTCGAACGGCTGGACGCGAGGATCCGGGCCTGGAAGGGCGACGGCCCGTGGAACCTGTGCTTCGCGGGCGGTTGCGCGCTGAACATCAAGTGGAACAGCGCGCTGCGCGCCCTGCCCCTGGTACGGCGGATGTGGGTCCCGCCCTTCCCCAACGACGCGGGATCCGCGATCGGCGCGGCCGTGCTCGGCGCGATCGGCGGCCGGAACGCCGTCCCCGCGCTGGAGTGGCACACCCGGCTGGGCCCGGCGCTGACCCCCACCACCGGGACACCGCAGGGCTGGACCGCCCGCCCCTGCTCGCCCGACGAACTCGCCCGGGTGCTGCACACCGGGCAGGAGCCGGTCGTGGTGCTGCACGGACGGGCCGAACTGGGCCCCCGCGCCCTGGGCGGCCGCAGCATCCTCGCCGCGGCCACCGACGCCGCCATGAAGGAGACCCTCAACCAGGTCAAGGGCCGTGAGTACTACCGCCCCGTCGCACCCATCTGCCTCGTCGAGGAGGCACCGGAGATCTTCGACCCGGGCACGCCCGACCCCCACATGCTGTACGACCACGCCGTACGGCCCGGCTGGACCTCACGGATCCCCGCGGTCGTGCACCTGGACGGCACGGCACGCCTTCAGACCGTGAGTCCGGACGACGACGCGCTGCTCTCCGACATCCTCACCGCCTACCACCGTGTGAGCGGAGTCCCGGTGCTGTGCAACACCAGCGCCAACCTCAACGGCAGCGGCTTCTTCCCGGACGCCGCCTCGGCCATGGCCTGGGGCAAGGTCGACCGGGTCTGGAGCGAGGGCGTCCTCTACCAGCGCGGCGGCGCGGCCACCGGGTGAGCACCGCACCGGCAGCACCCGCACGGCCCCTCGCGGGCCGGACCGTGCTGATCAAGTGCGGCGGCTCCGTCCTCGACGAGGGCGACGCCGGCCGCACCTTCGCCGAGGACGTCGCCGAGCTGGCCGACGCCGGAACACGGGTCGTCGTCGTCCACGGCGGCGGCCCGCAGATCGACACCCATCTGGAGCGGCTCGGCATCCAGCCGGTCTTCCGGCACGGGCTCAGGGTCACCACCCCGCCCACCATGGAGGTCGTCCGCATGGTCCTGTCCGGCCAGGTGCAACGCCGGCTGGTCGGCCTGCTCAACCGGGAGCGCCGGCTGGCCGTCGGCCTCACCGGCGAGGACGCCCGCACCTTCACGGCCGCCGACCGGCAGGTGTTCCACGGCGGGCAGCGGGTCGACCTCGGCCTCGTCGGCGACATCGTCGACGTGGACGACCGGCTGCTGCGGACGCTGCTGGACGCCGGCCTGGTCCCGGTCGTCTCCAGCATCGCGCGCTCCGCCGACGGCAGCGGCGTCCGCAACGTCAACGCCGACCTCGCCGCGGCGGCGCTCGCGGCGGCCCTGCGCGCGGACACCCTGCTGCTGCTCACCGACGTGGCGGGCCTCTACCCCGGGCAGCCGGACCGGGGCGAGGTGCTCGACCGGCTGACGGCGGCCGAGGCGGACGCGCTGCTGCCCCGGCTGACCGGCGGAATGATCCCCAAGGTCCAGGCGTGCAGCCAGGCGGTGCGGGCCGGGGTGGCGACGGCACGGATCGCCGACGGACGCATCCCCCACGCGGTCCGCGAGCACCTGCTCACCGGACGGCGCACCGGCACCACGGTGAGCCCATGACCGGCACCGCCAAGAACTCATGACACACCGTAGACGGGGCGCCGTACCCGCGGCGTCCCGCCCGGCTCGCAACGGACCCCGCCCGGGGCACAGCGCACTCCGCGGACGCCACCTCCTCCGCGCCGGCCACCGGTCGGCTTCACCACCGACCCCTTGGACGCCACCGTGCACCTCGCCTCCACCCGGCCGGGACAGCGCCCGCCCGCACACCGCCCCCACGCCCGACGGTGGTACCTGGCGGCGCTGTTCGCCGACGCGGTCGGCAACGGCCTGTGGACGCCCCTGGCGCTGATCTTCTTCACCCGCGCGCAGCACATACCGCTGGACGTGACGGGCGCGGCGCTCACCGCGGGCGGCCTGATCGGCCTGCTGACCGGCCCCCTCGCCGGCACGCTGGTCGACCGCTGGGGCGCCCTCCCGCTCGTCCAGCTCAGCAACGTGCTGCGCGGCGCCGTCTTCCTGGTCTATCCGCTGATCACGTCCGTGGGCCAGCTCATCGCCCTGGCCGCCGTGCTCGCGGCGTGCGAGCGCCTGTTCTGGACGGCGAACACCCCGGCCCTCGAACAGGTCGTCGGCAAGGACGGACTCCTGCCCGTCCTCGCCACCCAGAACATGCTGCGCACCGCGGGCTGGATGACGGGCGCCGGACTGGCCGCCGTCCTGAGCGCCGCGCTCCTCCAGCACCCCGGCCGCCTCCATCTGATCGCCTGGCTGAACGGGGCGACCTTCCTCGCCGCGGCCCTGCTGATGCTGGGCGTGCGCGTGCCCCGCCGCACCGGCGCCCCGGCCGCGTCCCGGCCGGCACCGAAGGCGACGGGTCCGGCCTGGCGCCGCACCCTCGCCGACCGCCCCTTCCTCCTGCTGTGCCTGACACAGCTGGCGTTCGCGCTGATGACGGACAGCCTCACGGTGATGCTGCCGCTGGTGGCCCTCGACGTCCTGCACGGACCGTCCTGGCTGCCCGCGGCCGCGCTCATCACCAGTTCCGTGGCGCTGCTGCTCGCCCAGAAGCAGGCGGTGCGCCGCTTCGGAGGGCACGGCTCGGCGCTGCGTCCGCTGCGGCTCGCCTGCCTGGTCTTCGCCGTCGCCTTCCTGCTGCTGGCGCCCGCCGGCCGGCTGACGCCGGGGTGGGCCGTTCCCGTGGTCCTGGGAGCCGCGGTGGCCGGCGCCGTGGCGGATGCCCTGTTCGCACCCGTGATGACCGTCCTGGCCAACGCGGCGGCGCCCGAGGAGTACAAGGGCCGCTACAGCGCGACCTTCCAGCTGGCCTGGGGTGCCGCCGCCGTGCTCGCCCCCGCCGTGGGCGCCTTCCTGCTCACCGCGGGCAACGCCGTCCTGTGGCTGACGCTCGTCGCGCTCGGCGCGGCGACGGCCGCGCTGACCGCCCTCGTACCGCGACGCGGTGAAGGAGACACCCCCGCATGACCGAGCCCGCAGACCCGCGCAGGATCCTGATCGCCGGCATATCCGGCGCCGGGAAGACCTCGCTCGCCGCAGCCCTCTCACAGCGGCTCGGCATCCCCCACATCGAGATGGACGCCCTGTACCACGGCCCGCACTGGTCGCGCAGAGCGGAGTTCACCGACGACGTGGCCCGGTTCACCGCGTCGGAGGCCTGGGTCTGCGACGCCCAGTACCACTGGATCGTCGGCGACCTGCTGGCGGCCAGGACGCAGCTGTTCGTCTGGCTGGACCTGCCCCGGCACACGGTGATGCACCGGGTGATCCGCAGGTCGCTCTCGCGCGTGCTGCTGCGCCGCCCCCTGTGGCACGACAACACCGAGACCTGGCGCGCGCTGCTGTTCTCCCCCCGCCACCCGGTGCGCTGGGCCTGGTCCCGGCACGGCACGCGACGGGCCGAGACCGCCGCCTGGTTCGCCCGGCATCCCGACGTTCCCGTGGTCCGTCTGCGGACGGCCGCGCAGGCCAGGCGCTGGCTGCGTTCGCTGCCGCCCGCGGGCCGCACCCACGACGGTTCCCGCGCGTGACGGCGTGTGTGGCAGGCCCGTTCGCGGGCCTGCCACACACGCCTGACGGGCCCTCTCAGCCGGCGGCCGGGTCGGCCGCCGGGGTGACGTCCGCGCCCAGCGACCGCAGGTCGCCCACGATGTCGCGGTATCCGCGGTCGAGGTGGTGCGTGTTGCGCAGCACGGTCCGTCCCGGCACCGCGAGCGCGGCCAGCAGCAGCACCGCGGCCGCCCGCAGGTCGGTCGCCGTGAGGTCCTGGCCCGTCCGGTGCGGGGTCCTGACGCCGTCGACCCTCAGCGCGTAGTCGTCCTGGACGGCGTCCATGCCGAGGGCGGTCAGACCCGGGACGTAGCCGTAGCGGTGCTCCCACACGGCCTCGCTGATGAGCGTCGCCCCCTCGGCCCACCCGGCCATCAGCGCGAAGAAGGGCTGGCTGTCGCTGAACACGCCCCGGGAGGCGGCGAGGACCTCGACGGGAGCCAGGGGCCGTTCGGCCGGGTGGGCCGTGACCGAGTCCGCCTCGTGGTCGGTCACCACGCCCATCCGGCGCAGCACGTCGAACTCGGGTGCCAGCGCCGCCACCGCCCGGTCCATGCCGGGGCCCGTGATGTGCACCGGCCCGTCGCCCACGGTCACGGCCGCGCAGATCCAGGTGACGACCTCGATCAGGTCCGGCGGCAGGGTGTAGCGGACGTCCCGGCGCAGCGCGCCGATGCCGCTGCCGCGGATGACCAGGGTCTCCGGGCCGGTCCACGTCATGTCGGTGCCCAGCTCCCGCAGGACGTCGATGAGCGCGACGACGTCCGGCTTGGGATAGAGGTGGTGCAAGGTGGTGACGCCTTCGGCCGCCGCGGCGGTGAGCAGGGCGGTCTTGGTGGCTCCCCCGTAGAGCGGACCGCTCATGAGCGCCCGGTTGCGGGTGTAGTCGAGCAGGTCGATCTCACAGCCCGTCAGCCGTGCGGCCCTGACCTTCAGTCCGCCCTCGGCGGTCGTCCCGCCGGTCGCGCCGAAGCGTTCCATGACGTCCAGGACATGGCGCACCGGACGTCCCTTGGGGCCCTCGCCGATGCGGCAGCCGCCGCTGGCGGGCAGATGGACGGATCCCAGGCGGGCCACCAGACCGGGCACGAGGTAGAGGGAGCCGTGGATCGAACTGACGAGGTCGGCCGGGAGCACGTTGTGCTCGATCCCGGAGCCGTTGAGGGTCAGGGTGCCCTCGGCGTACCGCGCGCGGCCGCCGAGTGTCGTGAAGACGCGTGAGAGCACGTCCGTCTCCACGATGTCCGGGCAGTTGTCGAGGACCACGTCGGCGTCCGCCGCGACAGCGGCGGCTGCCGACGTGACCAGGGAGTGCTTGAAACCGGAGGTGCGGACCGATCCGGCGATCCGCTTGCCACCGTTGACTTCGAGCACAAAGTCCTCCAGGAGGGGACGGGGACCGGCAGGTCCGGCCCCCTGGGGAAGGGGACGAGGCCGCGTCACGGGCTGACGCGGCCGAAGGCGGTGAACGCCTCGTGGGTGACCGGCATGAGCTTCGCCCAGGCCGTCTCCATCTGTTCGGCGACCATCTCGATCTCCCGCTGGGGGTGGGAGACGTAGGCCGCGTCGGGCCGGTGGGTGCGCAGGCTGAGGAAGTGCATGAGCGCCCGCGCGTTGCAGGTGGCGTACAGCACGCTGTAGGTCGAGACGGGGAGCACCAGGCGCGCGATCTCCCGCGCGATGCCGCTGTCCAGCAGCCGCTGGTACTCCTCGAAGGCGACCTCGTAGGCCCGGGTGGCGGACCGGACCACCTGCTGGTGGTCGTCGGTGCTGCCGCCGACGTACCGGTAGTCGCCGGGCTTGCCCTCCTGGCGCAGCAGTCGGGTGGCGTCGGGCACGTAGAACGCGGCGCCGACCTCGCGGTACCGGGCGCTCTCCTCGTTGAAGGACCAGGTCCGGTGGCGCATGAGGTGGCGCACGGTGAAGATCGGAGCGCGTACCAGGAACGTCATGGAGTTGTGCTCGAAGGGGCTGCCGTGACGGCTGCGCATGAGGTAGCGGATCAGTCCGCGCGTCGAACCGCCGTCGTACAGCTCGTCGTTGGCGTCTTCACCGGCGGTGGACACCCGAGCCGCCTTGACGACGGCGAGATCGCTCGCGCTGCTGTCGACGAGCTCGACGGTGATGTCGCTGCGCAGCTCGATCCGGGGTGACTCCATGACCCCGACGCGGCCGGCGTCCGCGGTGGCAGCGGCCGCGGGGAACTCCGTCATGTCCTACCCACTCTCCGCCGGCCCCGCATGCCGAAGCCGACCATTGCTGATGAGGCCGATGCCGACGAGTGTGGGGCCGCCTTCCTGCCGGGTCCTTGCCCGCACGCTGTTGCCACGCTCGCCGTAGACCTTGCAAGGAGGCTCCGGTGCGGTCGTCCGGGCCGGGGCGTGCGGCGGGTCGTGCGAGGTCACGGGCGTGGGAGATCCGATGCGGGGTCGGGTGTGGAGCCGGTCGCCGGGGCAAAGGAGTGCGGGCGGCCACGGGGTTCACGTGGCCGCCCGCAGGCGTGCTGGGCGTGGAGTGCGGCGGTCGGCGGGCCGCCGTCACCGGTCGGCGGGACCGGTCAGGGCTTGGCGGAGTACACGACGCCGGGCAGGTTCTGGGCGGCGGAGCCCCACACCTGGTCGTAGAGGGAGGTGTCGGCTCCGAGCGTGTGGAGCAGCCAGGAGGTCGTGACGCCGTAGGTCAGTTTCAGCTGGACGGCGCGGGTGACGGTGCCGCTGTCGCAGCCGATGCCGGAGCTGTCCTCGAACCCGCAGTGGAAGCCGCCGGTGATGACCCGCAGCTGGGTGTGTGACGGCTTGGCGTCGTACATCTTCTGCTGGTTGGCGGCGACACCGGCGATGGAGTCGGCGCTGCCGCCGACGTACTGGACGGGAATGCCCAGGGTGGCGGAGGCGGCGACGGCCGACGGGTTGGTCTCGGCGGCGGCGAGGGTGGTGACGGACTTGACGGCCGGGTTGCGGCCGGCGGCGACCAGGGCCGCGCCGCCGCCCATCGAGTGCCCGGAGAGGGCGAGTTTCCCGGTGTCGACCCGGTCCGCGAAGCGTGAGCCGCTGGTGGTGTTCTGCGTGGTGAGCCAGGTCAGAGCCGCGTTGAGGTCGTCGGCGAACGCGGAATGACTGGGGAACAGGCCGCCCTGGGACTTGGGGGCGACGGTGATCACGCCCCAGGAGGCGTAGTGCTTGAGCAGGCTCTCGTACTGGGTGATGGCCTGGAAGAAGCCGTGCCCGAAGGCGAGGCCGGGATGGGCGCCGGCGGCGACGGGCGCGTTCGCCCCGGCCGTCGTGCCCGGGTACCAGACGCGCGCGCTGTACGAGCGGCCCGCGGCCGACACGGTCAGGTCGGTGTAGGCGACGGGGAACGATCCGGCGGTGGAGGGGTCCGTCGCCCGGACCGTCGGCGAGGCGGGGTGGGCCTCGGCGCCCGGTGCGAGGGTGAGGGCGGCTGCCGCGGTCAGCAGCACCGCGGTCATGGACCGCAGGAGTGTACGGAACACGAGATCACCTTTTCCGTGAGGAGGAGCAGTGATTCCTGGTGGTACGTCTCCGTGAGGGGCGGGGCGTCGTCCGGTTCGGGGCGGACGGGCCCCACCGCTGCGGGCTTGCGTGGGAGCCCGGGGCGGTGGACGAGGGGACCGGTGCGGCGGCTTCGCGGCCGAGCGGTCGGGGGGCGCGGTGGCGCGAGCGCCGCAACCGTGGCGCGGGCGCTGCGTGACGCGGTGAGCGTGGCGCGGGCGGTGCGAGAGGCGGTGAGCGTGGCGCGGGCGGTGCGCACTCGACGGGCCGCCGTGGCCGTCCGCCGGGGGCGCGCGGGACGTTCAGCCGCCGAAGCGGAGGGTGAAGTCGCGCAGGGTGAGGCTGAGAAGGGGCGCGCGGCGCACGAGCGCGGCGAGTCGGCTGTCGTCGGGCACGGTCCATTCGGCTCGCGCCGGTCGCAGGGTGGCGCGGCTGCGGACCCGGGTGGTCTTGAGCCGGCCGTCGAGGGACTGTGCGAGCCGGTAGGCCAGCGGCGGACGGCCGGGCAGGCGGCCCCGGGCGGTGAAGCGGGCGGTGGCGAGTGTCCCTTCGCCGGTCTTCGCGACGAAGGAGGCGCCGTGCGCCCGCCGGACCTCGAAGGTGGCCATCTCCTTGGGGATGCCCCACAGGGCGCGGCCGCCGGCCATGGAGGCCTCGCTGTCGACCCAGATGTCGGTGATGCAGACGCGGAGACGTGCGCCGTCGCGGACGAGCACGGCGCTCAGCAGCTCGTCGTAGTGCAGGACGCTGTCGTTCTCGTAGACGACCCAGGCCGCAGCGACCAGGCCGCGGCCGCCGAACCGGAAGGGGCGGGTGCCGGGCGCGACGGGGGGAAGTTCCGCGCGCGGCACGAGCCAGAGGGACACGTACATCTGTCCGGCAAGATGCCAGGGCTCATCCGGGTAGACGGTCATGGCGCGTCCGTTCCGTGAGGTGGGGGGAGGCGCAGGGCGCCCGGGGCGGTGGTCGGGACGGCCGGCCGGCGCGGGGGGACGGGTGCGACGTGGCGGTAGGGCCGGCCGGGTTCGGGGCGGGTGTCGCTCTCGCCCTTGTTGGGCCACAGGGCGGCGGCCCGCTCGGCGAGGGCGGTGATGGTGAGCGAGGGGTTGACGCCGAGGTTGGCGGAGATGGTGGAGCCGTCGACGACGTGCAGGCCGGGGTAGCCGTGCAGGCGGTGATAGGGGTCGATGACGCCGGTGAGCGGGCTGTCTCCGACCGTGCATCCGCCGATGAGGTGCCCGGTGGTCGGTACGTCGAACAGGTCGGCCCAGGTGCCACAGGCCTGGCCTCCGACGCGTTCGGCGGTGGTGCGGGCGGCGCGGTGTCCGGCGGGGATCCAGGTCGGGTTGGGCGCTCCTTCGCCGAGCCGGCTGGTGAGCCGGCGCCGTCCGGTGCGGGTGCGCCGCAGACGGGTGGAGACCGAGTTGTCGAGCGTCTGCATGACGAGCAGCACCACGGTCTGCTGCGACCACCGGCGGGGGTTGTGCAGGGCGGGCAGCCGGCGGACGTCGCGGGCCATCGCGGCGAGTCCCACGCGCAGGCGGGAGCGGCCGGGCACCGGGTCGACGAGCATCGCGCCGAGCAGGGCGAGGAGGTTGCTGCCGCGGCCGTAGCGGACGGGCTCGACATGGGTGGTGTCGTCGAGCTGCACGGACGAGGTGATGGCGACGCCGCGGGAGTAGTCCGCGTCGCGTCCCGGGGCGCGGACTCCGAGGACGGCCTCGGAGTTGGTGCGGGTCAGCCGTCCCAGGCGGGGTGAGATGTCGGGGAGGCCGCCGTCGTCCTTCAGGGTGTGCAGGAGGCGCTGGGTGCCGAGCGCGCCGGCCGCGAAGACTACGTGCCGGGACGTCAGGCGCTGCCGCCCCCGGCCCGGGAGCACGCCGGTACGGACGGAGGTGACGGCCCAGCCGCCGGCGCGCCGTTCGACGCCCGTCACGGTCCGGCGGTCCAGGACGCGGGCGCCGGCCCGTTCGGCGAGGCCCAGGTAGTTCTTGGGCAGGGTGTTCTTCGCGTTGTGCCGGCACCCGGTCATGCAGGCGCCGCAGTGGGTGCACGCGTTGCGGGCGGGTCCGGCACCTCCGAAGTAGGGGTCGGGCACCTCGGCGCCGGGGAGGGCACCGGCCGGACCGAAGTGGACGCCGACCGGGGTGGTGCGGAACGTGTCGCCGCAGCCGAGGTCGCGGGCGGTGTCCCTGAGCAGCACGTCGGCCTCGGAGACCAGCGGGTTGGGCGTGACGCCGAGCATCCGGCGGGCCTGCGCGAAGTAGGGGGCCAGCTCGCGGCGCCAGTCCGTGAGGGAGGCCCAGTGCGAGCCTTCGTAGAACGCGTCCGGCGGTTCGTACAGGGTGTTGGCGTAACCGAGGGATCCGCCGCCGACGCCGGCGCCGCTGAGGACGAGCACGTCACCCAGGAGGGTCATGCGCAGAATGCCGGTGCATCCCAGGCGCGGCGCGAAGAGGTAGCGGCGCAGGCGCCAGGAGGTCTGCGGGAGTTCGGTGTCGGCGAAGCGCCGCCCGGCCTCCAGGACGCCGACGCGGTAACCCTTCTCCGTGAGGCGCAGGGCGCTGACGCTGCCGCCGAAGCCCGATCCGATGATCAGGACGTCGTAGTCGAAGCCGCTCATCCGTCGTCCTCCTGCGTGAAGTCGGCCAGCAGCGGGGTGACGAGGCGTTCGAGGTTGGCGCGCCGGGCCTGCGGGTCGACCGAGGTGAGCGGCAGGGGGCCGTCGCCGCCGGACAGGTGCGGCAGGAGCGCGAGGTGGGGCAGGAACACGAGGAGGATCGACAGCAGCGCGTCGAGGTCGGCGTCCTTGCGCAGGTCCCCGGTGGCGACGGCGCGCTCCAGCAGGGGCCGCAGTCCGGCCAGGTAGACGGCGTTCACCGGCGCCCGGACGGCGTCACGGACCGCGGGGTCCATCTCCATGTTGGTGGCGGCCGTCACCCCGCGCTCGAGCGGCTGTCCGGCGAAGTAGTCGAGCCACGCCTCCAGCGCGTCGACGAGGTAGGTGCGGAAGTCGCCGGACTCGTCGTAGCCGTCCAGCCACGGCTGCATGTGGGCGTAGACGCGCAGGGACGTCTGCTCGGCGACGTAGGCGAAGAGATCGAGCTTGCCGGAGAAGTACTGGAACAGTGAGCCCTTGGCGACACCGGCCTCGCGGGCGATGACGTTCAGGCTGCCCGTGGAGTAGCCGTGGGTGCCGAACTCGTCCATGGCCGCGACGAGTACACGCTCTCGGCGGGCCGGTGACAGCCGGTCCCAGGTGGGCGTGGGCATGGGCGCTCCTCCGTGTGACCGGGCGGTCATGTGACCGCCCGGTCATGGTGGAGCGGCCGTCCACTGATGTCAACGGGCTTGGCGCACATGGTTGTTGAACGGGGCTCATGCATTGACAGCGCGCGGCGGGCCGTCCAGCCTGTGATCGACCGGGGACATGACCGGGTGGTCACAAGGAGGCCGGCGTGCGGAACGTGTGTGTGATCGGGGCCGGTTCTTCCGGGATAGCCGCCTGCCAGGTTCTCGCCGACAGGGGCATCGCCTACGACTGCTTCGAGTTGGGCTCGCAGGTGGGCGGCAACTGGCGCTACCTCAACGACAACGGACAGTCGTCGGCCTACCGCTCGCTCCACATCAACACCTCACGTCAGATCATGGAGTACGCCGGATTCCCGATGGCGGACGACTGTCCGGTGTATCCGGGGCACGCCCACATAGCCCGCTACTTCGACGCGTTCGTCGAGCACTTCGGGCTGCGCCCCTCGATCAGGTTCCGCACCGAGGTGGTGCGGGTCGTCCCGGACGGGGACAGGTGGACGGTCACCTCCCGCCACCGCGACACCGGCGCCCTCGAGACGGGGGTCTACGACGCCGTCCTGGTGGCCAACGGCCATCATTGGAAACCGCGTTGGCCCGAGCCGGAGATCCCCGGCGTCGCAGGGTTCGCGGGCACCCGGATCCACTCGCACCACTACCGCAGCCCCGAACCCTTCGCCGACCGGCGCGTCCTCGTCCTGGGCATCGGCAACTCGGCGTGCGACATCGCGGTGGAGGTCTCCCGCGTCTCCCGACAAACGTTCCTGGCCATGCGCCGGGGCGCGCACATCCTGCCGAAGTACCTGTTCGGCAGGCCCACGGACCACCTCACCCACTCCTGGCTGGCCCGAATGCCGCTGGCCGTGCAGGACCGCGGCCTGCACCTGCTGCTGCGGCTCAGCCGCGGTCGGCTGGCGGACTACGGCCTGCCCGAACCCGAACACCGCGTCCTCGCCGCCCATCCCACGATCTCCGACGACCTGCTCTCCCGGCTCGGCCACGGCGACATCACGGTGAAACCCGTGCCCCGCCGGATCGACGCCACCCAGGTGGCGTTCGACGACGGCAGTGTGGAGGACATCGACACGATCATCTGCTGCACGGGGTACGACATCGCGTTCCCGTTCCTCGACGACGAGGTGATCGACGTGAGCGGCAACGATCCCGGTCTCTACCACCGGGTCGTCTCCCCCGACCGTCCCGGCCTGTACTTCATCGGCCTCGTCCAGCCGCTCGGTGCGATCATGCCGCTGGCGCAGGCCCAGTCCCACTGGGTCGCCGACCTGTTGCAGGGCCGGTGCGCCCTGCCCGGGCGGGACGGGATGCTCGCCGAGATCCGCGCCCACCGGGCCCGGACGGCCCGCCGTTACGTGGCCTCGCCCCGGCACACGATCCAGGTGGACGCACGGGCCTACCTCAGGGAGCTGGCCAGGGAACGCGCACGGAGCGCGGTGCGACGCGGGCGGGGACGGCGGTTCACCCTTCCTACAGGTCGATCCAGTACCGCCTCTTGAGGCCGGAGCCGGCAGCGCGGACGTCCTCCAGGACGCCGCCGTTGCGCTCGATGCTGCGTGCGGAACCGGTGTTGTCGTCGTCGCAGGTGACGAGGACCCGGTCCAGACCGAGCGCACGGGCCCGCGGAAGCACCGCGCCGAGGGCCCAGGTCGCCAGTCCCCGCCTGCGGGCGGAAGGGCGGACGCTGTAACCGATGTGCCCGCCGACGTCGAGCAGCAGGGCGTTCAGGTAGTGCCGCACATCGATGGCCCCGAGATAGCTGTCGTCCTCCACGATCCACCAGTGGGTGGCGTGGACGCGGCCCTCTCCCACGGCGACCGACCGGTCCGACTGCCGGCGCAGTCGCTCGACCCAGGTGCGGAACACGTCGGGGTCGCGCAGATCGCCCTCGGGAGCCAGGCGCAGACCCGTCCCGTCCTGATGGGCACCGGGAGGCCACTCCGCGCACGCGGCGAGCCACGAGGACCGAAGCCGGGCCGCGGGTGCGATCAGTTCAGGCATGGGGCGACGCTAGCACTCCCCCACCGGCCGCCCCACGTACTCCGCGCCACGCCCCGACGGCCGCGCCCCGACGGGAGCCGCTGACGCTCCCGGTGCGGGCTGAACTGCACCGATTCCTCCGGCAATTGCGTTTGACGGACGACAGCGGGCAGCTGTTGGCTGGGCCGGTGACCGACCTTCGCATCCAAGAGGTGGACGACGACGCCTCGATCCACGACTGGCAGCACGTCCACAACCTGATCATCCCCGGCGACGTGCTGTCACTCGACGACGTCCGTGCCCGCACCGGCCGCAACCGTATGGAGGTCGCCCACCTCGGCGACGTCCTGATCGGCTGCACCACCGTACGCCCGCCCACCGAGGACAACGGCGCCACGGCCACGGTCATCGCCCGCGTCCTGCCCGAACACCGCCGCCGCGGCCTCGGCACCCGGCTGTACGAACGCGCCCTGGGCCAGGCCCGTGCGCTGGACGCCCAGGTGATCGAGACCGTGGTGCTGGCCTCCAACCAGGACGGGCTGCGCTTCGCCGGCCGGCACGGCTTCGTGGAGCTCGAGCGGTATCTGCTGCGCGACGGCGACACCGTCCCCTGGATCGACCTGCGCCTGGCCTGACGTCATCCGAGGCTGGTCAGGACGGAGCCGGGCCAGGCGCTGTCCCCGAACACACCGACCGGGATGGCGAGCACGCCGTAGTCGCGCCGGAGCGTCTCCGCCGGGATCCCGACCGGGAAGAAGTAGTTGCCGGGGCAGGTCCGGCTCGCCGCGGGGATCGCCGTGAGCACGTCGTCCGGCAACCGGTCGAAGAGCCGCTCGGCGCGTGCCGCCAGGTCGTCGACGATCTGCCGGGGCACCTCACCGTGTCCGGTCAGCAGACGGTCGGCGAGGCGCAGTTGGGCGGGCGTCGGCGGATCCGCCCGGAACGCCTCGGCCCATGCGGTCTGCGCAGGATCCAGGACAACGATGCCGAACGTGCGCGGCCACAGCCATCCCTTGGTGACCGAGTGCAGCAGGACGGCGCGACCGGTGTCCAGCAGGCGCCGGGTTCCGGGGGCGAACGGGGCGCCGAGGTCGTAGACGCTGTCGATCAGCAGGCGGCGGCGCGGCGATGCCTCCAGCCACGAGATCACCGCGGTGCACTCGTCGTCGGACAGGTAGCGGCCCAGCGGCCTGCTCGGGTTGGCGAGCAGCAGATACTCGGGCCGGTGGTCCGCCGGTGAACCGGGCAGGACCGGTACCGGCAGCGTGGGGTAGGACGCCGGCTCCAGGCCCGCGGCGCGGGCCAGTTCGAAGTAGACCGGGTACACATCGCCGGGCAGCCACAACCGCGCCTTTTCGGCGTGCAGTTGCCGGAACACCACGGCGAGCCCGTGCCGGACCCCTCGGCAGACCATCGCACGGCCGGACCACTCCTCAGGCAGTGCGTAGCGCCGCAGCCAGGCGCGGGCGAGATCGCACCGGTGCACCGTGTTCATCTCGGCCGGTTGTTCCGGTCGCAGCGCGGCGAGCGCCCGGTACAGGTTGGTCTCGGCGGCGTCGAGCAGGGCCGAGGAGGCGCAGAGCTGCCGCTGCCGGAACGCCTGGAACTCCTCGAAGTTCATGCCGGCGCGCCTTCCGCCACGATCTCGCTGGCCCGGTCCTCCAGGGAGGCGTAACAGCGGCCGTCGGCCATGACGTTCCAGCTGCGGGCGATGCCGTTGGCGCGCTCCCAGAGCAGACTGGGCTCGGTGTAGGCGGCGACGCGCAGCGGGCGCCCGTCCCAGGTGCCCTGGTAGACCGGCGCGCCCCAGGGCAGACGGCTCGCCGGTTCGAAGCCGTGCTCCTCGGCGAAGCGGGTGACGACGGCCAGCGGCACCTGGTGCTCCCGGCTCCAGACGTTGGCGGCGCGGTCGAAGTAGAGCGACTCCGTGCTGGTCGACACGTAGAGCTCCTTGAAGCAGACCTCCTCGACGCCGAGGGCCGCGGCCCAGGAAAGGTACGCGGCGACCCCGGCCGCGTCGGCGACGCCGCCGTGCTGGAGCACGCAGATCAGCCTCATCCGCAGTCCCGGCCACCGGTCGCGTTCCGCGCGCCAGGTGTCGACGACGGAGGCCACCGGCGTGCGCAGCATCATCAGCCGCTCGTTGACGTCGTCGTCCTGGTGGTGGCGGGAAACGGCCAGCACGCTCAGTCCCGCGGCGCTCAGTGCGGCGAGGCGGTCGGCACGGTCGGCGTGCTCGCCTTTCGCCAGGGTGTGCGCGTTGGTGATCAGGACGACCTTCGGGAAGGCCGCCGAGCACGCGGACACCAGTCTCACCTGCTGTTCGAACGGTATGAGCGTGGGCTCCCCGCCGCCGGTGATCACCGCACGCTCGGCACCCGCCGCACGGGCGCGCTCCAGCCAGTGGCCGACCGCGTCCCACGGGACCCGGGCGGGCGCCTGGTCGCTGGAGATCGACGCCGAGGAGAAGCAGAAAGAGCACCGGGCCTGGCAGGCGGACGCGACCGGCAGGACCGACACCGAGCGCGGTGTCGTGTCGGCGTAGCGACGGTGTGCCGCCGTGTGCAGGCTCAGGGAGGCCGCCATCGCGTCCTCGACGGTGGTCGGGCGCAGAGTGAACTCGTCTCCGTCCCCGTCGAGTTCGTGGATCGCCGACAGCCGGATACGGTCCTCGTGCAGCTCCGTGCCGAGACCGGTCGCCACGTTGGGCACGAGCCGGTCGGGATCCACGGTGGTTTCCAGCACCAGCAGGCGGTCGCCCGCGATGGCCAGCCGGTCCAGCAGTCGCCGCGCCTTGCCGATGCCTATGCCCAGTTCGGCACGGGTCAGCAGATGGAAACGGTCGGGGAAGGTGCTCTCCGGAATCCCCGCCTTGCCGTAGGCGTAGGCGTACTTGTCGAAGCCTCTCGCGAAGTTCGACAGCACGATGACGTGGAAGCGCTGGTCATTGTGGTTCATCCGCTCATCATGCATGAACGGACCCGGGACGAAAGGGCCATTTTCCGGAGGGAACGCGGTGTCCGACCCCGCTCCCCGATGTGGCCCGGCCCGACCGTGAAACTCCCCTCTCTCGTCCTGCCCGACTCGGAATCGTCCGAGGCCGCCGTGCTGCGCGAGGGCCTGCTGGCGGCCCTGGACGCGGCGGGCTGCGAGCACGACGTCTGCGCGGTCTTCAGCCTCCCGGGTCGGGACGACCACGTGCCTCACCGGGACCGTCACCACCTCGACGTGATGCACAATCGGGTCGACCTCGCCGGTCCCACGCCCTGACGCGGCTCACGTCGCCCCCGCCGGCGTGGCCGTCCACGGACGACCACCCGCGAGCGCGTCGGGGGCGGCCGGTCGTGTCGGGACGGTCAGTACAGCGTCAGGCCGAAGACCGAGAGGACCTCCGCGACGGGCTGGTAGTAGGTGACGCCACCGGACGAGCAGTTGCCCGACGAACCCACCGCGAACCCGAGGGCCGTCGGCCCGGAGTAGGCAGGCGCCCCGATGTCACCGGCTTCCGAGCACGCGGTGGAGCGGAACAGGCCGTAGACCGTGCCGTCGGCGTAGTTGACCGTGACGTTGACCGCGGTCACCGTCCCGCAGTGGACGCCGCTGGTCCGTCCGACGTGGCAGACGGACCGCCCGATCGTCGGGTTCGCGGCCCCGGTGATGTCCTGGTAGGCACCCCCGCCCAACGCGATGTCTCCGGGGAGGATCAGCGCGCCGGTGGTGTAGCGGACCACGCCGTAGTCGTCGATCGGGTAGGAAGCGCCCGCGGTGACACCGACCGGCACGGTGCGGGCCGCGTCCGCGTACCACGTGGTGGCGTGGGTGCCGGAACAGTGGCCGGTCATCACGGCGTAGTGGTTGACCCCGTTCACCGCGTTGAAGCCGACGACGCACTGCGCGCCCGTGGCCGCGTACAGCACGGTGCCCCCGCGGATCGTGGGCACCTGGAGGGCCGTGGCGCCCGTACCGGTTCCGAACAGCAGGGCCAGCACCGCTGTCACGACCGCGGTGAACATCGGCAGGCGGGTGTGCGGACGTCTCACGGCCCCTCCAGGGCAATCGGTCGTCTCGTACCGGACAGTGCCCCCATCGTGCGGCAGACGACGCCCACGGCGACAGACGCGGTCCAGCCGTCCCGCGGCGGCTGCACCTGCCGGGACAGGGGCCATCGCCCCGTACGAACGGCTACGGGCAGGACTCCTCGAACTTGACGGCGGTGAACTCGACGGGCTGCCCGGTCAGCGACGCACCCGCGGACGGGCTCTGCGTGCACACCTTCCAGTTCGACTCCACCAGGATCCAGCGGTCGTCCGGGAGGGCGTCCTGCACGGTGATCGAGGTACCGGAGTCGAGCGCGGCACGTGCCGCCTTCACCGACTTGCCGGCGAAGGCAGGCATCTTGCCGCCCTGCGCCTTCGGCGGCGCTTCGTCCTTCGCCGGGCAAGTCTCCGCCAGCTTCACCGCGCCGAAGTCCAGTTCCGTGTCCGTGGACTTGACGACGCCGGCCTTCACGTTCTGGCTGCACACCTTCCAGTTCCGGTCGAATGCCTGCATCCGGTCCCGGCCGAGCGCGTCATGCGAGGTGAGCTTGTAGAAGCCGACCTTCTGCGCTTTGTCCTGGGCGGACTGAAGTCCCATCCGGACGAAGTCGGGAACGGCCGCCTTCTTGGCCTCGTCGGTGACGGGCTTGCTGTCACTCGCCTGCTCGCCGCTCTCGTCCTTGGCCGTCTGCGCCTCGGCGGTCTTCGTGACGGTGACCGTGGGCTGAGGCCTGACGTCGCTGCCGGCAGCGACCTTCTCCTGGCCGCCGTTGCCGGAGGAGCCGATCCCGACTCCCACGAAGAAGACGAGGATCGCGGCCGGAACGACGATCCGCTTCCGCGCCCACCCGGGCTTGCCACCCTGCCCGGCCATGGGCCCGGCGAAGGGCGGCTGGACGGACGGCGGCTGGTTGTACGACATGTGTCCCCCAAAGATCAGTTGGCGCTAGACGACCGTAAGGGGCGCGACGCATGGCCGGAACTTTTCGAGGGCCGATCTGATGAAAGCGTGATGAAAACGTGAACATTGAACTAAAGGACCTGGTAGAGCAGCTCTCCGTCGGCGCGAGGCGAACCAGATGCTCGCTCAGCCCGTCCAGAACGACTGGCCGAAACCCCCTGCCCCTTCTCGCAGCCGCGCGGCACAAATGGATTGCGGCCGAAGATCGGGGTGCGGATGCTTCCCTCATGAAGATGCACGCCAACCAGCTGACGGTGTCCCCTGAGACGGTGCGCGTGTTGGTGGAGCAGCAGTTTCCCGAGTGGCGGAGCCTGCCGGTCAGGAACATCGCCGGGCCGGGCACGGTCAACGCCATCTTCCGTATCGGCGACCGGTTCGCGGCCCGGTTCCCTCTCGAGCCGGCGGACGTCGAGTCGACGCGGCGCCAGTTGAAGTCCGAAGCGGAAGCGGCGCGCGAACTGGCGGGCCGCACACGCTTCCCCACACCGGAGCCGGTGGCGCTCGGTGAACCCGGGGCCGGCTACCCGCTGCCCTGGTCGGTGCAGACATGGCTTCCGGGTGTCATGGCCGACACGGAGGACACGAGCAACTCATCTTCGTTCGCAGGCGACTTGGCCGACCTCATCGGCGACCTCCGCGCGATCGACACGCAAGGGCGCACGTTCACCGGCACCGGCCGGGGAGGCGACCTGCGTCCCCATGACACGTGGATGGAGACCTGCTTCGGGCGCAGTGAGCAGCTCCTGGACGTCCCTCGGCTGCGCCGGATCTGGGCGACTCTGCGGGATCTGCCCCGAGGCGCGGCGGACGACGTCATGGCTCATTGCGATCTGATCCCCGGCAACGTTCTCGTGTCCGCCGGTCGGCTGACGGGCGTCCTCGACGTCGGCGGCTTCGGACCGGCCGACCCTGCGCTGGACCTCGTGAGCGCGTGGCATCTGCTCGAGGCCGGGCCGCGCCAGGTACTCCGTGCCCGACTCGGCAGCGGCGACCTGGAATGGGAGCGCGGCAAGGCGTGGGCATTCGTCCAGGCCATGGGGCTGGTCTGGTACTACGTCCTGAGCAACCCGGCCATGAGCCGGATGGGCCGCCGCTCCCTGGACCGCATCCTGGCGGCCGAGTAGGCGGACACGCCGTCCGCGTGAGCCGCGTGTCCCGCCGGGGCAATGCTTTCTCGTCGCATCGCCGTTCTCTTGTCGCCTCACCCTCGTCGGTCAGACGCGCGGTCCGAGGTGCAGGCCGCCGCTCGCGTCGATGACCTGGCCGGTCACCCAGCGGGCAGCGTCGGAGGCGAGGAAGGCGACCACGTCGGCCACGTCGTCCGGGCTGCCCAACCGGTCGAGCGCCGTCAAGCCGGCGATCCGGGCGGTGAGGCCCGGGACGTCGAAGACCGCTCCGTTGGCGGCCGTCCTGGTGGCTCCGGGAGCGACCGCGTTCACCGTGATTCCCCGGGGACCGAGCTGGTTGGCCAGGGTCATGCTCATGGTCTCGATCGCGCCCTTGGTCATGGCGAAGGAGGTCTGCGCGGGGTTGGCCATCCGGGTCGCGACCGAGGAGATCGTGATGATCCGGCTCCCCTCGCGCAGCAGGGGCAGTGCGCGCTCGACGATGAAGTACGGGGCTCGCACATTCACCGCGAACATGCGATCGAACTCCGCACGGGTGGTCACTCCTATCGGTCCGGCCGGCGGGGCCGCCGCATTGTTGACCAGGATGTCGAGCGGCCGGCCGGCCAAGCCTTCCTCGACACCGGCGAAGAGTGCCTCGACGTCACCGTCCACACCCAGTTCGGCTCGCACGGCGAGCGCAGTGCCGCCGACGCGCCGCACGGCATCGACCGTCGCCGCCGCACCGCTTTCGTCCGAGCCGAAGTGCACCATCACGGTGGCCCCTTCGGCCCCGAGCCGGGCCGCGATCGCCTGCCCGATGCCGCGCGAGGCTCCTGTCACCAGAGCCGTCCTGTTCCTCGGTCCGCTCACGTCGCCACCCCGTCATTCATGTTAGTCACTAACATCATGCTAGTGTCTACCATGTGAATGAAGGTCGACCAACCCTGCGGGAGCGAAGGCGATCCGAGACGCGGCGCCTGGTTCAGGCACACGCCGTGCGGCTGTTCACGGACCGCGGCTACGACGCGGTGACCGTGGCCGACGTCGCCAGTGCCGCGGGCGTCTCGGCCATGACCGTGTACCGGCACTTCCCCACCAAGGAGGACCTCGTCCTCATCGACCAGCCCGCCCAGCTCATCGCGGAGCGGGTCGCGGCATCGTCCGCGACGCAACCCCTGGTGCGTCGCGTCGGAGATGCGCTCGTCGACGCCGCCGCAGCCCTCACCGCGCACATGGGGGACGAACAGGCGCCGGGTGAGCAGTTCCTGCTCGACTGCCTCCACCTCATGATCTCGACGCCCGCGCTGCGGGCCAGGCACCTGGACAGCCAGTACGCACTGCAAGAAGCGATCGTGGACGCTCTCGGCAACGATCCGACCGATACCGAGGCCGCGTTCCGGGCCCGGGCGGCAACCAGCGCCTGCCTGGCCGCGACGCACACAGCCCTGACGCGCTGGACAGAGGACAACGGGCGCACCCCGCTCCCCGACCTGATCACCAGGGCCCTCACCGCGTCCTTCGGCGCAGACGCCGTAGCCGGCCATGCTGCGGACGCACCGACGGAGCGCTGCTAGGACCACGCATCGGCTGCCGGCCCGCGTCTCGTTCGGGGGCCGGCGCACGAAAGGGCCACGCGGGGCCGCCCCTCGATGCCGTCTGTCAGTTCACCCACTCGTGGTCGAGCACCGCGTAGACGTATTCGCTGCCCCAGCGATCTCCGTCGAGGTCGTTGTCGATCAGATGTGCTTCGCGGCGCATGCCCAGGCGTTCGCAGACTCGGACCGAGGCGGTATTGAGAACGTCGAGGCGGGCGAAGACCCGATGCACACCGAGCCGGTCGAAGGCCAGCGCGACCAGAGCGCGGGCCGCTTCGGTGGCGTAGCCACGTCCGGCGTACCGGGGGTGGACGACCCAGCCGATCTCCGCCTGGCGGGCCGCCGCGTTGCTCAAGGTGAGGACCACTTCGCCGACGACCCCCGGCTCGTCCGCGCGGCACACGGCCAGCAGCAGCACGTCGCCATCGGCCTCCCAGGCGGTCCCGCCGGCCCGTGCGGCGATGGACTCCGCGCAGCCCTCCCGGGTGAGCGGAGCCCGGTAGAGGTACCGCGCGACCTCCGGCAACGACTGGTAGGCGTAGCGGTCGTCCACGTCACCCGGTGTGAACGGACGCAGGACCAGGCGTTCGGTCGTGACGGTCGCCGGGACGTGCCGCGGTTCGGCCTTCATCGGATCCCTCCCCCGTGTCAATGACGGCTCTTGTCAGACTAGTCGGTCCGGTTGTGCCTCGAACGGCCCGGCAGCAGCACACAGGTCACGTGATTCAATCCCCCTATGGAGGAGACCGGATCGTACCTGGGACCCCTGCAACTGGTCGGCGACGTCTGGGGATTCGGTGACGCCACGCGCCCGGACACCCACTGGGTGGAGGTCCGCCCGGACGGGCTCCGGCAGCACGTGCCCGGCTCCGCAGGGCGGTCGGTCCCCTGGAGCAGGATCATGACCGGCATCTGGATCACCTGGGGCAACCAGTCCTGGAGCACCGACGGCAGGGGCGTGTACACGTTGAAGGGCACGGTCGCGCCGGGTGTCAGCGGCTGGATGCGCATGACGCTGCGGCACCCCTACGAGGACGACCAGTTGCGCTTCGACCAGCACACGCGACCGTACCGAGCCGTTGACGCGCTCCGCCTGGAGTATCTGCTGCGGCACCTCGTCGCCCACGAAGAGCTGCCTCTCCTGGGCGACCCGCAATGGGTCGGCCGCGCCGTTGCGCACCTGACCCGCGAGCAGCGCCGCTGGACCACGTACCGGTCACTGCGGCGGTCGGGTGCCGAGGCCGTGGCAGCGGCCGGACCGGCCGGCATCTGACCCGGCGGCGTCTGCGCCCCGGAGGATGAAGGGGCGTGACCGGCGCGCGACCGCGTCTCAGGCCCACACCACCCTGACCACGGCATGGCCCGCCGCAGCCGCCCTGCCGTAGAACTCCGCAAGGTCCCTGTGACGGTCGAGGAGCTCCTGCCTGATCTCCTCCCCGCCCTGGCCGCGCCCGCCGAGCCCGGCGCCGGCGATCTTCCACAGCTCGTCGAAGGAGACGCCCGCAAGGAATCGCGCGGTTTGTGACACCTCGAACGGCTCCAGAATCATCAGAGATTTCTCGCACTGATCCGGCCCGGTCGACCGGCCCGACCCGCACGGCCCGACACGGCCCGGCACGGCAACGGAGCCCACCGCAGCTCACCGCACCGGTGATG
Source organism: Streptomyces asoensis (assembly GCF_016860545.1). Classification (NCBI taxonomy): domain Bacteria; kingdom Bacillati; phylum Actinomycetota; class Actinomycetes; order Kitasatosporales; family Streptomycetaceae; genus Streptomyces; species Streptomyces asoensis. The sequence continues at coordinate 1,990,547 of NZ_BNEB01000002.1, read as the reverse complement.
AGCCTGGCTGTACCGGATCGCCACCCACGCCTGCCTGGACCGGCGGCGAACAGGACGCCGAAAGGAGGGAGTTGGTGCGTCGCTGTACCGACGCAAGCGTGGCCACGGACGTCGGCGCGCTCGCGGCCCTGCTGCGGGACGACGTCCGTTGCTCGATGCCGCCCGCACCGGACCTGCACGTCGGACGCGAAGCCGTGGTGCGCGTCACCGCCGCCTGCCGGCACACGGTACGGAGTAGGCTCAAAGCGGGTGTGCACAGGTCACGTTGCGGGGAAGAATGGCCGCCATGACGTACGAAGGCTCATCCATCGACCCGACCAAGCCCAGCATCGCCCGCGTCTACGACTACCTCCTCGGCGGCAAGGACAACTACGCCGTGGACCGTGAGATCGGCGACGTGTTCAAGCGCGACCTGCCCGGTTCGGTGGCCATCGCCTTCGCCAACCGCTCGGCGCTGACCCGGGCGGTCAGGGAGATCGCCAGCACCACGGGGATACGGCAGTTCATCGACCTCGGCAGCGGCCTGCCGACCGCGGACAACGTCCACCAGGTCGCGCAACGGCACGCTCCCGAGTCCCGGGTCGTCTACGTCGACACCGACCTCCAAGTGCTGGTGCACGGCCGCGCGCTGCTGGAGAACAACGACCGCACCCGCGTCCTCGCGGTCGACGTGCGCGACCCCGAGGGTGTCCGCACGCACCCCGACACGCTCGAACTCATAGACTTCACCCGCCCCGTGGCCGTGATCCTCAGCGCCATCCTCCACCACGTGAACGACGACGAGGACCCGGCCGGCATCGTCCGCTACTGGCGCGACCACGTCCCCTCCGGGAGCTACTTCTTCATCAGCCACTTCCGCTCCGGCAACAACCCCGAGACCGAGGAGGCCGAGAAGGTTCTCCAGCAGACGTTCGGCCGCGGCCGGTGGCGTACGGACGCGGAGATCGCCGCCCTGCTGGACGGCCTGGAGATCCTCGATCCCGGGATCGTCCCCGCCTCCCTGTGGCACCCGGACGAGACCGAGAACCCCTGGAGCAATGGCGAACCACGCGAACTCACCGTCTGGGAACACCTCATCGCCGCCGGACTGGCCAGGAAAGCCTAGGCGGTGTCGCTCGGCTGAGCGGGCCGACAAAGGAGCAGAGCTCCTCGTCCTCGCGCTTGCCACGGCGTCCAGGTCCGTAAGTCGGATGTTCACCCGTCCCCGCACTGGAGGTTCCATGCCCAAGGGCTACTGGGTCAGCGTCTACCGCAGCATTGCGGACCCGGAGAAGCTGGCCGCTTACAACGAGCTGGCCCGCGCGGCCGTCGAGGCCCAGGGCGGCCGGGTCCTCGTCCGTGGCGGCCGGGTCGTGGCGCATGACGCCGGAATCGCCGAGCGCACCGTCCTGATCGAGTTCGACAGCTTCGAGCAGGCCGTAGCGGCGCGCGAGAGTGCGGCCTACCAGGAGGCGCTGGCCGCCCTCTCCGACGGCGTCGAGCGCGACTTCCGCATCGTCGAAGGCATCGACTGACCGAGAGCGTCGATCCCGGTGGGTGGCAGGGCGCCTCACCGACCGCCACCCCAGGGCTCGACGCGGTCTCGACCTCGGCGTTCCGAGGTTCCGACGGACGGACGCGTCACGGAATTGACCCATGATTCCGCACCCTGATTGCCCCATGCCTCCTGTCAACGGAGCGACCAGAATGGTGATCACACGGGCGGTGGGTTCGCCGCCCGTCAGCCGCCGATTCAGGGAGCGCACACCATGAGCAGCATCCGTACGGACTTCGCGCCGGTCGTGACCCGGGCCGCCGCGGCCGAGACGACCAGCGACCCCAGCAGCACGATGACGCTGCTCGCGGACTCCGAGGGCACGGGCGGACTGCTGACCAGTTACCGTTCGACCTTCGCCGAGGGAGCGGTGGGAGCCCCGGCCCACTTCCACACCCGGGCCGCGGAGATGTTCTACGTCATCGACGGATCCCTGCGCGTCCTGCTGGGGGAATCGGTCACCGTGCTGAACGCGGGCGACTTCCTGCTCGTCCCGCCGCACACCCCGCACGCCTTCGCCGCCGCCCCGGGACACACGGCCGACGTGCTGTTCACCTTCACTCCGGGGATGGCCCGCTTCGACTACCTGCGGCTCCTGGGGCGGGTGATGCGCGGCGAGGCCGACTTCGCGGAGATCAAGGAGTCCTCGGAGCGCTTCGACAACCACTACGTCGACAGCCCTGCCTGGAAGGCCGCACTCGCCGCCGGCTGAACCGCCCGCCCGGCGCCGGCCACGTGCCCACCCCGCCCACGGGCGCACGGACGGCGACGGGGCAAGCGGACTGCGGTGGTCGCCCGAGGGGCCGACCGCGCAGTCCGCAGACGGTCTGCGAAGAGGTCAGCCTCCGAAGGGGTGGCCGCCTCGCGCCGAGCCGAGCCGTCCCGTGATCTTCTCGGCTCGTCCCAGGCGGAGTGCGGAGACGAGGAAGAAGACACCGCCCAGGAAGGCGTAGCCGCCCAGCGAGCTCAGGGAGGCGTCGGCCTTTGCGGCCTGGACCACGAAGGAGGCTCCGGCGAGCGTGGAGATCGCCCCGCTGGCGATCATCGGCCACCGTCCGGGCATGGCGCGTCGGTGGATGCCGACGGCCAGCTGCACGAGCCCGGCGGTGACGGCCCAGGCGCCCCAGACCCGCAGGACGCCCGGGATACCGGCGGTCGCGGCCGCCGCCAGACCCGCGGTGGTGAGGGCACTCAGGGCGATGTTCAGGTACAGGCCGCGCACCGGTCCACGCTGCGCCGTGGCGGACCTGAGGTCGACCACCGCGCACGCCACGTCGAACAAGGGGTAGATCACCAGCAACGTCGCGCTGAGCGGGTTCAGGGTGCGGGCGGAGGCGAGCAGCAGGCCAGTCCCCCAGGTCACCCGGGCCACGCTCTACCGGCACTTCAAAGGAAAGGAAGAACTGATCCTTTCCTACCTCCGGCAGGCCGATCACGGCATCCGGGGGCAGGTGGCCGCCGTCCGGGCACAGGGCCTGCCGGCAGCCGACACGGTCCGGGCCGTGAGCCGCTGGATCACCGACGGCATCCGGTCACCGGGTTTCCGCGGCTGCGCCTTCCTGAAGGCGGCGGCCGAGTACCCCGATCCCGCGCACCCCGTCCACCAGGCCGTACTGGCCCACCGGCAGTGGTTCCTGGAGACCGCCACGGAGTTGCTGGGCGACGCCGGCGGCACTCCCGCCGACGCAGCGGGCCGGCACTCCTCGGTGCCGCCGCCCGCGTGACCCTCCGTACGGGCAGAAGGAGTTGACGACGTGCGTACTCTGGGAACGGAACGCATCGACGTCCGCCCCGGGCTACGGCCGGGCGGCCCGAACGGGGGAAGAAGGGTGCGTGCCCGATGACCATCGGGCTCCTCTCCATGGTCGCTGCCGTGTTCTACGGCGGTACGGTCTCGATCCTCGCCCTGACCGCGACGTTCGCCCGTCGCCGTACCCTGCGGCGTGAAGCGCGCAGCACGCTGGCCGTCCTCGTACCGGGGAGGGCGGTGGAGTCGCTCGGAGCGGACGGCACGACGGCAGGCCACGGCGGTTGAGCGTCAGCACACGGGCCGAGGGGGCATCCGCCTTGCGTGAACGCCCCCTCTCACTCACCGGTGACCCACGGAGGGCCGGCTGCGACTCACCATGAACGCCCCTGCCTGAGAGGCGACTTCGGGGGCGCCGCGACGTCCGGACGCGGCGGAGCGGACCGTTCGACGGCCTTGGCGAGTTGCAACGGAGTGAGGTTCAGCAGTCGCAGCAGAGCAGCCGTCTGCCGCTCGTCGCCGGACCACGCCCGTCGCTCCTCGGCCTGCTCGTACTGGGCCGCGTCCATCCCGATGGAGTCGGCCAGCTTGGCCGTGGTGAACTGCCGTGCCAGGCGGTGCTCCCCCAGCGTCCGCGGTTCCTCGACCCCCATCAGGTCCGTGGTACGGCACCAGAGCACGTCCGCGAGCGCGATCAACTCGGGCTCGGTGGGGCTGTACTCACCGCTCTCCCACGCGTGGACGAGGGAGACGTCCGTGGAAGCGCCGCACGCGTTCATCTGCTCCGCCACCTGCTGAGGAGTCATCCCGAGGCCCTGCCTGGCCGACAAGGCGACAGCGGGCGAGAACGGCGGTCTGTTCACGGGGGGCCTTTCCTGGTGCTCGGTGTCGCGTACCTCAGCCGGCGGTCCCGGTCGCACCGACGGCGTCGGTCCGGGAACACGCAGCGCAGGAGTGAGCCCGGTTCGGGCTCCTCGCGCGGCCATGACTGGTGATCAAATTGTCACCGCGGCGCGCCGATGCCTGCGACATATGCACGACACTTGTGCACGACCGCACCGCACCCATGCCTTTTCGGCCACGGCGACGCGACGCACGACGGGCCTCAAGGACACGCCCCTCATGATCGACAGGGCAGCGCGAGACAAGGCCTGACGTTCCGTCACCGAGCGACGGAGCGCCGCCGGGCACGGCCGCTTCGGCCTCGACACCGCGTTGATCACCTAGAGTGAACGAGCCCGATCGAAGCGTTGCCGTCTGCACCGCTCTGCCGGTCGGCAGACCGACCCGCCATGCCTTCACCGGCCGGGCGCGAGGTCCGCTCCCGGCGCCGGACGGGACCAGCCCTCCGCCCTTCCTCCCCTCGGAGTCACCATGGCCCCGCCCTCGCCCGCACCCTCGCTCCGCCGGCGCGGCCGGGCGTCGGTCCTGCCGGCCCTCGTCGCCATCGCGGTCCTGATCGTGGTGGCGGTGTCCGTGGGGTCGTGGGTGCAGTACACCGAGCGGCAGACGAACGACACAGTGCGGACGGTGGGATCCACGGCCGCCGACCGGGTGGACGTGGAGGCCACCGTCCAGAGCGTCGACGCCGCAGCGCGAGAGCTGGTCCTGCGGATGCGGGTCACACCACGCGGGACCCTCGGTGAGGAAGGCGGGAGCGCTCCGGTCGCCGATCTCAGCCTCCAGACCTCCGTGGCGACCCTGAGCGACCTGACTTTCCCGGCGCACGAACGCATCACCCCGAAGGACGTGCAGATCGCTCTCACCGGCGGGTCGATCAGCGACTATCCCTTCGACACCTACGAGACCGACATCGAGGTCTGGGCCACCCAAGGGGGCAGGCAGGTGCCGGTGCGGATGCTCTTCTCCAACAACGCCACGCTGTTCTCCATCTCCACGACGTCCCCCGCTTCCGCGCAGGAGGCCGTCGTGCGGCTGCGGTTGTCACGATCGGGCAGCCTTCTCGTCTTCGCCGTCTTCATGATGGTCGTGATGTGGGCGCTGGCGGCGTCCGTGCTGCTCGGCGCCTGGTACCTGACGACCCGCGGCGAGGGCCTCGTCTGGCCCGCCCTGGCCTGGATGGCCGCCACGCTGTTCGCTCTCGCCGCCTTCCGCAACACGGCCCCCGGCTCACCACCGATCGGCTGCGTGCTCGACTGGTTCGCCTTCCTGTGGGCCGAGACCGTCATCGCGCTGTGCCTGATCACCGTGGTCCTCACGGGCGTGCGCTCCGCGCTGCGCGCGGCCCTGCGCACGGACGACGCCCCGGGCACCTGAGCCGCGTCGGGCACCACCCGCTCGGCGGAGCCCGGACGGGCGTCGCCCGTCGGGAGCAGCACCTCCGGCGACCGCCGCCGACGGGCGCGGGACGCATCGCCGTCGCGGGGATCGGTCCGCCGAAGTCGGTCGAAGGTCGGCGCGCACCGATGAGTTCCTTCATGATCGGCAGTCAGAAGTCATGGTGGGCGCGCCGGGGCCGCGAGGGCGGTCCGGGCCCACGCCGACCGAGTCCGCCGAGAACCCGACACGAGACAACGAGGAACCACGATGCGCACCCTGATCAGCACGGCTTTCATCTCGCTCGACGGCGTCGTGGAGGCTCCGGGCGGCGAACCCGGCTACCGCAACGCCGGCTGGACCTTCAAGGACGTCGAGTTCCTCCCCGAGGCGTTCGAGATCAAGGGGCGCGAGCAGAAGGAGGCCGCCGCGATGCTGCTGGGCAGGACCAGCTACGAGTCGTTCAGCGCGGTGTGGCCCGACATGGAGGACTTCGCCGACTACAAGGTCATGCCGAAGTACGTCGTCTCGACGACCCTCGGCGAGGAGGACCTGGTGACGAACTGGGGCGAGACGACGATCCTGCGGTCGCTCGACGAGGTCGCCGCGCTCAAGCGGACCGAGGGCGGTCCGATCATCGTCCACGGGAGCGCCTCCCTGAACCACGCCCTCTCGGACGCGGGCCTCGTCGACCGCTACCACCTGCTCGTCTTCCCCCTCCTGCTCGGAGCCGGCAAGCGGCTCTTCAGCACCACGGACAAGGACACCCAGAAGCTGAAGCTGGTCGAGCACGAGGTGTACGCCAACGGTCTCCAGAAGAACGTGTTCGACGTCGTCCGCTGACCCGCCGGGCCCCGGGTCGCCTGCTTGATCGTGGAGGCGGCCCGCAGGACGTACGGGCCGGTGCGGGTGGATGCCGGGCTTCGTTGCGTGCGTCCGTCAGCCGTGCTTGGCTCGCCCGATGAACCTACTGCTGACGGCGAGCGGCCTGCGCAACGAGACACTGCGGGACGCGCTGCGGGACATGCTGGGAAAGCCGTTCGGATCGGCGAACGTCGTGTTCGTTCCCACCGCGTCGGTCGCCGAACCCGGGGACCACGGATGGGTCGTCGAGGACATGAACCGGCTGCACGGCCTCGGCTGGCGGGAGTTCGACGTCCTGGAGCTGAACGGCCTGCCGAGCCGGATGGTGCTCGACCGGCTGCGGCGCGCCGACGTCATCTACGCCGAGGGCGGCAACCACTACCACCTCGCGCGCAGCATCACCGGCAACGGCCTGGCCGACGGCATCCTGGAGGCGCTGGAGGAACGCGTCTACGTGGGGGTCAGCGCCGGATCGATGATCTTCAGCCGACATCTCACCGACCATTCCGCCGACGTCATCGGTGACACCGCCGACCTCCATGTGCTCGGCGCGACGGCCCTGGAGCCGCCGTTCGGGCTCTTCGACTGGTACCTCAAGCCCCACCTGTACTCACCGGACTTCCCCGAGCGGGACGACGCCTGGGCCGATCGCATCACCGCGCGGGCGGACTTCCCGATCTACTTCATCGACGACGACACGGCGCTTCGCGTGCGGGACGAAAAGGTGGACGTCGTCTCGGAAGGACGGTGGCGTTTCGAGCAGTGAGGAGGGGCCGAGCGGCGGCTGACGGGCGGCCAGGAGGCGACGGGGAGACCGCGGTCGGCGCGGGGTCCGGCGCCGGTCAGTCGCCGTCGGAACCGCTCGCGTCCACGTCGGCGGTGTCGGTGCCGTCGCCGCCGTCGTACCAGCCGGACCCGCCCGGCGGTGCGATCGTCCCCCTGTGCCGTGCCCGCACCGTGTCGGAGACGGCCGTCGCCGTCATCAGTCCCGCGACGCAGGCCAGCATGAGGGTGGTTCCCGAGACGAACAGCGCGGCCCACAGCGGGCCGTCGACGTCCGCGTCGAGGAAGATGAGCAGACCCAAGCCAGGGAACACGCCGAAGATCCAGCTGCCGCAGACCGTCAGCACCGTCATGCCCTGGTACAGATCGCCCAGACCGACGACGTCCCGTTCCGTGGCCGCCCGTCCGGGCAGCACGACCGGGAAGAGGGCGACCGCCTGCCAGGCCGCACAGACGAGTTGCAGGACGGCGCCGTCGGCGAACGAGACCGGGCGGGACCAGTGGTGCACCAGTCCGGCCAGGGCACTGAGGAACGTGCCGACGTTGCCGACCACCACCCACACCGCGCGGGAGCGGACGAACTCGGACACCCCGTCGCGCACGTCCTCCCAGAACCACGCCTGGGTGATCTTCCGCAGCCCGCGGCCGCTCCTGATGCCGTCGAACACGTCCGCCCCCCCCTACGCCGGCACCGTCCCCCGGCTTCCATCATGCCCACGCCCGGGACGCCGTGACACCGGTCGGCTCAGCTGCCGCACACCGGGTCCCCCGGCCTCCCCCTCACCCGCTCTCGCGCACCGGCTCCGAGGGGGCCGGCCGGTGTCCCGCGGTCTCCGGGTCGGTCAGCGCGCCGCGCGCCAGGTCGCGCAGCCACCGGTGTGCGGGGTCGGTGTCGTAGCGCTGGTGCCAGGACAGGTAGACCGGGGCGGGGGGCAGGTCGAGGGGAAGCGGGAGCAGCGTCAGGCCGAGCTCCGCGGCCGCCGGTCGCGCGGTGGATTCGGGCACGGTGACCAGCAGGTCGGAGTTCCGCACGAACGCGAAGGCGGCTCCCTCGGTGGGCGCGGACGCCACCACTCGCCGGGTGAGGCCGAGGGCGGCGAGGGCGCCGTCGAGGACGCTGGAGAGCCTTCCCCGGCGTGAGACGGCGATGTGGTCGGCCGCCGCGTAGTGCGCCGCCGTCACCGTCCCGGCCCGGGTGAGCGGGTGCTCCGCCCGCACGGCGACGACGTGCCGGGTCTCGGCCACCCGCTCGGCGCGGATCTCGGACGCGGTGGGGCGGTCGGCGTTCGCGGCGAGGTCGACCTCGCCCCGGCGCAGCTCGGGGGTGTCGACGCTGGACTCGGCCAGGAAGCGCAGTCGCACACCGGGCGCCTGCTCGCGCACGGCCGCCAGGAGAGCGGGGCCCGCGTGGGTGACGAGCGCGTCGTGCCAGCGCAGCGTGAAGGTCCGCTCCAGCGTCGCCAGGTCGAGTTCACGGCTCGGCGCCAGCACGCCCCGGACCTGCTGGAGCAGGTCGTGGACCTGTGCCCGCACGGCGATCGCGTACGGCGTGGGCGTCATCGTGCGCCCGGTGCGCACCAGGATCTGATCCCCCGTCGTGCGCCTGATCCGGCCGAGACTCCGGCTCATCGCGGGAGCGGTGACGTGCAGGCGCTCGGCCGCACCGGCCACGCTGCCCTCCTCCAGGAGGGCGTCCAGCGCGGCGAGCAGATTCAGATCCAGTTGCATGGCAGTCATGCTAGCCGTGCTTTACATGCACTTGATGTTAATGATGGCGGCTCATACGGTCGAGGTACGGGCGCACCGCGGCGCGGCTGCCGCCCGATCGACCTCATCCCCTCGCTTCGATGGAGTTCCGTCATGTCCGAGACGCCCACCGGTCCCGCCGTCCCCACGGGTTCCGCCACTCCTGTAGACGCAGCCGCTTCGGCCGCTTCGGCCGGGCCCTCCGGTTTTGCCGCGGACGCCGAAGTGCTGGCGCGCACCGCGGACGCCGTACGCGACGCGGCCTCGGCGCTGCGCGAGCGCTTCGGCGACGTCGTCCACCACGAGACCCGCGAGGAGCTGATGCGCGCGCTGGCCGTCAACGACGAACTCGCCCTCGGCATTCTGCGCCCCCGCCTCACCCAGTTGCGTCCGGAGGCCCGCTGGGTGGAGGAGGAGCTCGAGGGCGGCGCGCTGCCTCCGGGCGAATGGTGGGTCGTCGACCCGGCCGAGGGCAACGTCAACCACCTGCACGGACTGCCGGAGTGGGCGGTGACCGCCACCCTCGTACGCGACAACGTGCCGGTGCTCACCGCGGTCCACCTGCCGGCGACCGGGGAGACGTACACCGCGCTCGCCGGCGGCGGCGCCCGGCTCGACGGCCGGCCGCTGCACGTCTCCCCGACCACCGACCTCGGTATGGGCCTCGTGGCGACGAGCCAGGCGAGGCCGGACGAGGACGAGAAGGTCGTCCGTCGCGTCGGGGCCTCGATCACCTCGATGCTGCTGGACGCTCTGGTGGTGCGTACGGCCGTGCCCGCCACCCTGCACCTGCTCCACGTGGCCGCCGGCCGGATGGACGCCTTCTGGCAGTTCTCCGGTGCCCGCGCCGACCTGCTGCCGGGCGCGCTGCTCGTCACCGAGGCCGGTGGACGCGTCTCCGACGCCGAGGGCCGCCCGTGGAGTCCGCGGAGCGACAGCTTCCTCGCCGCCGCGCCCGGCGTGCACGCCGCCGCCGTGGCCACGCTCGCCCGCTGACCCGCCGTCACCTCACCAGAGCACCGCACTCGAACACATCTGACACAGACAGGACTTGGCCGACATGAACAAGATCACCGTGCTGGGCAGCGGCCGCGTGGGCGGCAACCTCGCCGCGGCGCTCACCGCGGCGGGACACGAGGTGACCGTGGCGGGCCGCTCCCCCGAGGCGTCCGCGGAAGCCGTCCGGACGGCGCGGATCGTCGTCAACGCCACTCCGGGCGCCGGTTCGCTGGAACGGCTCACCGCACTGCGCGAGGAACTGCACGGCAAGATCCTGGTGGACGTCTCCAACGCGACCGTCGACGGACCCGACGGGCTGCCCGCCGCCCTGCTCCACCCCGGTACGAGCCTCGCGGAACAGCTCCAGACGGCGCTTCCCGGCACGCGCGTCGTCAAGACGCTCAACACCATGCTCTACACGGTGATGACCGCGCCCTCCGCGCTCGGCCGGCCGCCGACGGCCTTCCTCTCCGGCGAGGACCAGCAGGCCAAACAGACCGTCTGCGGGCTGCTCGCGGACCTCGGCTGGTCCCCGGAGTGGATCGTCGACCTCGGCGGCATCGAGACCGCGCGGGCCACCGAGGCCGCCGTCCTGTTCGTACCGCACGTGATCCGGGCGAGCGGGTTCGCGCCCTTCGCCGTCTCGATCGCCCGGTGACGGAGCGGGCACCCGGTGGAGCCCCCTGGGCACGCGGGTGTGCACGCGGGCGCGTCCGGGCACCGCGTGCGCAGCGCGCACCGCGTGCCGCGAGGTGTTCCGCCCATGCCGTCACGCGGGAATGCGGACCGTCTCCACCCAGTGCGGCGGCCGCGGCGCTTCGGACCCGATCAGCGCCGCGAGGAGTCGGCACGGCGGGCTCTCGTCGGGCCAGGGGGTGTACCCGTCGGTGAGGACGACGACGATGCCCGGACGCTCGCGCACGGAGAGGGCCGCCTCGATCCCGACCCGCATGTCCGTGCCGCCACCGCCGCCCAGGGTGATCTGCTCGGTGGCCACCACCCGCGACACCGCGTGCACGTCGGCGTCGCAGGCGAGCACGGTCACGCGGTTGCCCCGGATGCCCACCTCGCGCAGGACGCCCGTCACCTCCCCCAGCGCCGCCGCCAGTTCGGCCTCGCCCATCGAGCCCGAGGTGTCGATGACGACGGCCACCCTCGGCAGCGGACGGCGCAGACTCGGCAGCACGACGCCCCGCAGCGCCGGCGTGCGGCGCGACGGACGGCGGTAGGTGTAGTCGACGGCGCCCGCGGCCCAGGCGGCGGCTTCCCGGACCGCTCCGGACAGCGCCCGCCGCCAGTCGACCGTGGGTTCCAGGACCTCCTCGGCCCAGCGCTGCCAGCCCGCGGGCAGGTTGCCACGGGTGCGCTGGTGGGCGCGCATCGCCTCGGCGGTGAGCCGCCGCAGGGCCTGCGCCTCCACCTCGCGGAGCCGGGCGGGGCCGGGGTCCTCGTCCAGTTCCCAGGGCGCCGGCCGGCCGTGGGCGCCCGACCCGCAGTCCGGCCCGCGCACGTGCTCCGGGAGCCGGTCCAGGTACGCCTCGAACAACTGGCCCTCGGGGAGCCCGAAGAGCCGCGGTTCCATGCGTCCCTCGGGCAGCCGCAGACCGTCGGCGAGCAGGTCGTCGTTGATCTCGCAGTCCTGGGCGACGTTGACCCGGTGCGGGTCGCGCTGGGCGGCGGCCGGCAGCCGGTCGGCGCGCCCGTGGTGGTCGCGCAGCAGATGTGCCGCCTCGTGCACCCAGACCCCGGCGAGCTCGGGCACCGGCGTCGCGTCGACGAAGGCGGGCGAGACGTAGCAGCGCCAGTGCCGGTCCACTCCCATCGTCGGCACCTGGGCGCTGGGCACGACGGTCAGCGCGTACAGCGCCGACGCCAGATACGGACGGTCGTTCGCCGCCTTGTAGCGGGCGGCGAGCAGTTTGGTCGTGTCCAGGCCGCCGGGCGCGTCCGCCGTCCGCCCCGCGCGTCTCACCGGCCGCCGCCGGGCAGGGCTCCCGACATCTGGAGCAGCTCCAGGAAGCCGTCGATGCCGGGCGGTACGGGCCAGTCGAGGTGGCGCATCGCGGCGAGGTCGGTGGCCGCGCGGGCCGCCACGTCCGGGACGCCTGCGTCCACCGCCTTCGCCAGCACGGCCCAGCCCGCCTCCCAGCGGGGCCGGGTCAGGTCGCTCTGGATGGCGGCGACCACGGCGATGAGGAAGGCCAGTTGACGGTCACCGCGGTCGGGAAGGGCGAAGGCGTCGGGATCGGCGAGGACGCGGTCGGGGTCGGGCAGGTCCAGGTGTTCGAGGTACGACAGCAGCTCGATGCCGGCGCCGTCCCCGACCGCGCCGGTGAGCGCCGCGGCCAGCGCCTCGCGCCCGACGCCCGACGCGTACCCCGCGGCGAGAAGCTTCAGCGCCATCTCCCAGGTGCGCGGCGACGGCCAGGACCGGCCGCGGCTCTCGGCATCGGCGGGGATGTGGTGCACGAGGCCGGGTCGCGCGGTGAGGAAGCCGGAGATCGCGCCACGCGCCCGGGCAACGGCGCCGGGGACCCTGCCCGCGTCCACGACGGGGACGGTCACCTCCGGCCAGGTGCCGGCCATGCCGCGGGCGACGGTGCGCGGGTCGTGGGTCCATTCGAGGTGGACGAACCGGTTGGCCAGGGGCGGGCTGAGGTGCCAGCCGTCCGCCGCGCTGGAGGGCGGGTTGGCTGCGGCGACGATCCGCACGGCCTCCGGCAGGAGCAGACTGCCGACCCGCCGTTCGAGGACCACCCGCAGCAGGGCCGCCTGCACGGCCGGCGGCGCGGAGGACAGCTCGTCGAAGAAGAGCAGTCCCTGCCCCGCCCGGGCGAGCCGGACCGCCCAGTCCGGCGGCGCCATCGGCACACCGGTGACGGCGGGATCGTCACCGACGATCGGCAGGCCCGCGAAGTCGGACGGCTCGTGCACGCTGGCGATGACCGTCTCCAGCGGCAGGCCGAGCCCGGCGGCGAGCTGCTCCAGTCCCGCCGACTTGCCGATGCCCGGCTCACCCCACAGCAGCACGGGCTGATTGGCCGTCACGGCCAGTGCCAGTGCCTCCAGTTGAGGGTTGGTGGCGGGTTCGGTCCGCAGGGTGCGCAGTCGGCGGTTCAGGTCGTCGGCGGCCGCGAGCGGGCCCGACGGCGCGGTGGTCGCGGTACGGGCGCTGCTCAAGGGGACATCCCCTCCTCGTCGTTGTCGTCGTCCTCGTCGTGCTCTCCGTCCTGTTCGTCCATCCACTCGTCCCACCACTCGGCGCCGACGCCCGGATGTTCCGCGTCGACACGTTCGCGCAGGAAGGCCAGGTCGGACCGCTTGTAGCGGCGGACGATCTGGGAGAGCGACAGCTCCGTGCCGTCGATCACGTCCAGCCGGCTCCCGGCGGCGACGAGCGCCTCCACCAGGGCCTTCGAACCGAGGTCGTTGACGGCGACGAACAGCGGGGTGCGCTCACGCCGGTCCCGGGCCTCCAGGTCCAGGCCCTCCGCCAGCAGACGGGGCAGCAGGCGCTCGTGGTCGAGGAGGTTCAGCACGTGCAGCAGGGTGCGCCCGTGGCCGTCCCGCACCCGCGGGTCGACACCCGCGTCCAGAAGCTCCAGCACACCGGGGGTGTCACCGTGCTGGGCCCGCAGGAACAGTTCGGTGCGCTGGGACCGCAGCGCCTTGGGCAGGCGTCCCGCCCCGGAGGTCCACGTCTGCTCCACGGCGAAGCACCCCGCGACGGCGCCGCCGAAGGCGCGCAGGGCGCGCTCGCGCCGCTGTTCCTCGTCGCTGTGCGGCATGTGGAGCAGTCCGCCGGGCCGGAAGCCCACCTCGTGCCACTCCCCGCGGCAACGCACCCGGACGGGCGCCGGAGCCGTCGGTCCGGGCGGACCCGCGAGGTCCTCGGGAACGTGCAGGGCGGGGAACAGCGAGGCCCGCACGAGCGGGTGGAGGTGCTCGGGTGCGACTCCCCCGGCGCGCAGCAGGTCGAGGTCGGGGAGTCTGCGCCACAGGGCGCCTGCGAGGAAGGGCAGGCCCCGGACCTCGTCCCGGTCCACCACGCGCACCGAGAGTCCGGCGGTGCCCGACGGCTCCAGCAGGAAGTAGGTGCGGAAGTGCGCGCCGATCAGGAAACGGTCTCCGGTGCCCTCGGCGACCAGGCGGCGGGCCTCGGGCTCCAGGCGGGTGTGGTTCAGCGCGAGCGCGGCCAGCAGCGGCTCCGGATCGGCCTGGTACCAGCCCGACTTCTGCGGAGGTGTCAGGTCGAGGTCGATTCCGGCTTCGGCGAAGGCGGCCTGCACCCGGCCCTGCTGGTGCAGCGTCGTCGTCCACTCGGCGCGCGCGGCGGGGTCCCCCGCACCGGAGCCGTCCGACGGGAGCTCCTCCGGGCCGCGCACGGTGGCGTCGGGGTGGAAGAAGGGCGGTCGCCCGGGGTCGCCGCCGCACCGCTCGCGCAGTTCGGCGCTGTGCCGGTCGTCCCACAGGTGCCGTGCGGAACGCCAGTCGTGCGTGGTGGGGCCGAAGACGCCCGCGGCACGCTCGTCCTCGACCGTCTCGAACCGCAGGGCGACCCGCTGCGGTCCCTCCGTCATCGCGCCCGTGACGACGTGCAGATACGGCGTGGTCCGGCGGCGCTCGTCCGGTGTCCTCGGCCGGTAGCGCGCGAGGACGACGGTCGTGCCCGTGGCCAGGGTGGTGCGCCCGCCGAGCAGCCGCGGCAGATGCCAGCGCAGCAGGTCCGGGGCGAGGTGACGGAGGTCCTCCTCCAGCAGCGCGGCCACGTCGTCGCCGCAGTGGTCCGCGACCTCGGACAGGTCGAAGGCGATGTCCAGCCCGGCCGCAGCGCAGGCTCCGCGCCAGTCGCCGGCCAGCCGGCGTTCCCCGGCGCGCTCGATCATCCAGCGGGGCACGGCGTAGCGGCGGATCCGGCGCCGGCCAGCCGCTTCGTCCGGCGGGAAGCAACGGGGTACGGCCTGGGCGGTCACCGGTAGACGCTCCCTATCGCACGCAGGTCGGGGTGTGCCGTGCCGACGGGGCGCAGGCGCTGGACGAACGACCGCTTCACCTTGCGGGGCAGTCCCGGTCCCAGACCGACGTACTCGAGGGGCGAGCCGTCGGGCACGGCCGCCAGCAGGGTCTTCGCGCCGCGTCCGGTCAGGCCGGTGTGGCACAGCTCCAGTCGGCGCAACGGGCTGCCCGGCAGTGCGGCGGCGAGCGCGTGGGCCCCCGCGTCGCCGGGGGTGTTCGCGGGGGCGCCGAGGCTGCGTTCGGACATCGGCCGGCCCAGGTCGAGCGCCTCGATCGCGCCGAGGGACCCGGCGAGGGCGCGGGCGCCGACGGGGCCGATGCCGTTGCCGCCCAGGCCGAGTCGCACGGGCCGGGCGGGGTCGGCCGCGGCGGCCGCGAGGATCGCCGCGCCTTCGTCACCGAGGTGGTTGGCGGGCAGGTAGAGCTCGCGCACCCCGGCGTCCCGGATCAGCGCGGCCAGCAGCGGGGCGGCCTGCGCGGTCAGGCCGTTGCCTCCGAGGAAGAGTCGCTCCACCGGACGGGGCCTGCTGCTCAGAGCGTCGAGCAGGGCCGTCAACCCGCCGGTGGTCAGGCCGGTGTTGACCAGGTCGAGCGTGCGCAGTGCGGTGTTGCGGCGGAGCATCGTGGCGAGCGCCCGCGCGCCGTCGTCGCCCACCGGGTTGCGCTTGAGCCACAGGGCGCGGACGGTGCCGTCCGTCGCCAGCGCGTCGGCGAGCGCGCCGGCGCCCGCGGGGCCGATCCGGTTGCAGCCGAGATAGAGCGTGTGGACGCCGTGGCCGTCCGCCAGCGCGTCGGCGACCGCGCGGGCCCCGTCGTCGCCGACGGCGTTGGTGCCGAGCAGCAGGTGGGTGGCGTGCGCGGAGGAGGCGGCGACCGGCATGAGCCGTGCCGCTCCCGCCGTGCCGAGGCCTTGCTTGCACAGGTCGACACGCCCGTCCGCGCGCAGCGTGCCGAGCGGGAAGGTCTCGTCGGCGTCGACCGGGTGCGCGGACCGCAGGCGGTCGAGCAGCGGTTCCAGTGCGCCGGGATCGCCGATCGGGATGTCGGGGTGCTCGATCGCGGGGCAGCGTACGGGCGTCGGCTGCGTCATCACCACTCCACCGGTCCATCGCCGGCGCCCGGCCCGCCGAGGGCGGCATCGCCCTCCGCCCGCCCAGGACGAACCGACGCCAATCGACTGTTCCACGACTAGGGCGGCAAGGCCGGCCGGATTCGAACCGACGTCCTCCAGCTTGATGCTTGGGCGCGACGACCACTGCGCTACAACCTTGCCGCGAAGATCATAGCCACATTCAGCCAGCTGTTCGATCCCCTACAGCACGACGGTGATGGGTCCGCAGTCCGCTCCGTGGCGGACGCAGGCGGGAGCCGCGGAGCCGTGTCCCTCGTACTCGTGCCGTTCGGCGTTCAGCACTCCGCCCACCAGGAGGGCCACCACCAGATGCGCGGCCACGGTCCAGCGGGCACGGAAGACCGCCGCGACGACGGCCAGGACGAGTACGGCGACCAGCAGCGTCCGAACCCTCCCGAGATGCGCGAGACCCGCCGCGTCGACGCTGGCCTGATCGCCCTGCGCCGCCCACACTTCCAGACCGAAGCCGTAGACCCGGTCCAGGGCGAACCAGCCGACTTCCAGCACGAAGAGGGGGATCGCGAAGGCCAGGTCCACGCCAGGCCGGGTACGGCGCGACCACGGGCGGCCGCGCCGCGGGGGTGACGAGATGTCGGTCATGGACGCAGCCTGCCGCGCGAGCGACCCGTCCCGCATGAGCACGGTTACTCAGACCGCCGGGCGCCTCCGCCGACCGGCGCTGCCCCCGAATCCAGCTCGCGCAGCGGGCCGCGGCCGCGGCCTCGACCCGCGCTCAGGCGAGGGCCGGTGCGGGGCGGCCGGCCGTCATCGCCTCCAGCCTCTTGATCTTCTTCCGCACGACGTACAGCGGGATCACGCCGAACACGCCGAACGACATGTCGATCACGCTCCACCAGAACGGGATGCCGCGCAGGGGGCCGCAGACGAGGGCGAGCGGGATGATGCCGGCGCAGGCGATCATCGAGAACTCGACGACCCAGATGTTGCGGACCGGGTCGCGGTAGGGGCCCCAGAAGGCGACGGCGATGACGAGATGGGCGAAGGCGAGCCAGTCCGTGCCGTAGAGGAGGAACGGATAGTCGGCGTCGGCCGTGTCGAGGCCGCGCCGCACGCGCTCGATCCACTCCATGAGCCCGGGCAGCCGCTCCGGTACGGACAGATGACGGAACAGCTCTTCCGTCCAGCGCAGTTCGTGCACGAGCGGGAACGCGGTCGCGCCGCTGATCACCAGGCACACGACGAAGAGGACCAACCAGACGCGAATGCCCTTCACCAGGGCGGCCCTGTCGCTCATGCGGGCATCGTACGCCTGCAATTGAACGTGTTCAAAAGTATTCGGGCACACCGGTGCACGGGCGCACGGCAATTGCTGCGGCCCCCCCTCCCCCGCGACGGTGAGGAGCGGTGAGTGGTTCATCCGGCACGGTGCGGTGTTCCTCACCAGACGTCGGCGGCGATCCGGCACCTCCCGCACGCGAAGATCACGTAGCATCCAGGGCGAATCAACCAACTGTCGCGGTTGCCCGCCTAGTTGGAGATTTCTCCACACCTCGACCAGGGTGACCGCGCAAGGGGGAAGGAACAAACCGAGATGACGTCATCCAGTCTGCGTCGACGTGTCGCAGGAACCGCCGCCACCGTGCTGCTCATCGGAGGCGGCGCACTGGCGGCCGCGCCTTCGGCCGCGGCGAAGGCGAACCTGCTGACCATCGACAAGGTGTCGCAGCACGCTCCCGGCGTGCAGGTGAAGGTCACCTACTCCTGCGACGTCGGCATCGACCACCAGCTGGTGGCCAACGCGACGACGCTCAACCACAGCTCCCACGACCAGTCGATCGCGGCGGGCACCGTCAAGAAGGACAAGCTGGTCTGCGACTACGAGAACCACGTCGCACTGGTGACCCTGCGCCCGGCCGCGGGCTCCCACTTCGACAAGGGGGACAAGGTGAAGGTCACCGTCTTCTACTTCGACAACGACGGGTTCCGCTACGCCGACACGGAGACGGTCGCCGTCCTCTAGGACGGGCCCGCCCCATGGCGGGAGACAGGTCGGCGACGGGGTCGCCCCGGCAGGTCCTGCCCGGTCGAACGACCGGGCAGGCCCCCTGCCGGGGCGGTTCGCCACACGCACACGCCGCCACACGCACGCGGCGCACGCACGCGACACCTCGCGGGTGAGGCCGATACCCCGCCGGGTTCTCGGCCCGCCCGTGCGCACGACATGCGGCTACGGCGCTTCCCGTCGGACCGGGTCCGCCGTCGCGTCGGGAGTGAGCCGCGGGCCGGCCTCGACGGGCCGCAGGTGCGGGCGCTTCGCGGTGCGGGCGTCGCCCGAGGAGCGTCCGCGCAGGCGGCGTCCCAGCCACGGGCCGAGGTAGGAGGCCGCCCAGCGCAGTTCGGCCGCCGCTGCCTGACCGGCCGTGGGCAGCCGCTGCGGCGGGAGCGGGAGCGTCCAGGCGTCGTCGCTTCCGGGCAGTTCGAGGGCTCGGGCGAGTGCCGCGGCGATCCGTTCATGGCCGAGGGGGCTCGCGTGGAGCCGGTCCGCGGTCCACAGCCGCGGGTCCGTGGTGACGGCCGGCCGGCCGGTCTCGGCGACCACCACCGCGTGTCGGGCGGCCGCGGCCCGGATACCCGCATTGAGTTCGAACACACGGGACCTGAGCGGCCGGGCGAGCGGGGCGACCTTCGCGATGTCGGGGAAGGTCAGCGTGACGACACGGGTCCCGGCCCGCGTGAGCGCGGCGAACATCTCCTCCACCTGACCGACCACTTCCACGACGTCGAACCGGGGCCGCAGCAGGTCGTTGACCCCGGCGACGACGGTGGCCAGGTCGGGGCGCAGCGCCAGGGCGGGCGCGAGCTGTTCGGTGCGGATCTGCCCGGCGGTGCGTCCCCGCACGGCCAGATTGGCGTATCGAAGTGCGGGATCGACGGCCGCGAGGTGCTCGGCGAGCCGGTCGGCGAAGCCGCGCAGGCCGACGGTGTCGTCCCCGTCACCGAGTCCCTCGGTCTGACTGTCGCCCAGGGCGACGTAGCGCAGGTACGGACCGTTCGGCATCTCTGGTCTGCCTTCCCCCCGGGACGGTTGCGGCACGCGGGCACCAGGCCCGGAGCCCGCGCCCGGCGCGGGGACGAGGCCGCACGAGTACGGCACCGGACCCTACTCAAGAACAAGAGTAGTCACATTGTTGAGTAGTCGGGGCAACAGGGTCAGTTCTTCTTCAGCTCCTCGGCGAGCATCACCAGGATGCCGCTGGGACCGCGGACGTACGTCAGCTTGTAGATGTCCTCGTACGTCGCCACACCGCGCAGCGGACGGCACCGTGCCGAGCGGCCGTCTCGAGGGCCGCGTCGATGTCGTCGACCTGGAAGGCGACCCGGTGCATGCCGATCTCGTGGGGAAGCGTGGGCTCGGTCTCGATCGCTTCGGGGTGGATGTACTCGAAGAGTTCCAGGCGGCCCTGGCCGTCCGGCGTCTGGAGCATCGCGATCTTGGCGTGGTTGCCGTCGAGACCGACGGCGGTGTCGGTCCACTCGCCGCTGACCGTGTCCCGGCCGATGACCGTGAGGCCGAGATCGGTGAAGAAGGAGATCGCTGCTTCGAGGTCGCGCACGGCGATGCCGACGTTCTCAAGTCTGATGGCCATGCGCCGCATGCTACCGAGACGGGCCGATCGGACACTTCGGACGAGCCGGCGGTCGCATGCCGGCAAACCGTCGAGGACGACAGGGCGGCGGGCGCGGACGCCATGAGCGGGCGGGTGCGCACCGGCGAGAAGAGACGACCGGAATCCGTTGGATCACCGGACGCGTCCCGCCCTACGGTGGCGCCATGAACGATCACCCGGAAGTGCCCGTCGCGCCTGTCCAGGCTTTCGAACCCCCTTACTACGTCGCTGTCTTCACCGCGGTGCGGACCCAGGAACAGGACGGCTACCGCGAGACCGACGCACGGATGGAGGAACTGGTGAAGGCGATCCCCGGGTTCCTGGGGATGGACCACGCGCAGACACCCGGTGGGCTGGGCATCACGGTCGGGTACTTCCGTGATGCCGACGCCCTCACGCAGTGGAGCGCCGACACCGAGCATCGGGCGGCGCAACGACGCGGGCGGGCCGAGTGGTACGAGAGCTACACCCTGCACGTGGCGAAGGCGGAGCGGAGCAGCGGCTTCACACGGGCCTGACGCCCGGCTCGTCGCGCTGCCCCGCGCGTCCCACCCGTCAGTGAGTGCCCTCGGGCACCTGTCGCATCCAGGTCAGTGAGAGGTGAGCATGCCTTCGCGCAGCCGGGCCAGGGTGCGCGAGAGCAGCCGGGAGACGTGCATCTGCGAGACGCCCAGCCGTTCGCCGATCTGCGCCTGGGTGAGCTCCTCCACGAACCGCATGTGGATGATCTGCCGGTCCCGGTCGCCGAGTTCGGCGATGAGCGGCGCGAGGGCGTGGAAGTTCTCCACCAGTTCCAGGGCGGTGTCCTCGACGCCGATGAAGTCCTGGAGGGCCGCCTCCCCGTCCTCACTGGCGCTGAGCGTGGCGTCGAGGGAGGAGGAGTTGTAGCCGTTCGCCGCGAGGCGGGCCTCACGGACCTCGTCCTCGGGCAGGCTCATCAGCTCCGACAGCTCCTTCACCGTCGGGGTGCGGCCCAGTCGGCTGCGCAGTTCCTCCGTGGCGCGGGCGAGCTGGACACGGGCCTCCTGGAGCCGCCGGGGGACGTGCACGGCCCAGGTGGTGTCGCGGAAGAACCGCTTGATCTCGCCGACGATGTAGGGGATGGCGAAGGAGGTGAACTCGACCTCGCGGGTCAGCTCGAACCGGTCGATCGCCTTGATCAGACCGATCATGCCGACCTGGACGATGTCCTCCATCTCCTCCGGCCCCCGGCTGCGGAACCGGCCGGCCGCGAAGCGGACCAGGGACATGTTCATCTCGATCAGCGTGTTGCGCGCGTAGCTGTACTCCGGCGTGCCTTCCTCCAGCACCGCGAGCTGGTCGAAGAACAGCCGGGACAGCGCACGGGCGTCCTTGGGCGCCACCCGGGAAGGATCGGCGACCTCGGGAAGCTCCCCTGCCTGCGTACCTGCCTCCGTCACGCTGATGACTGCCATGAATACCCCTCCCGCCGTCGAACCGATCGAGCTGCGTTTGCAGCCGACGCCGCCGCCCGAATACCCCCGCTTCACACATCCACGCCTGCCCTCCCCAGGAAAAATTCCCAGGGTCCGAGAGTCCAGAGACGTGTGGTGCCCTCGGCCGTCGCGGCGCGTGTGTTGCCGTCCTCGCTGAGTGCCAGGTGGTAGATGTCAGCGACGTGGCCGGTGAGGTCCGGCGATCTTCTCGCCTCGGCCGGTTCCCGAGACGATGCCGGTGTTCCACACATGAACCTCGTTGTCGCGGCTCGCTGCCGGACGGGTGCCGTCGCCGCTCAACGTGATCAGCGGGAAGTCGTGGAAGACGCGTCACCCGGCGAATTCTGACGATCCTGCAAGCGGCCGCATGCCGTCATGAGAAAGGTGCGCCGCACGATCCCGGGGTTTCCCCAAACCGCCCCTTCCGAGGGAGCCGGATGCCAGGTCACCCGCACCGCCTGAGCATGATCGCTTGCACCCTCCGCCCGCATCTCCGGCGAAGACCGTGCCGGAAGGGTCGCACGCATGTCGGCGGCCGGGTGACGGGGCGGGAGAGCACTTCGGTCGGCACACCTGTGCGTTCTGGGATACGTGCCGATGCGCAGCGGGACAACTGCACCGACCCGAGGGCTCCTAGCCTCGTGCCTCGACAGGACTGACCACCCTTGATCCGGAGACACAAGAACACCGTGCTGAAACGACTTTGCTCCGCCCTGCTGACCCTGGCCGTCTCGATGGGCCTGGTGACGGCGCTGAGCGGCACCGCGTCCGCGACCAACTACCAGGTGATCGACTGGCACGTCTCGAGCATCACCAGTGGGGGGAACACCCACCACCAGAACTACTGGAACCTGATCGACGCGATCCACCGTTACACCTACGGTGACGTGACCGGCATCAACAGCGTCACCGAGACCACCACCGAGCGCGGGCGCCTGATCCAGGTGCGCGTCCTCGACACCAACAACGTCCATCTCGCGTCCGTCTACCTGTGGGCGAACGACCTCTACGTCGCCGGCTTCTACGCCCCGCAGACGAACTCCCACTGGGCGTTCCAGGACCGGATCAACGAGTTCCAGACGGCGCTGGGGGTGACGGTCCCCGCCAATCGCCGGATCGCCAGCAGCAACTACAACGACATCCCGGGCGGCAGCACCCGGGGGACACTGGCTCCGAACCCCGAGAACATCTACACCGCGATGCGCGATCTCGGCCGTGCGGCCGCGTACAACGAGACGACGGGACGCGCGGTGCTGATGGCGACCCAGATCTTCTCCGAGGCCGCGCGCTTCGGCGTCGTCTTCGACGTCGTCCGGGGCAACATCCTCGATCCCAACCGGAACCGGCCGCTGAACTACGTCGACGGGGATCGCGGGCCCATCCTCGCCGCGAACGTGGAGAACCAGTGGGGGGCCATCAGCAGGTTCATCCGCAACGCGCGCGCCAACCCGTCCGGCCAGAGCATCTACATCATGGGGCACGCCGTCACCACTATCGCCGCGCTGCTGTACTACGTCGGCTTCGTCGAGGCCAACGGGGCCATCATGCACGGCAGTTCCTGAGCCGTCCCCCGGGTACGACGCCGACCCCCCTCGGGGGGCCGACGAGGCATCCGGAACGGCCCGTGACCCCCTGGACGTCACCTCATCCACCACCCTCGGTCTGCGGAAGAGAGGCTGCGGGTCTGGCCGGCCGGCCTGTCCGTCAGTAGCCGACGGTAGTGATGCGGGGCGGGGCGGCCAGGGGAATACGGGCGGTGATGCGCTTTCCGACCGACTGCGGCTCGACGAACAGCACCTCGCTGACGGCCTTGGCGATCTCCAGACCGTGCTGGCCCACCCGGTCGGGATCAGCCGCCCGGGCCGCGGGCACGACAGGATTGCTGTCCCACACGACGACATCCACCGCGTGAAGGTTGATGCCCAGTTCCACCAGCACTGGGCCGGGGGCGTACTTGCAGGCGTTGGTGACCAACTCGCTGACCACCAGCTGCGTAAGATCCCGCGCGCGGGCGCGCACCAGCACCCGATAGTCGGCTTCGGCCTGGTCGAAGAAGGCCAGCGCGTGCCGGCGGGCCTCGGCGATGCAGCCGTCGCCTTCGTCCAGCGCGTATCCCGCGCGGATCAGGTGCTCGACCGGTCCGATACGGCTGACACCGCCGGTGTGCGATCCCCCGGGTGCCGTCTTCATGCTCCACTCACACCTGCGCCATTACCCGCCTTCTCTTCCTGCATGCATGCACCACGTTGCCCGACGGAGGAACCGGATCTCGTCGTCGAAGAGCGCACCGCCGACGGGTCGGGGGGGGCAGGTCACGGCGAGCCTGCCAAGCAGGTCCGAGACCGCGTCGGCTCTCCCGGCCGCCGACCGGGTGCGGGTCGTTCAGGGACTCACCCGGGGTGACGAGGTCGGCAGTCACGCGACCTCCGAGCTGCCTCGGCGTCCCCGCGCCGGAGTCCACATGACTCAGACCAGGGCGGTGACCAGGAAGGCGAAGGCGGCGACGATGATGGCGACGCGGACGTAGTGGTAGCGGTCCCAGCGGTTCATCTGCTCCTTCCAGTCCGCGGGCCGGTTCTCGGGGGTCCACGTCTTGCCCTGGTTGTTGATCGGGACGAGCAGCAGGAGCGACATGATCACGCTCGCGATCAGCAGCGCGGCGGCGATGACGACGAGTCCGGCACCGGGGTGGTCCCATCCGGCGACGGCCCAGACCACGCTGAGGACGAGCGAGCCGATGTACCAGAACGGCATGAGAGCACCGAGCATCCGGCCCCCGTGGGCGCGAGCGAGCTGGTCGCTGTCCTCGGGAAGGGCGTTGAAGATCCGGTTCATGACGAAGGCGACGGAGAACTCGACCCCCACCATCAGGCCGACGATCACGGTGGTGAACACCTGGAGTGCGTTGAGCATGATGACCCCTCCTGGGATCTAGCGCCGCTAGATGATGAGGCAACGCTAGTCCTACTGACGCTCGAATGTCTAGCAGTGCTAGAGTCGGGTCATGTCGGTTCAAGAACGCAAGCAGCGCGAACGGGCGGAGCGCGAGCGCCTCATCGTGGCGACAGCCCGCGAACTCGCGGAGCAGCAGGGCTGGGACGCGGTCACGACCCGCCGGCTCGCCGAGCTCATCGAATACAGCCAGCCCGTCCTCTACAGCCACTTCCGCGGCAAGCGGGAGATCATCGGGGCCGTCGCCCTGGAGGGCGCTGCCGAGCTGGCCGCGGCGGTGCGTGCTGCGACCTCGGCCGCGGACGCCCCACGCGAGCGGGTCGCCGCGCTCGCCCGTGCCTACCTCGACTTCGCCGCGCGCAACCCCGCGGTCTACGACGCCTTGTTCCAGCTCGACGGCGGCCTGGCGTACGCGCAGGAAGACACCCCCGAGCCCCTGAAGGACGCCTTCGCCGCGCTGCTGGAGAGCCTGGGCGAGGTCGCCGGGGACGGCGTCCCCACGGGGCTGTTCACCGAGGTGTTCTGGGCGTCCCTGCACGGCCTTGCGACCCTGAGCCGGGCGGGACGGTTGCTGCCGGAGGACGCCGCGCAGAGAGTGGAGCTGCTGGTGGACCGGCTCCCCGTGCTCTGACACACCGTCCCGGCGGGCACGCGGCCGGGGGCCCTCAGACCCCCGGCGCCTGCGGCCACGCTTCCGGTCACCGGCGTCCACACGGCGCAGCCGCAGATCGTCGGGCCGCGGCCGTTCCAGGGCAGGGCACCCTCCTGCGGTGAGGCCGGACGCCGCTCAGCCCTGTCGTCGCGGGCCCTGCGCACTGGTCAGCCGGTGCGCAGGGCGGTGTACTCGGCGGCCAGTTCGTCCGCCATGCGTGTCACGGAGAACCGCTCGGCGACCAGCTTCCTGCCCTCGGCCGCGTAACGGCGCCGGTCGTCGACGGAGGTGGCGGCGATCCGCCGTAGGCCCCGCATCAGGCCCGCCTGGCCGGACGTGTCCATCAGGAGGCCGTTGACCTGGTCGCGGAGGTAGTGCGCGACTCCCCCGCGGCGCGGACCGGCGACGGGAAGGCCGGCGTCCATCGCCTCCAGGACCGCTATCCCGAACTCCTCCTTCGCGCTCGGGCAGACGTACCAGCAGCAGGCGTCGGCCGTGCGCTGTGCCAGGGCCCGCTGCATTCGGCGTACCTGGGTGTTCGGCAGGGCCGGCAGCAGCGCCAGGCGGCGCGCGGCCTGCGGGTACGGGGCGAGGAGGGTGTCGATGCGGCGGCGGATGTCGTCCTCCACGGCGGTGCCGGTGCCGGGGCTGCCGCCGATGAGGACGAGGGTCGTGGTGTGGTGGGCGCCCGTCGCCAGCCAGGACCGGACCAGGAGGTCCTGCTGCTTGACCGGGTGCAGCCGGCCCACGCACAGCAGTACGGGAAGGTCACGGTCCCGGGGGTCGAGGGCGCCGGGGTCTGTCCCGTCCCGGTAGAGCCGGTTCAGCGCCTCGCGCCGCCGGTCGTCCTCGTCGGGCGCGGGCCGGTAAGGAGCAATGCCTTCCGGTGGGGCGCTGGGTCCGCGCCCTTCGTCGAGCCGTGCGAGGCCGGGGAAGTGGCGGACGAGTTCGCGGGTGCCGCCGCGTCCGGGGATACCGACGACCGTGTCCGCGCGCTCCACGAGCCGGTCGGCCAGGAAGACCCGGTGCAGGTCGTTGCGGAGGGCCTCCGCCGCCGCGGGGTCGGCGACATCGCACGCGGCATGGCGTTCGGCGAGTCCGCGATGCGGGTCGGGTGTGGCCGTGAAGACCAGCGCGGCGCCCAGGCGCTCGGCGGCATCGGCGAGCGCCAGGCTGCCGTCGTCGGCGTATCTGACGTGCAGGACATCCAGGGGCCGCGGCATGGCGCCGAGCAGGCGGACCGCCCACCAGGTGAGCGCGGCGCGGTGGCGGTGCATCTCGACCTGGGCCGGGGCCGAGGGGGCGTCCACGGGGAGCCGCAGGACCCAGTGCCCGGGGGCGCGTTCGTGGGCAAGCCGGTCGTCGGCGGCGAGGTCCTCGTGCCCGGCGGTGACGACGGTGATGACGCCGGATATCCCCTCGGTCGCGGCCAGCCGGTCGCCGAGCCCGCCCAGCAGCACCGCCAGTCCACCGCTCATTCCCTGCCCCGGGGTGTCCAGGGCGCCCAGCAGCATGCTCTGGGCGACGAGTCGGCCCGCGGGCTCTTGCCGCTCCGGGCCGAACGCGGGTACCGGGGGCGCCAGCAGGAGCCGTTCGTAGGCGTCCCCGGCCTCGGAGGGCCGGGGCACATGGGCGGGGCCGCCGGGGAGTCGAAGCAGGTAACGCCAGGCTGAGTGGCGGACGGCCCGGTGCGTGGTGGTGCGCGCGAGCGATGCGCTTTCGACCGGGGTGAGGGGATGCAGGCCGGCGGCCACCGCGAGGTCCAGCAGGTGGCCGGCGACCGGTCCGTCGCAGGACTCACCGAGCATGGCGCGCAGTACCTCCTCTGCGTGCCGGGGGCCGTGCCAGCGAACGGTCTGCGGCCACAGCTCCGTCAGCACGGCCATGAGGCGGGGGTCGCCCTCCCGATGGGCGAGCAGGGCCTCCGGCGCCAGTGGGACGCCCAGCCGGGCGGCGCGACGCAGCCCCGCCACGGCCTTGTCCCGGTGGTCCACCGCTGGTCCCTCGCCGGGCGGGACGGCCCGCGACGGCAGCCCGTACTCGGCTTCCAGCAGTTGCGCCAGTTCACTCTGCGCGTCCGGAAGACGCCTGTCCGGTCTCGGCTCGGACAGGTGCGCGGTCCAGCCGGAGCCGTCGAAGAACGCGGTGCGGGCGGCGACCAAGGGGTCGCCGGCCTCGTGGCCCGTTCCTCCCGGCCGTGCGGGATCGTGAGCCGCCGAGGGGGGCGCGAAAACGGTGCCGGCCACGGGTTCTCCTGTCTCGGGACGGCGCTGACCTCTGTGGTTCGCGGGGTGTCGGCCTTCCGGATGCACCTGCCTCCGGTGCTGATTGCCACACCGTCCGACCTGCCCGGACGTGGCTACGATGCGCTGGCCCGGCTCTTGTGGACAGCGGGCCGAAGATGCCTTGGCCGAGGGGTTCGCATGCCGCGTGTCGTTGTCGTAAGTCCCCCGTTCATGTCCCACGCACGACCGCTGTCGGTCCTGGCCGGGGCTCTGCGCCGGCGCGGTGCGGACGTGTACTTCGCCTGTGCTCCCGCGTTCGAGCACCTGGCGCGGGAGGCCGGGGTGGGGTTCGAGCCGTTGTCCGTGACGCGCAATGCCAACACCGGGGTGGCCGAGGCGACCGAGCAGGATGCCCGGGAGGCGGCCCGGCTGGCGGAGTTCCTGGACGCAACCCGGGAGGGTGCCGTACCGGCGCTGCTGACCCAGGCCCGCCATCGGCGGGCCGACATGCTGGCCGACCCGGACGGGGTCCTCGACTCGCTGCGCTCGGCCGACCGGCGGCTGCGCCCCGACTGGTACGTCGTGGACCAGCTCAGCTACCCGGTCACCCTGGCCCTGCACTGCCTGGGTGTGCCCTACGCGACCTTCTGCCCCGGACATCCCAGCTATGTGCTCTCCGGCCCCGACGCCTACTTCGGCGTCCCCTACGCCTGGCCCGACGCGCTGCGGCCCGTTCCGGAGCGGCTGCGGGAACTGAGGGCCGCGGCCCGGCGGAACGACGAGGCCTTCACCGCCCTGTTCGCGGCCTTCGCCCGGCGGCACGCGCCCTCCCTGCCGGCTCCGGGCCGGGCCTTCGCCCTCAGCTCGCCGCACGCCGTCGTCTACGCCTACCCCGCGTTCGGCTGGCTGCCGACGCCTGCGCCGGGCCCGGTGCGCCTGTTCGCCGGGCACATGGCCGCGGCCCCCGATCCCCTCGACGCGCAGTGGGAGGCGCACCTGAAGATGCTGCGCTCGCGCGGCGAGAGGGTCGTCCTCGTCGCACTCGGTACGTTCCTGTCCGCGCGCGACGACGTCCTGCGCGGTGTCGTCACGGGGCTGCTCGACGGCATGCCGGACGTGTCGGTCGTCGTCGCGGCCGGGGAACGTACCACCGCGCTGGCCGATCTCGCGGGCGAACGGGCCGTGGTGGCACCGTCGGTGCCCCAGCGCGCCCTGCTGGAGCAGGTGGACGCGATGGTGCACCACGGTGGCAGCAACTCCTTCACCGAATGCCTGCGGGCGGGCGTGCCCGCGGTGGTGCTGCCGTTCTCCAGCGACCAGTTCTCCGTGGCCCGGGACGCGGAGCGCGCCGGTGCCGGTGCGGTGCTCGACCCGAACACGCTGTCGCCGGCCGACGTCCCCACGGCGCTCAGGGCGGTGTGGGCGACCGTGAGCCCGCGTATGCCCGAACTGGCCGCGGCGGTACGGCGGCGGGGACCCGGGTGGGCGGCCGGAGAGCTGCTGGCCGCCATGGACCGGCGGAAGTCGACGCACTGAGCCCGGCGCTTCGTGCGGGGGTGGGTCAGCCGGACCACGTGCCGGGCGCGGGCAGGGGCACCGGCGGGCCGAAGACCACCGGGAGGCCGGGAGCGTACAGAACGCTCACGGGCTCGCCCTGCGGCCTGGACAGCCCGGCCGCAGCGACCAGGTCGTCCGCCCAGCCCATCAGGCTGCACCTGCGGAAGGACCAGGCGGGGTGTGCGTTGGGCAGGTAGTAAGTGCGACCGAGGAACCGTTCGTGCAGCCCCCAGCGCTGGGTGAGGAACTCCTCCAGGGGCGTGGCCGCCACCGGCTCGTCCGCCACGTCCAGCCACACCCGTGCCCCGGCTCGCGCACCCTGGCGCCGCCCCGTGCGGTACAGCAGCCGGCTGTCGAACCACTGGCTGTGGATCCGGGACCACCGGTAGGGCAGGCCGAACACGCCGCGGGCCGTCAGCACCGGCAGCAGTCGGTCGCAGTCGAGCGAACGGAACACCACCCCGCGCCGACCCGTGGCGTCGCGGCTGTACAGGCGGACGTTGACCTCGCCGAAGCTCCCCAGGTACGGCAGGGCCGGCGTCCGGCCGAAGGCGAGGTCGTCCATGCGGAAGAAGACCAGGCCGACATAGGCCCGGCCCTGGTGGAGGTCGGGGACGGTGCCGGCCGGCAGCAGCCGGGCCACCTCGAACGGGTCGGCGGGCCAGTGCAGGAACACCAGGTCTCGCCAGCGCTGCCGGAACAGCACGCGCCGCACCGTATGCGGAGCCAGCGGGGTCAATGCCTCCGCGGGCCGGGCGCTGCGGGACGAAGGGCCGTATCCGGGACGTCTCCTCGGCATGTCCGCGCTACCGCACCACTTCGAGCGCCGCACCGCTGCCGGGACACACACGTCTCGCGCCCTCGCGGAGCGCCCGCACGATCACGTCCACTGCCTCCGAAACGGGCAGTCCCCGCGGCAGTGGCGGCGCTTGGCCCACAACGGCGCGCCCGGCGAAGCCGGTGTCCATGTGGGGCAGGTTGATCTCCAGCACGGTCACGCCCTGGCGTCGCCGCTCGCGGCGGACCGACGTCAGCCAGGTGGCCAGCGCGGCCTTGGCGGCGGCGTAGTCCGCCATCCGGGCCGGTGCCGCCTCGGCGACGATCCCGGTGACGGCCGCGAGCACGCCGCCCTCGGGCAACCGGTCCCCGGCGGCCCGCAGGAACGCCATGGGGGCCAGCGCGTTCACCGCCATCAGGTGTTCGGACACCGCGTCCTCCACCTCCCCGGCAGGCCCGAAAGCCGCGACTCCGACACATACGACGACGCCGTCCAGGCCGCCCAGTTCCGCCGCCGCCCAGTCGACGGTCTTCGCACAGGAGTCGGCGTCCCAGGCGTCGAAGGTGCGAGCGGGAGCGTGCTCGCACGCCGTCGAGACACGGGTGAGGGCCTCGCGGTCACGTCCGGCCAGTGCCGTGCGGGCACCGAGGGCGTGCAGCCGTGCGGCGAGCGCCGACCCGATCTCTCCGGTGGCACCCGGCACCAGAATCCGTGCACCTCGTAGATCCATGCCCCGCCTCCCGTTCCGCGCCGACGACCTGGCACCACGTGTCTGGTTCGCCGCTCGGCCGTCGGCCGGATGCAGACGCGGGCACACCAGGAGCGGCACGTCGGCCTGCTGCCCCGCCAGACACCTCAGCCGGCCACGCGCGCGGGGGCTCGCCACGCGCATCGCGGCTTCGGCGTCGTCCGACGCCCGCTACCTCGTGAGTGCGGCCGGTGTGTCGAGGCGGGTCGGTTTGTGCGGGTTGCGCACGACGTGGATCCGGGTGATGCGCCCGTCCCGCACGTCCACGCTGACCGCCGCCGGCACGCCGTCGAACGCGATGCGTCCCGCGGGCGCGCCGTTGAGCCACACGGTGGCCAACTCCAGTGCGGCCACCTTGCCCTGCACACCGGCCAGCAGTGACGCCACCTGCTCGGCACCGTGGAGGGGGGCCGGCGCGGCGGGCACCACGCCGCCTTTGCCGGTGACCAGGACGACGTCGGGCGCCATGACGTCCAGCAGATCCAGCAGGGCGCCCGTGCGCAGCGCCGCCAGGAACCGTTCCACCACCGCCTGCCGTTCCACGGGGCTGACCCGCACCCGGGGCCTGCGGGCCGCCACGTGGTGGCGGGCCCGCCGGGCGATCCGGCGGACGGCGGCGGGCGACTTGCCGACGGCCTCGGCGATCTCGGCGTAGGGCAGGTCGAAGACCTCGTGGAGGACGAACACCGCCCGCTCGGCCGGGCCGAGCGTCTCGAGCACGGTCGGCATCGCGATCGAGACGCTCTCGGCGAGTTCGACGTCGTCGGCGACGTCGGGGCTGGTCAGCAGCGGGTCCGGGAGCCATTCGCCGACGTAGTCCTCGCGGCTGCGCGACAGCGAGCGCAGCCGGTTGAGGGCCTGCCGGGTGACGGCTCGTACGAGGTAGGCGCGTGGCTCGCGCACCTGGGAACGGTCGACGCCGGCCCAGCGCAGCCAGGTCTCCTGGAGGACGTCCTCGGCGTCGGCGGCCGAACCGAGCATCTCGTAGGCGACGGTGAACAGCAGGCCGCGGTGGATGACGAAGGGATCGGCCGTGACGGTTCGAGCAGGCTCGCCGACAGCTCGTCGGTGACAGTCGGCGGGGTGTTCGTCATGGCCTCGGAGTATTCCAGCACCTCGCGCTCCAGCGGGGTGAACACCGTGGACGCACGCCAGTCGGGCACCTGGCTCGCCTTGTCCAGGTCGAGGTTCTGGTCGAGTGCGGCGAAGTAGTTGGCGTCCAGGCACCAGCTGCATCCGACCTGCGCGGCCACCGCCATGTGGGCGAACGTCTTGAGACTTTCGTCGACGGTGTCCCACGCGGCGGCCTTCGCCGAGAACTCCAGGTTGGAGGTGGCGACGGCGGGGTTGTGGAACACCACCTCGACGGGCTCGGGGGGGGCGGAACCGAACCGTGCCGACAGCATCTCCGCCGCGGGCCGGGAGAGCGGCCCGCGGCGGTGGCTCGGTCGGTGTCGTGGTCGGTTTGGCCGTCAGGGAGGCGGGCGGGATCGCCCGCCTCGGGTCACGGGAACTGGGTGATCTTGGACGGGATGGTGTCGGTCCCGGAGGTCGGGGCCCCGGTGTCGTTGACGACGTGGGCGTACTGCCCCTTGCCGCCCAGCGAGATCACCTGGATGCTGTGCAGCTTGACGCCCGGCTTGACCGGTACCTGGAAGCCGTGGCGTTGCACGATGGACGGGTCGGAGGTGAAGTTGCAGTAGCTCCCCAGACCCCAGGCCTCGTGCACGTTCACCGTGTCGGCGATCTTGTAGGCCGCGTAGCCGACGATGCCGTCATGGGTGATGGCGGCGGCGTTGGGCACGTCGTAGGCCTTCTCGTTCTGGAAGAAGATCGTGCGGCCCCGTTCGCCGTTCCACAGCACGTCGTACTTGTTGAAGTGCTCGACGAAGAGGCCGGTGGTGAGGACGTCGTCGCCGTTCACGACCAGTCCGTAGTCGGCCCGGTTGGTCTCCCAGCCGACGCCCTGGCCGTGGTCGGCGCGCCAGATCCAGGTGTGGTCGACGACGACGTCGTCGCTGTTGACCACCACCGAGTTGGTGGCGAGGCCGGGGCCCGCGCCGCCGATGCGGACGAAGACGTCCTGCATGGTGGTCGGGTTCGCTGAGTGGTCGGCGGCAGCGCCGGCCGGGCCGATCCGCAGCAGCGTGTCGGACCGGGTGGCTCCCGCGTCGATGAGGAAGCCGGCGAGCCGTACGCCGTCGACGTCCGCGACGTGGACGGCGTCGACGCCGCCGTCGGGCACGAGCGTGGCCAGGCCGAGCCCCAGCACCACGGTGTCGGCCCGGGTGACCTCGATCGTCCGGTCGAGGTGGTACACGCCGGGGGTGAAGAGCAGGTTGAGGCCCTGGGCGAGCGCCGTGTTGATGGTGGCGGCGGTCGCACCGGGCTTGACGACGTAGAACTGGCTGAGCGGGAGCGAGGTCCCGGCGTTGGCCGGCCAGGACACACCGCGGGCGTTGGTACGCTTAGCGGGTACGAAGACCTTGTACTCGTTGCCGTCGAGGTAGAGGAACGGCTTCTCGCGCGAGGTCGGCGTGTTGTCCAGGGTGGTGTACGGACCGGTGTCGAAGTTGGTCGCCGGGGCGCCCTGGACGCCGGTGAACGTCATGTTCCACACGCCGTTGGTCCAGCCCCCGACGGAGCTGTCCCGGGTGTACCACTGCTGCTGCGAGTACGGGCCGACGGTGCCGTCGATCCTGGAGTCGGCGATGTATCCGCCGGAGGCCCAACCGTAGCCGTTGGGAGCCAGGTTGAGGCCGCCCTTGACGTGGATGCGGCGGAACGGCGCGGCCTGGGCGACAGCCCAGCGGTCGGTGCCGTTGGACGGGGTGATCGCGAGGTTCTCCGCCGAACGCCAGAAGTTCTGCGTGGCGTTGCCGTTGAACCAGCCCGCGTCCACGGTGATGTCACCGTTGATCTGGGTGTCGTCGGGGTTCAGTCCGAGGCCGGAGATCGAGGTGTAGAAGCCGAGTTGGGCGTTGATGCCGTTGTAGGTGCCCGGCTTCAGCAGGAACTGGTAACGCTCGGAGCCGAACTGCGCCGACTCCTGCTGGGTGAAGACCTGGTCGAACTTCTGCTGGAGGTCGGGAGTGGAGGGGTCCACGACGATGACGTTCGGTCCGAGGTCCCCGCCGCCCTGGACGGGGCCTCCGGTGCCGCCGGACGTGGTGTGGACGGCGAACTCCCAGAGCGAGTAGCCGTAGACCGTCCCGCGGGCCGTCCCGAGGACGCGCACGTAGCGGCCCGTACCGCTCACGTCGTAGGAGGCGCGTCCGCCGGTCGCACCGGTCACGGTCTTGAGGGTGTTCCAGTTCTGGCCGTCGGCGGAAGCCTGGAGCTGGAAGTCCTTGCCGTACGCCGCTTCCCAGTTCAGGTCGATCTTGCAGATGTCCTGGGAGGAGCCCAGGTCGACGCGCAGCCACTGCGGGTCGGCGGACTGGCTGGACCAGCGGGTCGAGTCGTCGCCGTCGAACGCCGCGGACGCGGGGGTGCCCGCGTTCTCCGTCGAGGACGCCGAAGCGGCCTTGCCCTGCGCCGAGTTGGCCGTCGAGCAGATGCCGGGCTGGGTCGGACCGGTGGTCCCGAACACCTGGAACTCCCAGAGCGAGTAGCCCCAGGGGGTGGCCCGGTGGACGCCCTGCATACGGACGTAGCGGCCCTGGCCGGAGACGGTGAGGCTGTCGGTGCCGCCGTCGCCGCCGGTGACGGTCCGCAGATCGGTCCAGGAGCCGCCGTCCGCGGAGACCTGGATCTTGTAGTCCGAGGCGTAGGCCGCTTCCCAGTTCAGGTCGACCCGGCTGATCGAGGCCGCGGACCCGAGGTCGACCTGGAGCCACTGGTCGTCGGTGGCGGCCGAGGACCAGCGGGTGCCCGTGTCGCCGTCCACGGCGGCGAGGGCGGGCGTCCCCGCGTTCTCCGTCGAGGACGACAGGACCGGCCGGCCCTGGGACAGGTTGGCGTCGGCCGCGACGGCCTGAGGTGACGCGACGACGGGGAGGGTGATCAACGCCGCCGTACTGGCGAGCGCGACACCGAGGGATCTGAGTCTCATGCCATGTTCCCCTGGGGGTGGATGAAGGACGGTCGTGAAGGACCGTGCCGTGACGGTCGTACGGGTGGCGGGAGCGGAACGCGCAGCGCGGCAGGCTGGGCCAGGCCGCCCGCTTAGTTCACGACTTGATTTAAATGTTGACCTGTGTCGTCCGGCAAGCCCTCGGACACCAGAATTCGTGCAAGTTGTGCACACCGACGGCGGGTTGACCCGGCGGCAGCTTTCAGCGAATGACGCCGGGAGGCCGCGCGGAGTCAGCCCTGCGGCTTCCCGCCGGGCGCGCCGCAAGAGACCTGGCGACCGTGTGCCGCGCCACCGGCGGAGGGAGGCCGCAGTCACCGCGGAGGTGGCAGACCCCAGGATCCCGGGACGACTCCTACAGGAACGAACCTCCGGATGCGTCGATGCTCTGGCCCGTCACCCAGCGCGCGTCGTCCGAGGCCAGGAAGGCGACGATGTCCGCCACGTCCTCGGGCCGCCCCATCCGCCCGAGCACCGAGTGCGCCGCGTGGGCGGCTTCGCCCTCCGGGTCGCTCCAGCGCTTGCGGTTCATGTCCGTCTTGACGAATCCGGGCGACACCGAGTTGACGGTGATCTGCCGGGGCCCCAACTCCCGTGCCAGCGCCAGGGTGAGAACCTCCAGCGCACCTTTGGCCATCGCGTAGGCCAGCGACTCGGGGAACGCCACCCG
This sequence comes from Streptomyces asoensis, assembly GCF_016860545.1. Lineage (NCBI taxonomy): Bacteria > Bacillati > Actinomycetota > Actinomycetes > Kitasatosporales > Streptomycetaceae > Streptomyces > Streptomyces asoensis. The sequence goes on along the minus strand of NZ_BNEB01000002.1, from coordinate 1,955,706 downwards.
AGTGGCGGCCGAGCCGATGTTGACGATGCGCCCCCCGTCACGCATCCGTTCGATCGCCTGCTGGACGAGGAAGACCGGCGCTTTCGCGTGTACGGCCATGAGTCGGTCGAAGTCCTCCGGCCGCACCTCGGCGATCCGACCTGGGACGTTGAACCCCGCGTTGTTGACCAGGACGTCCAGGACCGCGGGCTCGCCCAGCTCCTCGAGCCGCACGTCCAGCTCCTTGAACAGCGCCACGGCGTCACCCGGCTCCCCGAGCAGGGCGCGCACCGGGAAGGCGCGCCCGCCGGCGGCCGTGATCAGGTCCACCGTCTCGCGTGCCGTGTCCTCACGCTGTCCGTAGTGCACCGCCACCAGGGCTCCGTCCGCCCCCAGGCGGCGGGCGATGCCCCGCCCGATCCCTCGTCCTCCCCCTGTCACGAGCACGACTCTGTCCGTCAGACTCCCCATCGTCCCCCCAGGACCACAGACCGCGTACGGCGGCCCACCCGCCGTCCGGGGCCAGTCTCGCCCACCGCACACCGCCCGGTACCGGCCTTCGGACAGCTCGGCAGGCCGGTCCGGGGAAGCAGCATGCGTCAGTCCGCTTCGCCTTCGCCCTGCTTCTTCTGCTTCTGCTTCCCCGGCTTCGACTCCGCCGCCTCCTGGCCCTTCTTGGTGGCATTCGGATTGCCGGGCTTCTTGCCGGCCGACGAGGGCTTCGCAGCGGCCTGCGCCCCGACGTCGGAAGCGCGGCCGGAGGAAGCGCGGGGCACGCCTACGGCGTTCGGGCTCCTGCCTGCGGAAGAGGAAGGGGAGCTCTTCACGGCGGTGACGTCACGGAGGCGACTGCCGGAGGACTCGCGCGTCGAGGCGGAGGGATCGACAGGGGTGGCGGGCGCCGCGTTCGTCTCCGCGGAGCCGCCTTCGGCGTCGGCGCTCCCGGCGGGCCGGCTGACGGCCTGTCGCGTGCTTCCGTCACGACCGTGATCGGGCAGCGCCTCGGTGACGGCCAGCGTGGCCGCCATCGCGGTGACGAGCGCGACGGTTCCTCCGGCCACCAGAACCCGGCGGCGCGCGGGAGCGGCCTTCGCGGCGGTCCGTACCGCGGCAGGCGAGGCGTTGCGGTGCGTGGCGTCGTCGCCGCGCACCGATTCACGGCTCGGCACGATGGCCGCCGTACGGGCCGCGGGCCCGGTGGTCGGCACATGCCCGGAGAGGGGCGTTCCCGCCAGGGTGGCCAGCGTCCGTGCGCAGTCGGGCGCCGACGGACGGTCCTGCTCGTCCAGGGCGGTCATGTCCCGCAGCAGGGTGGCGAGTTCGGCGGGCAGCGCGCTGGGGACGGCGGGGGGACGGTGGAGCCGTGCTATCGCCGCTTCGAGGGGACCGCCGTCGTACTCGAGCCTGCCGGTGAGGCATTCGAGGAGGACGAGCCCGAGGGCGTAGACGTCGACGGGCCGGCCGACGGTCCGGCCCAGCACCTGCTCGGGCGAGAGATAGGCGGCGGTGCCCACGAGCGTGCCGGTGACGGTGTCGGTGGTGGCGTCGACGAGCCGGGAGATACCGAAGTCCGTCAGATAGGGGCGGTCCGACGGGTCGAGAAGGATGTTGGACGGCTTCACGTCACGGTGGACGATCCCGGCCTCGTGGGCGTGAGCCAGGGCCCGGGCGAGGCCGGCGCCCAGTCGCGCGGTGTCGTCGCAGGACAGAGGGCTCTCGGCGATGCGCGCCTTCAGCGTGCGGCCTTCCACCAGCTGCATGACCAGGTAGGCCCGGCCGTCGTGACGACCCACGTCGTAGGCGGTGACGAGCCCGGGGTGCTGCAAGCGGGCGAGGAGCATCGCCTCGCTGCGCAGCCCCTCCTCGGATCCGGCCCCGGCGCCGGGCCGGAAGACCTTCACCGCCACCGCGCGCTTGAGGCGGAGGTCGAAGCCGCGGTGGACGTCCGCCGCGCCGCCCGAGCCGATGCGCGCGTCCAGTCGGTAGCGGCCGTCCAGTATCTCGGTGGAACACCGGGAGGCCAGCACCAGAGCCGACTCGCGCAGCCTCATTCGATCTCCTCATGCTTCGAAGCACCATTGCCGCGCGCACCCGTCCGCCGGGGCCCGCCGCACGCAAGTACCCACGTCACGCGCGCCTACCCATCGAATTGGCTCCGATGATCACCGCCGCGGAGCGCCTGACGACGATCGTGAGTATGCATACGTAATATGCTGACAAATGGGCGGACATCACCTTCCCGATCCGGCGCGCGACCCCTCCGACGGGGATCCTGGCGCCGGCCCCCGCGTCTCCCGTGCCTGGGTGGTCGTCGCGGGCGTCAGTCTGGCGCTGGCGGCTTCGCTCGCGCTGGCGAGTGCGCTGGGCGCGCGTCCGGGCAAGGTGGCGACCTTCGTCGGCGTGCTCGTCGGGGTGAGCGGCTTCCTCGGGTCGGTCGGTCAGCTGCTGCGGGACCGGTTCGCCGGGGTTCCTCGATGGAAACGGGCCGTGTTCGCCGCCGGGGTGGCCGGCGTCTTCGCCGGCACCGTCTTCCTCCTCCTCAGATTCCAGGCTCCGCCTCCCCCGTTGCACCGCCTCACGGGTCCCCGCGATGTCGCCGTCGTCGGCTTCGAGGGCAGCGGGCCCGGGCAGGACCAGCAGGTCCTGGACGACGTCTCCGCGACCTTCGCCCATGATCTGGGCAAGGTCCTCCCGGGCTCGGCCGTGCGCGACTACGCGGCGGAACACTCGCTGCCGCTCGTCCGGCTTCTGCACGGCGACCGTCACGACCTGGAGAACCGGACGGCGAAGTTCGTCGACCGGTCCAACGCGGCGATCCTCCTCGGCGGGATCGTCACGTCGGGCGACGCCGGGCAGACGCTGGTGAGGCCCGTCGTCTACGTGCGCGCGGACCAGGTGACGGACGCTCCGGAGCTCGCCGGTTGGTACACCGGCGAAGCCCTCCCCATGGACGCGGGGTGGCAGTCCGCGTACAGCCGCACGGCCATGGTCTCGGAACTGGTGCGGCGGGCCCGCGGACTGGCCGACTTCACCTCCGCGCTGGATGCCTGGCGGGCCGGGAATGCGGCACAGGCCGAACGTGTCCTGGCCCGGCTGCTGCCGGGCGGTGGCGGCAGCCCGGCGTCCGAGAGCGGCAGCGGATTCGTGACACCCGACCTCGTCCGTCTCTTCCGGGGCCACGCGCTCGAGGACCTCGCCGTCGCGGACCCGGAGAACATCCGTCGCGCGGGACTCGACGCCGCCCGGACGGAGTACCTGGCCATCGCGGACTCCTCTCCGATCCGGTTGCGGGCCAGGCTCAGCATGGCGGACAACACCTATCTGCGGGCGCTCGGACCGCATCCCTCCTGCGCCGAGGGCACCGTGCGCGCGGCAGACCTGGCCGAGGCCTCCGCCTCCTTCAGACGGCTGGCGGACGATCCCGCGTTCACCCGGCCGGGCCGGCTCAAGGCCTCGATCGGCCTGGCCCAGGCGGAGAACTGCCGTGTCAGCGCCGGGCTGGTCGCGGACGACGGCACCATCGAACGGTCGCTGCGACGCGTACGCGGCGCCCCGCGCTCCCCGGACACCAGGTCGCTCGTGGCACTCGCCGCGTCCGTCGCCGCCCACCACGAGCTGCTGTACGACCGGTACGACGCGGCGATCGCCGACCTCAGGCAGGCACTCGCGCTGGAAGCGCGCTTCGCCGTGCGCGCGCTGTGGGAGGCGCAGCTCTCCTCCGTGGCGCTCGCGCACTGCGATTTCGGCACGGCCGCCTCGGCTCATCAGGCGTCGTTGAGCCAGCTGAGCAGCGCCATCCAGACCGGCACCGCGCCCGAGGAGCGCTACGCCGACTACCGCACGGATTACGCATCCCGACTGTCCGAGGCCCGTGCGAGGTGCGGGTCGGGGAGCAGCGGTTGAAACGAGGAAGGAAAGCGACGTGATGAAACAACGGAGACTGGCGGGGTGGCTCGCCCTGCTGTGCGTGACCGCCGCCGCGGGATGCGGATCGGGCGGCGGGACCGGCCCCGCCACGGACGTGGCGACGCGGGTGCGGTCCGCGAGCCCGGTCACGGACCAGGCGATCGGCGCGCGCCCGACGAAGAAGAAGAAAAAGAAGCGCAAGTCAGCGGTGCTGGCCGGGCAGTTGGTCATTCATCCGGGCGCCGGCGGGAGAGGTCCCGACTGCGTCTCGGACCTGGCGCAGCTGCCGCCGGGGTTCGCCACTTCGCCGGCGGTCTGGCTGAGCGGCATGGACGGCCCCACGAGCCTCCCACTGGCCCTGGACACCGCGCTCTGTCTGCACGGATTCTCGGCGGAGAAGCCCGTGACCGTCACGGTCACCGTCGGTTCGCGCGGCTACCGCACCACGGTGTCACCGTCCTCGGCCCCCCTGACGGTGGACCGGGTCGAGCCTCCCGAGACCCTGTTCGACGGACACCGGCTCCAGGTGTTCGACGCGGGGTCGGGCCTGCTGGAAAGTCACGAGTGGGGCTTCGTGCCCCCTTCCGGCGTGCGCGACGACGTCGTCACGGCGGGCGCGGTCACCACCAGCGCGGTACAAGCGGGAACGAGCGCGTCGCACCGGCAGAAGGTGACGGTGTCCGGCACCTCGACTCGGGGGCAGCGCTGGATCACCGGCGCGAAGCACCGCCTGGCCGTCTTCAACTTCGACCAGGACGAGCAGGTTCCGGTCGGCCTCTACCAGCGGTCGGGCTCGTCCGAGAACTTCAAGCTGATGCGCCGGATCGGGTCGGTGACGATGCCCAGGTCACGGATCGCCGTGTTCACGCTCCCTCCGAACGTCACCGAGAGAGGAGACCGGTACTGCGTGAGCGTTCCCCTGGACACCCTGCACGACTGCCCTGCTCCCTGAGCCACCTCCACACCGTGAACGGGGACGGCCCCCGCCGGCCCCCACGGAGACGTGAGCCAGAAGCAACACGGCAACGCACCCGGGACGGCGAAGGCAGGGCAGGGCACAACCCACGCCCTGCCTCACGGCGCCGGCACCACCGTGCCGGGTCTCGCGGGGGCGTACTACGGGCTGGACGCGATTCCGGTCCGTTGGACGCAGCCGCTGCATGTGCCGCTCCCGGGCTTCGGCGGGCGGGTGCCGCGCCTGCCGGACCTGTTCGACCTCGCGTGTCGCCTCGCCTGTCGGTGAGTCGCGGCGCCGGCCGGACGGGCTGTCAGCCCGGGAGGCCGACGGCCCGGGAGATGACCATGTCGAAGGCACGGTCGGGCAGGACGCGGCGCAAGGCGATGAGCGGACGGGCGCCGAAGCCCGTGGCGTAGCGGGTCTTCGGGCGCCGTGCGGTGACGGCCTTGCCGATCGCCTCGGCGATGACGGAGGGCGGGGAATTGCGCTTGGCGTTGGCCTCGGAGCGCAGGGCCGAGGCGACGGCGGTGGCCTGGGCTGCGTAGGCGCCGCCTGCCGAGGACTTCTCCAGCGTGTCCGCGGCGATGCCGCCCCACTCGGTGGCGATGCCGCCGGGCTCGATGACGACGACGTCGACGCCGAAGGGCCTGGCCTCCAGGCGCAGGCAGTCGCTGAGGGCTTCGAGGGCGAACTTGGTGCCGTGGTACCAGCCGCCGAGCGGAGTGTGGATCTTGCCGCCCATCGAGGTGATGTTCACGACGGTGCCGGAGCGCTGGGCACGCATGTGGGGCAGGGCGAGCTGGGCCAGCCGGATCGCGCCGAAGACGTTGACCTCGAACTGGTGGCGGGCCTCGTCCAGCGGGACGTCCTCGAGAGCGCCGTAGGAGCCGTAGCCCGCGTTGTTGACCAGCACGTCGAGGCGGCCGGTCTCGGCGGTGATCTTCTCGATGCCGGCCCGCATGGAGGCGTCGTCGGTGACGTCCATCGCCAGCGGCCGGATGCCGTGCCCGGCGAGTTCCCGCAGGCGATCGGTGCGGCGGGCCGCCCCGTAGACGGTGTAGCCGAGGCGGTGGAGCTCGAGGGCGGTGGCCTCGCCGATCCCGGAGGAGGCACCGGTGACGAGGGCGGTCTTGGCAGGCATGGCAGGGTTCCTCACGACTAAGATGAACTTCGGTTCACCATCTATCCTGAACCCAGGTTCACCTTTACGCAAGTGGAAGGGCAGACGAGTCCCATGACCCAGGCCAGGGCGCCGCGCGCCGACGCGGTCCGCAACCGGAAGAAGATCCTCGCCGCCGCGGGCGAGCAGATCACCGCACACGGCCCCGAGGTCGGCATGGACGAGATCGCCGCCGCGGCAGGGGTGGCCGTGGGGACGCTCTACCGGCACTTCCCGACCAAGACCGACCTCGTCGGGGCCGTCGTCGCCGGGCGCGTCGCCCGGGTCGCGGACGACGCGGAAGCGGCCCTCGCGCGCGTCACCGCCGGCGCCCGGGCCGCGGACGAGCTGACCGCCTTCCTCGGCCGCGTCATCGAGGCCTCCGTGACCGACCGCGCCGTGAAGGCGGCCGCCCGGACCCTCGGCGCCGAACCGGGTGACCACGACGACGAGGACCGTGGCGGCGCCGCCGTCGCGGCCATCGTCCGAGCCGGCCAGGCCGACGGCGACATCCATCCGGACGTCACCGTCGGCGACATCTACCTGCTGTTCTCCACCGCACCCACCGAACAGCCACCCGCGGCCCGCGCCCGTTGGCTCGCCCTCGTCACACCGGGACTGACCACCCGGGCGCGACAAGCGGAGAGCTGACCGACCGGGCCCAGGCGGCCCACCGCCTGCCACCCAGAGGGCAGCAGGCGGTGGGCGGGAAGCGGTAAGCGGCGACACTGGCTCCACGGCGCCCGTTTCCGAACCGTGACGATCACCCTCACCCCCGCCTCCACCTGCACCGCCGCACACCCCGCCACGGCCTGCACACCCGGTGTATACACGGGATGTATACACAGTGTGTAGAGTGAGCGTCATGTCCATCGGTCACACCCTTTTGGGGCTCCTGGAGTCGGGTCCGCGGCACGGATACGACCTCAAGCGGGCCTTCGACGAGAAGTTCGGTCACGACCGGCCGCTGCACTACGGCCAGGTCTACTCGACGATGTCCCGGCTGCTGAAGCACGGCCTCGTCGAGGTCGACGGGATCGAGGCCGGCGGCGGTCCGGAGCGCAAGCGCTACGCGATCACCGACGCCGGCATCACCGACGTACAGCGCTGGCTGGCGACCCCGGAGAAGCCGGCGGAACACCTCCAGTCGACCCTGTACACCAAGGTCGTCCTCGCGCTGCTCACCCGGCGCGACGCCGCCGAGATCCTCGACACCCAGCGCTCCGAACACCTGCGCAGCATGCGGATCCTGACGGACCGCAAGCGAGGCGGCGACCTCGCGGACCAACTGATCTGCGACCACGCCCTGTTCCACCTCGAAGCCGACCTGCGGTGGCTGGAGCTGACCGCCGCCCGGCTCGACCGACTCCGTGAGGCCGTGAAACGATGACGACTTCCACCCCCGGCGCCCTGCTCACCGCGCGCGACCTGCGCAAGGCGTACGGCCCGACCCACGCGCTGGACGGCGCGGAGTTCTCGATACGCCCCGGCGAGGTCGTCGCCGTCATGGGGCCCTCCGGGTCCGGCAAGTCCACGCTGCTGCACTGCCTCGCCGGGATCGTGCCGCCCGACTCCGGATCGATCACCTACGCGGGGCGCGAACTGACGACGATGAGCGATGCCCGGCGCAGCGCTCTGCGCCGCACCGACTTCGGGTTCGTGTTCCAGTTCGGCCAGCTGGTGCCCGAGCTGACGTGCGTGGAGAACGTCGCCCTGCCGCTGCGGCTGAACGGCTCCTCCCGCAAGGACGCCGAGCGGGCCGCGCTCGGCTGGATGGAGCGCCTGGAGGTCGACGACCTCAAGGCCAAGCGCCCCGGCGAGGTGTCCGGCGGCCAGGGCCAGCGCGTCGCCGTGGCCCGCGCGCTGGTCACCGGGCCGCGCCTGCTGTTCGCCGACGAACCCACCGGAGCGCTCGACTCCTTCAACGGCGAACGCGTGATGGAGCTGCTGACCCAGGCGGCCCGCTCGACCGACGCCGCCGTCGTCCTCGTCACCCACGAGACGCGCGTGGCCGCGTACTCCGACCGTGAGGTCGTCGTCCGCGACGGCAAGTCCCGTGACATGGAGCGCGCCGTATGAGTCCTCGCCAGTGGGCCCAGGACCTGGCCCTGGGGGCCCGTTTCGCGCTCGCCGGAGGGCGCGAGGGCTGGGTCCGGATGACGCTCACCGCCGTCGGCGTCGGCATCGGCGTGGCTCTGCTCCTGCTGTGCACCGCCCTGCCCAACGTGTTCGCCGCCCGCGACAGGGTCGAGCACGCGCGCTTCGACTTCACGTTCACCGACAAGGCCCCGCCGAAGGCCGACGACACGTTCCTGATCGCCGACACCGACACCACCTGGCACGACGACGACATCCGCGGCCGGATCGTCGAGCCCGAGGGCCGGCGGGCGCCGCTGCCGCCGGGCGTCGACAGCTTCCCGGGCGCGGGCGAGATGGTCGTCTCCCCCGCGCTCGAGGACCTGCTCGCCTCGGACGGCGCCGAGCTGCTGCGCCAGCGGCTGCCGTACAAGATCACCGGCACGATCGGCGAGAGCGGGCTCATCGGCTCCCACGAACTGGCCTACTACGCGGGCGCCTCGGGACTGAAGCTCACGGACGTCTCCCCGGTGCACCGGCTGACCCGGTACGGCGAACCGGACACGGCGTCAGAGAAGACCGACCCGGTGCTGCTGCTCATGATCCTGGTCGTGTTCGTGGTGCTGCTGACCCCGGTAGCCGTGTTCATCGCCGCCGCCGTCCGCTTCGGCGGCGAGCGCCGCGACCGGCGCCTGGCCGCGCTGCGCCTGGTCGGCTCGGACAGCCGCATGACGCGGCGGATCGCGGCCGGTGAGGCTCTCGCCGGCGCCCTGCTCGGCCTGGTCATCGGCACCGGCTTCTTCCTCCTCGGCCGTTCGACGCTGGGCTCCACCCAGGTTCTCGGCGTGAGCGTCTGGCCCAGCTACCTGGACCCCTCGCCCCTGCTCGCCGCGCTGGTGGCGCTGGCGGTGCCGGTCGCCGCCGTCCTGGTCACGCTGCTCGCGATGCGCGGCGTGGTGGTGGAGCCGCTCGGCGTCGTACGGGCGGCCACGCAGCGCCGCCGCCGGCTGTGGTGGCGGCTGCTGCCGCCGCTCGCCGGTCTCGCGATGCTCTACCCGATGATCGGCAAGGGCCACGAGAACGGCGACTTCAACCAGTACCTCGTCATCGGCGGTGTGATCCTGCTGCTGATCGGCATCACCGCGCTGCTCCCCTGGGTCGTGGAGGCGGTCGTCGTCCGCCTCGGCACGGGAGCGCTGTCCTGGCAGCTCGCGGTGCGGCGGCTCCAGCTGAGCAGCGGCACCGCGGCACGCATGGTGAACGGCATCGCCGTCGCGGTGGCCGGGGCCATCGCCCTCCAGATGCTGTTCACGGGAACGCAGAGCCAGTACACCAAGGCCACCGGCAAGGACCCCGGCCGGGTCCAGATGCAGGTCGACTTCAGCGACCGCAAGCCGCTGTCCGGTGTGGAGCGGGAGTTCGCCGGGGCCAAGGGCGTGCGCTCCGCGGTGGCCCTCGCCCTCTCGCAGTACGGGGACGCGCGTCGCGACCCGGACCACGGCAACGGCATGACGGTGGGCGACTGCGCCGCCCTGCGCGAACTGGCCGCGCTGCCCTCCTGCAAGGACGGCGACGTGTTCGTCACGCGCACGCGGTGCTGCTACGACGACCCCGACAACGCCGAAGAGATCTCCGTGGTGAAGCCCGGTCGACGGCTCTACGTCGACCCGTCGTACGACGACGTCTCCGAGCGCGGCATCGAGGTGCCGTGGACCGTCCCGGCCGGCATCCGGGTGGTGGAAGCGCGCAAGGACTCGCTGATGGACTCCAACAGTCTGCTGGTCACCTCCGGCGCCCTGCCGGCCGAGGCCGTGCCGGCGCTGTTCTCGGACGGGGTCTACCTGCGCCTGGACCCGTCGGTGCCGGACTCACGCGAGTACGTACGCAATGTCGCCGCCCGCGTCGACCCCCTGGCGCACACCTACGGCTGGACGGCGACCCTGGAGGACACCAAGTACGCCTCCATCCGCACCGGCCTGTTCGTCGGCGCCGCCTTCGTGCTGGCACTCATCGGCGCGAGTCTGCTGGTCTCCCAGCTGGAGCAGCTGCGCGAGCGCAGGAAACTGCTCTCGGCGCTCGTCGCCTTCGGCACCCGGCGCCGCACGCTGAGCCTGTCGGTGCTGTGGCAGACGGCCCTCCCGGTCGGACTCGGCCTCGTCCTGGCCATGACCGTGGGCGTCACCCTGGGCTCGGTGCTGCTGAAGATGACCCGCACACCGGTGACCATGGACTGGGCGAGCGTGCTGACCATGACCGGCGTGGGCGCGGCCGTGGTCGGGGTGGTCACGCTGCTCAGTCTGCCGCCACTGCTGCGGCTGATGCGTCCGGAAGGGCTGCGCACGGAATAGCGGCGCCCGCGTCTTCGAAGGGGCTCCTCCTGCCAGGAGGGGCCCCTTCGCGCACCCGGGCGGATCCGGACGGCGTCGGCCGCCGTCGTCGTGCGGACGCCGGTGCGCCGAACGGTACCGGCAGCGCCGGGAACAGCAGGTCCGGTCGACGCTGTTGCACCGACCGAGGGAGCCGAGCCATACGAAAGGACAGGGCGACCGGTGGGTCGTCCGCCCGGAACCGGATCCGGCTCCCGGGAGCGCGGTGGGTACGCTCGCCGCGCACTCGATCACGACGTATCTCTTCTCCGCTGGAGGACCTTTCCATGACTGGCCGCCCTTTGACGCTCATGGCTGTACACGCCCACCCCGACGACGAGGCCACCGGAACGGGAGGGGTCCTCGCCCGGTACGCGGCGGAAGGCATCCGCACGGTGCTCGTGACCTGTACCGACGGCGCTTGCGGTGACGGACCGGGAGGTGTCAAGCCGGGCGATCCCGGCCACGATCCGGCCGCGGTCGCCCTGATGCGCCGTCAGGAACTCGAGGCGAGCCGCGAGGTGCTGAAGATCAGCGATCTGGAGACACTGGACTACGCGGACTCCGGGATGATGGGCTGGCCGAGCAACGACACCCCTGGGTCGTTCTGGCGGACCCCGGTGCAGGAGGGCGCGGCCCGGCTCGCGGACCTCATGCGGCACTACCGGCCCGACGTGGTCGTCACCTATGACGAGAACGGCTTCTACGGCCACCCCGACCACATCCAGGCCCACCGCATCACGATGGCGGCGCTCGACATGACCGATCTGGCACCCAAGGTGTACTGGACCACCATGCCGCGCTCGATGATGGCGCGGTTCGGCGAGATCATGCGCGAGTTCGGCGGGGACATGCCGGAGCCGGATCCCGCCGAGGCCGCCGCGATGGCCGAGATCGGCCTGCCGGACGACGAGATCACGACGTGGGTGGACACCACCGCGTTCAGCGGGCAGAAGTTCGACGCGCTGGCCGCGCACGCCAGCCAGGGCGAGAACATCTTCTTCCTCAAGATGGGCAAGGAGAAGTTCGGCGAGCTGATGGGCATGGAGACCTTCGTACGGGTCCGGGACACCACCGGCGCCCCGGTACCCGAGACCGACCTCTTCGCCGGACTGCGCTGACCCCTGCGGCAGGCCCGCCCCTCCCGTGCGGCCCGCTCCGTCCCCGGTCGCGGGGGCGGGGCGGGCCGTCGTCATGAGTGCGCGGGCTCGGGGCACCCGCACGGTCATGAAGACGAAGTCGGCAAGTCGTGTGCTGCCCGCGGCCGTTGTGCTGGTGGTCCTCCCCTTCGCCGTGTCCTGCGACGGCCAGGACCACCGAGGAGCCGACGGTTCGGCCCTTGCCGCCGGTTCGCCCGCCCTCCTGCGATCCGGCAACCACCTCGTCGTCACCACCGGGAACGGGCTGGTCCTGCGCCCCGCCGACGGCCGCCGTGTCACCGTGGACGAGCGGGCGCGCGTCGACTGGTCGCACGACGACGACACCTGGACCCTCGACCTGTCCTGCGCAGACCCCGGGCGGGAGCCCGACGCGCAGGAGTGCCCGCGGATGCCCGTCGTGAGGATCCCGGACGGTGTGAGCGTCACGGTCCATGCGCGCAACGCGGGCGTCGACGTGGCGGGGGTCGCCGCGGCGCTGGACGTCACGACCGTCAACGGCGACGTGACGGCAACCCGTGCGGGCCGGGACGACGCGCCGGTCCGGCTCGCCACCCGCAACGGCTCGGTCCGTGCGACGGCGCTCGACGCCGGCCGGGTGGACGCGACGACCACCAACGGCGACGTGTCCCTGGCATGCGCGACCGCGCCCTCCGACGTGACCGCGGCCACCACCAACGGCTCCGTCGGCGTCACCGTGCCGCACGACTCCCCCGCGTACCGGGTCACCGCAGGTACGGACAACGGCCGGGCCACGGTCGGCGTGCCCACCAGCTCCGCCCGCAAGGGTCCGGCGATGACCCTGACGACGGTCAACGGTGACGTCGGCGTGCGCCGCGGCTGACGCTGTCCGGGGCCGCCGGCGGTCCCGGCGGCGGACGGCACGGGTGCGTCCACGGAGTCGCACAGGCGTGCCGCCCGCCACCCGATCGGTGCGTCCGCGCGGACCGCGCGAAGCGCGGCCGCGATGCCCGCGAACCGTCCCCGTGCCGCGGCGGCCGCCGACGCGTCCTCGCGCCCCGGCCGTTGCGAGGGAAGACCCCGAGGGCCGAACGGATCGGGCCGAGCTGCGCAGACGACGGAAGCGACCGCCGTGGACGGAGGGCGCCCAGTCCGCTGCTCGCTGCGCGCGGCGGCGGAGGACCCGGCCGTCCCGCGCATATATGTGACCGCCGGAAATCCTCGGGCGTGGACGCCGGTCGACCGTCCGAGCCGGTCCTCGGCGGCGGCCGGACAAGGGGGCCTGTCGCGGGGCGGCGGACTGTGCGACGCTGCAAGGACAACCAGCTCGGCCCGGCGGACGGGCCGCGCCGCCCTCGTGGGTCACGTCGTGGCCGGGACGCGGTACGGACGTCCTCCTCGGCCGTACGCGCCCCACGCCGCGTGCTTGGCGTCCTCCCCCCACGGAGGGCGTGATGGGCTCGACCCCGTCAGAGGGGTGGCCAGTGAACGTCCTCGACGTGACGACCGACCAGTACTCCAGCCACACCGTGATAGCCGTCGCCGGTGACATGGACCTCCGGACCTACCCCGAACTCGCGCAGGCGGCGTCCCTCGTCCCGCCGGACTGCACGGCGCTGGAGGTGGATCTGTCGGGGGTGTCGTTCATGGACTCCAGCGGTCTGAACCTCCTCCTGCGGCTGCGCCGGAGCCTTGAGACCGCCGGCGGCCGCTTCGTCGTCACCGGACTGCGGCATCAGCCGAGGCATCTGCTCGTCCTCACCGAGACGTACGCGCTGCTCACCACCGGCACAGGTGACGCGGCGGAAGGATCCCGCCGAAGAGGGCCACGGCTGCCTCCCGGTCGACGCGACCGGTGAGCGCGACCCGTGATCCCGGCCCCGGAGCGGTCAGGTGCCGGCCGGTCCGGGCGCGCCGGCGCGGAGTCCGTCCATGACGAGGTCGAGGAGCCGGGCGGCGCGCGGGCGCCAGTCGTCGGTGGGCGCCATCTGCCACAGGCCGCCGATGGCGAGGACCAGGTCGTCGGGGGTCATGCCCGGCCGGATGGTGCCCGCCGCGTCGTTGGCGCGCAGGAGGGTGTCGGCCGCGTCGGTGACGGGGGTGTGCGCGGGCTTCGCGGGGCCGCCCGGTGCGCTGGTGGCGAGGCGGATCGCGTCGGCGAGTCCGGCCTTGGTCATGGCGAATTCGGCCAACCGGTCCATCCAGGCGCGCAGGGCCAGGTCCGGCGGCAGCTCGTCGAGCAGCTGGACGGCGCTGTCGGCGACCTGACGCATCTCGTGGCGGTAGATCTCCAGGACGAGGGCCTCCCGGTTGGGGAAGTTGCGGTAGAAGGTGCCCTGTCCGACACCCGCCTTCTTGGCGATCGCGCTGAGGGGGGCATCGGGGCACCGGGTCAGCTCGGTCAGGGCGACCTCGAGGATGCGCTCACGGTTGCGTTGTGCGTCCGAGCGCAGGGGCGCGTCCTTGTTGTGCTGCACTCGACTCTCCTCGGGGGCGCGTGGCCGAACCCCACCCTTGCTAAGCGGACAGCTGTCCGTTAGGTTTCCCGGTAGCGGACGATTGTCCGGTTGGGTTCACCATAGCTCCGGCCGGGTCCGCGCGGGAGTCCGCGGACAGCGCCGGCGCCGTCCCGTGCGCCACTCCCGCCCACCAGCAACGACACACCTCGGCGGTCGCCAGGTCCCGGCGGCCGCCCCACCCGGGTCACGGAAGCGCGAAAGAAGATCTCATGGCCTTACCCACGTCCAGCGTCATCACCCTGCACATCAACGGGGAGCGGCACACGCTGCCCGTCGACCACCGCACCACCCTGCTCGACGCGCTCCGCGAGCGACTCGATCTCACCGGCACCAAGAAGGGCTGCGACCAGGGGCAGTGCGGGGCCTGCACCGTCCTGGTCGACGGCCGCAGGACCGTGGCCTGCCTCCAGTTCGCGGTCGCCGCCGAGGGGCGTGAGATCACCACCATCGAGGGCGTGGCGGACGGCGAGCGGCTGCACCCCGTGCAGCAGGCCTTCCTCGAACTCGACGGCTACCAGTGCGGCTACTGCACACCGGGACAGATCTGTTCCGCGATCGGTGTGCTCGCGGAACACGCCGCCGGCTGGCCGAGCGCCGTCTCGGCCGACGTACGGCCGGCGGCCGGACCACCACCACTGACGGCGGAGGAGATCCGTGAGCGCATGAGCGGCAACCTGTGCCGCTGTGCCGCCTACACCTCGATCGTCGAGGCCGTCGGCAGGGCCGCCGCATCGACCCCTGCGGCACGTACGGACGCCGGACCGCAGACGAAGGAGCCCGCCGCATGAGGGAGTTCGGCTACCGCAGGGCCGAGGACGTACCCGGAGCCGTCGCCCTGCTCGACTCCGATCCGCAGGCGCGCTACCTCGCCGGCGGCACCAACCTGGTCGACCTGATGAAGACCGGTGTCGAACGGCCGGGGCGGCTGGTCGACATACGCGGCCTGCCCCTGGACCGTGTCGAGCAGGTCCCCGGCGGCGGTGTGCGGATCGGCGCGACCGTCACCAACAGCGATCTCGCCGCCCACCCCCTGATCCGGACCCGCTACCCGGCCCTGGCGCAGGCGGTGCTCGCCGGTGCCTCGGGCCAGCTGCGCAACATGGCCACCGTCGGCGGCAATCTCCTCCAGCGCACCCGCTGCGCCTACTTCGCCGACGCCACCGGTCCCTGCAACAAGCGGACCCCCGGCAGCGGTTGTCCGGCGCTCCGGGGCGAGAACCGCAACCACGCGGTCCTCGGCGCCTCCTCGCACTGCGTGGCCGTACATCCGTCGGACATGGCCGTCGCGCTGGCGGCCCTGGACGGGATGGTGCACTACGAGACGGCCCAGGGGCCCGGTGAAATGCCCCTCGGCTGGTTCTACCTCCCGGTCCGCGACACCCCGCACCGCGAGACGGCCCTGCCGCCGGGCGCGCTGATCACCGGTGTCAGCCTGCCCCCGGCCGCGGTCGCCGCCCGCTCCCGCTACCGCAAGGTGCGCGAACGCGCTTCCTACGCGTTCGCCGTCGGCTCGGTCGCCGCCGCGCTCGACGTCCGCGACGGTGTCGTACGGGAGGTGCGCATGGCGTACGGCGCGGTGGCCTCCCGGCCCTGGCGCGCCCGCGCCGCCGAACGGGTCCTCACCGGGGCACCCGCCGACGCCGAGTCGTTCGCGGCCGCGGCGGACGCCGAACTGGCCTCCGCGCGGCCCCTGTCGCAGAACGGATTCAAGGTGACCCTGATGCGCAACCTGACCGTGGCCGTCCTCAGCGAACTCGCCGAGGAGGCCACGCGATGACGACGACCGATGCGCGCCTCACCCGGGTACGCGCCGTGGGCACCGGTCACGTCCGCGTGGAGGGACTGGCGAAGGTCACCGGTGCGGCGCGGTACGCGGGCGAGGTTCCCTTCGCGCAACTCGCCCACGGGTGGCTGGTGTTGTCCACCGTGGCGCGTGGCAGGGTCCGGGACCTGGAGGAGGCCGCGGTGCTGGCCATGCCCGGGGTCCTCGCCGTGCTGGACCATCGCAACGCCCCGCCGCTGAAGACCGACTACGTCGGCCTGCTGGGCACGGTCCCGGACCCGACGTGCGCGGTCTTCCAGAACGACCATGTGCCGCATCTGGGCTGGCCGGTGGCGCTGGTGGTGGCCGAGACCTCGGAGCAGGCCCGGGAGGCCGCCGAAGCGCTCGTCGTCCACTACGAACAGGGCCCGCACGACGTCGATTTCACCGCCGACCGGCCCGACGCACACCCGGTCGACGGCCATATGCCGGCCGTGACGGAGAAGGGCGACCTGGAGGCCGGACTCGCCGCGTCCGCCGTCGTCGTGGACGCCACGTACACCACTCCCGAAGAGCACCACCACCCCATGGAGCCCCACGCGGCCACCGCGCACTGGGAGTCGGACCGGCTCGAGGTGGTGGACTCCAACCAGGGGGCCACCTGGGTCGTCGGGGAACTCGCGAACCTGTTCTCGCTCGATCCCGGCTCGGTACGCGTGCGTTCGGAGCACGTCGGCGGCGGCTTCGGCAGCAAGGGCGTGCGCGCCCACCAGGTGGCCGCCGTGATGGCGTCCAGGATGCTCGGCCGTCCCGTCCGGGTCGTCCTGACCCGTCGTCAGATGTTCACGCTGGCCGGCCACCGCAGTCCCACCGTCCAGCGGGTCAGGCTCGGGGCGGACGCCGACGGACGCCTGCGCGCACTGGAGCACCGCTCCCTCAGCCGCACGTCCACCGTGTACGAGTTCGTCGAGCCGAGCGCCGGCGTGGCGCGGGTGATGTACGACGCCGACGCGCACCGCACCGAGAACCGGGTCGTGCCGCTCGACGTGCCGAGCCCGACCTGGATGCGCGCTCCCGGCGAGGCGCCGGGGTCTTTCGCGCTGGAGGCGGCGCTCGACGAACTCGCCCACGCGTGCGGCGTCGACCCGATCGACCTGCGGATGCGCAACGAACCCGACCGGGGGCCGGTGTCCGGCCTCCCGTTCGCCGGCCGCAATCTGCGCGCCTGCTTCGAGGAAGGGGCCCGCCGCTTCGGCTGGGCCGGGCGCGATCCACGGCCCGGGGTGCGGCGCGAAGGCCGCTGGCTGCTGGGGACCGGCACCGCGGCGGCGTCCTTCGGCGCGGGCGCCGCCCCGTCCACCGCCTCGATCACCGCGGAGCCCGACGGCAGTTTCACCGTGCGGATCGCGGCGGCGGACATCGGCACCGGCGCGCGGACCGCCCTCACCCTGGTCGCGGCGGACGCCCTGGAGGTCCCCCCGGAGCGCGTGCGGGTACGGCTCGGGGACAGCGCGTTCGGGCCCGCGATGATCGCGGGCGGGTCCATGGGCACCCGGTCCTGGTCATGGGCCGTCATGGCCGCCGCGGGCGATCTGCGCGAGCGACTCGTGCCGGGCATGGCGATCCCGGCCGGGGGCGTCACCGTACGGTCCGACACCACCGCGGCCATCGCGGCCCTCGCCCAGAAGGAACGGCACTCCTTCGGGGCGCAGTTCGCCGAGGTCGCCGTCGACACGGCCACGGGCGAGGTCCGGGTGCGGCGCATGCTCGGCGTGTTCGCGGCCGGGCGCATCGTCAACCCCCTGACCGCGAGGGGGCAGTTCACCGGCGGCATGATCTGGGGCATCTCCATGGCCCTGCACGAGGAGGCCGCGCGCGACGCGGTCTCGGGCGGACCCGTCGGCGCGGACCTCGCGGGGTACCACGTGGCGACGCACGCCGACGTCCCGCACGTCGAGGCGCACTGGGTGGCGGACGAGGACCCCGAGGACCCGGTCGGCATCAAGGGCATCGGCGAGATCGGGATCGTCGGCGCGGCGGCCGCCGTCGCCAACGCCGTGTGGCACGCGACCGGGGTACGTCACCGCAGCCTGCCCATCCGCCCCGACCGCGTCCTGACGGGCGGTGGCGATGCTTGACCTCGCGCCGCAGCTGTGCGCCTGGCTGGCCGAGGGCCGCGAGGCCGCCGTGGCGACCGTCGTGTCCGTCGGCGGCAGCGCGCCCCGCGGTCCGGGCGCGGCGCTGGCCGTCGACGGGGAGGGCACCGTCATCGGGTCGGTGTCCGGCGGCTGTGTGGAGGCGTCGGTCTACGAGCTGTGCGCCCGGGCGCTGGAGACCGGCGACAGCGTGCTGGAACGGTTCGGCTACAGCGACGACGACGCCTTCGCCGTGGGACTGACGTGCGGCGGAGTCCTCGACGTCATGGTCACCCCGGTCACGGCGGACGGCTCCGCCGGTGCGCTGCTGCGTCACGCCCTGGACGCCTCGGCGCGGGACGAACCCGTCGCCCTGGTCCGGGTCGTCCGGGGTCCCGCGGCGCTGCTCGGCGCCGCGCTCCTCGTGCACGCCGACGGCTCCCGCGAGGGCGGTCTCGGCGGGCACGAGGACCTGGACGGCGCCGCCGCGGCACAGGCCCTGGCCGCGCTCGACACGGGCCGTACCGGCACGGTCGAGCTGTCGCCGGACGGGTCGCACTGCCCCGGCGGCCTCACCCTGCTCGTGGAGACGAGCGTGCCGCCGCCCCGGATGATCGTCTTCGGCGCCGTCGACTTCGCGGCGGCCCTGGTCCGGGCCGGCAAGTTCCTCGGCTACCGCGTCACCGTCTGTGACGCCCGGCCCGTCTTCACGACCGCGGAGCGCTTCCCCGAGGCCGACGAGGTCGTCGTGGACTGGCCGCACCGGTATCTGCGGGGCACCCGGACCGACGCGCGCACCGTGGTCTGCGTGCTCACCCACGATGCCAAGTTCGACGTCCCGCTGCTGGAGGTCGCCCTGCGGCTCCCGCTGGCGTTCGTCGGCGCGATGGGATCGCAGCGCACCCACGCCGACCGGGACCGGCGGCTGCGCGAGGTCGGCCTGGAGGAGCACGAACTGGCGCGGCTGAGGTCGCCCATCGGCCTCGACCTGGGGGGCCGCACACCGGAGGAGACAGCGCTGTCGATCACGGCGGAGATCGTCGCGGCCCGCCGGGGCGGCACGGGCCTGCCGTTGACCGGCTCGGACCGGCCGATCCACCGGCGCCGGTCCGCCTGACGCGTCCGATACGGCGGGCGCGGGGGCGTCGGACCCCGGCCCTGCCGTCAGGCGTCGTCGCCGTCGTCGCGGAGGACGAGCTCCAGCAGGCCGGGGAAGCGCGCGTCGAACTCCTCGCGCCGCAGCCTGTTGACCCGTTTGGGCCCCTCGTCGCGCTGCTCCAGCAGACCGGCGGCGCGCAGCACCGAGAAGTGGTGGCTCTTGGCGGCCTTGCCGACGGGCACGTCGAAACTGCCGCAGCTGCGCGTCCAGTCGGGGGAACCCGCCAGCTCACGGATGAGCTGCATGCGGACGGGGTCGGAGACGGCGGAGAGCGCGGTCAGGACGGACACCTCGTCGGGGTCCGTGTGGACCGGCGCCGCACGGTGGCTGCCGCCCGCGGTCTGGTTCGTCATGGCCCGCTCCCGTCCTTCGTGGCGCCGGGAGGCACCCACGGCGACAGGGCCACGGCGCATCCCGGCCGGTTGCCGAGTGTTCGATGAATATCTTACAGTCCTGGTGTTCGCTTTTCGTTGAACACCGTTGTGGGCAGTCGTCGAAGGGTGCGTTCCCGTCATGCGTGCAATCGAATTCCAGGAGTACGGCGCCCCCGAGGTGCTGACGGTCGTGCGGACCGGCGCCCCCGAGCCGGGGCCTGGCCAGGTGACCATCGACGCGGCGTACGCGGGCGTGAACTTCGCCGACCTCAAGGCCCGCGCCGAGGGGTACCGCGTGCAGTCGCTGCCCTTCCGCCCCGGCCTCGAGGTCTCCGGACGGATCCGGGCCGTCGGCCCCGGCGTCACGGGGCTGCGTCCGGGGCAGGAGGTCGCCGCGCTCGTCGACAGCGGCGCCTACGCGGAGGTCGTCGCCGCACAGGCCGCCACCGTCTTCCCCCTCCCCCAGGGCCTTGACCTGCGGACCGCGGCCACCCTCCCCACCGTGGTGCCGACCGCGCACGCCCTCCTGCACGAGGTGGGCAGGCTGCGCGCCGGGGAGAGCGTGCTGGTGCACGGCGCCGCGGGAGGCATCGGCACGGTGGCCGGGCAGCTGGCCAGGGCGGCGGGGGCCGGCGCGGTCTACGGCGTGGTCTCCTCCACGGCCAAGGCCCGCCACGCCCTGGAGCACGGCTACGACGAGGTGTTCACCACCGGCACCTTCGCGGAGGACGTCCGCCGTGCCACCGACGGCCGGGGCGTCGACCTGGTCCTCGACCCGGTCGGCGGCGACACCCTCCGCCTCGGCCTCGACACGCTGGCCGTCTTCGGCCGCCTGGTCTCCTTCGGCAACGCGAGCGGGCAGGCGCCGTGGCAGGTCGGGCAGCCCGAGCTCTACCCGCAGGGCCGTTCCGTCGCGGGCTTCTCCGTCCTGGCCCTCGCCGGGACGGCGCCCGAGGCCCTGCGGGCGCTCGCCGAGCGTTCCTTCCGCACCGTCGCCGACGGCACCGTGCGGCTTCCGGTCACCGCGGAGTTCCCCCTGACGGAGGCCGCGGCCGCCCACCACCTGATGGGCAGCCGCACTTCGACAGGCAAACTGCTGCTGCGCATCGGCGACTGACCAGGTGCCTGCCGGAACCAGGTGACCCGGCGTCGGGACCGTCGGGAGGGCAGGGAAATCGGTGTCCTCCCGGGACGGCGCCGTGTCAAAGTCGGACGCATGACCATTCGTTACCCGTCCCCCCTGCGCCCCGGCGACCGTGTCGGTGTCACCTCTCCGTCGAGCGGGGTCGCGAAGGAGATGCGTGAGCGCCTCCATGTGGCGGTCCGTGACATTCAGGACCGCGGGTACGAGGTCGTCGTCGGCCGCTGCATGGACGGCTCCGGGCACGTCAGCGCTTCGGCGACCGAACGCGCCGGCGAACTGATGTCGATGCTGACCGACCCCACCGTCAAGGCCGTCGTGCCACCGTGGGGCGGGGAGACCGCGATCGACCTGCTGCCGCTGCTCGACTTCGATCGGCTGCGGGACGCGGAACCCACCTGGCTCGTCGGCTTCTCCGACATGTCGACCCTGATCACGCCGCTGACCCTGCTCACCGGCACGGCCACCGTCCACGGCAACAACCTCATGGACACGCCCTACCGCGTGCCCGAAGGGCTGCGATCGTGGCTCGACATCGTGACAGCACCCCCGGGGCACCGGTTCACCCAGACACCGCCCGGCCGCCACCGGACCACCGGCTTCGACGACTTCGTCGCCCACCCCGAGATACGCGAGTACACGCTCGACTCCCCGGGCACGTGGACCAGGCTCGACGGTGGCGGTGACGTGGAGGCCGAGGGGCGACTGATCGGCGGCTGCATCGAAACCCTGTGCAATCTCGCGGGGACGACTTACCTCGACGGATCGGCCTTCGCGCGCGCCGAGTCACCCGACGGGCTCCTCGTGTATGTGGAGGCGAGCGGCGACGACGCGTTCACCATCTGCCGGAACCTGCACGGCATGAGGCTCGCCGGCTTCTTCGACCGGGCGAACGCGGTCCTCGTGGGCCGGACCAACGCACCCGGCAACCGCACCCTCAGCCAGCACGAGGCGGTCCTCGACGCCCTCGGCTGTCTCGACGTGCCGATCATCGCCGACGTCGAGTGCGGCCATGTCCCGCCCTACATGCCGATCGTCAACGGAGCCTACGGCCATGTCGTCCACACCTCGACCAGAAGCGAACTGACCCAGACCCTGCACTGACGCAAACGCCGACCACCCGCCCCCGACGTAGGCGACCGGCGTCAACGGGACGTCGCCCGGGCGCCATCGCCATGGCTCCCTGTCTCATACGTCCGCCACGTGGTCCGGCCCGATGACAGGGGTCACCGGCGCTGTCGGAATCTGCTGATCCTCTTTCTACCCCTCTCGCGGTGTGGCGTGGATCACTTCACAGGGAAAACCTGCGGGCCGGTCTCGGCGTCTAGTCGGTGTGAGATCAGTCAGGAAGGCACGCCACGAGCTGGACGAGGAAGGTCTCGTCCGGATGGTGGCCAGGGGCGACCGTGCCGCGTTCGAGGAGCTGTACCGGCGCACGTCGCCGTGGCTGGCGGTGCGGCTGCGCCGCCGGTGCGGGGACGAGCAGATCGTCGCCGAGGTCATGCAGGAGACGTACCTGGCGGTGTGGCGCGCCGCCGGCGCCTTCGCCGGGACCGCGGTCGGCGGCTCGGCCACCGGCTGGCTGTGGACGATCGCCGCGCGCCGTCTCGTCGACGCGTTCCGGCGCAGGGCCCATCACGCGCAACCGCCGCCGGCCGCCGCCGTGCCCGGCGCGGCGCCCGCCGCCGACGAGGAGGCGCTCGCCTCGGACGTCGGCGGCGAGGTCGGGGACGCGCTGCGGTGTCTCGCCCCCGAGCTGAGACAGGTACTTCAGGCGCTGGTCCTGGACGGGATGTCCGTCCGGGAGACCGCGGTTCTGCTCGGACTGCCCGAGGGCACGGTCAAGACCCGTGCCCGCCGGGCCCGTATCGCCATGCGGAGGGCGCTGACATGAGTGTGGAACACGCGTCGCAGCGGATCGTCGACGGGTACGCGCGCGGCGGCACGGAGCTCAGCGCCGACGAGGTGTGGGCCGTGGAGGCCCATCTCGAAGGGTGCCGACCCTGCCGTGACAGGCTGTCGCACGCCGTCGGGGCCGAGGTGCCCGCCGTGGCGTCGCTGGTCGAGACCGTGTGGTCCGGTCTCGAGCCGCACCTGACCGTCACCACCGCGAGGCCGCACGGCCGTCGCTGGACGGCACGGTGGTCGCGGTGGGCGACGCCGGCCATGGTGCCGTGGCTGGCCATGGCCGTCGGCGTGAGCCTGCTGGCCCTACTGTTCGACCGGTTCGGCGGCGGCTTCGGCGAGGTGTCGCTGGTGCTGCTGTGCGCGCCGGTCCTGCCGGTGCTCGGCGTCGCGGCCTCCTGGTCGCGCGGTCTGGATCCCGCGTACGAGCTCACGGCCTCGGCTCCCAGGGCCGGACTGTCCCTGGTGCTGCGGCGCACCGTGTCCGTGCTCGCCGTGGTCGTCCCCGCGCTGCTGGCGGCCGGGTGGGTGACGGGAGTGATGGTGGCCCAGTGGCTGCTGCCCTGCCTGGCCTTCACCGCGGCGACGCTGGCACTCGGCGGCGCCGTCGGGGTGACCCGGGCCGCCGTGGCGCTGACCGCCGTATGGGCCGCCGTGATCATGGCGCCGACCCTGGCCGCCCGGCGCACGGCAGCCGCCCTGGAGACGGACGGCCTGCCCGCGTGGGCGCTGCTTCTCGCACTCGGCGTCGCGGTCGTGATCGCCCGCAGGGACGCGTACTCCGCGCCGGGAGCGCATCGATGACAACCGGAGAGGAACACCGCATGAGGTCCGCGTCGATCGCGGCCGAGATCGCACCCACGGCCTACGCCTGGGAGATCCGGGCGAGCGCACTGAAGGTGAGGGTCGGCAGGAAACGGATGGCCGTCGACGGGCTCGACCTGTCACTGGGCACCGGCGTGCACGGCCTGCTCGGCCCCAACGGGGCCGGCAAGACCACCCTGATCCGCACGCTCGCCACCGTGCTGCGCCCCACCGGGGGCACCCTCGAACTGCTCGGCGTGCAGGCGGGCGGCATGGGCGAGCAGCGTGCGACGCGCCGCCGGATCGGTTACCTGCCGCAGGAGTTCGGCTACTACAAGCGGTTCACCGTGCGCGAGTTCGTCGAGTACATGGCGTGGCTCAAGGAGGTGCCGAAGCCGGAGATCGCCGGCGCGGTGCAGCGCGCCGTGGAACGGGTGGGCCTCGCGGACCGCGCCGACGAGAAGATGAAGGCCTTGTCGGGTGGCATGGTGCGCCGGGTCGGTATCGCCCAGGCGATCGTCAACGACCCGACGATCCTGTTGCTGGACGAGCCGACGGTGGGCCTGGACCCGGCCCAGCGGCTGCGCTTCCGCGAGCTGCTCCAGGAGCTGGGCGCGGACACCTGCGTGGTCGTCTCGACCCATCTGGTGGAGGACGTCGCCGCCGCCTGCACCGATGTGGCGGTCCTCGCCGAGGGCCGCCTGGTCTTCCAGGGCCCGCCGGACGAGCTCGCCTCGATGGGCGGCCCCGAGCACATGGGCGACAGTCCGCTGGAGCGCGGCTACTCCGCGCTGCTGGCCGGACCCGACCGGGCAGGGGGAACGTGGTGAACGGCGCGATCCTGCGTACGGAGCTGAAGCGCTCCGTCGCCCCCTGGAGCGGCGCACTGGTCCTCACGACCGCGCTGGCGTTCCTGTTCCTGCTCCCCGGCTCGTGGGGGACGGGCACGACGGCCTGGACGGCCCAGTGGACGACCATGGCCCTGTGGACCCGCTCCCTGCTGTTCTACCTTTGGCCGCTCGTCGTGGGTCTCGGGGCGCTCCAGGGTCTGCGTGACCACCGTTCGAAGATGCCCGAGCTGCTGACGAGCACGCCACGTCCTGCCCGCCACCGGGCGGCCGCGCTGGCGGGCACGACCGCGGTCACCACGGCCTCCGCCTTCCTGGTCCTCGTCCTCGTGGGCGCGGTGCAGGTGCTCGCCCACACCGAGTACACGCATCCGCGCTGGCTGCCGATCTCGCTGGTGGGGGCGTTCTCCCTCGCCGTGGGGGCGCTGCTGGGCATGGGCGCCGGGAGGGCCCTGCCGTCCGTGCTCACCCCGCCCGCGGTGACCATGGCCGCCTTCGTGTTCACGGCCCTGATGCAGACGTCGCTGGGCCGCGACGAGACGACCACGGCGATGGGTGTCACCAGTACGGAGCCGAATCACGTCTCCCTGCTGTCGCCGGCGGTGCAGGAGGTGCGCGATCAGCTCCTCACGCTCCCGGCCTCGGTGCACCTCGGGCAGACGATCTGGCTGCTGGCCCTCGCCGCGACCGGCTTCGCGCTGCTGGTCGCGACGACCTGGCGGACCCGGCTGGCCGCCCTGGCGCCCGCGCTGGCGGGCGCGGCGCTGGCCCTGCTGGTCCTGCCCTCCGACGCGCACCGGATCTACGTCGTGGACCGGGCCGCCGCCGAACCCGTGTGCGACGGCCCGGTGTGCGTGACGAGGTCGCAGCAGGGGCGTCTCGCCGGCCTCGCAGGTCCCGGCGAGGAGGCGCTGCGCCGGCTGCGCACCGCCCTCGGCAGCCGGGCGCCGGTGTCGGTCCGCGAGAACAGCGCCGTGCTGCCCGAAGGCTCCACCCCGCGCTGGTCCCGGCAGACCGTCCTGTTCGACTTCGACGACGACGTCGTCGCCACGGCGCGAGGCCAGGAACTCACCCGGGCCCTCATAGGCGTGGCCTTGGTGCCGGGGTGCACCCCGGTCGGCTGGTCCGGCTTCGGCAACGACGACTACGCCCGGACGGTCGCGGTGGGCTGGGTCCTCGGGGACCTCCAGCCGCTTCCCGGCACGCTGTCGCAGACTCTGCGCCGCGAGGTCGAGGCCGCGACCCGCCCGGTGTGGCGGGAACTGGAGGCGCTCCCGCGGGCCGCACAGCTCGAGCGGATCGACGCGATGCGTACCGCCGCGCTGACCTGCGAGGGTGACGCGTTCGACGCCCTGAAGGGCGGTACGGCCCGGTGAGATGGCTGACGCTGTACGCCCGCTCGCGTCAGGTGCCTGCGTCCCTCGCCGCCGTACTGATCGGCACCCTGGCGGTGTGGTCGCTCGCCCGGGACGACGGCACCGGGTCCGGTGATCCGCGGCAGCCCGTGCTCGTCCTCGCCACGGGGGTGATGGCTGCCTCGATCGGCCTCGGCGGGCAGGACCTCGCGCTGGACCGCACGGCCGCGATCCGCTGGATGCCCCGCAGGGCGGCCCACGTGCTGCTCGGCGCGACGGTCGTCGGCTCGGTGATGCTGGCCGTGCAGACGATGGGCGCGCCCTTGGCCACCACGGCGTTCGTGGTCCGGGACAGCGCGGGACTGACGGGGCTGGCGGCTCTGGGCGCGGCGCTCTGGGGCGGCCGGTACGCCTGGTCGTTGCCGTTCGCCTCGCTCTCGCTCGCGTTCTTCGCCCCTCCCCCGGCGAGTACGCCGATGCGGGTGGCCGGATGGATGCTGACACCGCCCGGTACGGCGGCGAGCACGTGGACGGCCGTCGTCCTCGCGGTCACCGGCACGGCGGCCTACGCCGTGGCAGGTCCGAGACGCTGACGGACGCCGCAGGCCGCGCGAGAGGGCTGCGCGGAGCCCTTGCTGCGGGGAACCGTACGCCGGGCGTGGGAGGCCGCCGGGGGCCGGGCCCGGCGTCCGTTTCGGCCCCGGGCGGCCTCCCGACGTGCGTGGCTTCCCTCACAAAACATCCCTTTCGGGTCACAGACGTGTCTATAAGTGGGTTTAGAGACAGTTGCGCTCCTTACGCGAGCGGCACAGGAATGCACTGACCAGGTACAGGGAGAAGAGCTTGAACACGCCCAACGGACGACGCACCGGGCTGGTGGCCACGGCCGGAGTACTCGGGGGCGTACTCGCGGTCACGGCCCTCGCCGGCACGAGTACCGCCGCCACCGGCGGCAACGACGGCGGCGGCAGGCCGACCTCACAGTCGCGGGCGACGGGCTCGAACACGGACGCGAGCACAGGCACGGGCACGGGCGCCCAGAAGGCCTCCGACGCCCGCATCGTGATCACGCCGGGACAGGGCTCCCACGGCATACCCGTGGACAGCCCGGTGGGTGTGACCGTCAGCGACGGCAAGCTCACCAAGGTGACCATGACCGCCGTCGCGACCGGAGCCGAGCTCCCGGGCACCCTGTCGGCGGACGGCACCTCCTGGAAGCCGGACGGCACCCTGAAGCGGGCCACCAAGTACCAGATCACCGCGGAGGCCCAGGACGCCGAGGGCCGCTCCGCCACCGGCAACGCCACGATCACCACGGTGTCCCCGTCGAACGACTTCATCGGACACGTCTCCCCCGAGAACGGCTCGACGGTCGGCGTCGGCATGCCGGTGTCGGTCGAGTTCGGCGCGGCCGTCGACGACAAGGCCGCGGTGGAGTCGGAGATCCAGGTCAGCTCCAGCAGCGGTCAGCAGGTCGTGGGCCACTGGTTCGGCGACCACCGCCTGGACTTCCGTCCCGAGCACTACTGGCAGGCCGGTTCCACCGTCACCGTCACGCTCACCCGCGACGGCGTCCAGAAGACGGTCACGTTCACGGTCGGCCGGAGCCAGATCAGCACGGTGGACGCGAAGACGAAGCAGATGACCGTCACCCGGGACGGCAGGACGATCAGGACCATCCCGATCTCGTCGGGGAGCGACGAGCACCCGACGTACAACGGCCAGATGGTGGTCTCCGAGAAGTTCCGGCACGTCCACATGAACGGCGCGAGCGTCGGCCTCACGGAGAAGGACGGCAAGCCCTCGTACGACATCAAGGCCGTACCGCACGCCATGCGCCTGACCGACTCGGGCACGTTCATCCACGGCAACTACTGGGGCGCCGACTCGGTCTTCGGCAAGGTCAACACCAGCCACGGCTGCGTGGGCCTGAAGGACGTCAGGAACGGCGGCGACGGCAGTCAGCCCGCCGCGTGGTTCTTCGATCACTCCATGATCGGCGACGTCGTGATCGTCAAGAACTCCGTGGACAAGACCCGGCTGGCCCCGGGCAACGGCCTCAGCGACTGGAACATGTCGTGGAGCGAGTGGACGGCGGGCAGCCCCGCCGCCTGACGAAGGCGGGCCACACCGCGGGGACAGGCTCTCGTTCCGGCTCGGGGGTCCGGAACGAGAGCCCTTGTCCCCTGCGATGACCACTTCGCACCCCGGCCCCCGAGCGGATGCACCGCGGCCGGATTCGCCGGATCGGCCGTACGGTGACGTCACCGCAGCGGCCCGCGTCCCGCCGGCCCCGCGCGCCCACATGGGGGAGCGACGGCAAGCGACGGCGTCCGAACGCATCCGAGCACCCTCCTCGAGCGGAACCATTTGTCACACTGCATCCCGATATGACGCTTTTCGCGTCCGTCGCGAGATGCGGACCCGTGTCCCCGCCCGAGGAGCATTCATGATCGTCAAGACACTGCACGAGGCCGGCGTCAAGAGCGAGCACGCGTACCTGGCGGCCACGGCCTCCATCGGCCTGTCCCTCGCCTCATGGCTGGCCTCCAGCCGCAACGAGAGCCTGGAGCGCGCCGACCGCTGGGGCATCTTCGTCGGTGAATGGGCCCCCACCTTCTTCGCCCTGGGGCTCGCCCTGGCGAACTACGAGCGTCCCGCGGCCGCCCTCGCCGACGACTCCCCCGCCCCTCTCGTCCACGGGGTGTGACCATGAGCGAGCCGCTGCGCCCACCCGGCGAGACGCCCGCCGCCGAGGGATCGACCGCCGAAGCCCACCAGGAACGACCCGACGGCGGCATCTGGGAACACCCGCGTATCTGGGTCGCCCTCATCGCGATCGGCTGCCTGCTCTTCGCGGCGTTCTTCCTGGTGCGGATGGTCACCCTGTAGGGCACCCCTCCCGCCAGCGATCCGGCCGCGCCCACCCCGGGCGCGGCCCCGGTCCGCCGGTCCGCCGGTCCGCCGGTCCACAGCTACGACGGTCCGCCGGTGCGGCTGACGCACCGGCGGACGCTGCTGTGACCTCACCAGCCCCTGGTGTGCGCGCCGCCCTTGAACGGCCCCCGGATCTCGGGAGTGATCCAGCCGCCGTAGAAGTCGCCCTCCTGCGGCTGCACGATGGTGTCGCCGACGGCGCAGCGGTCGACCCGGGAGGCGTAGAAGGCGAAGTGGCCGACCAGTTCCTCGTAGGGCGGCCGGGGGTCGGGGTAGCTCCAGGCGGCCAGGGGGCGGACGTCGGATCCCACCACGACGTCCCAGTAGTCGGCGCCCCCCTTCCACTCGCACCAGGTGTGGTGCGCGCTGGGACGCAGGAGGTCTCCCCGGACGTCGGCCGGTGGCACGTAGAACACGGGCGGGTGGCTGGTCTCGAGGATCTTCAGGGCGCCGGTGGTGTCGGCGACGATCTCGCCGCCGCACTCGACGACGACGCGTCGGGTGTCGCGGCGCAGGGCGGGCGGACGCGGGTAGTCCCACACGGATTCCCCGGGAGCTGTCTGGTGTGACGGCACGGCGGCCTCCTCGTTCCGGAACACATGGTCACCCTCCATTCCGCGCGGACACCGGCCACGGATGAGGTTTCCTCCGGGTTCCTCCAGGCGTGTCGGGTCGGTGCCTCAGGAGTTGCCCAGGTACGTGGTGGCCTCGACGTCGTGCAGGTGGATGAGGATGTCGTGCGCCTTGCCGAGGGCGGTCCGGTACTCCGTCGGATCGGGCCAGCCGGCGCCGATGTTCCAGGTGGCACGCGACGTGGCGAGCCATGTGCGCGCGGCGGCCGGGGCGGTGCGCAGGTCGAGGATGTAGTCGTCCTGGCGTGCCCTGTCCAGGACTTCTTCGTTGGAGCCCGGCTTCGCGGCGTCCACACGGTAGGTGCGTATCACGTCGTCGTCGGTCCCGAAGGCCTTGAAGGCACCCTTGTAGAAGCTGAAGCCGATGCTGACATAGTCCTTGCCGAGCGTGTCCCGCAGGAAGGCGCCCTGCGTCTTGGGGTAGCGCACGTCGAACGAGTCGTACGACACGTGGGTGTTGTGCGCCGACAGCAGGATGCGGTCGCCCGAGTACCGGTGCCACCAGGCCACGTTCTCGGCCATCGTCCGGTCCCGGTACTTCATCATCGCCGCGACCTGGGCGTCGTCGGTGATGTCGAAGGAGAATCCCTCGGCCATCTGGTGGATGGCCCTGGCGTGCTGCACCGCCCACAGGTGCTTCCGCCGGTCCGCGGCGGTCCGCGGGCGCTGCTTCCGCAGGAGCTCGTACACCTCGCGCGTCCGTGCCGCCCTCTCCTCGCGCTCGGTCAGCGGCAGCTGGAGGTACTCCGTGTAGTAGGTGCCGGCGTCGGTGGTCGGCGGCAGGCCGCGGTAGAGCTCGGCCACACGTTCCGACAGGCTGGGCAGGCTGTCGGCCACATAGCCGCTCACGCGCTGGTAGAGCTCCGGTCCGGCGTAGCCCATGTCGTCGCCCAGGAACCGCACCGGGTCGTGCGGGTGCCGGGCGTCGTAGGCGCGCATCCACTCGATCAGGTCGATGTAGTCCTGGTTGTTCCAGATCCGGTAGGCACCCTGGAACTCCTCGCGCGCGATGTCCTTCAGGTCTCCCTTGCCGTGCAGTACGTAGTCGTCGATCCGCACACCGCTGCTCCAGGGCAGTTCCAGGGAGAAGGACCGGAAGCCCTTCTTCTCGACCAGGTAGCGGAAGACCCGGTGCTTCATCCGGAAGAAGTCCCGGGACCCGTGCGTGGCCTCGCCCAGACCCACGACGTCGGCGTCCGCGACCATGCGGCCCAGGGCGTCCAGGTCCCTCAGACCGCCCTGCGGCTCGGTGCTCTTCAGCGGGTGGGCGCTGTGCTCGACAGCGGCGACCACGCTTTCGACGTGCCCCCCGGAAGCAGCCGATGCCCGCAATACCGGTGTCGGCATCGGCGCCGACAGCGACATCGCGCGGGGTGACGCGTGCGCGGAGGCCCCGACGGCCGGAGGGGCGACCGCCACCGCGCCGAGGGAGAGGAGGACCGAAGGAACGATCATTGCTGTACGTCGGGTCATGGCTTCAGATTCGCGTCCGCACGGTGTGCGTCACCAACCCCTGTGCTGCCCGACTCCGGGTATCGCAGGCACTACCGCCGGGACACCGGCGTGCCGAAACGAGCGCCCGCGGTCCGGGCGACCTGAAGGCCTGTCGGCCGCCCCGCGGTCGTCGGACGTACCCGCCCCTCGGTCTCCTGCCGGGCGGCGCCCGCGCCCGCGGTTTTCCCTGACCGGAGCCCGCGACCGGGCATCGGTTCGGACGTTAGACAGCGGAGCAGCCGTCAAAGTCACCACGCGGGAGGAAGAGGGCGATGACGCAGGCGTCGGTCAGCGAGCTGAACGAGCGGGTGCCGGGGCGCCGGTGGACGGTGCGTCTGGATGCCGCGGGACGGGGCAGTGCGGAGGTGCGCGTGTCGTGCAGCCGCCCCGCGTGCGCCGACCTGCGTCTGCCGTCCGCGGCCGACGGCCGTCGAGCCGCCGTCGCCCACCTGAAGGCTCACCTGCGCGCCGCGGTCTCCCCCAGGCCCACAGCACAGTGCGCGTGCCGGGCGGACGGTTGTCACGCCCATGTCCCCGACACCGACCGCTCCGCGCGTACCGAGCCGTGGCGATGCGGCGGTCCGGTCGTCCTGACCGTGATCGCCGATCGTGCCGGACGCTGGTGGCGGGCCCTCGAATGCTGCTCGCGGTGCGCGGCCGCCATCCCCGGGGCGCGGACGACCGCCGCCGCTCCGGCATCGGGGCCGCCGGACGCCGGCGGTCCGCCGCTCACGACCGCGAACGCGGCCACGGGTGCAGGCGCGGGCGCCGGTGCGGACGGCCGTCCCGGCGGGGGCCCGGGCGCGGGAACACCGCGGTTCTCCGACCGTTCGGCCCAGTCCGGCGCGCAGGTTCCTCCTGCGCGCCCCACTCCCACGCGGCATCGCCCACGACCGGCGACGATCGCCCAACGCGTCGTCCCGGACGATCTGAGGCCCGTCGAACTGCGGGACGAACTCGTCGCACTCGGCGACCTCTTCCGCGCCTACCAGCGGCGTGACCAGCCCGATCTCGCGCTCCTGGCGGACCTTCACACCCGCAAGGCGCACGCCTTCGCGGCCTGGGCCGAGGCCTGCGGCGACCGCCGGCTGAGGCTGGACGCGCGGCGAGCCGAGCAGGCCGCCGACGCCGCCCGCGCCCAGCACGAGCACCGCACCGGACTGTCCGCGGCGGGCGACCGTCCGCCCGTGGCGCGCCTGCTGACCGGCGCCGCCCAGTGGGATCACGCGCGGTCCGTGCTGGCCCACGTCGTCGCCACCGCCCCGCTGCCGGGCCCTCAGGTGCGGCTGCTGGTGACGATGCTGACCCTGCGCACCGCGCATTCCGGCACGGGTCACCTCGTCGGCCAGGATCTCACCGGGATGGGTCTGAGCGAGCCCGAGGACCTGATCGCGCGGCTGACCGACTGCGGCTGGCTGCACATCCCCGGCACACCCGCCGAACTGCTCGCCTCCCGGCCCGAGAACCCCGTCTCCCTCACGGTCCCTTCCCTCACACCGCGCACGGACGCTCCCGCGCCGTTCGCGTTCGGGAAGAAGGTGCGCCCCAAGCTCAGCGGCTGGGCACAGCGCGTCGTCTCGGACAAGAAGCTCCGCAAGGCCGGAGCCGCTCCCGGCACGCGGTTCCTCGCCCTCACTCTGGCCACCCGGTGCACCGCAGACGGACGCCTGGGAACCGGCGGCGACGGCATCGACCTGGACCGCCTCGCCGTCACCTGCGCAGTCGACCTGGTCGAACTACGTTGCCTGGTGGACCAGTTGACGGCTGCGGACTGGGTCGAGGGACCCGCCGTCACCGACGGCCGCCTCACCGGCCGGCTGACCGAACGCGTCCTTCCCCTCACCTGCCCCCTCCCGCAGCCGGGGCTCGTCGACGGCTCGAGGTAGCAACCGCACCGCAGGCCCCGGGCACCGGGCGCCGTCGGGGGACGGCGCGGGGTGAGGTGCAGGGACCGGACCCGTGAGCGGCGGGGCGGAGGCGAGCGACGCGTCGCCGGCCGACTGGGCTGTTTGCAGCAACAGGATGCGGCGCCGGTACCCGGGTCCGGTGAGGCTTGATCCGCACTGCCGTCGCCCACTTCGAGGAGCCTCGATGCCTCTGCGCCCCACCCGGCCCTTCCGGGCCGTTCCGCGACGACGTCTCGGATCCGTGTTCGTCGTCGCGGCCGCCTCCGTGGCGGTCCTGGTCCCCGCCGCCACCGGCACCGCAGCCGGATCCGGAGCCCGTGCCGGTGCCGGGCCCGTGGACGACCGTACGCTCCAGAGCCAGATCGACCGGTTCGTCAGCGAGCCGGGCGGTCCGCCCGCGATCATCGCCCTGCTGCGCGACGGCAAGCGGACCCGGGTGCTGCGGGCCGGTGTCGCCGACCTGACGACCGGCCGCCCGCCGCGCGCGCAGGACCACATGCGGATCGCGAGCACGGCCAAGGCCTTCAGCGGGGCGGTGGCGCTGTACCTCGTCGACCGCGGCGCACTGGACCTGGACGACACCCTGCGCAAGCGGCTTCCGCAACTCCCGGCCGCCTGGGGCAAGGTGACGCTGCGGCAGCTGCTGAACCACACCAGCGGACTGCCGGACTACTCGCAGGCCCCCGGGTTCGTCGCGGTGGTCTCGGCCGACCCGCGCCACCAGTTCGACTCCCGCCGCCTGCTCGACTACGTCGCCGACGAACCCCTGCTGTTTCCCCCGGGCAGCCGGTACGCGTACTCCAACTCCGACAACATCGCCGTCGCCCTGATGGCCGAGGCGGTCACCGGCACACCGTACGAGCAGCTCCTGCGGCGTCTGGTGTACCGGCCGCTGGAGCTGCGCGACACCAGCCTCCCGCAGGGCTACCGCATCCCCGAGCCCTACCTGCACGGGTACGACGTCAGTGACCCGGCCGCGCCGCTCGACGTCAGCGAGCTGGTCAGCGCCTCCGGCGCGTGGGCCTCCGGGGGCATCATCTCCACGCCGGCCGACATGACCCGGTTCATCCGCGGCTACGCCTCGGGGGCGCTCTACGACAAGGGTCTGCTGCGGGAGCAGCGCCAGTGGATCGCGGGGGCGTCCGAGCCCGCCGGTCCGGGACGCAACGCCGTGGGGCTGGGCATCTTCCGTTATACGACGCGGTGCGGTGTCGTGCTGGGCCACACCGGCAACTTCCCGGGCTACACGCAGCTGGTGGCCGCCACTCCCGACGGGCGGCGCTCACTGACCTTCTCGGTCACGAGCCAGATCAACAGGACCACGGATCCCGCGCGTCTCGAGCGACTGCGCGTCATCGAGGAGAACTTCGTCTGCGCGCTGCTGCGCGACGGCCGTTGAACCCACTGCTGAGTCCACTGTGCGCGGAACGGTCCCCGGCGTGCACCGCGGCACGCCGGCGGCCGGGACGACCCGCGGGCTCGCACGCGCCCTCACGCGGGCAGGTTCAGCTGCCAGGAGACGCCGAACCGGTCGTTCACCCAGCCGAACTTGGCGCTGAAGCCGTAGTCGCCCAACGGCATGAGGGTCGTGCCCTGCTCGGAGAGGGCCGCGTAGAGCCGGTCCAGTTCGGCTTCGTCCTCGCACTGCACGAAGAGCGAGACCGCGGGAGTGAACGTGAATTCGTGCTGCACCGGGCTGTCGATGCACATGAATTCCTGACCCGCCAGCGAAAAGGTCGCGTGCTGCACAGTCCCTTCCTTTCCGGGACCGTCGGCGCCGTAGCGGGTGAGGCCGACGACCTCGGCATCGTCGAAGAGGGAGATGTAGAAGGTCATCGCGTCCTCGGCGTTTCCCTCGAACATCAAGAACGTGGTGATCTTTCGCGACGACACGATTTCCATACCACTCGCTCCTTCATTGCGACGAGGCATCCGCCCTACGGGACCGTCGGCGAGTAGAGAGATTAGCGCCTAGTTTCGGCAGTCCGTCGCAGCGCTGCGTCGAACGGGGCTTGGCCCGGACGGCCGGAGGGCGGGCCGCTCGTCGCGCGTCCCCTGGTCTCCTTGCGGAAGTCGATCGGCGATCGGCCCGTGCGCTGGGCGAAGTACTTGCTGAACTGGGAAGGCGTGACGAAGCCGAGGTGGTCCGAGATCTGTGCCGCGGTCTCGTCGCCGTGCGCCAGCAGCCGCTTCGCCTCCAGGACGACCCGCCGGTCGATGAACTCCTTCGCGCTGAGCCCGGCGTTGGCCAGGGTCGCCCGCGCGAGGGTACGGCCCGAATAGCCGAGCATGCGGGCGTAGTCCTCCACCCGCCGGGTGCCGGTGAAGTGACGTTCGACCGCGTCACGGAGCCGCAGATACGTCTCGTCCGCTTCCGCCGCGGCTCCGCCGACCGGGACGGTGAGGTGGGCCAGCCTCAGCAGGAGCACGGCGAGGAGGTGGCGCAGGGCCGCCGTGTGGACCTCCAGAGGAAGGTGGCCGAGCGCCTGGAACTCTCGGCTCAGGTGCTCCGCCGCCAGGGCCACCGCCTCGGCGTCGGCGGCGACGGGCGTGGTGAGGACCGGCGCATACGGGTCGTCGACACGGGCGGCCGTCGCCGTGGCCGGGTCCAGCGCGTCCTGCCGGAAGAGGATCAGCGTGCCCTCGGCTTCGGCGACGTCCCCCCACTGCTGTACCTGCCCGGGGCGCACCCACAGCCACGAGCCCGGCCGCAGGGCGTAGTCGTCGAAGTCGACGCCATGGCGCAGGTCGCCCTCGGTGAGGGTGAGCAGGTGATGGAAGTCGGGACGCTGAGGCCGCGCGAGGATGTGCTCGGGCACGCGCCGCCGGAGTTCCGTCAGCGGCATGACCTCGACCCCGGTGGGTGTGCCCGCCGGTGCGGCGAACGGGACCTCCGGGATCTCGCGCGCGGAGACATGTCGCTTTTTGGCCATCATCAGTCGGAAGTCTATCCGGCTCTCTTGCTGCCACGCTCCTACGTTGGCGTCACCGCCACAAGAACGGAACGTCCCGTTGGCGGAAACAGGAAAGGACCCGTGCGCCGTGAACACCGTGAACCGCCCCACCGGACCGCCACCCGCGACCGATACCTCCGCCGCGCCCCCGGCTCCTGCGGGGGCCGGTGCAGGCCCTGCGCCGGGCCCGGCGAACCCGGCGGTTCCGCCGGTGGCTCGCGGGGTCCCGGCCATGGCGACCGCGCCGGTCCGCGACACCCTCCGCTCCTGGCTCGACGGGGCGGACCGGGTACTGATCGGCGCCGGCGCGGGCCTGAGCGCGGCCGCGGGCTACGACTACGGGGACGCCGAACGCTTCAGGGAACTGCTGCCCGCGCTGCACCGTCTCGGCCTGCGTTCGCGCTACCTGCTCGGCGCACCCCTGCCGAAGGACATGATGTGGGGCTACTGGGCCGTCCACATCGACGACATCCGCTACGGCACCGAGCCCAATCCCCTCTACCGCAGGCTGAGGGAACTCGTCGGCGGACGTGACCACCAGGTGATGACGTCCAACGTCGACGCCCTGTTCGCCCGCAACGGCTTCGAGGCGGACCGGGTCTTCACCCCGCAGGGCGACTACGGCCGCTTGCAGTGCACGGTTCCCTGCACACGGGACACCTGGTCCAGCCGACCGTTCCTCGACACGGTCCTCGCCGCGTACGACCGCGACACGGGCCGGGTGAACGATCCCCGGGCCCTGCCCCGCTGCCCTCGCTGCGGCGGCGAGGCCTTTCCCAACATCCGGGTGGGACCGGAGTTCGTCGACGACGCCTACCTGCCGGCGGGGCGGCGGTTGCGGCACTGGCTCGACGACGCGTCCACGGCCGGCTCGTTGCTCGTGGTGGAGATCGGCGCCGGTTTCAACACCCCCGGGGTGATCCGGCGACCCATGGAGGACGTGGTCCGCCGGACGCCCGGGGCCAGGCTGGTGCGGATCAATCCCGACCACGCGGACGTCCCCGCGGACCTCGGCACACGAGCCCTGTCCGTCCCGCTCGGCGCGGAGGCGGCTCTGGGCGAACTCGGCCTCTGACCCTGCGGCCCTACCGCACACCGCCCGCGTCACCGCCACGAGGGCTGCCCCGGCGGGCGGCGGGCGGGGCCGAGCACGCGTCTCCGCCCGCGATCCAGCGACACCGGATCGAGGCGTGTCGCTTTTTGAACAGAATCAGTCAACGTTCATACGGGTGAGCCGTGAGTCGTCGACCTAGTTTGAACACAAGGCCATCCGGCCTCCCGCCCGCCATCAGGCGCGGGCCCACGAACAAGGAAGAGAGCCATGAGCAACGCGAAGAACATCGTCCTCCAGGCCGCGGCCGAGCTGTTCGGCGACAAGGACCCGTCCGCGGTGGACCGCTGGGTGGCCGCGAACTACCGCCAGCACAGTGCGCTCGCCGCCGACGGGCCCGAGGCACTGCGCGGGCTCGTCGCGAGCCTGGGTGCCGACTTCCGCTACGAGGGCGCCCGCGTCATCGCGGACGGTGACCTGGTCGCCCTGCACGGCATCTACCACGGCTTCGGCCCGGACCCGCTGGTCGGTTTCGACATCTTCCGGATCGACGCCGACGGCAAGCTGGCCGAGCACTGGGACGCCCTCACCCCGCTGGTCGAGAACACCGTGTCCGGCCGCTCCCAGACCGACGGCCCCGCCGCGGTCAGCGAGACCGGCAAGACCGACGCCAACCGTGCGCTGGTGGCCGAGTTCGCCGAGAAGGTCCTCGTCGGCGCCGACTACTCGGTGCTCACCGACTACATCTCCACCGAGACCTACCATCAGCACAACACCGACGCCGCCGACGGTCTCGACGGCTTCGGCGCGGCCGCGGCCAAGTGGGCCGAGCAGGGCAGGAACCTGGTCTACAAGAAGGTCCACCAGGTCATCGCCGAGGGCGAGTTCGTCCTGACGCAGTCCGAGGGCGAGTTCGGTGTGCCGGTCGCCTACTACGACCTGTTCCGCGTGGCCGACGGCAGGATCGTCGAGCACTGGGACGTCATCGCACCCGTCCCGGCCGAACTGCCGCACGGCAACGGCCTGTTCTGACCAGCGGTAGCCGCGCCACGGTCCACCACCGGCGTCCCCGGGACCTGGCCCGACCGCCGATGTCCGGCGCCCGCACATCCTCCCGTGCGAGCGCCGGACATCGTCACACCGCGCTCACCGCACGCCTTCCAGCCCGGAGCCCCCGATGATTCCGATCCGCGCCGATTCCGACGCCTACAACACCTCCGACGAGACGGGGGAACCGTTCTCTGCGCTGCCGCTCGCCGCCTACCGGTCGGCCGTCGCCCTGGACGAACCCTTCCGTCCGACCGCGCCCCCGGCCGAGCCCGCCCGGCTGGACGCCCACGTGCGGACGGCCTTGCGTCTGCTCAGCACCGATCCGGCCGTGTCCCTGCTCGGGCTGCACGCCGACGAGGTGCGAAGCCTCGCCGACACCGAGGACCCGGGCGCCGGTGCGGACGCGACAATGCGACGACGGCTGTTGCGCGCTCTGCTGACCGTCCGAACCCCTGGTCCGCTGCCGGAGGGCACGGAGCAGGAGCTGGACGCTCTCCTCGGCGCGGAGCGGCACCTGCGACCCGCGGTCTCGGCGCTCGAACTCCCGACAGTTGCCGAGGAGTTCCCCGGAGCCGGCTTCCCCGCCGCCGCCGGTACCGTCCTGTGGCGGGGAGACATCACCACGTTGGCCGCCGACGCCGTGGTCAACGCCGCCAACAGCCGACTGCTCGGCTGCTTCCGCCCGCGGCACGCCTGCATCGACAACGCTCTCCACAACGCCGCCGGACCTCGTCTGCGCGACGACTGCCGTACGGTCGTCACGGCGCAGGGAGCACCAGAACCCACCGGCACCGCCAAGATCACCCGCGGCTACCACCTGCCGGCCCGGTACGTCCTGCACACGGTCGGGCCGGTCGTCCAGGGCCGTCCTCAGACGTACGACGCCCATGCGCTCGCCTCCTCCTACCGTGCCTGCCTGGACCTGGCCGCAGAGGTGGACTCCGTTCGCACCCTCGCCTTCTGCGCCGTGAGCACCGGCGTCTTCGGCTATCCCAAGGAGGAGGCCGCACCGGTGGCCCTGCACACCGTCGCGGAGTGGATCGCCGCGCACCCCGGGCGATTCGACCGCGTCGTCTTCACCGTGTTCGAGGACGACGACGAGCACGCGTACCGCCGCGCCCTCGGCAACGCGACCGGCCCCTGACCTGCCCGCCCGCCCGCCTGCCCACCGGGGTGGCAACGTCAGGTACCTGATCGGTACCATCATGGTATGCCGTCTCTGAATGTGACCTTCACCGAAGAAGAAATGGAAGGCGTGCGCACGGCTGCCGCGGCCGAGGGAAAGAGCCTGAAGCAGTACATGCACGACCTCGGTGTCCGCGAGATGCACCGCAAGCGGTTCGTCGCGGGCGCCTCCTCCTGGGCGGAGAGGCTCCGCGCCGAGTTCGACGAGGCGTTCCCCGACGAGGTTCCCCCGTCGCAGCGCGGGCAGGGAGCCACGGCCGCCTGATGAGCGAGATCCTCTACATCGACGTCCCCTGGCTCCTGGACGTCCAGGAGGCCGCCCTGGGCAGCGACGACGTGTCGGTCACCGACTACTCGGCGCTGGTGGCGGCCGTCGCACGGCACCGGACCCGCATGCCGACCCTCGCCGCGTCCGACCCCGACGTCGCGTGGCGGGCGGCCGCTCTGCTGCACACGATCGTGCGGCTCGAGCCGCTGCCGCACCGCAACAGCCTGTTCGCCGCGTTCGTCGCGGGCCAGTACATGGATCAGTCGGGAGAGGGCGTCGATCCCCCGTACGGCGGCTTCTCGGACCTGGTCAGAAAGATCGGCGAGAGCCGGCTGACGATCTACGCCGTCGCGGACGTCCTGCGCTCCTGGAGAGTCTGACTCCCCGCCCTCGGGCGCGGGCGTCCACGGGAACCGTTCGGCTTCCGTGGCCGTCTTGTGCGCCGACTGTGTACGCGGCAGGGGAATGGGGGACGTGGTGGCGCGGAACATGACGAAGGCCGGTCTCATCGTGGTGGCCATGACGACGGTGCTCGGGGTGGCGGGCTGCGGGGGAAAGGGCGACACGACGTCCGAGAGCGGCGGGGCGCCAACGGGGTCGAGCAAGTCGACCGGGTCGACCAGCTCGACCGACACCACCGGCTTGACCGGTTCCACCGGCTCGGCCGAAGGGCAGTCGGGGGCGTCGTCCGAGCACGGCTCGTCGTCCGACGACGTGGGGGCGCTGTCGGCGAACGCGACGCCGCCCCTCACCCGGCACGTCCCCTGGAATCTCGACATCCTCGACCAGCGTTCGCGGCCACTGAACGGGAAGCTCACCACCAGGGCCACGGGCAAGGGCGTCCACGTCTATGTGATCGACACCGGGATGGACATCGGGCACAAGGAGTTCGGCGGACGCGCCAAGCTCGGCGCCGACTTCCTGGGCCCGAAGGACTCCGGCGACTGCTTCGGCGAGGACGGGCTCGGTCACGGCACGTTCGTCGCGGGCGTCATCGGCGGAGCGAAGTACGGGGTGGCGCCGAAGGCGGAACTCGTGCGGGTCCAGGGCGTGCTGTGCGAGAGCGAGGGCGGCGGGTCCCCGGCGGCGGCCGAAGCGGCCCTGGTGAAGTCGGTCAAGTGGGTCACGGCGCACGCCCAGAAGCCCGCCGTGGTGAACATGTCGCTCAACCTCGACCACCGGTCGCCGGCCCTGGAGTCCGCCGTGAAGGCCATGGTCGCCGCCGGGATCCCGACGGTGGTGTCGGCCGGCAACTTCCATGACGACGCCTGCAAGCACTCCCCCGCCGGCGTCCCCGGCACGATCGTGGTGGCGGCCTCGACGTCGAACGACCGGGCGTGGAGCGACAGCGGCTCCTACGGGTCGGGCTACGGGCGATGCGTCGACCTGTACGCCCCCGGTCAGAAGGTCACCGCCGCGCTGGCCGGTGGCGGCACGGTCACCGAGGAGGGCGGCGCCACGTCCTGGGCCGCACCTCACGCGACCGGCGTGATCGCCCTGTACCTGTCCGCCCATCCCCGTGCCACGGCCCGCGAGGTCCACGTCTGGCTCGATCACACGGCCACCCGTGGCGTCCTGCGCGGGGTCCGCTCCGACACCCCCAACCGGCTGCTCAACACGGGCGGCCTGTGACCGGGGCCGGCAGGGGTGGACGGCGAACGCCCGACACCGGTCAGGATTCGAGAAGCGCCGGCCACCCGGCACCCCCTAGCGTGAAGGACATGGCAACCACCGCTTCCACCGCGTCCCACACGTTCCTCGCGTCCGTCACCCTCGAAGTGGCCGACCTCGAGGCCGCCCAGCGCTTCTACACCGCCTTCGGGGTGGCCGACCACCTGCGGCTGAAGGCCTCCGCGGCGACCGCGACCGGCTTCCGGGGCTTCACCCTGGCGCTGACGGTGTCCGGGCCCGCCACGGTCGACGGCTTCCTCCGAGCGGCCGTGGACGCCGGCGCGACCGTGCTCAAGCCCGCGGCGAAGTCGCTGTGGGGCTACGGCGGCGTCGTCCAGGCCCCCGACGGGACGATCTGGAAGATCGCGACGTCGGCCAAGAAGGACACCGGCCCGGCCACCCGCCGGATCGACGAGATGGTCCTCCTGCTCGGTGTCGAGGACGTCAAGGCGACCAAGCGTTTCTACGTCGGCCAGGGTCTCACCGTGGCCAAGAGCTTCGGCGGCAAGTACGCCGAGTTCGCCTCCGACGGGTCCGGCGCCCTGAAGCTGGCCCTGTACAAGCGCAGCGGCCTCGCCAAGGACCTCGGCGTCCCCGCCGACGGCGACGGCTCGCACCGCGTCGTCCTCGCCGGCGCCGGCGCCCCCTTCACCGACCCGGACGGTTTCACCTGGGAGTAGCCCGCGCCTCCGGCACGCCCCGGCGACCATCGTCACGCCCCACCCCTGTCCTGCGCCATCCCGCCGTATCCCTGTACGAGCCGTATCCCTGTACGAGAGGAAACCTGCCATGCAGTCCACGCAGTCGTCCGCCGACAACTCCGCAAACACCGCGTTCAGCGCCGACGAGAGGGCGGCGATGAAGGAGCACGCGCTGGAACAGCGGAAGGCGGCGGCGCGACGGGGTTCGTCCCGGGAGGAGAAGGAGGCCGCGGCCGAGCAGGACGTGCTGGCCAAGATCGCCGAGATGCCGGAGGCCGACCGGGTCCTCGCCGAGCGGATCCACGCCCTCGTGAAGGCGACCGCACCGCACCTCGCACCCAAGCTCTGGTACGGGATGCCCGCGTACGCCAGGGACGGCAAGGTCGTCTGCCACTTCCAGAGCGCGCAGAAGTTCAAGTCCCGCTACGCCACGCTCGGCTTCAGCGACCAGGCCGCCCTGGACGACGGCACCATGTGGCCGATCGCCTACGCCCTGACGGAACTGACCCCGGCCCTCGAAGACCAGATCACCACCCTCCTCAAAAAGGCAGCAAGCTGACCCCGAGGGGGACCGGCGGGCGGCAAGAGGGCCGGTGGAAGGGCCGCCCCGGCACCTCGTCACGCCACCAGCCATCAAGGCGCGTGTACGCCGTCCCACCGAGGCGGCGCGCGCCGGAGGGGTGTTACCAGGGGACCTCCCCCTCGTCGTCGAAGAAGTGGCCCGTCGGGCCGTCGTCCGCGATGGTGGCCAGTCGGATCGCGGCGACCGCGCCCTGTTGGGGGGTGCGCACTCCGCGGAAGCCGTTGAGGTCCGTCG
Organism: Streptomyces asoensis; assembly: GCF_016860545.1. NCBI lineage: Bacteria > Bacillati > Actinomycetota > Actinomycetes > Kitasatosporales > Streptomycetaceae > Streptomyces > Streptomyces asoensis. The sequence goes on along the minus strand of NZ_BNEB01000002.1, from coordinate 1,913,475 downwards.
CCGTATAACCGGGGCAGACGGCGTTGATCAGGATGTCGGTGCCGGCCAGTTCCTTGGCGTACTGCACGGTGACGGCGTTGAGGAACGTCTTCGACGGTGCGTAGGCGACGGCGATGGGGCCCACGTCGACGCCGGGCGTGGTCTGGAGCGTGAGGGAGCCGACGCTGCTGGAGACGTTCACGATCCGCGGCGACCGCGAGCGGCGCAGCAGAGGGAGCAGGGCGTTGGTGACGCGGATGACGCCGATCACGTTGGTCTCCACCGCCGCCCGTACCCGGTCCACGTCGACCGTGGTGGGCTCCTGCGGTCCGCCGCCGGTGATCCCCGCGTTGTTGACGAGCGCGTCGAGCCGCCCGGCCCGCTCCTCCAGCAGCCGGGCCGCCGCTGTCACACTGGCGTCGTCGGTCACGTCCAGCGGCACGCCGAACGCGTCGGCTCCGGCCGCGCGCAGCTTGTCCACGGCGGCCTCGCGCCGCTCCTCGTCGCGCGCGCCGACTCCGACGGACCAGCCGAGGGCGCCGAGCCCGGCGGCGATCTCGTAGCCGATGCCCTTGTTGGCCCCGGTCACCAGCGCGACCTTGTTGTTCACGGTGTTCGTCTCACTCATGACCTCGATACTTCTCCCCCGTCGGGCAGGGCGTCCAAGACCGACTGGGTGGACGGCGATACCGCCCGGGTATCGCTCCTGGTCGTCCCGGTTAGGCTGGCGGGGTGGAGACACGTGAGCTGCGGTACTTCGTCGCGGTAGCCGAAGAGTTGCACTTCGGCCGGGCCGCGCGGCGGCTCGGGATCGCCCAGCCCCCGCTGTCGCGGGCGATCGGCGGGCTCGAACGGCGCCTGGGCACGCTCCTGCTGGAACGCGGCAGCAGGGGTGTCAGCCTGACCGACGCGGGGGCGGTCCTGCTGCGGGAGGCCCGGGCGGCGCTGGACGCCGTGGAGGCCGCCGAACGGCGCACGCGACGGGCCGCTCTCGCGGCGACCGGCCGCCCCGCCGTGGTCCTGGCCGCGAAGGCGGGCGCCTCCGGCGAACTGCTCGCGAAACTCCTCGACGCCTACGCCGCCGAGCCCGGCGCCGTCACCGTGGACGTGGCGCTGTGCGGGCCGGGCGAGCAGACACGGTTGCTGCACGACGGCCGGGCCGACGTGGCCCTGCTGCACCGGCCGTTCGACGACACGGCCGGCTTCGACACCGAGGAACTGCACTCCGAGGGTCAGGTCGTGATCCTCCCGGCGGGCCACCCGCTCGGCGCCCGCCCCCAGGTGCGGCTCGCCGAGGTCACCGGCCTTCCCGACCTCCCCCTGCCCCGCTGGCCCGGCCCTGACGGCACCTTCCCGGACGGCCCCGGACCGCAGGTGCGCGACCACACGCAACTCACCCAGCTCATCGCCCTCGGCCGCGCCTGCGCGGTCGTGCCGGAGTCGGGCCGCACCGGCCTGCGCGAGGACCTCACCGCCGTACCGGTCCTCGACGCCGCCCACGTCACCACGGTCATCGCCTGGCCACCGCACAGCCGCTCGACGGCAGTAGCAGGCCTGGTCCGCGCCGCCACCGCCCTGTGACCGACGGCGGCGAACACCGGGACACGGTTCGGGATTCGGGGAGGATCAGCGTCCGGCCTGCCCTTGCAGACCTTGCCCGGGTTCCTCCTTTCCAACTTGTTGTCGGGCCCTCCAGGTTTCCGGTTGCCCGAAGGGTACGAGGCCATTTGCGGGCGTAGCGCGAACGGCTGCCCGGAACGGCCCGGAACGCGGTCGGACACGACTTCGAGGGGCCGAACAGTGACGTGGTCCGGCCGGTCCCTCCCGCTGTGCGTACCGCCTCCCGTCAGGGGAGAGGAAACGGGAAACAGTGCCATCCGCCTTGTCCGGCCAGCCTGGGGTGCCGCACTCTTTCGTGCGACGGGCCTCTGCACCTGGACGGACGGTCCTGGAGGTTTCCGTGCCACAGCCATCCAGCGAGTTCGGTGAAGAGCTGAGGAAGCGGCGTCTGGACGCCGGATTGAGTCTCACCGCATTGGCTTCCGCCGTGCACTACAGCAAAGCGCAGCTGAGCAAGGTCGAGCGAGGCATCAAAGCACCCAGCCGTGATCTGGCTCGGCTGTGCGACGCGGCCCTCCACGCCGGCGGAGCACTGATCTCTTTGGTCGCCTTGACCGTCGGCGACGTCCCGAAGGAACCGGCTCCGCACGGGGTCGACGAGGAGGAGTGGGTGATGCAGCTTTCACCGGACGGCTCGGGCGGGTTCCAGCCCGTGGGGCGACGGCAGGTCGTGGGTGCCGGGGCGGCTTCCTTGATGACCTGGCGCACAGGTGGCCAAATCCCCGTGTCACCGACCGGCGGCGTGGGGGCGGGGATGCTGGACGCGTCGCGTTCCCTGTTCACTCACTACCGGCGGCTCGGCCAGAGCGCTGAGCCCGGGATCTTGCTGCCTGGCCTGATAGCGCAGACCCACACGCTGCGGGAGTTGTCCGCACACGTGGATGCGCGCACCCGACGGGAATTGCTGGCGCTGGGTTCCCGGTATGCCGAGTACGTGGGCTGGCTCGTCCAGGAGACGGGCAACGAGCAGGCAGCGCTGTGGTGGACGCAGCGTGCGGTGGACCTGGCCGCGGCCGGCGGCGACCGGGCACTGGCCGGATACGCTCTGGTCCGGCGAGCCCTGGTCACGCTCTACCAGGACGACGCCGAGCAGACCGTCTCGCTCGCACGCCGGGCACAGAGCGACACGCTTCCCACGCGGATCCGCGGGCTGGCGGCGCAGCGCGAAGCACAAGGACACGCTCTTGCCGGCGACAGCGACGCTTGCATGCGTGCTCTGGACCGTGCCCGAACCCTGCTGGCCCGTCAGGAGATCGACCATGACACTCCGGTGATCGGCAGCATGCACCTGCCCGATTCGGTCGGCATGGTCACGGGATGGTGCCTGTTCGACCTCGGTGAGGCGGGCCGGGCTGCCGAAGAGCTGGACCGGCAACTCGCTCTGGTCTCACCTGACGCCGTACGCACGCAGGTGCGTTATGGCGTACGGCGGGCCCTGGCATACGCGTCGCACGGCGAGATCGACCATGCCTGCGACCTGGTGGCGCCACTGCTCGACGGGGTCACGGCCGTACGGTCCGCCACCGTGACGATCGACCTGCGTCGCCTCTCCCGTGTCCTGGCCCGCCACTCCACCCACACCGCGGTGCGACGGCTGGGGCCCCGTCTGGCGGTGCTGTCCCGACTTCCTTTTTCCTGAAAGGACTCTCACATGCCCGACGTGTTCATCAACTACCGCACGGGGGACGGCAATGACATCGCCGCCCTCATCGACAACGAGCTCGCCAACCGATTCGGCAAGGACCGGGCGTTCCGCGCTTCGCACTCGATCCCGCCGGGGTCCGCATACCCCGACGCCCTTCTCATGGGCGTGCGTCGTAGCGCGCTGGTTCTGGTGGTGATCGGGCCCGACTGGCTCAACTTCCAGTCCCGGCTGCATGATGCGGAAGACTGGGTCCGCAAGGAGATCATGGAGGCGTTCGACTGCGGGGTTCCCGTCGTGCCCGTCCTCGCCGGCAGGCGGACGGAACGCCTCAGCAAGGAACGGCTGCCGGACGAACTGGCCAGGCTGGCCGAACTGCAGTCCGTACGGCTGGACACGCAGAACGCTGAAGCCGACCTCAAGCGCCTGGGCGACCTGGTGGCCGAGATGGTCCCCGAGCTGTACGACCTCGAGCACGCCGAGGCAGCGCCACCCGATCCCGGTTCCGTGTCCAACTCGACCGGCACCGTCTCCGGAACGGCCGTACAGAGCCGGGACTTCGCCGGAGACCTGAACAGCACAGTGATCAACGGGTCGGCCGGTCCCGTTCATTCGGGCCGCGGGAACATCTATCAGAACTCGCACCATGTCTCCGGTGGCCGGCACTACTCGGGCGACGGCATGACCAACATCGAGGGCGATCACCGCGGCGACATCCGGCATCGCTTCGGTGACACGGGCAGCTCCGGGGACGACGAACGGTGAGCGAGACCTTCACCACGCACATCGAGCAGCCCGGCGGTCAAGTCCACTCCGGTTCCGGCGACTTCTACAGCTACACCGTCAATGTGGGCCTTGCCGAACAGGAGGCCACCACCCGAAGTCCGCGCCGGATCGCCGATGACCAGCTGCGGCTCCTGCGGCAGCAGTTCGTCGACCCCACAGGAATGAGCACGGCACGCCGGGTACTCCATGGCAGCAGCACCGTGATCCTGAGCGGCGCTCCGGGCAGCGGCAGGACCGCGGCTGCGCGCGTCCTGCTGTACGAGGTTCAGCGAACCGCGGGTATCTTCCGCGAGCTTCTGCCCGGTGAGGAGGAGGGTGCCCTCACCGGCCCCGGTCTCGTCGGCGCGGGTGACCGGCTGCTGCTGAACCTTGCCGAGGCGGACATCACCCAATGGGCGCAGACTCGCCGGGACCTGTCAGCACTGCGCAAGGCCGTACTGGAACAAGGGGCACATCTCGTGGTCGTCATGCCGCACGACGGCGGCCTGGAGTCTCATCTGCAACCCTACCGGGCCGATATCGCCCGTCCCCCTGCCATGGAAGTCTTCCGGCGGCATCTACGGCTCCACCGCGTACCGTACGAGGAGTTCCGGCTCCCCGCCCCCGCGCTGGACGAGTTCCTGGCAGAGCAGCCCCCGATGGAGGAGATCGCTCACTTCGCCGACCGCGTCCGCCGAGCCCGTGCGGCAGCTCCGGATCGAGACGGCTTCGCCACCTGGTGCAAGAACTCGCGTGCACACAGCGCGTGGCGCAAGGAGGTCGCGGATTGTGTCGCCACACTGTGCGCCGCACCTCAGCGCGCGCTGCTGTTCGCCACCGCCATGTTCCACGGCGCGCACGCCGACCTCGTCCACCAGGGCGCCGCACTCATGCTCACCGTCCACGACACGCCTCAGGACGAGATGCCTGCGCTCGAAGGCCCCGACCTGGCCCAGCGCTTGACGGAGATCGGTGCGGCAGCCCGGCCGGACGGCCATGTGCGCTTCGGCAAACTGGACTATGACGTCGCGGTCCGGGCCCACTTCTGGGACCACATGCCCGATCTGCGGCACCGGTTCGGCATCTGGACCGCCGAGAGCACAGAGCTGGACGATCCGCATCTCAGCGCGGAGCTGCGCACGAGACTGGTCGGCCGGCTCGCCGAACAGTACGTGCGCACCGGTCGAGGACTCGATCTGGCGCTTCTGGCGGAGAAGTGGAGCAGTGCACCCGCGAGCCGTGTCCGACTGGCGGCCGCGGTGGACGCACTGGCCTGCGGTCTCCGCGACCCTCGCTATGGCCGGAGTCTGCGGATGCTCGTCTACACCTGGTGCAAGGACAAGCCACTGAGCGGGAATCTCGCACATGTCCTTCTGCGGGCCTGCACCGACGTGATCGCACCGACTCACCCCGACCAGGCGGTGACGCGTCTGCACCACCTCGCACGCCGGGAACGCGGCGCGACGCCCGCTCTGGACGCCTTGTGCCGCCTCTCGGCGACCAGTTCCCGGCTCCGCCGCCTCCTGCTCGACCGCGTCACGCGTCTCTCGGCCTCACCCACCATCGACGCCCGCCTCTTTCTGCGGATCTGCGACCCCATGGCGCTCACGGACCCGGCGGGCGCAGCGCATCCGCTCATCGACGAGAAGGGCGTCCAGGACTGCACGGTGACAGGCTGGTCGGAAGCATTCACCCGGCTCCCGCAGGCGCACTGGCGACCGTACGCCGAACGATGGCTGCACGCGGCCTGTGTCGTGGACAGCCATCGCGACCGGCTGCTCTTCCTGCTGGTCGATTCCGCCGGCCGGAACGGCAGCACCCTCGCGGCCCTGTACGCGGCAGCCCGAACCGTAGAGCCCGCGGCTCCCGGCGATCGGGCTTCCGGTGCCGCGACAACCAGGCTTCTGCTCCAGAAGATCTCCACGGCTCAGGGCCTGCACCCGCCCGCCGCACCACCGTCCAGGGGGACCACACGATGACGACCGGCCGCAAGACGACGACCGTATTCCTGACCGTCCTGTGCGCCCTGCTGCTGACCATTCTCGGCCTCGTACAGGAGTGGCCCCTGTGGGCCTGGGCCGCGCTCGCTGTCGCGGTCGCGGGTGTCCCCGCCGCAGCCTTCAAGATCGCGGCAGTCCGCCGCGGCGCTCTGCCCGCGGACTTCACGAACTTCATCCCCGCCGCACCGATCGAGCGCAGGGAACACCGAGTGAGCCGGGTCTCCCTGCCCAGCAACTGGGACGACTACGAATTCCTGTTCTCCGCGACCGTGCGCTGGCATCCCTTGGAGACTCACGGAGACGACCCCGTCCTCAACCCGGCCGGTCTCGCTGTCGAAGCGATCCTGGACCGCGCCCGCACACTCACGGAACAGCGCGAACCCGGGCAGGTTTCCTTCGTGCAGCATGAGTTGAGCGGTGCGCTCGGCAGGATGCGCCCGGACCGCGCCGGACATCTCCGGGTCATGGCGGAGAACATCACGCTCACCCTGCACGAGCCCGACCAGGAGCGGCTGAACAGGCTCGCCGAGGTCCGCAAGGACGAGGCGGTCTGGGAACACCAGCGGAAATACGAGCAGAGCATGCGCGAGTACCTGGGCGCCGACGTCCTCAAGGACACAGGCAGCGCAGTGGTCTGGTGGCTGGCGAAGAACGACAACCACATCGAAAGGACCGTCGCCGACCTCGGGCTCCTCGCGCAGCTCACGTCCGCGGCCAACGACACGGACATCCCCGACCGGCTCCGCGGCCTCATCGCTGCGTCCGACGAGCCCTCCACTCCCGTCGGACCGGAACAGACGGCTCCCGACCACTTCGAGGCGTTCCTCACCGGCATGGGTCTCACCCGCGGTGACGACAAGTGGGCGATGCTCACCAAACAGATCGCCGACGTCATCAGAACGCAGGACAAACACGAGACGGCCGATGAGCTCCTGCGCCGATACGACCCACCGGCGGACTTCGCCACCTCCGCCGACGACCGGCGAGACGAACCGGAGGAGCCGGCGTGACGCGCTTCGTCGTACGTCCCGCGCCGTTGTACGTCCTCCGTCCGAGCTCTGCCCCGAAGGAGAACCATGGACAGCGAGTTGGCCGCTCTCTCGGCGACCGGAGCGAGCACACTGGTCTCGCTCTTGGTGACCGACTCCTGGTCGCACGCACGTGAGCTTCTTCGGCGGTTCCTCTCACGGGGTGACGCTGACACCTCAGCGATCACCGACCTCGAAGGCGTGCGGGGCCGGCTCCTCGCCGCACGGACCGCCGGCCACCCCTGCGACGCTCACGACACCGTCGAGCAGTGGGGAGCACGCGTCCGACAACTCCTGGAGGTCCACGCGGCTTCCTGTGCCGAACTGCGCGAACTGGTCACGTCGTTGCAGCGCCTGCGCGACGAGCCGGCACAACCCGCGACCGTGCACAACAGCATCGAGGGCGGAGTGCAGCACGGTCCCGTGATCCAGTCAGGACGCATCACAGGACTCACGATCCACACGACTCACCCCGATGACTGAACCTGCACGGAACTCTGGGCGGCTGGGCGGTACCTTGCCGGCATGTGCATTTCGACGGGTGAGGCCGCGTTCTCCGGCACGATCGTGTACTGCGGGAGGCAGCACCACCCGGTGCATGGTCTGATCCACGTGCTCGGTTATCAGAACACCGCCGTCAATCTGGCGGACGGACCGAACGCCATGCTGCTGCACCTGCCCGCCCGGCAGCGGCTGACCCCGGGGAACTTCATCTCCGCGGGGCGCACCGGCGACGTCCTGCGCCGCATGGTCGATGCGGTCGCACCCGTCGCCGTCGCGACCGACGGCATCGCGTGGATGAGCGCCGAACCCCAGAGCGTCCAGGTCTTCGACCACGACGTCTACACGGTGCTCCTCGCCGCCGACCCCACCGCTGTCACCGCCGCCCTGCGGCAGGTACCGCCGCATCGCCGGCCGGATCTCGACCCGGACCTCCTGCGTTTCTACGCCGACCACTTCCCCGATCACACCATCGCGCTGTGCTGCTTCGACAATGCCGACGCGCAGGACGCCAAGCCCTTGCTGTTGTGGTACCCGCCGCTGGACCCGGACCGGTTGACCCTGCCGGCTCTGGACAGCCACACCGGAGCGGCTCCGGACCTCGACGCCGCCGTGTCCGTGGACCACTGGGTCCTGTTCTCCACCGACCAGGCTCCTGAGGGCTGGGGCGAACCCGTCGACCACCCGGGAACCATGCGGCACAGCCTGCGTGCCTTCCTTCCCGCCACCGTGATGGGCGACTACTACGGCGACGAACAGAAGCTGCTCAACGGCGACTTCACCATCAGTCACCAGGACCTTCTCGCCGGCGACCTCGACCGCGTCGAGCGCCGGCAGCCGCGGGTGCGGCGGGGTTGAGTCCGAGCACGCCGGGCACGTCGGTCCGGTGGCGGCACGGAGGTCGCTCGGTCAGCGGGGCGGGAAGGAGGCCAGCGCTCGGTCCCAGTGGTCTGCGGCGTGCAGCAATGCCTCTTTCTCCACCATGACGTCCACGGCGTACTGGTAGATGTCCGCGCTGTCGTCGCGCCGCCACGGCGGGATCGCCTCCGACGACAGGTGGATGCGGATCACCGCCGCTTCGTCGCTTCGTGCGGCGAGGCTGAAGCCCAGGACCGGTTCGACGAACCAGGTGTCCGGCCATAGCCGGCCGTCCCGGTCCGGCGCGGTCACGCCCACCGCGCCCGAAGCCGCCGCGCGGAGCCAGACGGACACCTCACGCGCCTCGTCGGTCAGCAGGCAAGGATCGGTGAAGGACCAGCTGCCTTCGGGGGTGGTCACCGTCGCCGCGACGACCAGCCAGTTGTCGTCGTACGCGTCTCCCCGGGTCTCCGGGAACTGGTAGCCCACCAGGCGGAGTTCGACGCCGGTCGCGTGATCGCTGAGAAGCACCACCACAGAATGTCACGGTCCTCCCGACTCATGACGGCCCGGTGCCGACGGACGGGAGTCCGGTCGCAGGTGGGGGCGGGGGCGCCGGGCCGGTGGGCCTGCCGGTCCGGACGGGACGCGCTCGGCGCAACGGCGCGTGTGGGAGCGGTCGGAGGCACTCGTGGCGTGTGCGGATGCGTCGGGGCGATTTGCGCGCTCCCTGCCCGCGGCGGCGCCGCCGGGGCAGGGTGTGGGGGGATCACTGGCGTTCCGGGAGGGCGGTGGCGGAGTGGACGAGATGCGTTTCGAGGATCGCGTGGCCGTGGTGACGGGCGCGGGCCGTGGACTGGGCCGGGAGTACGCCCTGTTCCTCGCGGCGCGCGGCGCGCGGGTGGTCGTCAACGACGTGGGGACGGGGATCGACGGGTGCGGAGAGTCGCCGTCGCCCGCGCACGCGGTGGTCGAGGAGATCCGGCAGCTGGGCGGCACTGCGGTGGCCGACGTCCATGACGTCTCCACCACGCCCGGCGCCCGGGCCCTGACGCGGGCCGCCGTGGAGCGCTGGGGACGGCTGGACGTGCTGGTCAACAACGCCGGAATCTCGATCCTGCGCCCTCTCACCGAGCTCTCCGAGGACGAGTGCCGGCGCGTGCTCGACACCCATGTGGGCGGGACGTTGAACATGGCGCGGGCCGTCTGGCCGCACATGCTCGCGTCCCGCTACGGCAGGATCGTCAACACGTGCTCCGACGCCCTCTTCGGGGACAACGGGCTCAGCGTGTACGCCGCCGGCAAGGGAGGCGTGCTGGGGCTGACGACGTCACTGGCCGCCGAAGGGGCCGCGCACGGCATCAAGGTCAACGCGGTCGTACCGATCGCCGCCACCCGGATGTCCCTCGAAGCGCTCCAGGACGACGAGCCGATGACCGCCCTGCTCACCGACCTGTTCCCGGCCCGGCTCGTCGCGTCCGTGGTGGCCCTGCTGGCCCATGAGTCCGTGCCGTGCACCGGGGAGCTGCTGCACGCCGCCGGCCGACGCGTCGGCCGGATCTTCCTGGGCGCCACCGAAGGAGTGCTCTGGAAGGAGGACCCCACGCCCGAGTCGATCAGGGACCGGCTCTGCGAAGTCCGCGAAACCGAGGGGTTCCGCACTCCGTCGAGCCTCAGTGCTTCCATGGCCTTCTCCCTCGAACAGCTCGGCGCGGGCGGTGCGGAGCCGCTCGCGCTGGACCTGTCGAGCCCCGCCCCGGGCCGGGCAGAACCCGACACACAGGGATAGACCGGAGGACCTCGTGCCGCAGGACGTCGACTTCGATCTCCCCCCGGCGACCAGGCCCGGGCCCGGGCTCGACGAGACCCGTCGGCGCAATCTGAACTGGGTCCGCGGGCTGGGGCTGGTCACGGACGACCGTTCCGCGGCCTGGTACGCCTCGTGGGACATGACCCGTCTGGCCGCCCTCGGTTTTCCCCACGCCCGGGGACGTGCCCTGGACCTGTGCGCGGACGCGATGGGCTTCTTCTTCGTCTTCGACGACCAGTTCGACGGCCCGCTCGGCAGGGACCCCGCCCTGGTCGTCCAGGTGTGTCGCCGGTTGATCGACATCGCGCACGGTGCCGCCCCGCCCGCCGACGCAGACGCGTGCACGGCGGCCTTCGCCGACGTCCGGGCCCGTGGCATCCAGGGCGCCGACCCGGCGTGGACGGCTCGCACCGCGCACGAGTGGGAGTACTACTTCGCCGCGCACGCCCATGAAGCGATAGGCCGGCTGCGCGGCACGCCCGCGGACATGGAGACCTACCTCCTCGTCCGTCGTAGCATCGCCGGCACCGACCTGCCGCTCTCCCTAGGCGAGCGGGCCGCCGGCATCACCGTCCCCGCGGCGGCCTTCCACGCGCCCGAGCTGCGCATCATGCGGCGGACTGCCATCGACGTCACGCTGATGTGCAACGACGTGTACTCCCTGGAGAAGGAGGAGGCCCGTGGTGACGTCGACAACCTCGTCCTCGTCCTCGAACACACCCGCCGCCTCACCCGCGCCGAGGCGGTCGCGGCCGCGGTCCGCCGGGTGAACCGAAACGTCCGGCGCTTCGCGGAACTGGCGGGCCGGGTAACGGCGTTGTGCGGTCGGCTCGGTCTGCGGCCGCACGAACGGGCCGCCGTGGACACGTACGTCGAGATCATGGCCGCCTGGATGAGCGGTTACCACGCCTGGCAGACCGAGACGCTCCGCTACCGCGCCGCGCCCCGGATCGTCCCGGCGTCGGGCCCCGGCCACCTCGCCCAGGTGCTGCGCACCCGGCCCCTCGACGCTCCGTCCCCTCACGCCGGTTGAATGACGGTCGTTCAGGGCCCGCGTCGAATGACGGCCGTTCAGGGCCGGGGCACGGGCGGCTGCTCCAGCCACATGCCGTCGCGCATCACGGCCCTCCCGCGCAGCTCCGGCTCGCCGCGCCAGGCGCGCACGGTCCTGGGGACGACCCGTACGTACACGAAGGAGCCCTCCTCACCGCGCGGGTCCCAACCGAACTTGGCGGCGAACGCCTCCGCCGCCGGTGCGGGGACCTCCGTCTCCGTGGAGCATTCCGCCTCGCCCTGGAGGAGCACCACGTCGAAGGTGTCCGGCAGCGCCAGGCGCACACGCGGCTCGGCGCGCACGTTCCGCACGGTCACGGAGGTGGCGCCGGTGCACAGCCACACCGCTCGGCCGTCCCACAGGAACCACAGCGGCACCTGGTGCGGCCCGTGATCCGGGTGGGCCGTCGACACCCACACGTCGCGCTCGGCGGCCAGCCGCTCCGTGGTGTCGCGCACGCGCTCCGCCGTCGGGCGCCGAACGATTCCCGTGGTGTCCATGGACACCGACCCTAGCCAGCGGGCTCCGAGCGCGCCTGAGGCCCGGGACCTACGCCTCGCGACCTATGCGCGGGGTGTCCGGCACCACCATGGGGGGGGGGTCGTGACCGGTCGGGCCTACGTCTGCTCCACCGTGCCACGCCCCCGCCGTCGCCCTGGCCGTCCCTGCCCCTGCCCTTGCCCCTGCCCCTGTGCGGCCGACGGCTGATCGTCCGGTGGCCGACGGTCGGTCCGGCGGTTGATCCGGTACACGTCCGGGACGCAGAGGTTCAGGACCGTCGCGGCGGCGATCATGCCCGCGCAGGTCAGCAGCACGGCCTGGGTGCTCCAGGAGTGCGCCGCGAGGGCGGTGATGAGGTAACCGACGGGGATGGCGAGGCGCTCCCCGACGCCGTTGAAGGCACTCATGCGGCCCTGTTCCGCCGGGGGCACATGCCGCTGGAACGCGGTGGTCCAGGCGACGATCGCGATGTCGAGCCCGACCCCGGCGAGCACGACGGCCACCAGGACGAGGGCCAGCGGCACCGCACAGGCCAGGGCCGCCAACGGGAGCGCGAGAGCACCGGCCGCGACCACCGCGACCGCGAGCAGCCGGTACGGCTTCCACCGCAGACAGACGACGGTGCCCGCCAGCAGGCCGGCCGTGAAGGCCGCCTGGACCAGGCCCCAGTCGCGGGCTCCGGCGTACTGTTCCTCGGCCACGAGCGGGCCGAGAAGCTGGAAACCCGCGAGCCACGCGGCGACGAGGATCATGCCGGCTGCCGTGTAGGTCCACAGCCAGGTACGCGACCAGAAGCCCGCCCAGCCCGCTCGCAGATCCCTCAGGACGCCCTCGCTCGTCACGAGTGGCGCGTCCAGCCGCAGGCCGAGCAGCAGGACGGCCGCGACGGCGAACGTGCAGGCGTCCCAGGCCAGCGCCCAGGCGGCGCCGCTCGCGGCGACGAGGACACCGCCGACCACCGGGCCCAGTACCTTGACCGCGTTGCCCGGCAGCCTGAGCAAGGCGTTGGCCTGCTGAAGGTGCTCCTCGGGAACGATCTGTGCGACGGCGCCCTGCGCGGCCGGCACGATGAACGACGCCGCCGTCCCCGAGACGAAACCGCACGCCGCGATCGACGCGGTCGTCGCATGTCCGGTGGCCACGGTGACGGCCAGCGCACCCTGGGCGCAGGCGGCCAGCAGGTTGCCCACGAAGAGGAGCCGGCTGCGGGACAACCGGTCCGCGAACAAGCCGCCCACGAGCAGGAAGACGATCGTGGGCACGGTGTTCGTGGCCAGCACCACGCCGAGAGAGCCCGCGCCACCCCCCTGCCCGATGACGGCGTAGGCCAGGGCGAGCGGGGCCATCGCGGACCCGGTCGCCGAGATCAGATCGGCCGACACGTACCGCCGGAATCCCGGGATCCGGAACAGCGTGCCGATCGGCTTCGGCACGTCGTCTGCGGTTGTCATGATCTCCCCCTGGGCTCGACGCAGCGAGCACCCTAGTGCAGTACGGCAGCGCGCCGTTGAAGACTCAGGACACCGAGGCGCACACCGCCGACGCCGGCTCGGCGCCCTCGCGGCTGTCCAGCCGGGGTTCCTCCTCGTGCCCCGACGCGGATGCTCCCCGTTCCGGCGTCGGCGGCATGCTTGTCCCCTCGACGCGGCCGGCCCCCGGCACACACCCGTGCCCCGCACACCGACAGTGCGCCCGTGGCGCTTCACCGAAGGGGAGTCGACCCGCCGACCGCGCTCTCCTCGGCCTCCCGGACGTCCGCCGGGGCTGCGGCTCGCAGCGCCGCCTCGACCCTGCGGTTGCCGGTCATGGATGCCGTGACGGCCGTCATCGTCAGGAGGAGGCCCGCGGCGGCAAAGAGCGGGGTGCGGATGTCGTGGGCAGCGGCCAGCCAGCCGCCCAGGAAGGCTCCCACGGGGGCCGCGCACATGGCGAGCATGCGGGAGGTGGAGGCGACCCGGCCCATGAGGTGCGCCGGGACGATCGCCTGCCGGAGCGAGGGTCCGAGCACCATGGTGGCGCCCATGCCCGCTCCGCAGACGGCGAGCGCGGCTCCCGCCACGTACGGGTTCGAGGCCGCGGCCAGGCCCAGGACGGCAAGCCCCTCTACGGCGGCCGTGCAGGTCAGTGCGGTGCCGGTGCCGAGCCGTCGGCCGAGGGAGGAGGCGATGCCCGCACCGATCAGACCGCCGGTGGCCTCCGCCGTGAGGAGCAGGCCGAAGCCGTAGGTGTCGATGCCGAGGCGCTCGTGCGCGAAGAGGGCGAGGACCGTCTCGACGGCGAGGAAGGCGACGTTGCCCACCGCCGGGCGGAGCGCCAGCCCGAGCAGCACCCGGTCCCGGAAGACGTACGAGGCCCCGGCGCGCGCCTGCCGGAGCAGGGGCTCACGGGTCTTCGGCGCGGGCCTGGGCAGAGCGGGCAGCGTACGGACGAGCAGTGCGCAGACCAGGAACGACACCGCGTCGGTGAGCAGCGGGACCGCCCGTCCTAGCGCGAGCAGCGCACTGCCCGCGGGCGGTCCCGCGAAGCCGGACATGGCGGTCTGGGCACCGCGCAGACGGGAGTTGGCGCGCTCCAGCAGTTCGGGGTCGCGGCCGAGCAGGTCCGGCAGATAGGCCGTGGCGGCGGTGTCGAAGAAGAGTCCGCCGAGGCCGAGCAGGAAGGCGACGGCCGCCAGCAGTGGAATGCTCAGCAGGTCGAGCGCGGCCGCCGCCGCGGGTGTCACGAGCAGCACCGCACGTGCCGTGTCCGCGATCCACATCGTGTGCCGGCGGTCCCAGCGGTCCACGAGCGCGCCGCCGAGCACCCCGAAGAGGAGCCACGGCAGCGTCCCGGCGGCCGTGACGACGGCGAGTGCCATCGGGTCCCGCGTCAGGGTCAAGGCGATCAGCGGCAGCGCGGCATGTGACACCCCGTCACCGAGCGAGGACACCGTCTGCGCGGTCCACAGGCGCCCGAACCCGGTCGGCAACTTACCTACTGTCTGCGTCACTTGGCGTCTCCCTCGATCCGTGCGCGCCGGGCCGGGTGGAACAGGGCGAAGACGAGGGACGCGTCGGGCAGCGACGGATCGGACAGCTCCCGGTACTCGTCCGCCAGTGCCTCCAGCCGCGCCCCGAGCTGCGCGAACTGCTCCTCGGTGAGCCGCAGATGCGCCATCCTCACGTGCCGCTCGCCGTCCACCGGCGAAGCTTCCAGGTCCGCCACCGCATGCCGCATCAGCACATCGGGCCCTCCCTCGCCCGGATCCGGGAGCTCGATCGCCCGCGCGGCCATCGCGTAGTACCGCTCGGTGACACCGCGCACCTTCCGCGTCCGCACCACCTTGACCAGGCCGGCCCGCTCCAGCAGCCGTACGTGGTAGCTGGAACTGCCCTTCGCGAGGCCCACCCGTTCGGCGATCTGCGTGATGGTCGCCGGCTCGAAGCGCAGCACGGCCATGATCCGGTGACGCGTGAGATTGGAAACGGCGCGCAGCTGGTCGTCGGTGGTGACGCGGAACGTCTCGGGGAGGTCGTCGGTAGGCATGCGAGCAATGGTCAACGTTTCTTGACCATTGAGCAAGGGGTTTTCGCACTGCTTCCCGGTCGGCCGTCGTGACGGGTACGCGGGCGCCGCAGCGTCGCCGGGGGCGCGGGAGGGCCGTCAGCGGTGGCCCAGCACGTTGACGACCCGTCCGCCGGGGTCGCGGACGAAGAACCGCCGCACGCCCCACTCCTCGTCCTGCAAGGGATGGACGATCTCCGCGCCGCTCGCCCGCACGGCCGTGTAGCCCGTCCGCCCAGGAGTACTACGGCACGTCAGCCGCCGCCCACGCCTTCGACGCTCGCCCTGGGTGCAGCGCCCGGAAGGCCTCCCGGGCGGGCGCGCAGCACCGCCGTGACCTCGGCCGCCGTGACCTGACCGACCGGCCCGGCCGACGATCCGGACCCGCCCTCGCGAGCCGGACGGCCGGGTGCGGCCGGTCAGGTGGTTCCGCGGAGGGACGTCTCCAGGTGGCCGGCCCAGCGGAGGGCGGCCGCCGCGCACTCCTGGGTTCTCGGCTCCAGGCGCCGTCGCGGGCCGACGACCTGGACGGCGGCCACGACCTCGCCGGTGAAGTCGCGGACCGGCACGGCGACGGAGTACAGGCCGGGCTCGGCCTCCTCGTCGACGATGGAGTATCCGCGCCGACGGGTCCCCGCAAGGCGGCGCAGGAAGTCCTCCGGGCCGGTGGGGGTGTTGGGCCCGTGGCGGACGAACTCCGTCCGGGCGAAGACCGCCGCCACCTCGTCGTCGTCGGCGTCGCTCAGCAGGGCCTGGCCGCAGTCGCTGCAGTACGCCGGGTAGGGGCGGCCGATCCACGAGCCGAGCTGCCGGCTGCCCGCGGGCACCCGCTCGGCGATGGTCACCGTGGCGTCGCCGGCCAGGACGCCCAGGTAGCAGCTCTCGCCGGTCTCGGCGGCCATGCCTTCCAGGGCGGTGAGCCCGTCGGTGCGCAGCCGGTGGGCCGTGAGGTCGCGGGCCGCGGTGTAGAGCCGCCAGTGCGGTGCGAAACCGCCGGAGCCCTCGTCGCGGCCGACGAACCCCTCCGCCGCCATGGCGGTGAGCATCCGGGAGACCTGGCTGCGGTCGCGGCCCAGGCCGCGGGCCAGTTCCGAGACGGATGCGGCGGAGCCGGGCGGCCGGCCGCCGGCAGGACCGCGAGCGAGCGCCGACAGCGCGTCGAGGCCCTTCGTGACGCTTGAGTCCACGTGTTCCTCCGCCGTGCCGGGGCGCGGTCCGCCGCGGTGCCGTCCTGGTCACTGCCGGTGCGCAACTGTACCGCCGCCTCGACAGCCACTCGAAGTGTGCAGCATCTGCATCTTGCCGTGCATTTAATGCACGCCTAGCATCCTTGCATCACCCGCCGCCGGATGCCGAAGGAATGAGACGCGCATGGCCACGACGACGATCACGCCGGAACCGACCGCACAGGACCGCGAGGGCGCCCCCGCACCCGTCCGGCGCCGCACGGTCCGGACGATCAAGGTGTACTGGCCGGTCGCGACCGCGACCCTGACCGCCTGCGCGAAGGGCGACCTGGACGCGCTGCGGGCCGACGAGTCCTTCGCCGCCCTCCTGCGCATCGTGGAGACCTCACCCGAGCTCGGGGACTTCGGCGTCTACGGAGACGTCTTCGAGGTCTCCCTCGGCGCCGAGGGTTTCTCCGTCCGGCCCGGCGCCCGCCCCTCCCTCGGCTCGGTCGGCGGACGGTTCCTCTCGGCCACGCTCGCCGTGACCACGTACGTCGACGCCGCCACGGACGACGACACCCTCGCGCGGCTTCTCGACCGCCTCGCCGACGCCCACCCCTGGGAGGTCCCGGTGATCGAACTCTCCGCGCCGCTGGACCTCGTCTCCCGGGCCTGACCCGCTGCCCCGCCCCCGTGAGCCCGTCGCCCGCACCGGGCGCCCGCTCCCCCGGTCCGCGACCACCCCGACGCGCACCGGCACCCCTCGAAAGTGGCCCCACCCTCAGCCATGCCGTGCCGATCACCCCCCACGCCCGTCCCCCTCTCCCCGCTCAGCTCCGCAGAGGAGACCCCATGTCCGTCTCAGCAGTCCCGGACAGCGCTCCGGCCGACGCAGACACCGTTCCCGGGCCGCCCGGCGACGGCCTGCGCCGCACCATGCGCTCCCGCCACCTCGTCATGATCGCCATGGGTGGCGTCATCGGTTCCGGGCTCTTCCTCAGTTCCGGCTTCACGGTCTCCCAGGCCGGTCCGCTCGGTGCCGTCCTCGCCTACGTCGTCGGCGCGTTCGTCGTCTGGCTGGTGATGGCCTGCCTCGGTGAACTCGCCGTCGCCTATCCCGTCTCGGGCGCCTTCCACGTCTACGCGAGCCGGTCCATCGGCCCGGCCACCGGGTTCGCCACCGCCTGGCTCTACTGGCTGACCTGGGCCGTCGCCCTCGGTTCCGAGTTCACCGCGTGCGGGCTGCTCATGCAGCGCTGGTTCCCCGGCGTCGGCGTCTGGGTCTGGTGCGTGGTCTTCGCCGCCGTCGTCTTCGGGGTGAACGCCTTCTCGGCGCGCGTGTTCGGTGAGACCGAGTACTGGTTCTCGCTGGTCAAGGTGATCGCCGTGGTCGCCCTCATCGTGTTCGGCGGCGCCGCGCTGGCCGGTTTCCACCCGCTCGCCGAGGGTGGCTCCCACCCCGTGCTGCTGGAGAACTTCCACACCTCCGACGGCCTGTTCCCCCACGGTTTCTCGGGCGTCCTGGTCACCGTGCTGGCCGCGTTCTACGCCTTCTCCGGCTCCGAGCTGATCGGCGTCGCCGCGGGCGAGACCGAGAACCCCGCCGAGGCCGTGCCCAAGGCGCTGCGCGTCACCGTCGTACGCCTGCTGGTCTTCTTCGTCGGCGCGATCACGGTGATCGCCGCGACCATCCCCTACGACCAGGTGGGCCTGGACGAGAGCCCGTTCGTCACCGTCTTCTCCTCCATCGGCTTCCCCTACGCGGCCGACGCCATGAACTTCGTGATCATCACGGCGCTGCTGTCGGCCGGCAACAGCGGCCTCTACTCCTGCGCCCGCATGCTCTTCTCGCTCGCCGAGGAGAAGCAGGCGCCGCAGGCGCTGCGCCGGCTCAGCCGCCGCGGCATCCCCCTGACGGCCCTGTCGCTGAGCATGCTCGGCGGACTCGCCTCCCTGGTGAGCAGCGTCGCGGCGCCCGAGACGGTCTACCTCGTCCTGGTGTCGATCGCCGGATTCGCCGCGGTCGGGGTCTGGATGTCCATCGCCGCCGCGCAGTTCTTCCACCGGCGGGCCTTCGTCCGTGCGGGCGGGGACCCGGGCGCCCTCCCCTACCGGACTCCCTTGTACCCGGTCGTTCCAGTGCTCGCCTTCGTCCTGTGCCTCGCCTCGCTCGTCGGTATCGCGCTCGACCCGGCACAGGCGACGGCCCTGTACTTCGGCGTCCCGTTCGTCGCAGGCTGCTACCTGTACCACTGGCTGCGGCACGGCCGCCGCCGCACCGCCGGGGTGGTCGCGTGAGAGCGCCGACCTGCGTCCTGCTCGACCTGGACGGCACCCTGGTGGACTCCGCTCCCGGCGTGACCGCCAGCGCCGCCGAGGCCCTGCGTTCCGTCGGGGCGGCGGTCCCCGACGCGGCCACCCTGCGCTCCTTCGTCGGCCCGCCGATGCACGACACCTTCCGCCGCGTGGCCGGACTCGACGAGGCCGCCGCCCGGGCCGCCCTCACGGTCTACCGCGCCGCGTACGCCCGTGACGGCGCGACGGCCGCCGCGCTGTACGACGGTGTGCCCGAACTGCTCGACGCCCTGGCCGCACGCGGTCTGCCGATGGGTGTCGCGACCTCGAAGGTGCAGGACCAGGCCGAGCTGATGGTCCGTCGCTTCGGTCTCGGCTCCCGGCTGCCGACCGTGTGCGGCGTGCGCGAGGAGGCGGGCCGCACGACGAAGCGGGAGGTGATCCGGGAGTGCCTGGCCCGTCTGCGGTCGGGCGGCGCCGACGTCCGCCGGCCCCTCATGGTCGGCGACCGCGCGTACGACGTCGAGAGCGCGGCCGCCGAAGGGATCCCCGCCGTCCACGTGCGGTGGGGGTACGGCGGCCCCGCGGAGTCGGCCCACGCGGTTGCCTCCGTCGCCCGGCCCGCCGAACTCGTCGACTGGATCGATCTGCTGGACCACGCCGGAAACGGCGCCGAGATGAAGGACGAACACGCATGACACCCGACACGGCCCGCACGGCCGCACCCGCGACCACCACCGAGCCCCCGCTGTGGGCCCTGCACCGCGAACTGACCGCCGGGACGGTCCGCACCGACCTGACGCACGCCTTCCATCCCGGTCAGCCGCACTTCCCCGCCTTTCCCGACGAGAAGCGCGAGATGCCGTTCGACATGTCGCGCGGCGACGGCTTCAACGTGCACCTGTACACGATCGTCGGACAGTGGGGCACCCACGTCGACCCTCCGGTCCACTTCGTGGCCGGCGGCCGGACCCTGGACGAGATACCCGTCGACGAGATGATCCTGCCGCTCGTCGTCCTCGACATCACCGAGCGCGTGGCCACGGACCCCGACGCGGTGCCGACCCTGGCGGACGTCGCGGCCTGGGAGTCCCGCCACGGCCGCGTCCCCGAAGGGGCGTTCGTCGCGCTGCGCACCGGCTGGGGCCGGCGCTGGCCGGACCCGGCCGCCATGGCGAACCGGGACGCGGCGGGTGTGAGCCACTGCCCCGGCTGGTCCGCGGAGGTCCTGCGCCATCTCTTCGAGGAGGCGGGCGTCACGGCGATCGGGCACGAGCAGACCGACACCGACCCCGGACTGGCCACCTCAGCGGGCGACTTCGGCCTCGAGGACTACGTCCTGCGGCGCGACCGCTGGCAGATCGAGCTCATGGCCAACCTCGACCGCGTACCGGAGGCGGGAGCGCTGATCGTCGCCACCTGGGCCAAGCCGCTCGGCGGTTCGGGCTTCCCCGCCCGTGTCTTCGCCCTGCACCACGAGAACTGAACGACGTCACGGTACGACCGATCGACGTCACGGAGACGGACGACGTCGTGAACGCACAGCGGCTCCGGTGGCCCCCCGGCCACCGGAGCCTTCGCCAGTCAGGAGACACGCAGGCCATGGACGCCATCGACGAGCGGATCATCACCGAACTCACCCGCAACGCCAGGATCTCCCACGCCGAACTGGGCCAGCGCGTGCGGCTGTCACGCAACGCCGTGCGCCAGCGCGTCGAACGGCTGGAGCGGCAGGGGCACATCGGCGGTTACACGATCGTGCGTCCTTCGTGCGGTCCGGACCGCGAGACGGTGGCCGCGCACGTGCTGGTCTACCGGGAGGACCGGATGCGCGGGGCCGAGGTCCTGGCCGCGCTCAAGCGCATCCCCGAGGTGGTCTCCTGCGACGTCCTCAGCGGTCAGTTCGACCTGCTGGTCAGCGTCGAGGCCGACTCCCTGGAACGCGTACAGGGCATCTGGGAGCAGATGGCCCAGATGCCCGGTGTACGGGACACGGTGACGGCGCTGGCGCTGTCCCGGGTGGTCAGCCGACCGCGGCGATGAGGCGCAGCGCACTCTCGCGGTCCAGCAGCCCGCGCCGTACGACGACGTCCACGACGTCGGCGCCGGTGCGCGAGGCGTCCCGGGCGACCTCCGTCGCGGCCTCGTGCCCGATGCGCGCGGCGAGCGCCGTCACCGCGCCGACCGCGCCGGCAGCCCCGCGCGCGAGTCGCCCACGGTCGGCGGTGATGCCCGCCACGCACAGGGTGCGCAGTGCCGAACAGCCGTGCGTCAGCCAGCCGATGTGCTGGAGCAGCAGATGTCCGATGAGCGGTTCGAACGCGTTGAGCTGCAACTGGCCGTTGTCGGCGGCCATGGTGACGGCGACGTCCGCGCCGACGGTCGCGAACGCGATCTGGTTGACCATCTCGGGGATCACCGGGTTCACCTTGCCCGGCATGACCGAGGAACCGGCCTGCCGCGCCGGCAGGGAGATCTCCGCGAGGCCCGCGTTCGGCCCGCTGGCGAGCAGCCGCAGATCGCTGCACACCTTGGACAGCTTGACCGCCGTCCGCTTCAGCACCCCCGACACCAGGAGGAACACGCCGGTGTCCGACGTGGCCTCGACCAGGTCGGCGGCCGGTGTGATGTCGAGTGCGGTCAGCGCCCGCAGGTGGCGTACGGCCGCGGCGGCGTAGCCCGGTTCGGCGGCGATGCCGGTGCCGACGGCCGTCGCGCCGAGGTTGGTCTCGGCCAGCAGCGGCAGCGTCTCGCGGATCCTGTCGACGTCCTCGGAGAGGGTCACGCCGAACGCGCCGAACTCGCGGCCCAGCGTCATCGGCACGGCGTCCTGCAACTGGGTGCGGCCGACCTTGACCACGGTGGCGAATTCGGCGCCCTTGGCAGCGAACTCGGCTGCCAGCAGTGTCAGTTCGGCGCACAGTTCACCCAGTGCGGTACTGATGGCGATGCGCAGCGCCGTGGGGTAGGTGTCGTTGGTGGACTGGCAGCGGTTGACGTCGTCGAGCGGATCCAGGTGCTCGTAGCTCCCGCGCGCGTGGCCCAGATGTTCCAGCGCGAGGTTCGCGATCACCTCGTTGGCGTTCATGTTGGTGCTCGTGCCGGCACCGCCCTGGACGACGTCCACGCAGAACTGTTCGTGGTGGCGGCCCTCCGCGACGGCCCGGCAGGCCGCCGCGATCGCCCGCACCTTGTGCGGTTCGAGGACCCCGATCTCGCCGTTGGCCAGGGCGGCGGCGTGCTTGACCCGGGCCAGGGCCCGTACGAGGTGGGGGTGGGCGCCGACGGGGACACCGCTGACGCGGAAGTTGTCCAGGGCGCGTGCGGTGTGCGCGCCCCAGTACGCCTGCGCGGGCACCCGTACCTCGCCCAGCGCGTCGGACTCCACCCGGGTCCGCGGGCCGTCCGACGCCGGACGACCGGCGTCGGACGTGGCCTCGAAGTCGCTCACGCCGGCTCCCTGTTGAGGCAGACGACCTTCGGCTGGGTCATCTCCTCGTAGGCGAACCGCACGCCTTCGCGGCCCATGCTGCCGTACTTGAAGCCGCCGAAGGGCATGGCGTCGAAGCGGTAGTCGGAGGAGTCGTTGATCATGACGCCGCCGGCCTCCAGCAGCCGTGCCGCGTCCATCGCCTTCTCCAGGGAGCCGGTGAAGACGCCCGCGTGCAGGCTGAAGTCGATCTCGTTGGCCCGCTCCACGGCCTCCTCGAAGGAGTCCACGGCCCGGAGCACCACGACCGGCGCGAACACCTCCTCACGCCACAGGTCCGAGGTGTCCGGCACGTCCTCCAGCACGGTGGGGGCGTACAGACCGCCCTGCCGCTCGTGCCCGCACAGCAGCCGTGCGCCCCGCTCGATCGCCGACGCGACCGTGTGCTCGGCGGCGGCCGCCGCCCCTTCGCTGATCATGGGGCCCACGTCGGTGCGTGCGTCCATCGGGTCGCCGGTGCGCAGCCGCCGGGTCCGTGCGACGAAGGCGTCCCGGAACGCCGGGTACACCTCGCGTTCGACGAGGATCCGCTGGGTGCCGATGCAGTTCTGCCCGGCCGCCCAGAACGCGCCGGACACACAGGCCTCGACCGCCGCGTCCAGGTCCGCGTCGGCCAGCACCACGACCGGGGCGTTGCCGCCGAGGTCCATGGCGAGCTTGCGCAGCCCGGCCGAGCGGGCGACCGCCTCGCCCGCGCGGAAGCCGCCGGTGAAGGACACCATGCGCACCTCGGGCGCGGACACCACGGCGGCTCCCAGGTCGGCACCGCCGTTGACCACCGTCACCACCTCCTCCGGCAGCCCGGCCTCCACCAGCGTGTCGACCAACCGCAGCGCGGACAGCGGCGTGAGCAGGGAGGGTTTCAGCACGACGGCGTTGCCGCCGGCGATCGCGGGTCCGAGCTTGTGGGCGACCAGGTTGAGCGGGTCGTTGTACGGCGTGACCGCCGCGACGACCCCCAGCGGCTCGCGCGTGAACCAGCCGAGCCGCCCCTCCGATCCCGCGTAGGCGTCGAACGGCACCACCTCGCCCGCGTTGCGGCGCGCCTCGGCGGCCGACAGGCGCAGGGTGTTGACGGCCCGGGAGGTCTCCTTGCGGGCCTGGACCAGGGTCTTGCCCGCCTCGGCGACGATCAGGCGGGCGAAGGACTCGGCGCGCTCCTCGACCAGGCGTGCCGCGCCGTCGAGCACGGCCGCACGAGCGGCGCGGGAGAGACCGCGCGCCTCGGTCCGGCCCTCGCGGGCCCGCCGCATGACGTCGTCCACCGAGGCGGCCGGGGTGAGGCACACCGAGCCGATGGCCTCGCCGCTGTAGGGGTTGCGCACGACGGCCATGCCGTCGCCGACCTGGTCGTGACCGGTCAGGCCGGGGCCCGTCCCGGCGTCGGACGCGAGGTCCGCGGCGGCGGCCGGCGGGGTGATGCCCAGGGCGGTGTCAGGCACGGCCGGCCTCCAGGAGGGTGTCGACGGACGCGGGCGAGGTGGTGTGCTCGTGGATGCCGATGACGTCCGACAGCAGGGCGTAGGCCGTCTCGACGCGTCCGGCGCCGGGCCCGGCGACCGTGACGGTGCCCAGCAGGTCGGTGTGGAAGGCGACGGCGTTGACGGGCCCGGAGACACCGGCGAGCGCGTGCTCGGTGGGCAGGGCGACCGGCGCGACGCGGGCCTCGACGGTGCCGTCCGGGCGCCGGGAGGCGGAGCCGACCAGCTTCCAGCGCAGGCCCTCGGCCGCGGCGCGGCGGACGTCGTCGGCGGTGAGGGCGGACAGCCCGGTGCAGGGCACGTCCGCGCGGGAGAGGTCGGCTCCGAGCACCTCACCGGCGAGGATCATGACCTTGAGCTGGACGTCGTGGCCCTCGATGTCGGCCGTCGGGTCGGCCTCCGCGTACCCGAGCGCCTGGGCCTCGGCGACGGCGTCCGCGAAGGACAGGCCGGACTCCACGCGGCCGAGGACGTAGTTGGAGGTGCCGTTCATGACACCCTCGAAGCCGTGCACGGCCAGGCCGCCGAACATGCGGCGCGCGGTGCGCAGGACCGGGGTCCCGGACATCACGGTTCCCTCGAACTCGAAGCGCACGCCGTGCCGTCGCGCCAGTTCCTTCAGGGCGCCGCCGTGCAGGGCGACCGGCCCCTTGTTGGTGGTGCAGACGTGCTTTCCGGCCTCGACGGCCCACCGCACGTGGGACAGCGCCGGTTCGCCGTCCACGGGGTTGGTGAAGGTGGCCTCGGCCACGATGTCGGCGGGCACCTCGCGGATGATCCACTCGTTGCGGGGGTCCGGGCTGCCGCCCGCGAGCATCGAGAAGTCGAGCTCACCGGGCTCGACGGCGAGCAGCGGTGCCAGGTCGATGCCCGCGCCGTCCGTGCGCACCAGCGATCCGGCCCGCAGGTCGGTGATGGCCACCACCCGCAACGCGAAGCCCAGTTCGGCCTCCAGGGTGTCGCCGCGTTCGGCGATCAGCTCGGCGAGCGCACGGTTCACCCCGCCGAATCCGATGAGCGCGAGGTCGTATCGGGTCATCCGGACCTCCTCCTTCCGTGACGGCGCCACCCCCCTGGCGGCGCGACCCCCACAGCGTCACGCCCCGGGCCGTCAGTACGGCCATGCCGAAACGTCCGGGAGCACTGCCGATCCGCACCGACGCGTGCCGTTCGTCCTGTCCCCGGCCCCGGGCCGGCCGTCGGCCGCCCGGAACCCCGGACGCCGCTCGCGCCGTGCGCCCCGGCGCGGCCCGCGCCGCGGGGCCGCTCCCGCGGCGGCGGGCACCGGCCCGGTACGGAAGCGGACCGGTGCCCCCGGAGCGGCCACGAAACGCGGCGCGGGACGGCGGCCCGGAGGATGCCGACGGCCTGGGCGGACGTCACCCCTGCTCACCGCCCACGAGCCGCGCGCCCGACCCACGTCCCCCGTCCCCGGCCCGGACCCGCAGCGCCGGGCCACTGTGCCCGGCCGTCGCCCCCGGCCGTCGCCCCCAGCCATCGCGTCGGGCCGCCACGCCAGGACACAGTGCCAGGCCGTCGTGCCGGGGCCCGGCCGTGGGGTCGTCGCCCTGGCTCGCCGGGGCGGCCCACCGTTCACCGGCTCGCATATAGTGCGGACGTGACGACGAACGGACCCGCCCCCGGACAGACGGGCCCGGGTACGGCCTCCTCGCTGCGGATGGCCCTGCGGGTGGTCAACTCCGTCCTGGACCGCGAGGCCTCCGGCCGGACCGGCTTCAACGTCAGCAGGCTCGCGGGCGAGGTCGGCATCGAGCGCAGCAAGGCCTCACGCACCACCCAGGACCTGTGCGACAAGGGCTTCCTCGAACGTCTCGACGACTCGACGCTGCGCGCCGGTGAGGCGTTCTTCACCACGGCCGCGTCGCTGCACCCGGGCCTGCCCCGCCGCAGCCGTCCGCTGCTGCGCCGCATGGCCGTGGCGTACGGCGCCGGCGCGCGGCTCTCCGTCCGGGACGGCGTCCAGGTCCGGCTGCTGCGGGCCGAGTCCGCGGCGGGCTTCGCCCAGGAGTGGCAGGGCCGGGCGAGTCTCGTCACCCCGTGCTGGTGCACCGGCGCCGGCCGCGCGCTGCTGCTCGACCACACCGCCGGGGAGATCGCCGCCCTGCTCGACGACTACGAACTGATCGGTGTGGGCGGCCCCGACGCGGCCCGCACCCCGGCCGAACTCGTCGCGGCCAACGACCACGACCGACTGCGCGGGGTCGTCGCGGCGCACGGGGAGTTCGAGCACGGGGTCACCGAGTACGCGGTGCCGGTGCGCGACCCCGAGGGGCGCATCAGGGCCGCCGTGTCGGTCGTCGGCAGGACACAGGACCTGTCCCCGCAGGAGCGGGCGATCCGCACGGACCTCGCCGCTGCCGCCGCCGCGCTCAGGGACACCCTGGGCGGCGACGGGGACGGCAACGGCACGGCCCCGTGAGGCCCGTCGCGGCTCGGTAGGCGTCGCGGTGGGCGCCCGGCCCGTCCGAGGACGCCGGCCCGCCGTGCCGTCGCGGGGCTGTCACCAGGAGTTGTAGGGCTGCGAGGACTCGGCCGTCCGCCGGGCGGGAACGCCGGTTCCGGCGCCGTACGCCACCGCCGCCGGCTCGTCGTCGCCGAGCATCATGTCGGGGTCGAACATGACGATGACGGCGGCGACCAGGAGGACCACGAGCGGTCCGGCCAGCATCAGCAGGAGGAACGACAGCAGACCGGTGGAGGACTGCGAGACGGCGGAACCGCCGGTGAGGTGCACGGAGACCGCGGCCATGCCGGTGTAGTGCATACCGGTCACGGCCACGCCCATGACCAGGCTCGCTCCCAGGCTGGACCACAGACCGCGGATGGAGACCGCCGCCCACAGCGCCGCCGTGGCGGCCGCTACGGCGATGGCGACGGAGAGCGCCACGGTCGGCGTGTCGTAGTGCAGGCCGCCGTTGGTGTGGATGGCGGCCATGCCGAGGTAGTGCATGGCCGCGACCCCGAGTCCGGTGATCGTGCCCGCGACGGCGAGGTTGGAGGCCGAGCCGCCCCGGTAGCCCACCAGGAAGACGCCGATGGCGACGACGACGATGGCGACGACGAGGCTGAGGACGGTCTTCGTCGCGTCGTACTCGACCAGTGCGCCCTGGACGCTGAAGCCGATCATGGCGATGAAGTGCATGGTCCAGATGCCGCAGCCGATGGACACCGCGCCCAGGGCCAGCCATCTGGCTCTGCGGTGCGGGCGGCGCAGGGAGCGTGTCGTGCAGCGCAGTCCGAGCGCCGCGCCGAGACAGGCCATCAGGTAGGCCGCGATCGGCGTCGCGGCCCCGTAGTAGAAGTTGGAGACGGTGGCGGTCATCGACGCTCCTTCGGGGTGGGTGACGGCCGACGGCTCAGCCGAAGCGGTCCGGCGCACGCGTCCGCGCGCCGCCGGGCGCAGGCGGTACGACGCCCCGCGGTCCCGGCGAACGGGCAGGCCAAGGGGTGCCGAACGACCAGATCAAGCCAACTGACCAAGTTGTGCACGATTCAATCACGCCATTCGCACTGCGCCTTCACATTGCGCACATTCGTTCGCCGAATCGATACATCGCCACGCTTCGCTCCAAAGCACCCCGCGGAGCCCCCGCCCGTCCTCGGCGACGAGGGCGGGGAGAGCGGATTGTCGGCCAATGCGCCGCTCGGACGCCACGGACGCGCGAGGGTCCCCGCGCGGTACCCGCGACGCGACGGAGACCCCCGAGCCGCGTCGTGGGCGCCGCCCGGCGGAGTCCGCGTTCGGCAGCGCAACCGGTTCCGGGGCCGGCAACACGGGCCGGACCGCAGGCGGGAGCACGGCACACGGGAACGCGTGCGGTGTCGTGGACACGGTTCGCACGCCCCGTCGGCGAGCCCGGAATGCAACGCCGCCGATATGCGGATGCGAAGCGGAACCACTCCCGCCGGCGGTGGGCCGCGTCCGCCGACCGGCACCTTCCGGCTGCACGGGCCGACGTTTCGTGACCAGTCGGCCGTCGGCCATATGTCCGCGTATCAGGTGACGATTGCGCACTGAACGGCACTTGTCGCTGACGTTCCGCCATGGTTAGGCTCCCGCTCACTTTCACGGCTCACACACTTTCGACACAGGAGAGACGGCCCCGCGCCGTGGCCTCCCGTGCTCGTACTGGGAGGGGTGGGGAACGTCGACGCGTCACCGATCCGCCGGCCTCCCGGCGGGCCCGATCCAGCGCACGACGAGCACTCCCCGACCGCCGGACGGCCGCAGGACACCGAGCGGCCGCGGCACACGAAGCGGCCGGACCCGGCGGCCGGCCCGTCCGGGCGGGCGGACCGGGACCTCAGGATCCTGTGGTGGGTCAACGCGGTCGACGGGCTCGGCAGTCAGGCCTCCGGGCTGGTCCTCCCGCTGCTGCTCCTGGAACTGGGCCACAGCCCCGGCACCGCCGGATCGCTGGCCGGCGCCGCCGCGCTCACCGGGGTCGTCCTCGGCCCGCTCGTCGCGATACCGGCCGACCGGGGACGGCGGCGGCGCATCATGACCGGCTCGGCCGCCCTGGCGGCCCTGGCCACAGGGGTGTTGGCGCTGACCTGCCTGGGCCGCCCGGCGTTATGGCTCGTGGTGTCCCTCGCCCTGGCGGAACGGCTGTTCGCGGTGACCTACGAGGCCGCGTCGCGCGGCGCCCTCGTCCACCTGGCCGCCGCCGACGAACTGCCCCGGGCGACCGCGGGGATGCAGGTCGGTGACCAGGTCGCGCTGATCGCGGGCCCCGCGCTCGGCGGAGCCCTGTTCCAACTCGCCCGGCCGGTGCCGTTCCTCGCCGACGCGCTCTCCTACACCGCCGCCGCGGTGGGAATACGGGCCATCCGCACCCCGCTCGACACCCCCGCCCCGCCCCCGGACGCACCGCCGGACAAGGCCTCCGAAGGACGCGGGAGGTGGGCCCGGCGGTTCGACGCCGCGCGAGCGGGCGTGGTCACGGTGGCCGCGTCTGCGGTGCTGCGTCTCGTCCTGGTCTGGACGTCGGCGGCCGGCGGCGCCCTGACCCTGCTGTTCTACACGGCCCTGTTCCGGCTCGGCGGCGACGGGCGTGGCGCCGCGACGGGCCTGGTCCTGGCCGCGGCGGGAGCGGCGGGGCTGGCGGGCTCATTGGTCGCGGCGCCCCTGGTACGGCGGTTGGGCGCCCGCCGCCTGCTGACCACGGCCGCGTGGCTGCTGCCGCTGCCGTGCGGCTCCCTGCTGTGGGCGGACGGTGCGACGGCCTGGGGAGTGGCGTTCGCCGGGCTGTCCCTGCTGGTGCCGCTGATCACCGTGGTGCTGTCCAGTGCCGCCGTCGCGTGCACACCGGCGGCACTCCAGTCGCGTACCGCGAGCGTGCTCGGCTCGGTCTCGGCGCTGGCCGCGGCGGGCGCTCCGGCGCTCGCGGCCCTCCTGGTCACCGCCTGGAACCTGCGCACGCCCGCGCTGCTGTGCACCGTGCTGTTCGTCGTGCTGGCCGCGTACACACAGTTCAAGGCGCCCGCGGCCCTGCGCGCGGCCGCCGCCGGAAGGGTGGACGGCCGTGGCTGACACGTTCAAGGTCTTCCTCAGCGCGCTGCCGCACGTCTGCCCGGGCGACCCGCGTCGCATGGTGCTGACGGCCGACGCCGACGGCCGCTGCGAGGTGTTCACGTGGAACGCGGCCACCCGGACCACCCGGCAGGTCACCGACCGGCCACAGGGCACGGTGCACTGCGCCGTCGACGCCGACGCGTACGTGTGGTGGTTCGACGAGGACCCGCACGGCCGCGGGCACTGGTGGTTCCAGCCGTTCGACGGCGGCTGCCGGCTGCCCGGCCTGCCGGGCGCCCCCGCCGGGCTGCAACGCGGCCTGGCGGTCACCGCCTGCGGCACGGTCGCCGCGGCACTGGCACCCCCGCACGGCGGCACGCGGCTGCTCGTCGGACGACGCGGCCGGGTACCGCGCGAGATCCTGCGCGTCCCCGGCGAGGGCCGGCTGGCCGGCATCACCCCGGAGGGTGACCTGGTGGCCCTCGCGACCGCGGCCGGCGCGGACGCGGCCGTCACCGTCGTCACGTCCACGGGCCGGGTCGCCGCCCGGCTGCCCGGGAACGACGACCCGGCGGGCCGGCTCTGGTGCCGGGACTTCTCGCCACGGCCCGGACGGCGGGAACTGCTGCTGGTGCACGAGTTGGAGGACGGCTACCGGCTGGCCACGTGGACCCCGCGGCGCGGCCTCGTCACCCACGCGTGGTGCGCCTTCGACACGGAGATCACCGCGGGCTGGTACCCCGACGGCGACGACGTCCTGGTACGCCAGGAACGCCACGGCCGTTCCCTGCTGCACCGGGTGTCCCTGCGCGCCCGTACCCGGACCGTCGTCCCCACTCCCCCGGGGACCCTGCTCGACGCGGCCCCGCGTGCGGGCGGGGCACTGCACTACCTGTGGACGGACACCGCGCATCCACCGGTGCCCCGCACCACCGACGGAACCGCCCTGCCGACGCCCGGACTCCTGCCGCGTGTCCCCGGACGGCACACGGAGCTGTGGACCCCGACGCCCCACGGACCGGTCCACACCCTGCTGAGCCTGCCGGACCCCGCCGACGACGGGCCCCGAGGGGCCGCCGCGCCGCCGACCGTGTTCGCCGTCCACGGCGGCCCGGCCGACCACGACCGGGACGCCTACGACGCCACGGTGCACTCGCTCGTCGCCTCCGGCTATGCCGTCGCACGCGTCAACTACCGCGGCTCGACGGGCTACGGCCCCCGCTGGCGGCGGGCCCTGGAGGCCGGGGTCGGCCACCCCCAGGTGGACGACCTCGCCGCCGTCCGGGCCGACCTCGTGCGCCGCGGACTCGCCGACGCCCGCGCGACGGCCCTGTGGGGGGTCTCGTGGGGCGCGTACCTGGTCCTGCTCGCCCTCGGGACCCGGCCCGACCTGTGGCAGGCCGGGGTCGCCGTGAAACCCGTCGCCGACTGGGTGACCGCCCACCGCACGACCACGCCCGCACTGCGCGCCTTGGACGTCCGCTGGTTCGGAGGCACTCCCGACGAGGTGCCGGAACGTTACGCCCGTAGTTCGCCCCTGACCTTCGCGGCCGACGTGCGAGCACCGCTGCTCGTGGTCGGCGCCGACAAGGACGCGAAGTGCCCGCCCGAGCAGATCCGCAGCTACCTGGACGCCCTGACCCGCGCGGGCGTGCCCCACGAGCGGATGTGGCTGGACACCGGCCACGACGGCTACGACGGCGCGGCCCACGTCGCCGTGCTGCGCCGCGCCCTGACCTTCCTGCGTACGCATCTGCCCGCCCCGGCGCCCGGCGCCCCCTCGCGTCCCCCGGCACGTCCGGGAGGACCCCGGTCCCGCTGACCGACTCAGCGGGACCGGGAAGCGCACAGCACCACCCGCCCGAAGAACACGTCATGAATCCGAGAAGGAGGAACACCGTGCAGAAGGACATCATCCAGAACGATCCGCTCGCCGGCGACGAGGAGAACAGGAAGCCGGGCATCGGCATCACCATCACGATCCCGTTCCGCAACGCCGCCGAGAGCGACGACGAGGAGTGACCCACGGCCCGGCCGGCCCGACTCGACACGGGCCGGCCGGGCTCCCTCCCGCACTTCCCGTACCGCACTTCCCGTCCGCAGGCCGCCGTGCGCAAGGAGCCCACCGTGCGCGTTCTTCTCGTCAACATGCCCTGGTCCCCGATAGACCTGCCCTCCCTGGCGCTCGGCATCCTCAAGCGCAGCGTCGACGAACACGTCCAGGACGCCACGTGCGAGGTGCTGCACGCCAATCTGGAGTTCACCGACTGGATCACCAGCCGCACCGAGTTCACCGCCGAGGACTACGAGTACTACGCCCTGTCGTCCTACTTCCTCGGCTGCGGCGACTGGGTGTTCTCCTCCGCGCTCTACGACGACCCCGAGTGGAGGGAACCGGAGTTCGTCGAGGTGATGTCGTCCAAACTGCGGCGCGCCCGGATGCGCATGACGCGCGAACTGCACCGTGTGGTACCGGAGTTCGTCGCCGAAGTGGCCCGCAAGGTGGTGGAACTGCGGCCCGACGTGGTCGGGTTCACCTCGACCTTCCAGCAGAACACCGCCGCGCTGGCCGCGGCCCGCCAGATCAAGCGCCTGGCACCGCACGTCGTGACCGTCATGGGCGGGGCCAACTGCGACGCGGAGCAGGGCGCGGCGGTCCACCGCAACTTCCCCTTCGTGGACTACGTGGTGCGCGGCGAGGGCGAGGACGCCTTTCCCCGGCTGCTGACCGCGCTGCGCGACGGGGACCCGGCGGCCGCCGCCTCGATCCCGGGGCTGTGCCACCGCGCGGCCGGGTCGGCGCACACCGCCAACCCGATGCCGAGCGGGCCGCTGCCGCCGGCGGCGATCCTGCCTCCCGACTACAGCGGCTACTTCGAGCGGCTCGCCGCGTCCGTGGCGCGCGGCTGGGTGGAGCCGAAACTGGTGGTCGAGGGCGCACGCGGCTGCTGGTGGGGAGAGAAGCACCACTGCACGTTCTGCGGACTGAACGGCTCCTTCATGGAGTTCCGCAGCAAGAGCCCCGACACGTTCTACCGGGAGATCATGGAGCTGGCGGAACGCCACCAGGTGCTCGACATGTACGTGGTCGACAACATCCTGGACATGCGCTACCTGTCCACCGTGCTGCCCCGCATCGTCGACAGCGGCTACGACCTGCGCATGCACATCGAGATCAAGGCGAACATGCGCCGCCCTCAGCTCCAGGTCCTGGCGGACGCCGGGCTCATCTACGTCCAGCCGGGCATCGAGAGCCTCAACAGCCGCGTCCTCGACCTCATGGACAAGGGGGTCAGCGGCTGCCAGAACGTCCGCATGCTCCGCGACGCGGCGGAGACCGGCCTGTCGGTGTCCTGGAACTACCTGCACGGATTCCCCGGGGAGACCGCGGAGGACTACGAACCCGTCATCCGCCAGCTGCCCGCCCTGGAACACCTCAACCCGCCGGTCGACCTGTCCGCACGCATCGCCATCGAACGGTTCAGTCCCTACTTCAAGCGCCCCGAACTGGGCTTCACGGGACTGCGCCCCGAGGAGCACTACCTGTTCACCTACGCGCTGCCCGAGTCCGAACTGCACGACCTGGCCTATGTCTTCCAGGCCCCGGAGCGCGGCATCGGCGAGCCGACCGTCACCCTCCTCAACGACGGCATCGCCGCCTGGAAGAAGCACCACGCCGACGCCCGTCTCACCCACACCGATCTCGGTGAACGGATCGTGCTGGTCAGCAGGCGGGCCTCGTTCGCCTGGCGGACCATGCAGCTCACCGATCCGTTGCACACGGCGCTCTTCCGGCTGCTGGACCAGCCGCACACCGTGGTGGCGCTCCACCGCAAACTGACGTCGGCCGACGACACCCCGGACGGCGCGGGCCCCGCACCGCACGATCTGGAGGCCCTCCTGGAGGAGTGGGTCGCGCGGGGCATCGTCTTCACCGACGCGGGCCAGTACGTGCACATCGCCCCCGCCGCCGTGAACCAGGACCTGCTGCGCCTGGACTACATGCGCCATCTCCACCGCCGTACGGCGTCCGATGACGGGAGCGGGCCCGAGGCCGACGCCCGGGCCGGGGCCGCCGTCGGCGTCGAGGCCGGCGCCGTGCCCGCGCCGTCCTGAACGCCGGTCCCCTCATCCCGCGGCCACCGGCTGCCCGACCCACGAAGGACCGCACCGTGACCACCATCGCACCGCACTTCACGATCAGGGCCTGGCGTGATCTGGACCCGCAGGCCCGCGGGCTGCCGGGCATGTCGCTGGGGACGCTCCCTGTGACGGCCGGGGCCCCGCAGGCCGACCGGCTGTGGGACCTGGGCGTGCGCCACGCCGAACTGGACACCGCCGTCGACCTCGCCACGAGCGATCCCGCGGCCCACCGCGGGGTCGTCGACCGGTTGTGCCTGGTCCGCGACCTCACCGCGCGGGCCGTCTCCGTCGACTGGGACCTGCGGCTGTCACCACAGGACGCGGCCCACCAGTGGAAGGTGCTGTCCCACCTCCAGCCGCCCCGCAGTCTCACCGGCCTCGAGAACGGCGAGGAGGCGCTGCACGCCTGGCGGACCCGGCACTACCTGTGCAAGCTGGTCTGGCGCCAGGGGCCGGGCTTCATCCAGATCCGCGACCGCCGCTGGGGGGACCTGCGCCGCTTCACGGCGGACGAACCCGGGTACCGCGAGGCCATCGCGCGGCTCGACCAGGGTGCCGGCCGGGCCGACGTGCCCGCGGACGTGCTGGCGGAGTTCACCGCCGAGCACCTGGTCCTGAGCGTCGGCGAACTGGCGTGGTGGCTGCCCTACCGGGTGTCCCGCTGGCTCCAGGAGGCCATGGCCGTCTGAGCACCCCGGTGCGCCCACCGGTCCGGTGGGCGCACCGGGTTCTCGTGGCTCCGGGTCATCCGAAGTAGCCGTCGAACGTCCGCTGGAACTCCCCGCCGGCGAAGCGGTCCCAGTTGATCGACCACGTCATGAGGCCGCGCAGGGCCGGCCAGGTGCCGTGGGGGGCGTACGAGCCGCAGCCGGTCCGCTCGGTCAGGCACGACAGCGTCTTGACCACCTCGGCCGGGGGGACGTAGCCGTTTCCCGCGTTGGTGGAGGCCGGCATGCCGATGGCGACCTGGTCGGGGCGCAGCGGCGGGAAGACCGCGCCGGCGTCGCCGGCCACCGGGAAGCCGGTCAGGAGCATGTCGGTCATGGCGGTGTGGAAGTCGGCGCCGCCCATGGAGTGGTACTGGTTGTCGAGGCCCATGATCGGGCCCGAGTTGTAGTCCTGGACGTGCAGGAGGGTCAGGTCGTCGCGCAGGGCGTGGATCACCGGCAGGTACGCGCCGCACCGGGGGTCCTGCCCGCCCCACTTCCCCGTGCCGTAGAACTGGTGGCCCATCTGCACGAAGAACGTCTCGGGCGCCATGGTGAGCACGAACCCGGAGCCGTACCTGGCCTTGAGGGTCCTGAGCGCCGAGATGAGGTTCACGATCACGGGTGTCCTGGGGTTCCTGAAGTCCGTGTCGTCGGCGTTCAGCGACAGGGAGTGGCCTTCGAAGTCGACGTCCAGGCCGTCCAGGCCGTACGTGTCGATGATCTTGGAGACGGAGGAGACGAAGGTGTCGCGGGCCGCCGCCGTGGTGAGCTGGACCTGACCGTTCTGCCCGCCGATCGAGATCAGCACCTTCTTGCCGGCCGCCTGCTTGGCCTTGATCGCCGCCTTGAAGTCGGCGTCGCTCTCGACGTTCGGGCATTCGGTCACGGGGCAGCGCGTGAAGCGGATGTCGCCGGAGGTGGTGGTCGTGGGTTCGCCGAAGGCCAGGTCGATGACGTCCCAGCTGTCGGGGACATCGGCCAGTCGGGTGTATCCGGCACCGTTCGCGAAGCTCGCGTGCAGGTAGCCGACCAGGGCGTGGGCGGGCAGGTCGGAGGGGCCTCCGCCGCCGGACGCGGCGGTCGTCACCGTCACGGCGGCCGACTTGGCGGACTCTCCGGCGTCGTTCACGCCGGCGACCTGGAAGGTGTAGGCCATCGAGGCGGACAGACCGGTCACGACGGCCGAAGTACCGTTCACCGTCTGTGTTTTCACGCCGTCACGGTAGAGCGCGTAGCTCGTCGCGCCGCTCGCCGCCGACCAGGAGAGGGCGACGCTCGTGGCCGAGGGGGCCCCGGCCTTCAGGCCGGTCGGCGTGGCGGGCGGTACACCGGTGGAGCCGCCCGGCCCGAGCAGCGAGATGTCGTCGGCCTGGTACGCGCCGGTGCCGTACCAGCCGTGCGTGTAGATCGTCACCCTGGTCGTGGACGCGCCCGTGCGGAAGGTGGTGCCGAGCCGCTGCCAGTCGGGGGCGGACTGGGTCCACGTGGAGACGTCGGTGGTGCCCGTGCCGCTCGCGCCGAGGTACACGTACGCCCCACGGACGTAACCGGACAGCGTGTACTGGGAGTCGGGCCGCACGGTGACCGTCTGGGAGCACTGGGCGTGGTCGTTGCCGGCGGGGGTCGCCTCGAGGGCCGAACTGCCGCTGCGCACCGGGCTGGTGACGGACCTGGCCGCGGTGCACGTCCAGCCGTCGAGTCCCGCCTCGAAGCCGCCGTTGCGGGCGAGTTCGGCGTCGGCGGCCTCTGCGGCCGACGACAGTGCGGTGATTGCGGGTACGGCGAGGGCCACCGCCGTGAGCAGGGCGACGGCCGGTCTGGAGCGGTTCACAAGTGCCTCCGGACAGTGGGGGTTCGGACTGCGGGGCGGGGCGCGCCCAACTTGGTCCAGACCAATTCTTTTGTCAAGACCTCGAGAGGAGGCCCGGAGGGGAAGCAGGAGCGAGCGCCGTGCGGGCGCGACGCACGGAACCCGGCGGGGCGGTGGCCCTGCCGGGTTCACTGAGGTGTGCAGAGATCGAGGTCGGCGACGGACCATAGGTGTCCTGGGCCGCTGGACGACACCGGCCGGAGCCGGCGACGGGATTCGAACCCGCGTTTCCCGCTGAAGAGGCGAAGTGTCCGGTGCCTGCGCACCTGCACGGCCCCGACCCTACCGAGCCACCGCGAACGGGGCATCGGAGTTTCGGCCTGACCCCCGGCGCGGCGCCGGCGGCCCCTCGGCATGCGGTGCGGGGGTGATGCCGTCGAGAATGCGCTCAGGGAGACTGCGGGCGATCGGTGTGCCGGACGGCGGCAGGGTGGGTACTGGGGCACAGCGGGCCCGCGTCCACCGCGTGATCACGTGCTTCTCGGAGGCGGCCCGGCGAGAGGAGGCCTTGTGTCGGCGTCGGCGACGAACGAGGGCCCGTCCACGCGGGAGAGCGGATCCGGGCAGGATCCGAACCGGTGGCGGGCCCTGTGGGTCACTCTGGTGGCCGGTTTCATGAGCCTGCTGGACGTGACGATCGTGGCGGTCGCCCTGCCCACCGTCCAGCGTGAGCTGCACGCCTCCGCGGCAGAGGTGCAATGGGTGGTCTCCGGCTACGCGCTCACCTTCGCCCTGGCCCTGGTGACCGCCGGCCGGCTCGGTGACGCGCTGGACCGGCGCCGGATCTTCCTGCTGGCCCTGAGCTGCTTCGTCGTCTTCAGCGCGGCCTGCGGCGCCGCCCCCGACATCACCTGGCTGGTGGTGGCCCGGCTCGCCCAGGGGCTGGCGGCCGGTTTCATGGCCCCGCAGAACTCCGCGCTCATCCAGCAGATGTTCCGCGGCGCCGAGCGCGGACGGGCCTTCGGTTTCTTCGGCGCCACGGTCGGCATCTCCTCCGCCGTCGGCCCGCTCACCGGCGGCGCCATCCTCGCGCTGGCCTCCGGCTCCGAGGGCTGGCGCTGGATCTTCTACGTCAACGTCCCGATCGGCGTGGTGGCCGTGCTGCTCGGCCGTCGCCTGCTGCCCCGCACCCGGCCGTCCGGCCGGGCCCACGTGGACGTGCCCGGCGTCGTGCTGCTCGGCCTCGGGGTCCTCGCGCTCATGTATCCGCTGGTCCAGGCGGACTCCGGCGGGCTGCGCCGCCTGTGGTGGCTCTTCCCGCTCGCCGCCGCGCTGCTCGCCGTCTTCGTGTGGTGGCAGCGCCGTCTGGTCGCCCGTGACACCCCGCCGCTGCTCGATCCCCGTCTGTTCACCACCGTGCGCGGCTACGCCGTCGGGGCCGGGGTCGGCACCCTGTACTTCATCGGGTTCAGCGGGGTCTGGCTGGTCTTCGCCCTCTTCTACCAGCGCGGGCTCGGCTTCTCGCCGCTGCGCTCCGGCCTGGCCGTGACGCCCTTCGCCCTGGGATCGGCGAGCGCGGCCGTCGTCGCGGGCAGGCTGGTCGACCGGTTCGGACGGCTGCTCACGGTGTGCGGTCTCACCGGTGTGATCGCCGGCCTGGGCGGAGCCGTGCTGCTCCTTCGTCTCCTGCCCCTCGGTACCGGCCCCTGGGCCGCCGCTCCGCTGCTCTTCCTCGGCGGGATCGGCGGCGGCTTCGTGGTCTCGCCGAACATCACCATGACCCTGCGGGACGTACCCGTGCGGATGGCCGGCGCGGCCGGCGGCGCGCTCCAGACCGGACAGCGTCTCGGCGCCGCCGTCGGAACGGCGGCGCTGCCCGGCCTGTACTACCTGGCGCTCGGGTCGGGCGCCGGCTACCGCGGCGCCCTGACCGTCGCGCTGGCGGCGGCCCTGGCGGGCATGGGCGCGTCGCTGGTCCTCGCCGGCGCCGACTGGCGGCGCGACCGGCGGACGGTCCCGGCCCACGAGCGCTGTCCCGACGAGGTCGCCCATGACCCGTTGCACTCCCGCCAGTCGTGATCGGGCGGACCCTCCGCGCCGGGCGCGGCGGACGAGGGCCCTCGATCGGTGGGGAGCAGGCCGTGCGGTGAGGTGCGGACCGGTCACTCGCGCAGCCACACCGCCGTGTCGCGGGGCAGCCGGCCCGCGGAGTCCAGGGGTCCGCTGGCGAGCAGGAGCTGATCGTGTTCCGGCAGCACGGCCGGTTCGGCCGCCAGGTTGACCACGCAGATCAGGCCGGGTGTCCGCCGGAACGCGAGGACGCCGGCGGGGGCGGGCAGCCATTCCAGCACGCCGTCACCGAGGGCGGCCTCGCCGCGTCGCAGCCGCAGCGCGGTGCGGTAGAGGACCAGCATCGAGCCGGGGTCGGCGGCCTGGAGATCGGCCGCGTATCCGGACCAGCCGACGGGCTGGGGCAGCCAGGGCTCGGCGCGCGAGCCGAACCCCGCGTGCGGGGCGCCGGCGGTCCACGGCAGGGGCACCCGGCAGCCGTCGCGGCCGGGGTCGGTGCCGCCCGAGCGGAAGTGCATCGGGTCCTGGATCCGCTCGCGCGGGATGTCGGCCTCGGGCAGGCCCAGCTCCTCGCCCTGGTAGAGGTAGACGGAGCCGGGCAGCGCGAGGGTGAGGAGGGCGGCGGCGCGGGCCCGGCGGGTGCCGAGGGCCAGGTCGGTCGGCGTGTCGTAGGCCTTGGTCGCGAAGTCGAACGCGGTGTCCGCGCGGCCGTAGCGGGTGACCGTGCGGGTGACGTCGTGGTTGCACAGGACCCAGGTGGCGGGTGCGCCGACCGGGGCGTGCTCGGCGAGGGTGTCGTCGACGGCCGCCCGCAGCCGGCCGGCGTCCCAGGGGCAGGCGAGGAAGTTGAAGTTGAAGGCGGTGTGCAGTTCGTCGGGGCGCAGATAGCGGGCGAAGCGCTCGGCGTCCGGCAGCCACACCTCGCCGACGAAGACACCGTCGTAGGCGTCGGCGACACCGCGCCAGGAGCGGTAGATCTCGTGGAGTTCGTCGCGGTCGATGTACGGGTGGGGGTCGCGGCCCTCGACGAAATCGGGCAGGTCGGGGTCCTTGGCGGGCAGGGCGGCCGAGTCGATGCGGACGCCGGCCACGCCCCGCTCGAACCAGAAGCGCAGGACGTCCTCGTGCTCCTCGCGGACGGCGGGGTGGGCCCAGTTGAGATCGGGCTGCTGGGGGGTGAACAGGTGCAGGTACCACTCGCCGTCCTCGACCCGGGTCCAGGTCTCGCCGGCGAACTGCGAGGGCCAGTCGTTGGGCGGCAG
Source organism: Streptomyces asoensis (assembly GCF_016860545.1). Classification (NCBI taxonomy): domain Bacteria; kingdom Bacillati; phylum Actinomycetota; class Actinomycetes; order Kitasatosporales; family Streptomycetaceae; genus Streptomyces; species Streptomyces asoensis. The sequence continues at coordinate 1,874,208 of NZ_BNEB01000002.1, read as the reverse complement.
TTCGCCGTGCTCGCCGCGTCCGGGGCGGAAGTGGAACAGCTTGCGCTCGGGGCTGCCGGGTCCGGCGGCGAGCGCGGCCCGGAACCAGGGGTGCTGGTCGGAGACGTGGTTGGGCACGATGTCGACGATCGTGCGGATGCCGAGGGCGCGGGCCTCGTCGATGAGTTTCTCGGCCTCCTCCAGAGTGCCGAAGGCGGGGTCGATGGTGCGGTAGTCGGCGACGTCGTAGCCGCCGTCGGCGAGCGGGGACAGGTACCAGGGGGTGAACCAGACGGCGTCGACGCCGAGTTCGGCGAGGTAGGGCAGTCTCGACCGGACGCCCGCGAGGTCTCCGGCGCCGTCGCCGTCGCCGTCGGCGAAACTGCGGGGGTACACCTGGTAGATGGCAGCGCCACGCCACCAGTCGTCCGAGGGGGCGGAGGTCTTGTCGGGGTGCGGGGCTGCCACGTGACGGTCCTTTCGGGGCAGGGGTGGTTCTCCGCCGCCGCCCCGGACAGCGGGGCGTCGAGGACGGGGCGGCGGCGGAGGTTCGGGAGGGGTGCCGGCGGGCCGGATGGACGCGGGGCCTGCCGCACGGCGGGGAGCAGCCGGTGACACGGGCGGCGAGGCAGGTGGCCGCGGTCCCCGACGGCGGGTTCAGCCCTTGAGGCCGCCCGCGGTCAGTCCGCCCATGATGTTGCGCTGGAAGAGCAGGAACAGCAGCAGGGTCGGCAGGGAGGCGATGGTGAGGGCGGCGATGAGCACGTTCTCGGGCACGCTGGTGGCGAGCGAGTAGATGCCGACCGCGAGGGTCTGGCGGTTCGGGTCGGGCAGGACCAGCATCGGCCAGAGGAAGTCCTTCCAGACGCCGACGACCGCGAAGATGGACACCACCCCGAGGACCGGGCGGGAGATCGGCAGGACGACGGACCACAGGACGCGCAGCGGGCCGGCCCCGTCCATGGAGGCCGCGTCCAGGAGTTCCTTCGGGACGGAGTCGAAGAACCGCTTCAGCAGGAAGATGTTGAAGGCGTTGGTGACCGACGGAAGCCAGATCGCCCAGGGCGAGTCGAGGAGGTTGCGCTCGATGACCGGCATGTCCAGCACGGTGAGGTACTGCGGGACGACGAGCACGGTCGCCGGGATCATCAGGGTCACGAGCATCATGCCGAGGATCGCCTTGCCCAGGACGGGACGCAGCTTGGACAGGGAGTATGCGGCGGCGACGTCGAGCACCAGCTGGAAGGCGAGCGCGCCGAGCGCGTAGTAGAGGGTGTTGAGGAGCAGGCGGGCGAGATCCATCACCTCCCAGGCCCGCTGGTAGTTCTGCGGGTGGACGGAGCCGGGCACCCACGTGGGAGGCGTCTGGACGGCTTCCTGGGTGGTCTTGAGCCCGCCGGACACCATCCAGTACAGCGGGCCGAGGAAGGCCAGCGTGAACAGGACGACGACGACCGCGAAGCACAGCCGGTAGAGCAGCCGGCCGCGGGGGCGGGCGAGGGCCGCGGGCGAGATGAGCGTGCGTGTGGACATGTCCGTGTCTCCCCCGGTCCTACGCTTCCGTGGCGCGGTTGAGCCTGGCGTACACGGCCGAGAAGGCGGCCAGCAGTACGAGCAGCATCAGGCCGAGCGCCGCGGCGGCACCGTAGTCGTTGAAGTTGAAGGCGTACTGGTAGATCAGGTAGACGACGGTGGTCGTCGAACCCTCGGGTCCGGCGCCGCCGGTCAGCAGGAAGGGCTCGATGAAGACCTGCATGGTGGCGATGATCTGCATGAGGAGCATCAGCGCGAGGATCAGCCGGGTCTGCGGGATCGTCACGTGCCACACCTTGCGCAGCAGGCCGGCCCCGTCGAGTTCGGCGGCCTCGTACAGTTCGCCGGGGACGCTCTGGAGCGCGGCCAGGTAGATGAGGGTCGCGCCGCCCATGTTCATCCAGGTGGAGGCGACGACGACGGAGAGCATGGCGGTGTCGGGGTCCTGGAGCCACTGCCGGGCGGGGATGCCGAAGACGTCCAGCACCTCGTTGAACATGCCGTACCCGGGGTCGTAGAGGTACTTGAAGAGCAGCACCGAGGCGGTGGGCGGCAGCATGACGGGCAGGTAGACCAGGAGGCGCAGATAGCCCTGCCCGTGCCGGAACTCGTTGATGACGAGGGCCGTGACGAAGGGGACCGCGAAGCCCAGGACGAGGGCCAGGGCCGTGAACCAGAGGGTGTTGCGCCAGGCCTGGCCGAAGGCGGGGTCGTTCCAGATGGTGACGAAGTTGTCCCAGCCGGTCCAGCCGACCCGGCCGTCCTCGGTCTTCTGGAAGGCGAGCAGGAACTCGCGGACGATCGGGTACCAGGAGAAGAAGGCGAAGCAGAGCACCGCGCCGATGAGGAATCCGTGGGCGGTGACGTTGCGGCGCAGCGCCTTGCCCGCGCCCGCGGACGGGGTCCGGACGGTGCGGGTGCGCGGCCTGCGGGGACGGCGTTCCCCGGCCGCCGGGTCGTGGGTGAGGGTGGGGGCCGACATGGGTGCTCCTCGGTCGGGCTGCGGTGTCGCCGGACGGGAGTGGTCGGGGCGCGTGACGGAAGTCGACGCGCACCGGGTCCGCCGGACAGGGCAAGGTCCGGGGGCGCGCTCGCGGGCCGGGCGGTGGGAGACCGCCCGGCCCCGCGGGAGTCACCGGTTGGCGAGGACCTGGTCGACCTGGGTCTCGGCTGTCGACAGCAGCTTGTCGATGTCGGCGTCCTTGTCGGTGAGGATGCCCGACATGACGTTGTCGAGGACCTTGTAGATCTCCTGCGCCTTCGGGGGCTCGGCCTTGCCGGGGACGGGGTTGTCCATGAAGGCCTTGAAGTTCTGCACCGGCATGGTGGCGTACCGGGTGCGTGCGGCGTCGTCCTTGCTCTTGCTGTCGTTCAGCCAGAAGTTGGGCTGCGGGACACCGACCGGCAGACCGTCGGCCTTGGTGCGCTCCCAGTCGAACTGGCCCTTGCCGACGCTGAGGTTCTTGAAGTCGAGCCATGCGATCGCGGCCTTGATCTTGTCGGAGGAGATCCCCTTCTTGATCATGTAGTTGTTGCCTCCGGACAGGGTGTTCTTGCCGCCCGGGATCGGGCCCATGCCGAAGTTCTCGTACTTGGCGCCGAGTTGCTGGACCATGTAGGCGATGTCGTCGGGCGCGGCGAGGAACATGCCGAGCTTGTCGGTGGCGATCTGCTTCTGGAGGTCGCCCCACTTCAGCAGCTGGGTCTTGCCCATGGCATCGTCCTCCCAGCGCATGGCGTGGAGGTTCTGCGCGACCTGTCTGCCGGTCGCGTCGTTGAACGCGGCCTTGGTACCGGAGGCGTCGACGACCTCACCGCCGAGGCTGTACATCTGCGCGGTGAAGTGCCAGCCGCCGGTGTTGCCGGCGCTGTACTCGCCGAAGCCGGCGACTCCGCCGCCGAGTCCGGCGATCCTCTTGGCCGCGGCCCGGACGTCCTCCCAGGTGGCGGGCGGGGTGTCGGGGTCGAGTCCCGCCTTCTCGAAGAGCGTGCGGTTGATGAGCAGGCCCATGCGGTAGTTGCTGGTGGGCAGGCCGTAGAGCTTGCCGTCCTTCTTGAGCGAGCCGAGGACGTCGGGGTCGATGTCCTTGAGCAGCGGCACGGTCCTGTCGTTGACGTAGGCGCTGATGTCCTGGGCGCCGTCGTTGTCGAGGACCTGGTCGAGGTCGGTGAAGTAGGTGTAGAAGACGTCGGGCTGGGACTTGGCCTTGAGCATCGCGGTGAACCGCGGCGGCTCCAGGCACTGGCCCGGGGTGGAGCGGCCCTCGACGGTGACGTTCGGGTACTTCTTGTTGAACTCCTCGACGTCCTCGTTCCACTCCTTGAGCTCGGCCTTCTTGGCCGCCGGCGGCATGCAGTCGATGGTGATGGTCACCTTGGTGCCGGGGTCCAGCGGTGCGGCGGGGTTGGCGTTCGCGCTGTTCCCGTCCCCGTCGTCGCCGTCGTCGCTGCTGCTCGTGCCGCAGGCGGCGAGCGCCGTCAGTGTGAGCGCGGAGACGAGGGTGACCGCGCCGGCGCGGCGGGTGCGGCGGAACCGAGCTCTTCTCATGGGTGGTCCCCTTCGGGCATGAACGTGGAAGGCGCCCCCTCGCCGGTACGAGGTGGGGCGCCGCACACTCAATCACCGCCGACAAGGCGACGCAATATTGCGCGCTGATTTCGTAATTGTTTGACAGAGAAACGTAGATGACGCGGGCTCCGTCCGGCATTCGCTGCAAGCCGCTGCCGGGCGCGGAACATCGCGTACCGCTTCCCGCCCGGCACTCCCTGGACACGCCGGACGGGCGGCGGACATGACGCGGCCGGCCCACGCGGGACGTGGACCGGCCGATGACGCGACGGATGCGAGGGGTGCGGAAGGCCCCGGGGGACGACGGGTTCGGCAGGCGGCAGGCGGCAGGCGGCAGGCGGGAGCCTGCCCGGCGGGGAGGGGTGCCGCGTCAGTCGCGCGGCGCCTGGGCGGTGGAGCCGCGCACGACCAGCTCGGGCTCGAACAGCAGCTCGCCGGGCGGCACTTCGCCGCCCTGGATCTGGGTGCACAGCAGGTCCACGGCGGCGCGGCCCATGGCCTCGATGGGCTGGCGCACGGTGGACAGCGGGGGCTCGGTGCAGTTCATGAAGGCGGAGTCGTCGAAGCCGACTACGGACACCTGCTCGGGCACCGCCAGGCCGCGCCGCCGGGCGGCCCTGATGGCCCCGAGGGCGAGCGGGTCGCTGGCGCAGATGATGCCGGTGACCCCGCGTTCCAGCAGGCGCGAGGTGGCGGCCTGGCCCCCTTCCAGGGAGAACATCGAGCGCTCCACCCGCTCGTCGGGCAGCGCGGCGCCGGCCGCCTCGGCCGCCGCCCGGGCGGCGGCGAGCTTGCGCCGCGAGGGCATGTGGTCCCGGGGGCCGAGGACCAGCCCGATGCGCTCGTGGCCCAGCAGGGAGAGGTGACGCCAGGCCTGTTCCACGGCGACGGCGTCGTCGCAGGAGACACACGGGAAGTCCAGGTCCTCCACCGGCGCGTTGATCAGGACCACCGGGATGCTGCGTTCGGCGAGCTGCCGGTAGTGGTCGTGCGGGGCGTCGGCCTGCGCGAAGAGCCCTCCGGCGAAGACCACGCCGGACACGTGCTGCTGGAGGAGGAGATCGACGTAGTCGGCCTCGGAGACGCCGCCCTTGGTCTGGGTGCACAGCACGGGGGTCAGCCCCTGCTGGGCCAGCGCGCCGCCGATGACCTCGGCGAGCAGCGGGAAGATCGGGTTCTGGAGCTCCGGCAGGACGAGTCCCACCAGGCGGGCGCGTTCGCCGCGCAGCTGGGTGGGGCGCTCGTAGCCGAGCACGTCGAGGGCGGTCAGCACCGACTGACGGGTGGTCTCGGAGACCCCCGGCTTGCCGTTGAGGACCCGGCTGACCGTGGCCTCGCTGACCCCTACCTTCTTGGCAACCTGAGCAAGTCGTCGCGTCATGGGCGCAAGGCTAGCGCAAGCCGCGCAAACGGCTTGCGCCCACCAGGGCTCCGATGTTCGGTTTCCGTCAGGATCGATGGCTCTCTTGCGGGCCGTCGGTCAGGGATTGATGTTGATCTTGAAGGTGGAGGTGGTGTTCCGGATGTCCACGGCGTTGCCGTTCAGCCGCAGCCCGTTGAAGGTGACCTCGCCGACCGCCGGCCCCTGGCCGGGCTCGGGCAGCTCGTTGGCCCACAGCCCGAAGCCCGACCTGGCGTCGAACGCGTCCCCGCTCCTTCGGGCGCCGGTGACCGAGATGTCGGTGAGGACGGTGTCCTTGATCGGGTTCACCGGCCGCCCGTCCACGTACTGCGTCTGGAACATGATCCCGGAGTAGGTCGGGTCGACGATGTCGACGTCGTCGACCCGGATGCCCTGGAACACCTTGGACGCGGAGAACAGCCAGATGCCGGGGAAGGTCTGCGCGCCCCAGAAATGCCCGCCGGACCGGACCACGGAGACGTTCTGCACCGTCGTCGGGGCGGTGCCGAAACCGTTCATCGGGTAGCCGAAGTCCAGCGAGCTGATGGTGATGCCAGAGTAGACCAGGGTGTCGGCGATGTGGATGTTGCGGAAGGTGTTGTCGTGGCCGCCGTACACGGCGATGCCCGCGGCCCGCCAGGTCAGCAGCGAGGTCAGGTTCTCGTAGAGGTTGTCCTTCATGTCGGCGCCGCACGCGTCGATCGCCGAGAACAGCGCGAAGCTGTCGTCGCCGGTGGACCGGGACTCGTTGTTCACGACGTGGTTGTCCGTCGACCCGTTGGTCATGTTGACGCCGTCGGCGAACGTGTCGCGGATCCGGGCGTTGCTGAGGGTGATCCGGTCGGTGTCGGCGCCCCAGTACAGGCACACCATGTGCTCGTTGTTGCGGCTCTCCCAGTGGCTGGCCTTGTCGCCGTCCGCCGCGTCGGCCGGTACGTACGTCTCGGTGTGGCTGCTCGCGGTGAAGGGGCGGCCATGGGCGAGGTCGGTGGAGGACTCGCCCGCGGCGTGCACCTGGAGTTCCGAGAGCTGGGCGGCCTGCCAGCCGGTGTTGGCGGTGATCTCGACGCGTACGAAGCGGGCCTGTCCGGCCGGGAAGGCGACCGTGACGGTGTTGGCCGAGCCGGGAGCGAAGGTGTAGGCGGCGGACGCCTTCAGCGTGCTGAAGGCGGTGCCGTCGGCGCTGCCCTGGACGGACAGGGTCTGGCTCCGGCTCTCCCAGGACGCGGGCAGTTTCAGGACGACCTCGTCCACGCGAGCGGTGGCGCCGAGGTCGGCCTGCACCCACTGCGGCAGACCGCCGCCCGCGCTCTGCCAGTAGGTGCCCTGGTCGCCGTCGGTGATGTTGCGGGCCGCGTACTCGACGTGGGCGCTGCTCGCCGTCGCGGGCCGGCCGGCGGCCAGGTCGGGGCCGCCGGCCGCCGAGGCGTCGGCGGTCAGTGACGACACGCCCAGCATCAGCAGGGTGGTCGTGAGGACGGCGGCCATGGCCCGCCGTCCCCTGCGTCTCGCTCTCATCTCTCCCCGATCTCCGTCCCGGCCGTCGCGGTGCGCGGGGGGACGCGGTTGGTGCACGGGTGGCTCGGCGGTGACCGGACGCGCATCGATGTGCGGGCCAGAACACCGCTTTTGCGCGAATCGATCAGAGAGTTGCAGAACGCCCGCCGTTCGTCCACCGTCGCGACAGAGAGCGCTGCCCCTGCGCCGCCTTCCCGTCGACGCCGCAGAGCCGCGGGTCAGCGGCTTTCGTACGGGCTTTCACCTGGACGCAAGCGGATCCGCACCGCACGCAAGTCGCTTGCGTCGCCAACTGCCGGTACTGCCGGGACCGTTGACAAACCGGAGACGCCCTAGAAGCCTGTGGGCGTACTTTCCGCAAAGAATCGACGGTTCAACTCAATTTACAGGCACAGTCGGCCTCCCCCACCTCGGCCCGCTTCTCCCGGTCGTTCCCGCGCCCCACGCAATCCCCCCTCCCCGCACTTCCTCGCAGCACCGTCCCGCGCCTCCTCGCGTCCACCGGTCGTACGAGGCCGACCGGGCCCTGCGGGGCCGACCGACCGTGCCCCCCATCCCCGTGCTCACCGACCGAACAGAGGACTTCATGAGTTGGAGACCACCGGGCCGTCGGCCCGTCACCGGCGCGGTCGTCGCCGGGCTCCTGTCGACCGGCCTGCTTCCGCTGGCCCTCGCCTCCCCCGCCCACTCGGCGCCGTCCGTGGCCGCGGCCGACGTCAACCTCGCCCTGGGCCGCCCCGCGACGGCGGGCGGCGCGCACGCCGAGTACCCCGCACGCAACCTCACCGACGGCGTCCAGGCCTCCTACTGGGAGGGCCCCGCCGGTTCGTTCCCGCAGTGGGCGCAGGTCGACCTCGGGGCCGCCCGCGAGGTGAACCGGGTGGTGCTCAAGCTCCCCACCGGCTGGGGCAGCCGCAACGAGACCCTCTCGCTGCTCGGCAGCGGCGACGGCACCGCCTTCCGCACCGTCGCGGCCTCGGCGGCCCGGTCGTTCGACCCCGACCGGGCCAACACGGTCTCGGTCGACCTCGCCGCCCCGGCGGACGTGCGGTACCTCCGCGTCGACGTCTCCGGCAACACCGGCTGGAACGCCGCGCAGCTCTCGGAGCTGGAGGTCTACGGCGAGGACGGCGGCACCGACCCGGGCGATCCGCCCCCGGCCGGCACCAACCTGGCCCGCAACAAACCCGCCGAGGCGACGTCCTCCACGCAGAACTACGTGGCCGCCAACGCCACCGACGACTCCGTCTCCACCTACTGGGAGGCGGCCGGTCACCCCTCCGACCTGACCGTCGCGCTGGGCGCCGACGCCGACCTGAGCGGCGTGGTCGTCAAGCTCGACCCGGCCCCGGTGTGGGCGGCCCGCACCCAGACCTTCCAGGTGCTCGGCAAGGAGCGCTCGGGCAGCGCCTTCACCTCCCTGGCCGCCGCCAAGTCGTACTCCTTCGCCCCGGCCGGCGGCAACACGGTGACGGTGCCGGTCAGCGGCCGCTGGTCCGACGTACGGCTGCACTTCACCGCCAACTCCGGCGCCCCGGGCGGTCAGGTCGCCGAGTTCCAGGTCCTGGGCACCGCCGCGCCCGCCCCCGACCTGAGCGTCACCACCCTCGACTGGACACCGGCAGCCCCGAGCGAACGGGACGCGGTCACCGTCAGGGCCGCCGTGCGCAACGCGGGCACCGCCCGCTCCGCCGCCACCACCGTCGAGGTCAGCGTGGAGGGCACGGTCGCGGGCAGCGCCGCCGTCCCGGCACTGGACCCGGGCGCCTCGGCGACAGTCGACGTCGCCACCGGCACCCGGCCCGCGGGCAGTTACGGCGTGTCGGCCGTGGTCGACCCCCGCGGCACCGTACCCGAGCTGGACGACTCCAACAACAGCCGCACCGCCACGAACAGACTGGTCGTCACACAGGCGCCGGGCCCGGATCTGGAGATCGGGTCGATCACCACGAGCCCGCCGAACCCGGCCGTCGGCCAGGCGGTCTCCTTCACCGTCGCCGTGCACAACCGCGGGACCAGCACCGCCCCGGCCGGTTCGGTGACCCGGCTCCAGGCCGGCTCGACCACCCTGAACGGCACCACCGGCCAGGTGGCCCCCGACGCGACGGTGAACGTGGCCGTCGGCGGGACCTGGACGGCCACCGCGGGCGGGGCGACCCTCACCGCGACCGCCGACGCCACCGGCACCGTCGTCGAGACGAACGAGAACAACAACGTCCTCACCAGGTCCCTGGTCGTCGGACGCGGCGCGGCCCTGCCCTACACCGAGTACGAGGCGGAGGACGGGCGATACACCGGAACGCTCCTCACCGCCGACGCGAAGCGGACCTTCGGGCACACCGATTTCGCCACCGAGTCCTCCGGACGCAAGTCGGTCCGGCTCACCTCGACCGGCCAGTACGTGGAGTTCACCTCCACCGGCGCGGCCAACTCCGTCGTGGTGCGCAACTCCGTCCCCGACGCGGCGTCGGGCGGCGGCGCGGACGCCACCGTCAGCCTGTACGCGGACGGCGCCTTCGTGCAGAAGCTGACCCTGTCGTCCAAGCACAGCTGGCTGTACGGCACCACGGACGACCCGGAGGGGCTCACCAACCGGCCCGGCGGTGACGCGCGTCGCCTCTTCGACGAATCCCACGCGCTGCTCGCCAGGAGCTACCCCGCGGGCACCGTGTTCCGGATCCAGCGCGACGCGGGCGACTCCGCCGCCTTCCAGGTGATCGACCTGGTCGACCTCGAGCAGGTGGCCCCTGCCGCGTCCAGGCCGGACGGGTGCACGTCGATCACCGAGTACGGCGCCGTGCCCAACGACGGCCTCGACGACACCGACGCCCTCCAGCGGGCCGTCACCGCCGACCAGAACGGCCAGATCTCCTGCGTGTGGATCCCGGCCGGGCAGTGGCGCCAGGAGCAGAAGATCCTCACCGACGACCCGCTGAACCGGGGCCAGTACAACCAGGTGGGCATCCGGGACGTCACCGTCCGCGGCGCGGGCATGTGGTACTCCCAGCTGTACACCCTGACCCCGCCGCAGGACGCGGGCGGCATCAACCACCCCCACGAGGGCAACTTCGGCTTCGACATCGACTCCAACACCCAGATCTCCGGCATCGCGATCTTCGGTTCGGGCACCATCCGCGGCGGCGACGGCAACGCCGAGGGCGGCGTCGGTCTCAACGGCCGCTTCGGCAAGGGCACGAAGATCACCGACGTGTGGATCGAGCACGCCAACGTCGGCGTCTGGGTGGGCCGCGACTATTCCAACATCCCCGAGCTGTGGGGCCCCGGCGACGGACTGGAGTTCTCCGGCGTCCGCGTCCGCGACACCTACGCCGACGGCATCAACTTCGCCAACGGCACCCGCAACTCCACCGTCTACAACTCCTCCTTCCGCAACACCGGCGACGACGCGCTCGCGGTGTGGGCCAGCAAGTACGTGAAGGACACCTCCGTGGACGTCGGCCACGACAACCACTTCCGCAACAACACGGTCCAGCTGCCCTGGCGGGCCAACGGCATCGCGGTGTACGGCGGTCACGGCAATACCATCGAGAACAACGTCGTCTCCGACACGATGAACTACCCGGGGATCATGCTGGCCACCGATCACGACCCGCTGCCCTTCACGGGTGAGACCCTGATCGCGGGCAACGCCCTCTACCGCACCGGCGGCGCGTTCTGGAACGAGGACCAGGAGTTCGGCGCGATCACCCTGTTCGCGCAGGGTCAGGACATCCCGGGCGTCACCGTCCGGGACACCGAGATCCACGACTCGACCTACGACGGCATCCAGTTCAAGACCGGCGGCGGTGCGATGCCGGGCGTGAAGATCACGAACGTACGCATCGACCGGTCCGTCAACGGCTCCGGCATCCTCGCCATGAGCGGCGCCCGGGGCAGCGCCACCCTGTCCGGCGTGACGATCACCGGCTCGGCCCAGGGCGACGTCCTGATCGAACCGGGTTCACAGTTCACCATCACCGGCACCCCGAACGGAGCGGCGGTGCGACGCGACACCCACTGAGCACCCGGCGGTGGGCTCCCGCGAACGGGGGCCCACCGCCCGCTCGTTCCACCCTCGGTCAGGGGCGCGGGAAGCGGTCGCGCGGGGCGTCGATACAGATGTCCCGGGACGTGGGGCCGCCGAACCGGAGACGGTCGTAGGCGGTGAACGCCGGTTCCAGCGCGTCGAGTTCGTCGACCAGCGCGTGCAGCCGCTCCGACCAGCGCGCCGAACCGGTGTCCGGTTCGTCCGTCGCGGCGCTGATCGCGCTCGTCAGGTCGTCCTTGCGCCGGATGGTGGCGGGGGTGACCGAGTGCAGGCAGACGTACCGCCCGCTGAGATACGCGTCCCACTCCTCGCTCCCCGTGGCGGGGTCGTCCCAGTGCGCGGTGAACCACGCTTCGAGCCGTTCCACACCTCCGGCCTCGTCGGCGAGTGCGAACAGGTCGGCCGGGACCATCTCGGCCCCGTCGGAGCGCAGATACCCGGGAAGCGGCAGGCGTTGTTCCAGCATCAGCCGGCGGACCGCTTCGGGATCACGGCCGTGCCGTGCGCACACCTCCTCCAGGGGGACGAACTGCGAGCTGACGTAGGCGTCGTCGTCCTCGGTCATGGGGTGGACGCCGTTGACTTCGCGGAATCTCTCGGCGAGCTGTCGCTCGAGGTCTGTCTTCGGCATCGGTTTCCCCTCCGGGGGTGCTCGGCGGCACGGGTGTTCCCCGCGCGGAACCGGGCACGCTACCGGCCGGACGCTTCGGTACCCGCCGAACCGTCGCCGCAGGTCACGCCGGCCCCCGGGCCCCTCACCCCAAGCCCTCCCCACGCCCGCTCTGCGCCCGTCACCGCCCCGTCCGGGTCGACGCCCGCCCCGTCCGGCTCCTCGCGCTGAAGGGTGCGCGCGCACCCTTCAGCGCGAGGACCTGTCGGCCGTGAACAGCAGGTACTCCCACTCCATGACCCCGTCCGCCAGCTGTCCGGCGGCCAGGTCCGCGAGGGCCGTGTCGAGGGCGGCGACCTTCCCGGGGTCGTCTGCGATGGCGGCGTACACGGCGACGGTGGGGCCGTAGCAGCGCTTGAAGAACTCCCGGAACTCCTCCGGGCCGGAGAACGCCTCGACGCGCAGCGACCGGCGGCGGGCGTCGACGCCGCTCACGCGGTCGCCGAGCAGCGACCGCACATGGCTCTCGTCGCCCCACAGCGGGGGCGGCTGCGCACCGGGCGGCGGCGGGGGCGCGTACGGGCGCATCGCGGCGAACATCTGCCCGACGAACCCTTCCGGGGTCCAGTTCACGAGGGCGATCCGCCCGCCGGGCCGGCACACCCGGACCAGTTCGTCGGCCGCCTGCTGGTGGTGCGGGGCGAACATGACACCGACACAGGACAGTACGATGTCGAACTCCGCGTCTTCGAAGGGCAGTTGCTCGGCGTCGCCCTCCTGCCACGCCAGCTTGGCGTCGCGTTCGCCGGCGAGCTGCCGGCCGGCTTCCAGCAGCTCCGGGGTCAGGTCGACGGCCACGACATCGGCTCCGGTGAGGGCCGCGGGGATGGCGGCGTTCCCCGAACCGGCCGCGACGTCGAGCACGCGTGTGCCCGGCCGGACGCCGCTCTCCCGCACGAGTTCCGGACCGAGGTCCGGGATGACATCGGTGGCCACGAGGGGGTAGTCGCCCAGCGCCCACATGGCACGATGCTTGGCCTTCAGCGCCCGGTCGGCCTGCGTCGCCTCACTCGCCTCGGACATGACGGATCCCTCCGCTGCGGCACCGTATCCGTGCGTTCCGGGCGGGGGCCACCGCCCCGGACCGCTGCTCCGGAGCCACGCCGACTCCGGCGCCTCATACGACTGTCTCACGGTTCGACCCGCCGGGCAGGGTCTCGGCGGCGGTCGTACTCCGCTCGCTCACGGACCGTGCCGCCGGGCGTCGGCGGCAGGGCTCCACCGTGCCACGACGTGCCTGGTGAGGAGGGGCGCAAGCACCTGAGCCCGAACCTCGCGAGGCGCCGGAGGCACCGGTCGCCCCTGCCGCCCCGGCGCACCCTTCTGCACCAAGTGCCGCCCCAGGAGGGGCCCTTGTGACGGCCTGGAGTGGCGGCGGTCTGCCGTGGCGGCGGACGGGCCGAGTGCTGCGTGAGGTCTGGACACTCCTCTGTGAGCGTGCTGTCATACCGCTGTCACAGGATTTCCAACGTTGAAAAGACCGCCCGACCGAATCACGCGGTCCCGTCTGCGGCCGTCCTTCAGGGGCTGCGGCTCAGCAGCCCTCCCCGCGTCGCCGCCGCCCGCCGACCGCGGGCCCGGTCATGGTCTGAGCACGAGGAAGGGTTCGATGACACGACACGCCACCCGCCCCCGAGTCAGAGCCCGAGTGTGGGCGCTGCTCGCAGCCGCGGCCCTGCTCCTGCCCCCGAGCGGACTGCTTCCCACCGCCTCCGCCTCCGCCTCCACCGCCGGGGGGACGAGCAGCGCGTCCTCCCCCACCGCCGGACCGGCGGCCGTCGAGACGCACGGCCTGAAGGGCGAGTACTTCAGCATGTCCGCTCCCGGCGCCCGGGACTTCGACCGGCTCGGCGGAACGCTGCTCGACCCGCAGATCAACTTCTCCGGGCTGACCGGCACCTTCCAGGAGCTGACCGGCAGGACCGAGCACACCACCGCGCGCTGGACCGGCCGGATCGCGGCTCCGGCCACCGGCGACTACACGTTCTACGCCATCGGTGACAACGGTTTCCGGCTGTTCATCGACGGGCGGCCCGTCATCGACCACTGGGTGGGCGACTGGGACCGGGAGCAGACCGGCGCCGCCGTCCGGCTGACCGCGGGCGAGCAGCACGACTTCCGCCTCGAACTGTTCCAGGACACCGGCGGCGCCAACATGTTCCTGCGCTGGTCCACGCCGGCGCTGGCCAAGCAGATCGTGCCGATGTCGGCCTTCACCCCGCCGGACGGCTTCGAGGTCTTCCCGGTGGAGCTGTCCGTCGCCGAGAGCGGACGGCGGCTGCGCGCCCGGTTCGAGGGCGGCGTGGGCCGGCTCCAGGGGCTCACGGACCATCTGAAGGTCGAGGCGGACACCACCGCCCTGCCGGTCAGGTCGGTGAAGGCCGTGCCCGGCGACCCCTCGTCGCTCTCCATCGACCTCGCGCAACCGGTCCAGCGCAACCAGCTGGTCCGGGTCTCCTACGACGGTGAAGGCGGCCTGACGGCCGGCGGCGCGAGCGTGCCGAAACTCATCCGCTACGCCGACAACGCCTCCACCCACCGTCTCACCACCGAGTGGGGCGACCGGCTCGACGAGAAGCACCCGTTGCCGGAGTACCCGAGGCCGCAGCTGGTGCGGTCGAAGTGGCTGAACCTGAACGGCCCTTGGCAGTTCGGCGCGGCGAAGGCGGGAGAGCAGCCGGTCTTCGGCAGGAACCTCGGCGAGAAGATCGTCGTACCGTTCCCGGTCGAGTCGCAGCTGTCCGGCTTGGAGCGGCACGAGGACCACATGTTCTACCGCAGGCTGGTCGACGTCCCCCGGAGCTGGAAGGTCGGCGGCAGCGGGAAGGCCGACCGGCTCAGGCTGAACTTCGGCGCAGTCGACTACCGCGCGACCGTCTACGTCAACGGCACGATGGTCGCCGAACACACCGGCGGCTACAACGCGTTCGGCGTCGACATCACCGACGCGCTGAAGGCCGGCGGCCCGCAGGAGATCATCGTCGCCGTCACCGACACCGGCGGCGCCGACCAGCCCATGGGCAAGCAGTCCCGCAACCCGGGCGGCATCTTCTACACGCAGACGTCCGGCATCTGGCAGACGGTGTGGATGGAACCCGTCGCACCCGCCTCGATCGACGCCGTCGTCACCACGCCCGACATCGACACCGGCACACTCGCGGTGAAGGTCGAGGCGGCGCACGCCTCCCCCGGCGCCCGGGTGCGGGCCGTCGCACGCGACACCCACGGCAGGGTCGTCGGAAAGGTCACCGGCCCCGCCGGTGAGGAACTGCGGCTGCCGATCGCCGGTCGGCACCTGTGGAGCCCCGACGACCCCTACCTCTACGACCTGGACGTCACGCTCACCGACGCCGGCTCGACCGACAAGGTCGGCAGCTACTTCGGGATGCGCGAGATCGGCGTCGAGAAGGTGGGCGGCTTCCGCAAACTCGTCCTCAACGGCAAGCCGATTTTCTCCCTCGCCACGCTCGACCAGGGGTTCTGGCCCGACGGCCTGTACACCGCGCCCAGCGACGAGGCCCTCGCCTTCGACCTCGAAGCGCACAAGAAGCTCGGCTTCAACGCCGTGCGCAAGCACATCAAGGTCGAACCGCAGCGGTGGTTCTACCACGCCGACCGGCTCGGTCTGCTGGTCTGGCAGGACTTCGTCTCGGGCGACATCACCGGCGGCACGGGCCAGAAGGCGTTCGTCGACCAGGGCATGGAGAGCGTGCGCCAGCACCACAACGCGCCCTCGGTCGTCGGCTGGATCGTCTTCAACGAGGGCTGGGGCGAGTGGAGCCGCGAGGAGACCGGCCGCATCGCCGAGTCCGTCCGGGCCGCCGACCCGTCCCGTGTCGTCAACGCCCACAGCGGTGTCAACTGCTGCAACTCCAAGGGCGATTCGGGCAAGGGCGACATCATCGACCACCACGACTACAACAACACCGACCCCGCCTTCCCCGACGAGATGCGGGCCGCGATGGACGGCGAGCACGGCGGGTTCGTCCTGCGCACCCCGGGCCACATGTGGCCGGGCGCCCCGACGGTGATCTACAGCGGCGTCGACACCAAGGAGGAGCTGACCCGCAAGTACGTCGAGAACACCCGGCAGTTCTACGTCGAGCAGGCCGGCGCCGAGCTGTCGGGCTCGGTGTACACACAGATCACCGACCTGGAGAACGAGCTCAACGGCCTGTACACCTACGACCGGCGCGTGATCAAGGTCGATCCCGTCCAGGTGCGCCGGGTCAACCGCGAGGTGATCGCCGCCGGTGCCGCCGCGGGCCGTGCGGGACCGCTCAGGAACGGCGGGAGCTGGAACCTGGACGAGGGCAGCGGTACCACCGCGAAGGACCGGGGCCCGGCCGCCAGGACCCTCACCCTGCGCGAGGGTGCCTCATGGACCCCGGGCATCAGCGGAAGCGCCCTGAAGTTCGACGGCCAGAAGCAGTACGCCGAGACCGCCGGGCCCGTGCTGGACACCGGCGGCAGCTACTCGGTGTCCGCCTGGGTGCGACTCGACGCGCTCCCCGGCAACTACGCCACCGCCGTCAGCCAGGACTCGCGCGCCACCGCCAACTCCTTCTACCTCCAGTACGGACACGGCACGTTCGCCTTCAGCACGCCCGGCGAGCACCGCGCCCAGGTCGCCGTCGCCGCGGAGACGGGCCGCTGGTACCACCTGGTCGGCGTACGCGACGCCACCGGCGACCAGATCCGTCTGTACGTCGACGGGAAGCTCGCCGCGACGGCCACGGGCGGCGCCGCCCTCCCGAGCACGGGTCCGCTGACCCTGGGACGCGCCCACTGGGGCGGCGCGGACGTCGACTTCTGGAACGGCGCGGTCGACGAGGTCCACGCCGTCGACCGGGCGCTCGGCCCCGAGGAGGTGAGCGCCCTCTACACGGAGGTGAGGCGCTGAGCGGCCCACCGAGAAGGGGCGTGCCGGGCGGATCCCCGGCACGCCCCTTCCGCCCGGCTCGGCCACGCCCGTGCCCGGAGTTCCTCAGTCCAGGAAGATCCGGTCCAGGTGGTAGCGGAGCACGACCGTGGCGGACCGGGCGTCGCGCTGGCCCACCAGGACGCCGGTGCCGAGCCCGGCGGACATGGCCAGCAGGCCGACCGCTTCGGCGTGGGGGTCCGTACCGGCGCGGAGCAGTCCGGCATCCGCCGCCTGCCGCAGCAGCCCGGTGAGGGTGGACTCGGCGGCGTCCGGGTCCTTGATGAAGGGCTGGGCCGCGAGGGCCTCGTCGGTCACCGACAGCACGGCGTACGAGGTGTAGAGGTGGTGGAACAGGCGGCTCTCCTCGTCGACCGGCAGGGCCGCCGTCAGCAGCGCCTCGATCACCGCCCGCGGCCCGGGATCGTCGCCCGCGGCGCGGACCCGCGCGATCACCCGTTCCCCGAACCCGGCGGCCAGATGCCGGAGTCCGAAGAGGAGGAGCTTCTCCTTCGACTCGAAGTAGTACTGCACCAGCCGCAGGGAGACGCCCGCCTCGGCCGCCACGTCGCGCATGCCCACCGCGTGCAGGCCGACCCTCCCCGCGGCCCGGACCAGGGCCTGCGCGATCTCGGTACGCCGCTCTGCGTGATCCACGCGCCTCGGCATCGTTCGGTTCTCCGCTCCTTCGACTGCACCACCGGATTTTTATGATACAGCCGTATCACGTTCGTGGTACGTTCGTATCGCCAAGACCGACTGCCCCCGGAGGTGGCCGTGCCCGAGTCCGCGCAAGCCCGTTCCCAGCCCGACGTCGGACGCTTCGTCAGCGAGGCCTGGCGCGAGCGCTATTTCACGGCCTGCGACGCTGTCTACGCGCTCGGCGCGCCCGCGTCCCGGGAGGAGGACGTGGAGACCTCCTACGGGACCACGCACGTCTACCGCTACGACCCGCTGGACCCGGCCGCCCGCGAACGCACCCCGCTCGTCCTCGTCCACGGAGCCGGCTCCTGCTCCGCCATGTGGTACCCGAACACACGGGCCCTCAGCGCCGAACGGCCCGTCTACGCCGTCGACACCCCGGGCGACCCGGGCCGCAGCGTGCAGCGCGCGCCCCTCCACGAGCCCGAGCACGCCGCGCGGTGGCTGGACGAGACGCTCGCGGGCCTCGGGCTCGACCGGGTGCACCTGCTCGGCTCGTCGTACGGCGGCTGGCTCGTCCTGAACCAGGCGCACCGCGCGCCGGACCGCCTCGCCTCGGTCACGCTGCTCGATCCCGGGGGCCTGGAGAAGGTGGGACTGCGCTTCTTCGTGTGGATCTTCGTCAGCCTGTTCGCGACCTTCGCCCCCCGGTCGCTGCGGCCACGGCTCGCGTCCTGGCTGGCACAGCCCGTCCTCGTCGTGCCGGAGCTGCGCGCCATGATCCGGACCGGCGTCCGCGCCCACCGCATCCGCCGGCCGGCGCCGCAGCCGCTCACCGAAGCCGAACTGGGCACCGTCCGCACGCCGTTGTACCTGGTTCTGGGCGAGCGCAGCCTCCTGGTCCATCCTCGCCGGCAGGTCGAGCGCGTACCCCGGCTGATCCCCGGCGCGCGGGCCGAGATCGTCGCGCGGACCGGCCACGGCCCGCAGATCGACCACGCGGAGCAGATCAACCGGAAGGTGCTCGACTTCATGGACGCCGCCGATCTCGGCCTGCCGACGGCACGCTGAGACCGTCCGGCAGGTCACGGGCGGTACCGGAACGCCGCTCCCGGATCCCCGCTACTCGTCCGCGGATTCGCCGCCCGCCGGGGCGAGTTCGATGCCGCGCAGCCTGCGGAGCCAGCCGGCGAACAGCCGGAGCGCGATCGCGCACCCGCCGCACCACCCCCAGCCCTCGGTGACCAGGGCGTGCAGTCCGTCCTCGTGCTGGATGTAGAGGATCTGCGCGCCGACGACCGACGCGATGCACCCGCGTGTGCGGGACTCCGCCGAGAGCAGCCAGTCCACGGGCATCCACAGGGGAGCGGCGAGGTCCCTCAGGCGCATGCGGAGCGCCGCCAGGAGGAAGCCGACGGCGTAGCGCAGCCTGCGGCGCGACGAGAGGACGACGCCGTTGCCGGGGTCGCCCGCCAGGATCGCGGCCCACTCCTCCCGCAGATGCGCCCTGCGTTCCCCGGCGACGAAGGAGGCGAGGTCCAGGGTGCGCAGACCCGCCCTGCGGACAGGGGCCTCACCGGTGGGGGCCCCGGGTTCCCCGGGGGTCGTCCGGCGGGAGGACCGCAGGGCCCTGACCAGGAGGCCTGCGGCGGAGGCCAGGATCATGGCCGCCGTGATCGCGCCGAAGACGTAACCGGCATCGAGGAGAGGCTGGGTGAAGGCGGACCGGGAGTCGATCATCTTCAACGGGTAGCCGACGACCAGGAAGATCGCGGTCGCCGTGCCGGCCAGCACCGGCCCCAGCACGGCGGCGACGGCGAACGCGCCGGCGTCCGCGTGTTCGTCAGGACGTTCGGAGCTCACGCCGTGCTCCCTTCGTCCGCTGCCCGCAGTCCGAAGAGGCGGGGTTTGCGCTCCCGGGCCTCGCGGGCCGCGCACCGGCCGGTGGCGGTGAGTTCGTAGTAGTACCGCTTCGGCCGCCCGGGGTGTTCACCCGTCTCCTCGTACCGGGTGGCCCAGCCCGCGTCGACCAGTCGCTCGAGGATGGGGTAGACGGTTCCGGATCCGAGGTCGGCTTCCTCGCAGATCTTCAGGCCCCACGCGGGATCGTCGGCAGTGGACGCCAGCAGGACCTTGATCACCTCAAGTGTCGTCCTGGTGAGTCGAATTGATGCCATGTCACAAGTGAAGCAGCGCACGGACCATGTGTCGAGTACGACAATCGCGTCGCCCTGACCCGCGGGCACCACGGCTCTGACGCCCGCGTGCCGGCCGGGCGTTCGCCGAAGCCGTGGGGCACGTCCGTCACGTCCTCTCGGGCACGCCCGGGCCCACCGGCTCGGTGCCGCGGCGGGTCAGGGGCAGGAGCAGGGCCGCGAGCAGCGCGGTCAGCAGGCCGAGCAGTCCGACGGCGGCCGCCATGGAGCCGAGGGCGTTCCTGGCCGCCAGCAGGACGAGCGGGCAGAGGAACTCGCCGAGGAAGAACGCGGCGGTCCACAGGCCGGTCCCACGGCCCCGGTCCGCGAAGTCGAGCCGGGCCAGCGCCGACGTCAGCAGGGTCGGCAGCAGGATCCCGGTCCCCACGCAGTTCAGGACCGCTCCCGCCGCGAGCAGCACGACGTGGTCGGTGGAGGCCATCAGCAGGAACCCGGCGGCGCACAGCACGAAGGTGGCGGGCAGGCGTCGGCGCGGGCCGGGCCTCAGCCGTGCGAAGAGCACCGATCCGGCGACGGTGGCCGCGCTGGCCAGGGCGGTGACCGCGCCGACCGCGGCCGTCGACGTGACGTCCAGATCGTCCAGGAGGTAGGCCATCTCCACGGGCACGGTGTAGAAGACGACCGCGCCGAAGACGGTCAGCGCGCAGACGCCCGCCAATTGCCGTACGGGGAACGGCCGGGGGTCGTCCGGCGCCTGTTCACGGGGCACCGCGCGGGGCACCGGAAGGGTGCGGGCCATGGCCGGAGCGAGCAGCAGGCCGACCGCGTACAGCCAGAAGGGGGCCCGCCAGCCGGCCGATCCCAGGGCTCCGCCGAGGACGAGGAAGAGGGTGGCGGAGGCCGACGCGCACATGGTCTGGAGTGCGAGAAGGCGTTCGCGGACCCGGCCGGTGTAATAGTCGCCGATCAACGTCGTGCAGCAGGTCATGACGGCCGCCTCGGCGACCCCGACCAGGACGCGGCTGATCACGATGGCGTGGAGGGTGGTCAGCCACAGCGGCGCGGTGCCGAACAGGGCGTACAGCGCCGTGGCGGCGACCAGCAGCCGCTTGCGACCGAGGCGGTCGACGAGGACCCCGGCGAACGGGGCGAGCAGCGCGAGGGACAGGGCGGGCACGGCCAGGACCAGGGGGACCAGGGCCGCGCTGTGGGCGGTGCCGGCGAAGTGGTCCTGCATCCGGGGCAGAACGGGGGCGATCAGGACGGCGCCGAGGACCGGCAGACAGCTGCCCGCCATCAGCAGCGCCGCGGGCAGCCGGCCGGTGACGGACGCCTGTCCTTCGGGGCCGTAGGCGGGCGGGGCGGAAGAAGCGGGCATGGCGACACTCCTGGCGCGGCGGGATGCGGGCACCGCATCGCGAGTCCGGCCTGCGCAGGGGCGGCCGTCGTGGCGCGGCTCGGCGGTGTGCCACGACTATGCGGTGCGCGGGTCGGCCTGCCCAGTCCCCGCGTGATCCGATGTGCCGATGGCGGTGATCAGGTGGGTGGATGGTGCGGGGACCGCCGGAGGCGGGCTCCCGTCCCGGGCCCGGGCGTGGTGCGGGCCGACCGCGGCGGTCAAGGCGCCCGGAGCAGTTTCGCTCCCACGCGGGCGGCCGTCTCCCGCAGCCAGATGTGGGCGGCGTCGTGGGTGTGGACCGGATGCCACCACAGCGCTTCGCGCAGCGGGACGGCCTCGTAGGGCGGGTCCATCACGCGCACGGCGGCGACGGGCGCCAGCATCCGCGCCAGGCGTGCCTGGATCAGGGCGATCCGGCGGGTGCCGGCCACCAGCAGGGGCAGCAGGTGGAAGCTGTCCACGGACACCTCGACCTGCGGTTCGATGCCGAGCATGCCGAGTTGGCGCACCGCGGGCGCGTCGTAGGTGCGCTGGTAGGTCACCCAGGGCAGGCGGGCCACGTCGCGCCGGGTGAGCCGGTCGCCGACGCTCGGGTGGTCGTCGGCGACGAGGAACACCCAGCGGTCGTCGTGGAGATCGGTGGCGGGGAAGCCGCTGATGACGCCGTGCGGCATGAACAGGCCGTCCGTGGCGCTCAGCAGGGGGGCGGTGTCCTCGACGACGGTCGCCGGGGTCTGGGTGAAGCGCAGCCGGATGCCGGGGGCCTCCGCGTGCACCACGCGGGCCAGCTCCACGCCGAAGACCGCGACGGCGTAGTCGGAGGCGACGAGCCTGAACTCACGGCTCTCCGTGGCGGGTTCGAAGTCCGCCTGACTGGCGAAGAGGCGTTCGAGGACGTCGTAGGCGGTGGCGGTCCGGTCGAGGAGTACCTGGCCGAGGGCGGTGAGTTCGTAGTGGCCGCCGACGCGGGAGAGCAGGTCGTCGTCGAAGTGCCGTCGCAGGCGGGCGAGTGCTGCGCTCATGGCCGGCTGGCTCAGCCCGATGCGCCGGCCGGCCCTGGTGACGTTGCGCTCCTCCAGCAGGACGCGCAGGGCGACGACGAGGTTCAAATCCAGGCGGGCGAGGTTCACGGTCTTCCCTTTGCGGTGCGGCGGCACAGAAAGCATAAGCGCGCATCCATCAGCTTGATGGATGAAAGGCATCCAAAGAATCGATTTCCAGGATCACGGGTGCGCGGTCCAGATTAGTCACACCGCCATCAGGAGGACATGTCCGTGAAACCTGAACCCGCGTCCGCCCTCTTCGCCGGACCGTTCGCCCTCGCCACTCTCTCCGCCCCGCCCGGGGACGCTTTTCCGGCCCTCGTCACACCCGACGGCCGGGCCCTCGATCTCCGCGCCGCCCTCGGTGACGACCGGCTGACCGTGCTGGGTGTGCTGGACGACTGGGAGGCCTTCCTGCCGCGACTGCGTGCGCTGGCGGCCGACCCGGACGCGGCCCGCACACCGCTCGCCGGACTGCGCCGGCACGCTCCCGTCACGCCCCGGCAGGTGTTCCAGTCGGGCGCCAACTACCGGCAGCACGTCATCGACCTGCACGTCGCCCACCGCGCCGCGGACGACGACCGCTCCGACGACGTCCGCCGCGCGGAAGCGGCACGGATCATGGACCGGCGGGCGGCCGAGGACCAGCCCTACGTCTTCATCGGCCTGCCGAGCTCGATCACCGGCCCCGACGACGACGTCGTCCTGCCCTCCTGGGCCGAACAGCCCGACTGGGAACTGGAACTGGCGGCCGTCATCGGCCGGCCCGCCCACCGGGTGTCCGTCCACGAAGCCCTGGCGCACGTCGCCGGGTACACCATCGCCAACGACCTCACCGACCGCGCCACGGTCTTCCGCCGGGACATGAAGGCCATCGGCACGGACTGGCTGCGCAGCAAGAACGCGCCCGGCTTCACCCCCCTCGGCCCCTGGATCGTGCCGGCCTCGTCGATCGCCGACCCGGGCGCCCTGCGGGTCACCCTGAAGCTGAACGGCGAGACCATGCAGGACGAGTCCACGGAGGACATGCTCTTCGGCGTCGCCCGCCTGGTCTCGTACGTCTCCCACACGGCGCGGCTGCTGCCGGGCGATCTGGTCCTGACCGGAAGCCCCGCGGGCAACGGCATGCACTGGGGCCGGCTGCTGCGCGGGGGCGACGTCATGGACGGCTCGATCACCGGGCTCGGCGCCCAGCGCACCCGCTGCGTCGCGGAGGCGAAATGAGTCTCGACCGCGCCGACCCCGCGGGCGCCATAGCCCGCGCCTCGACGGCATGCTCCAACTGGGGACGCTGGGGCGACGACGACCGTCTGGGCACCCTGAACTTCCTCGACGAGGCCAAACGCCGGGAGGGCGCCGCGCTCGTCCGGCGGGGCGTCAGCTTCTCGCTCTCGCAGTCCTTCGACATGAACGGCCCCCAGAAGGGCTGGCGGCGCCGCACCAATCCCGTGCACACCATGCTGGACACCGGTACCGACGCCGCCCTCGGCAACCAGGGCTTCCCGCACGGGATCGGGGGCGCCGACGACGTGATCGCGATGCCCCTCCAGTGCTCCACCCAGTGGGACGGCCTCGGCCACATCTTCGACCACGGCAGGGCGTGGAACGGGCGCCGTGCCGACGAGGTCGTCACCTCCGAGGGCGACCTCGTCACCGGCATCGAGCACATGGCGCCGTTCGTCGCCGGACGGGGCGTCCTCCTCGATGTCGGGCGGGTGCTGGGCACCGCGGGAGAGCTCCCCGACGGCTTCGCCGTCACCGAGGAGCACCTCGTCGCGACCGCCGAGGCCCACGGCGTGGCGGTGGGGCGCGGCGACCTCGTCCTCGTCCGCACCGGGCAGCTCACCCGGGCCCGGCGGGAGGGCTGGGGCGACTACGCGGGCGGTCCCGCGCCCGGCCTGTCGTTCACCACGGCCGGCTGGCTGCACCGCACCGAGATCGCCGCGATCGCCACCGACACCTGGGGCTTCGAGGTCCGGCCCAACGAGTTCGAGCACGCCTTCCAGCCCCTGCACCAGGTCGCCATCCCCCACATCGGACTGCTCATCGGCGAGATGTGGGACCCCGACGCGCTCGCGGCCGACTGCGCGGCCGACGGCGTGTACGCGTTCTGGCTCACCGCCGCCCCGCTGCCCATCACCGGGGCCGTCGGATCGCCCGTCAATCCGATCGCCGTCAAGTAGCGGTCCGTCACGAGGAACAGAGGAACGAAGGAGTTCCCCATGAGCAGCTCATCCCGCACCGTCCTGGTGATCGGCGGCGGCGCGGCCGGCAGCGCCGCGACGATCCTGCTGCGCCGCGCAGGAATCGACG
Source organism: Streptomyces asoensis (assembly GCF_016860545.1). Lineage (NCBI taxonomy): Bacteria > Bacillati > Actinomycetota > Actinomycetes > Kitasatosporales > Streptomycetaceae > Streptomyces > Streptomyces asoensis. Next base: position 1,850,015 of record NZ_BNEB01000002.1, on the reverse strand, counting down.
TGGACCTCGTCGAGGCCAGGCACGACTGGAACGCCACAGCCGGCTCCGGCATCACGCTCCAGGGCAACGCCCTGCGCGTCCTGCGCGAACTCGGGGTCTGGGAACAGGTGCGCGCATCCGGCCACGGTTTCGACTCCGTGGGCATCACCGCCCCCGACGGCACCGTCCTGCACGTCGCCCACGACGTCCGGACCGGCGGCGACGACCTCCCCGCCACCGTCGGGATGCAACGCCCGGTGCTGCAACGGATCCTCGTCGACGCCGTGCGCGCCGGCGGCGCCCGGGTCCGCCTCGGCACCCGGCCGTCGTCCTTCGACCAGGACGGCGACGGAGTCGACGTCCGCTTCACCGACGGCACCGAAGGCCGCTACGACCTGGTGATCGCGGCCGACGGCGTCGGCTCCGCCACCCGCGCCGCCCTCGGCATCGCCGCCCGCCCCGAGCCGACGGGCATGGCCATCTGGCGGGTCGCGGCGCCCCGCCCCGACGGCCTCACCCGCACCGACCTCGCCTACGGCGGCCCCGCGTACATCGCCGGTTACTGCCCGACCGGCGAGAACACCATCTACGCGTACGTCGTCGAAGCCAACCGGGACCGGGCCTCCATCCCCGCCGCCGACTTCGCCGACGAGATGCGCAGGCTGACCTGCGCCTACGGCGGCTTCTGGCCGGAGATCACCTCCCACATCACCGACCCGGCCGCGGTCAACTACACGTGGTTCGACCGGATGCTGGTCGAGGGCTCCTGGCACCGCGGCCGGGTCGTCCTGGCCGGTGACGCCGCACACTGCTGCCCGCCCACCCTCGCCCAGGGCGCCGCGCTGTCGCTGGAGGACTCCTGGGTGCTCGCCGGGCTGCTGGCCGGCGCCGACGTGTGGGACGACGCACTCCTCCAGGCGTACTACGAACGACGGATCGCCCGGGTACGGCCCGTAGTGGAGGCGTCGGTGCAGATCGGCCGCTGGCAGCTGGAGGGCGCCCGCGACGCGGACGTACCCGGCCTGATGGGCCGCGTCATGACCGGGCTGCGGGAGCTGCCGTGACCGCCGCCCCCACCGTCGACGTCCACGCCCATGTCCTGCTGCCCGAGGTGGAGGCGCTGGTCGCGGGCCGGCCCGGCCTGACGGCGGCAAGGGCGCTGGACGCCCGCCGCAACGGCGCCGCGGCCCTCGCGGTCAGCGGGCGGATGGTCCGCGACCGCGCACCGAGGATGACGGACGTCCCCGCCCGGATCGCCGCGATGGACGCCCAGGGCGTCGACGTCCAGCTGGTGAGCCCCTCCCCGTCGCACTACCACTCCTGGGCGCCCCGGGACACCGCGGAGAAGGTGTACCGGCTGGCCAACGAGGCCACGGCGGCGCACTGCGCGGGCGCACCGCACCGGCTGCGAGGACTCGGCCTGGCGCCGCTCCAGCATCCGGACCTCGCCGTCACCGCCCTCGACCACGCGCTCGGGCAGGGCCTGCTGGGCGTCGAGATCTCCAGCCATGCTCCCGGCCGGGAACTCTCCGACCCGGCCTACGAGCCCTTCTGGTCGCGCGCCGAGGACAGCGGCGCCCTCGTCTTCCTGCACCCCTTCGGCTGCACCCTGGACGAGCGCCTGGACCGCTGGTACCTGTCCAACACCGTGGGCCAGCCCACGGAGAACGCGGTCGCGCTCTCGCATCTGATCTTCTCCGGCGTGCTCGACCGCCACCCGGAACTGAGGATCCTCGCCGCGCACGGCGGCGGCTATCTGCCCACCCACATCGGACGCTCCGACCACGCCTGGTCCGTCCGCCCCGACGCGGGCGCCGACTGCGCCCACCCGCCCAGCAGCTACCTGCGACGTCTGTGGTTCGACTCCCTCGTCCACGACCCGCACGTGCTGCGCGAACTGGTCCGCGTCGCCGGCGCCGACCGCGTGCTGCTCGGCTCCGACTTCCCCTTCGACATGGGCAGCGACGACCCGCTCGGCACGCTGCGCTCCGCCGGCCTCGCCGACGCCGACTTCCACGCCGTGCGCGGCGCCAACGCCACCGCCCTGCTCGACCTCGCCTGAGGAGACATCCACCATGAGCGACCGCCTGCTCACCCACCTGCGGCACGTCGACCTCGCCGTGCCCGACTACGACAAGCAACTCGACTTCTACGCCGGGGTCTGGGGGCTGACCCGGGTCGCCGAGGACTCCGGGATCTCCTTCCTGGCCGCCGAGGGCTCGCCCGAGCAGTACGTGGTCCGGCTGCGCAAGGCCGACGAGAAGCGTCTGGACCTCGTCTCCTACGGAGCCGCCTCCCGCGCCGACGTCGACACCCTCGCCGAACGACTCCTCGCCGGGGGCGTGCAGCTGATCTCCCGGCCGGACGAGGTCGCGACGCCCGGGGGCGGTTACGCCTTCCGGTTCTTCGACGTCGACGGACGCACCGTCGAGGTCTCCGCCGACGTCGCGGTGCGCCGCCACCGCAAGATCGAGGCGAAGGAGGCCATCCCCGTCAAGCTGTCGCACGTCGTGCTCAACTCACCGGACCTGGACCGCACACGGGCCTGGTACGAGCGGCACCTCGGGTTCCGGCTCTCCGACACCCTGAGCTCCCCGCACCTGGGCGAGGTCATGCACTTCATGCGGATCAGCAACCAGCACCACTCCATGGCCATCGCGAAGGGCCCGCACACCTCCCTGCACCACGTGTCCTTCGAGATGCGCGGCATCGACGAGTACATGCGCGGCTCCGGACGCGTCCTGCGGGCCGGCTTCAAGAAGGTCTGGGGCCCCGGCCGGCACATGGCGGGCGACAACACCTTCACCTACTTCCTGGACCCGCACGGCAACACCGTCGAGTACACGACCGAGTTGGAGTGCCTCGACGAGGACACCTGGCACCCGCACGTCTACGACTTTTCCCGGCCCGAGGTCACCGACCAGTGGGGCACCGCCAATGCCATGAACGAACTCGTCGCCAAGGAGTCCTTCAACGACGTGGACCGCGGCGTGTTCGTCGCCCCGCCGGTCTGATCCCCGCCCGCCGGGGGCGCGTCCGGCCGTGCCGGGACCGCACGGCGCCCCGCGCCCCCGGCCCGCCCCTCCAGGAGTTCCCGTGCGATTCGCCACCTACGAACACCAGCACCGCACCCGTGTCGCGGTCGTCGACGACGACGTGCTGCGTCCGGTACCCGAAGCCTCCTCGCTCACCGGGCTCATCGCCTCGGCGGGGAGCCTGGCCGCCCTGCTCGACCTCGGCGCCGCCGCGCTCGACGGTCCTCCCGGGCCACGCGTCGGCGAGGTGCGGCTGCTGCCGCCCGTGGAGCCGGTCTCCCTCAGGGACTTCGTCACCTTCGAGGAGCACGTGGCCGGCGTGCGCCGTTCCGTCGACGGCGCCGCGGGAGTGCCGCCGCAATGGTACGCCGCCCCCACCTTCTACTTCGGCAATCCGGCCGCCGTCATCGGCGCCCATGACGACGTCCCCGTCCCGCCGGGCTCCCGGGTGCTCGACTTCGAACTGGAAGTGGCCGCGGTCATCGGCCGCGAGGGCGGCGACCTCACCCCGGAACAGGCCCGTGACCACATCGTCGGCTACACGGTCCTCAACGACTGGTCGGCCCGCGACCTCCAGTCCGCGGAGATGACGGTGGGTCTCGGCCCCTGCAAGGGCAAGGACACCGCGACGACGCTCGGCCCCTTTCTCGTCACGGCGGACGAACTGGAGCCCTACCGCGACGAAGAGGGCTTCCTGCGGCTGGAGTTGACGGCCGAGGTCAACCAGGAGGTCGTCGGCAGGGACCTGCTGTCCCACATGGCCTGGACCTTCGAGGAGATGACCGCCTACGCCTCCCGCGGGACCCGGGTACGCCCGGGCGACGTGCTCGGTTCGGGCACCTGCGGCAACGGCGGCTGTCTGGCGGAGCTGTGGGGTGTGCGCGGCGAACGCACCCCGCCGGCCCTGCGCCCGGGCGACACCGTCACCCTCACCGTCGAGGGCATCGGCTCCGTGTCCAACACCGTGGTCCCGGGCGCACAGCCCGTCCCCCTCCCCACGGGACGGCGCCGCTCACCGGAGCGGCCGCGATGAACGGCCCGCCGCCCGGGAGACTCCGGGGCAAGGTCGTCGTGGTCACCGGTGCGGCCCGTGGCCAGGGGGCCGCCGAAGCGGAGGCGCTCAGACGGCACGGCGCTCGTGTCGTCGCCGTCGACCTCGAACCCGGCGAGCACTGCGGGCGTCTGGACGTCACCGACGAACGGGAGTGGTCCGCCCTCGCCGCCGAACTCCGCGGGACGTACGGGCACATCCACGGCCTGGTCAACAACGCGGGGGTCACCTGGCGGGCCCGCCTCGCCGACGTCGGCCCGCGGGACATGGCGCGCGTGCACGCCGTCAACGTCACCGGTCCGCTGCTCGGCATCCAGCATCTCGCGCCGCTCATGCCCCCGGGCGCCTCGATCGTCAACGTCGGCTCCTCGGCGGCGCTGACGGCCCACTACCCCGTCGCCTACACCACCAGCAAATGGGCCCTGCGGGGCCTGTCGCGCGTAGCCGCCCTGGAACTCGGCCCGCGCGGCATCCGCGTCAACACGGTGCATCCCGGCTACATCGAGACCGGGATGACGGCCTCCGCGGCCCCCGCGTTCCGCGCGGCCAATGTCCGGGAGACCCCGCTGGGCCGCACCGGGACCGTCGACGACGTCACCCCGCTGATCGTCTTCCTCCTCTCGGACGAGTCGTCGTTCCTCACCGGGGCCGACATCCCCGTCGACGGCGGCCTGACGGCCCACGGAGGCGCGAAGTCCGTCTCCGACGCCTTGCAGGAACCCCCGGCATGAGACCGGCCGGGGCCCGCTCCGGACCACTTCGGTGCCCGGGGCCGGAGCGTCCCCGCGGGGGTCGGTTCGTCGTCAGGGCGCCCAGGGAGCCTCCACGGACCATGTCGTGTCCTCGGTGAAGAGTGCCGGGTTGTCCCAGGTGTGGGTACCGCCCGGGGTGGCCAGCCACAGTTCGGCGTTGTAGTGGCGCAGGTACTGTTCGGGGAAGTCGTACGCGGACAGCCGCACGGCGCCGTTCGCGCCCCGGACGGGGCAGAAGGTGGCGTCGGCCCGGAACAGGTCGGTGCTGCCCGACTCCTTGTAGACGCGGTAGTCGCGGTGCCTGAGGTACTGACCGGGATAATTGCGCGACTCGAGGCTGTAGCAGGTGCCGTTCGCCAGCCCGGGGACGATCTTCCAGGTGGCGTCGTTCCTCAGCAGCGCGTCGCTGCCGGAAGTGACGACGTCGGTGAAGGCCGCGCCGTCCCGGTGGCGCAGGTACCGGTCGGTGTAACCGGGGGTCGTCACCCGCAGGGACCGGTACTGGCCGGCCGGGAGGGTGACCGGCGCGGCCGGGGCCCGGGAGGCGTCGATCAGCGCGCGGTTGGCGGCCCGCACCCGGGCCTCGTCGACCTTGACCACCTGACGGTCGTAGGTGAGCAGGCCGTTGACCTCGTTCTCGACGTCCGTGATCTCGGTGTAGACCGACGCCGACAGGCCGCGCGGCATCCGCACCTCGCGGATCGCGTCCAGCAGGCCCACGAACCGGTTGTCCAGGTGCGCGGGGTCGGGCTGGTCCTCGTAGCTGAATCCGCCGCCGGGATACCACTCGTGTCCGGCGACCCTGGATCCGAGTCCGCCGAACTCGCCGAGCACGGCGGCCCGCACGGCGCCGGGCACGGTGGTGCCGGGGCCCACGTAGACGTGGTGGTCGACGACGTCACCGTTGCCGCCGTCGACCGAACCGCAGCAGTTGACGCCGCTCATGTTGTTCACGAGACGTGTCGGGTCGTACGCCTTGACCTCGTCGGCGATCCGGGCCTGGTCGTACTGGCCCCAGCCCTCGTTCTGGTCGACCCACATCACCAGCGACGGCGAGCTGCGGTGCTGGTCGATGATGCGGTCGTACTCGGCCTCCCACTGGGAGCGGGCCGCCGTGTCGGGGGTGCGCAGATCCATGGCCGGCATGTCCTGCCAGACCAGCAGTCCGAGCCGGTCGGCCCAGTAGAACCAGCGCTGCGGTTCGACCTTGATGTGCTTGCGGACCATGTTGAAGCCCAGGTCCTTGTGCTTCTGGAGGTCGTACCTCAGGGCGGCGTCGGTGGGCGCGGTGTAGATGCCGTCCGGCCAGTAGCCCTGGTCGAGAGTGCCGGTCTGGAAGACGAACTTCCCGTTCAGGAGCGGGCGTTGCATCCCGCCGACACTGCCCAGGCCGATGGTGCGCATGCCGGTGTAGCTGCCCACCGAGTCGACGGTCGTCGTACCGGAGAGCAGGTCGGCCCGGACGTCGTAGAGGAACGGGTCGTCGGGGTTCCACAGGTGGGGGTTCGGGACGGGCACGGTGAACTCGGTGCCGACGGCTCCGGTGGCCGTGCCCACGGCGGTTCCGCCGGTGGAGACCGTGACGCGGGCCCGGTGGCCGTCGGTCCCGGTGCCGCGGACGGTCACCTTGAGGCGGCCGCCCGCCGGATCCGGGACCAGGTCGAGGCGGCTGACGTACGCCGCCGAGGTCGGCTCCAGCCACACGGTCTGCCAGATGCCGGACGCGGCGGTGTAGAAGATGCCGCCGCCCGGGTGCGGGGCGACGTCACGGATGCGCTGTTTGCCGATGGCCTGGCCGCCGGTCTCGGTGGGGTCCCAGACCGAGACCACCAGGGTGTTGGTGCCGCCGTTCAGCAGGCCGGTGATGTCGTAGGAGAAGGCGTCGTAGCCGCCGCTGTGGACGGCGCCGGCCTGCTGTCCGTTGACCTGGACGGTGGTGCGCCAGTCACTGGCGCCGAAGTGGAGCTGGACGCGGCGGCCGTTCCAGCCGACGGGGACGGTGAAGGTGCGCTTGTACCAGAGCCGGTCGTTCTGGGTGATCTTGCGCTGGATCCCGGAGAGGGCGGACTCGGCTGCGAACGGGACCCGGATCTGTTCGGGGAACGAGGCGGGCCGGGCGGCGTCCGCCGGGGTGACCGCGAAGTCCCAGATGCCGTTGAGGTTGGCCCAGTCCGGGCGGGTCAGCTGGGGGCGGGGGTACTCGGGGAGCGGGGTGTCGGTGGGGACCTGGTTCGTCCACGGGGTGGTCATCGGCGCCGGCTCGGGTGTCCAGGCCCGGGCGGCGGCGGTCGCGGTACCGGTGGCCGTGAGGGCCGCGGCGCCGGCCAGGACGAGGACGGTGAGCGCGGTGGTGGCCCGTCGCGCTCGCCGTCTCAGCCGGGCGAACGGCCCTCGGTCTGCGGGTGTTCGACGCATCGTGCCTCCTTGACTCGCGGGGTGGGGAGACGTGCGCGTGCGGGGGCGGCCGGGGGGAGCTCCGGCCGCCCGGGTCCGGACGGTGCGGCGGGCCCGGACGGGCTCCGCCGCCGTCCGGGGCCGGTGCGGGGCCCCGTCACATGAGGTGCCGGCGGCGGCCCAGCCAGGTCTGGGCGACGACGACCACCGCCAGGAAGGCGCCGCTGACGACCTGCTGGTAGGAGGAGTCGAGCGAGCCGATCTGGTTGATGACGTTCTGGATCACCTTGAGCAGCAGGACGCCGACCAGTGAGCCGCTGACGTGGCCGAGCCCGCCGGTCAGCAGGGTGCCGCCGATGACCACGGCGGAGATGGCCTCCAGTTCCATGCCGTTGCCGAGGATGGTCACGCCCGAGGCGAGCCAGGCGGCGTTCAGGGCCCCCGCGAGTCCGGCGAGCAGTCCCGACAGGACGTAGACGAGGATCTTGGTGCGGGCCACCGGGGCGCCCATCAGGGCAGCGGCGTCCTCGTTGCCGCCGACCGCGTAGACGTGCTGTCCGAAGCGGGTACGGCGCAGGACGACGGCCCCGGCGACGAACAGCGCCAGGGTGATCCACACGGGGTTGGCGAGGCCGAGGGTGCTGCCCTGCCCGAGTTCGGCGAGGAAGGAGTCCTTGCCGACGAGGTAGGTGTCGGCGCCCTCGTCGGTGAGCGCCAGCATCAGTCCGCGCGCCCCGAGCATGGCGGCGAGGGTGACGATGAAGGGCGCGAGGCGGGAGCGGGCGATCAGCAGACCGTTGACGAGGCCGATCAGTGCGCAGACCGAGAGCGGCAGCAGCAGGGCGACGAGGGTGCCGTGCCGTGAGCCCCAGGCCGCCAGGACGCCGCCGAGGGCGAACAGCGAGCCGACGGACAGGTCGATCCCGCCCGTGACGATGACGAAGGTCATGCCGAGGGCGACGATGGCCAGGAAGGCCGAACCGGTCGCCATGTTGCCGATGTTGTCGCCGGTGGCGAAGGAGTCGAAGGAGAACGACGCCACCAGCGACACGAGCAGGAGGACGGCGAGCGCGCCGTGCTGCTGGACGAGGGCGCTCAGCCGGTCGGAGCGGGCGGAGCCCACCGGGCGGGTCTCCTCGGGCGGTCCGGTCGTGGCGTGGGTCACGGGTGCGTCCGGGTTCGTGGTGGTCAACGCTTCCCCCGTCCCCGCGCCGCGTAGACCGCGGCGACGATCACGATGGCCTGGGCGATCTGGGTCCAGGAGGGCGGCAGGTCGTGCTTGATGAGGGTGGCGGTGAGGAGCTGGATGAGGACGGCTCCGCCCACGGTGCCGCCGATGCTCACCCGGCCGCCGGTCAGCGGGGTGCCGCCGACGACGACCGCGGTGATGGCGGACAGTTCCATCAGGTTGCCCAGCGAGGTGGGGTCGCCGGCCTGGAGGCGGGCGGTGGCCAGCACCCCCGCGACGGCCGCGAGGAGTGCGCAGACGACGTACACGACGATCAGTACGCGGCGCACCGGCAGACCGGCGAGCTGGGCCGCGGGGCGGCTGTCGCCGATGGCGAGGAGCCGGCGTCCGAAGGTGGTGCGGCGGACCACGAAGGCCACCAGCAGCGCCAGGCCCGTCGCGATGAGGATGAGGTACGGGACGCCGAGGACGTCGCCGGAGCCCAGGGAGGCCAGCGCGGGGTTGCGCAGGTCCTTGAGCTGCGGCAGCAGCACCAGGGCGAGTCCGCGGCCGCCGACCATGAGGGCCAGGGTGGCGACGATCGGCTGCACGCCGACGAACGCGACGAGCACGCCGTTGGCCAGTCCGACCACGGCGGCGAACAGCGCGACCACCAGCAGGGCGGGCAGCAGGCCGTAGCCGAGGTAGAGGGCGGTCACGGAGGCCGCCAGCGCCATGACGGCGCCCACGGACAGGTCCACGCCCTCGGTGCCGATGACCAGGGCCATGCCCAGGGCGACGATGATGACGGGGGCGACCTGGACGGCCTGGGTGCGGAAGTTCTCCACGGTCAGGAAGTGCGGGGTGATGACGGCGTTGACGACGAGCAGCACCGCCACGCCCGCGTAGACGCCGTAGGTCTGTAGCCAGGAGAGGAGGCGGGCCTTGTCCAGGGCGGCGGGGCCCAGGGTGACGTCAGTCATCGGCGGTCGCCTCCCCGCCCTTGCCCGGCGCGGGCCGGTGCCCGGCGATGGTGCGCATGAGTGTGTCCTCCGTGACGTCGTCGCCGGTCAGCTCGCCGACGACGGCGCCGTCCTTGAGCACGACCACGCGGTCGGACCCTTCGACGAGTTCCTCCAGGTCGGAGGAGATCAGCAGGACGCCCAGACCGTCGGCGGCCAGTTCGTCGACGAGTTTCTGCACCTCGGCCTTGGCGCCGACGTCGATGCCCCGGGTGGGTTCGTCGAGCAGCAGCACCTTGGGGTTCATCGCGAGCCACCGGGCCAGCAGCACCTTCTGCTGGTTCCCGCCGGAGAGTTCGCCCACCTTCTGGTGCGGCGACGAGGCCTTGATGCGCAGCCGCTCGATGAACGTGGCGACGACGCCGTCGACGCGGGCCTCGGAGACCAGCCCGAAGCGGGACAGGCGCGGCAGCACGGCCAGGGCGATGTTCTCGCGTACCGACAGGCCGGGGACGATGCCCTCGCTCTTGCGGTCCTCGGGCAGCAGGCTGACGCCGGCCCGGATGGCCGCCGGGGTCGAGCCGGTCCGCAACGGCAGTCCGGCGACCGTGACACCGCCCGAGCGGGTCGGCAACGCGCCCGCCATGGCCTTCGCGGTCTCGGTGCGTCCCGAGCCGAGCAGACCGCCGAGGCCCACGACCTCGCCGGGGCGGATGCTCAGCGACACGCCGTGCAGCTTGTGCGGGACGGTCAGGTCCGTGGCGGCGAGCACCGGTTCGGCGGCGGCCGCGCCGTGGTCCCCGGTGAACTTGGTGAGTCCCTCCTCGCGGACCTCGCCCAGGTCCCTGCCGAGCATCGTGGACACCAGGGAGAGCCGGTCGAGGCCGGCGAGCCGGCCCCGGTGGACCCGCCGGCCGTCGCGCAGCACGGTGACGGTGGTGCACACGGCGTACAGCTCGTCCAGGCGGTGGCTGACGTAGACGACCGCGATACCGGCGTCCCGCAGACCGCGGATCACCGAGAACAGGGTCTCGACCTCGCGCGGTTCGAGGGAGGAGGTCGGCTCGTCCATGACGACGACCCTCGCCTCGGTGGCGACGGCGCGGGCCAGGGCGACCATCTGCTGCGCGCCGACCCCCAGGGTGCGCAGCGGCCTGCGCACGTCCACCCGCACGCCGTAGGTGCTCAGCGTCCGCTCGGCCTCGCGGTTCATGCGGCCCACGTCCAGGACGCCGAACCGGTTGCGCGGTTCGCGGCCGAGGAACAGGTTGCGGGCCACGCTGAGCAGCGGGATCAGGTTGACCTCTTGGTAGATGGTCGAGATCCCTGCCTTCTGTGCCTCAAGCGGCGTGGCGAAGGCGACCGGGCGGCCCTGGAACACGATCTCGCCGGCATCGGGCCGGTACACGCCGGTGAGCAGTTTGATGAGGGTCGACTTGCCGGCGCCGTTCTCGCCGATCAGGGCGTGGACCTCACCGGCGTGCAGGGTCAGGTCCACGTCGTCCAGGGCACGGACGCCGGGGAAGGTCTTGCTCAGTCCGCGGACGGCGAGCACTTCGGCGGGAGGTGCCACCTGTGCCTCCAGGGTGCGGTGCGGGAAAGGGCGGGGAGCGGGAGGGGGCCGCCCGGCGGAGCGGACCCCTGACGTGTCGTCAGTAGGCCCTGCCGATGCCCGCCTTGGCGTTGGCCGCGGTGTAGGCGCTGTCCTCGATGACGATGTCCTGCGCGACGCTCTCGCCCTTGGTGAAGCTGTCCAGGGTCTGGAAGGCCAGCGGTCCGAAGCGCGGGTTGGACTCGACCACACCGCTGATCCAGCCGTCCACGATGCCCTGCACGGCGTTACGGGTGCCGTCGACAGTGACGATCTCGACGTCTCCCGCCTTCTTGCCGGCGCCCTTCAGCGCGGCCACCGCACCCAGACCCATCTCGTCGTTCTCGGCGTAGATCCCCTTGATCCCGGGCTTCGACTGGATGAGCTGCTCGGTGACCTGCTGGCCCTTCTCGCGGGCGAAGTCGCCGGTCTGCTCGAACACGACCTCGAGCCCGGGCGCCTTCGCGGCGATCCGGTCCTTGAAGCCCTTGGTGCGCTCGGTGGTGACATTGTTGCCCGCCGAGCCGAGAAGGATCGCCGCCTCGCCCTTGCCGCCGGTCGCCTCGATCATCTGGTCGGCGGCGCGCCGGCCCTGCTCGACGAAGTCGGAGGCGATGAAGGAGACATAGTCCTTGCAGGCCGTGGCGTTGATCTTGCGGTCGATCGTGACGATGGGGACCTTCTTCGCCGCGGCGGCCTGGAGCACGGGGTCCCAGCCGTCGGAGTTGAGGGGCGCGATGACCAGCAGGTCGGCCCCCTTGGCCAGCAGGTCCTGCACGTCGCTGATCTGCTTGGAGAACTGTGACTGGGCGTTGGCCGTCAGCAGGCGGACGCCCCGCTTCTCCGCCTCGTCCTCGATGGACTGCGTCTCGGCGATGCGGAACGGGTTGGCCTCCTTCTCCGACTGGGAGAAGCCGACGGTCGCGGTCTTGAGATCCGACTTCGCACCGCCGTACGCGTCGACGGTGCAGGTCTTGCCGCCCGGGGCGGGCGAGGCGACCTTCTGCGCGGCGTCGGCGGCGGCGGAGGACGTGCCGTCGCTCGCGGTGTCGTCCTCCGACTTGGCGCAGGAGCCGGCGGTCAACGCCACTGCGGCGGCCAGGGAGACGACCACGGGACGGGCGAGAAGACGACGACGGTGAGTGGTGCGCTGCATGGTGACCCCGATCCGGGCGACGCGGAAAGAACACTGGGGAGGTGGTGACAGAGCTGAAGTGGAGCCAGGTCGTGCCGTGTTCGAGCAGGTGCCGAGCAGGTGCCGAGCGTGGGCCGTGCCGAGAAAACGAGCTGCTCCCCTGGCGGGAAACGTCGTTCGACCCGCCGCACAGAGGTTTTTACATCGTTGGAAGAGCGCTGTAAACCCCCTGTGCACGCACTGTGCGGGGCCGGGCGGAACCCGGTCGGCGGACATCAGCCGCCTCTGCGGTCACACCGAGGGTCGTGGCGAACACGTCGCGCGCGGCGAGGGCGCCGTCACCGGCGGCGGCCCCGCACCGGCGGCAGGCTCGCGCGGACGCCGCGCCCGACTCGTCTCCGCGCGGCACCGCAACCGCAAAGAGCAACGCCGCCGAGCCGAGCGGGAGTCGGCACGCGACCGGACGCGTCGCGCGCCCGGAAGGCGCTCTGCGGATCACCCATGGCCGTCGAAGTGGCCTGCCTGCGTGGGTACTTGGCGCCGAACGGATCCATCCCCGGCCGTGCGGCGGGCCGAGCGCGCGGTGCTGCGCACCCGCACATCATCGGCACCGAGGCAATTCACAGCCGCACCGCTTCGCCGACGTGGGCATGTCGCCCCCGCACCGCTCGGCCGACCGAGGTCGGACACCTGCGCACCGCTTCGACGGCAGGGGTGATTCCCTCCGGACCAGCGGCGCGGCGGCGAAGGTGACGCACAGCCGCACGCGTCCGGTGGACGAGGCTACCGGCGCCTCTCTCTCTCCCCCCCCGGTCGTCATCCGCGGCCGGTGCCGCCCGTCGCAGCCCGTCCGAGGGTGCTCTCGCGCTCCACGAGGCGATGGTCCGCCCGGACACGGCGCGGCTGCGGTCCCTCGTCGCCGCCGAGCCGCGCCAGGACCGATTCGACCGCGAGCCGGCCGATGGCCTCCTTGTCCGGCGACACGGAGGTCAGCGTCACCGCGCCGAACCGCCCTTCGACCACGTCGTCGAAACCGACGACGGCGATGTCCTCGGGTACGCGCAGTCCCCTCTCGTGCAGGACGCGCATCGCCCCGATGGCCATCGGGTCGTTGTAGGCGAACACCGCGTCGGGGCGCCGTCCGGAGTCCAGGATGCGGTTCATCGCGGCCGCCCCGTCCGCGTGTCCCCACCCGTCGGTGGCGGCCACGAGCCCGTCGTCGGCCGGGAGTCCGGCCTCGGTGAGCTCCTCGCGCCAGCCGCGCACGCGTAGTTGCGCGGGTTCGCTGCGCCCCCGCCGTGCGCCGATGAAGGCGACCTCCCGCCGGCCCAGCCCGAGCAGATGCCGGACTGCGCAGCGGGCGGCGGCCACGTTGTCGATGGCGATGTGGTCGTACGGCAGGTCGTAGTCACGTTCCCCGAGGAGCACCAGCGGCACGTTCTCCGCGCGGTCGCGGAGGTCCTCGGTCTCCAGCTCGATGGGGCTGAGGATGAGGCCGTCGATGACCCGCGCCCGGAACCCCTGGCTGACAAGGATCTCCTGCTCGCGATGGCCCCCGGTGTGGTCCAGCAGCACGATGTAGTCGTGCGCGGCCGCGGCGTCGATGACGGCGGCCGCCAGTTCGGCGAAGTAGGGGTTGCCGAGTTCGGGCAGGGCCAGCGCGATGATGCCGGTACGCCCTTTGCGCAGGTGCCGGGCGGCCAGGTTGGGCCGGTATCCGAGCACGTCGATCGACCGCTGGACGCGTTCGCGCATGGCGGGCGTGACGTGCTGGTAGTTGTTCACCACGTTGGAGACGGTCTTGATGGAGACCCCCGCGTGCGCGGCGACGTCCTTGAGGCTGACCCGCACGGCATTCCCTTTCGCAGCGTCCCGGCCGGATGACGGCCGGTGCGGCCACGGGGTCGCCACCTGGACGAGCGCCGAACCCCCATACATGAATTTTACAACGTTATACAGGCGCCGTCGCCGTACTGACAAGGCGGGGGACGCCCGCCCGGGGCACGGGTCCTGACGGTCCGGCCGGGGCAGGGCCGGGCATCCGCACACCTCGGCGGGACCGGGAGAAGTGTCGTCCGTGCGCGGCCCGCCGGTCCACCGCCACGCCGGTCAGGAGATCCACGAACGCCTCCGTCCGGGACGCGGTGGCGTCCCGGACGGAGGCGGACATGCCGGCTGTCAGGGGTGCATCGCGCCCTGGCGGCTCGCGGCCGGGCCGACTGCGGCGGCGCGCGCCCGCTGCCCCGGCCGGGGGGTACCGGGACGGGTGCGGACGTCGCCGGGCTCCAGCGCGGGCGCCGAACCGGGCAGCGGACGTCCCGCCGACTCGGCCATGAACCACACGGCCACCCCGCCGATCACGGCGGCGGCCATCATGTAGTAGGCGGGCATCATCATGTTCCCGGTCAGGCCGATCAGCGCGGTCACGACCAGCGGGGTCGTGCCGCCGAAGACCGAGACCGAGACGTTGAAGCCGATGGACAGCGATCCGTAGCGGACCTTCGTCGGGAACAGGGCCGGCAGCGCGGCCGGCATCGCCGCCGTGAAGCAGACCAGCAGCATGCCGAGGGCGCCCATGCCGAGGGCGACCGCGAGCAGGCTGCCCTGACGGATGAGCAGCAGGGCGGGCACGGACAGCAGCAGGAAGCCCGCGCAGCCCGCGGCGATCACCGGACGCCGCCCGACACGGTCGGTCAGGGCGCCCGCGAAGGGCTGGACGATCATCATCACGGCCATCACGCCCAGCACGACGAGCAGGCCGTGCGTGTCGTCGTAGTGGAGTTCGCTGGTCAGGTAGCTCGGCATGTACGACAGCAGCATGTAGTCGGTGACGTTGAAGACCAGCACCAGGCCGACGCAGAGCAGCAGCGCACGCCACTGACCCACGATCATCTGCCGCAGCGGCACCTTCGGGCGGCTCGACTCGGCCTTCGCGATCTCGGCCGCGAACACCGGGGTCTCCTCCAGCCGCATCCGCAGGTAGAGGCCGACGATGCCCATCGGGCCCGCGATCAGGAACGGGATCCGCCAGCCCCAGCTGAGCAGGTCCTCGGTGGACAGCAGGGCCGTCATCAGCGTGACCAGGCCGGCGCCGCCGATGTACCCGGCGAGCGTGCCGAACTCGAGCCAGCTGCCGAGGAAGCCGCGCCGTTTGTCGGGGGCGTACTCGGCGATGAAGGTGGAGGCCCCGGCGTACTCGCCGCCGGTGGAGAAGCCCTGCACCAGACGCGCGGCGAGCAGAAGCAGCGGGGCTCCCATCCCGATCGAGGCGTACGACGGGATGAGGCCGATGGCGAAGGTACCGGCGGCCATCAGGATCATGGTGAGGGCCAGGACCTTCTGACGCCCGACCCGGTCGCCGAGCGGCCCGAAGACCATGCCGCCGAGCGGGCGGACCAGGAAGGCCGCGGCGAAGGCGCCGAAGGTGGAGAGCAGCTGGGTGGTCGGGTTCCCGGACGAGAAGAAGACCTTGCCCAGCGTGACCGCGATGTAGCTGTAGACGCCGAAGTCGAACCATTCCATCGCGTTGCCCAGCGCGGCGGCCTTCACGGCGCGCTTCACGAGTGCGGGGTCGGTGACGGTGGCGTTCTCCGGAGCGGTCGGCAGGGACGTACGGGGAGGTGCGACTGCGGCAGTCGGCAACGCTTCGCCCGCCTCCTTTCATCGGGGACAGGGACTCGGGCTGCTCGACGGCGCCGGCGGCAGGCCAGGGAACGACGATAGGGGGACATGCGCCGATAACGGGCTGTACACACTTCGATGCATGTAGCACGTAAATGCGGCGTGGGCAGGCCGGACGGGTCCTCGCGCGGGACGTTTTCACAGGTCACGCTGTGACCCATCTCGCGTTGCGCCCGGGCGACCGGCCCTGGGGGACGCCCTTGCGCGGCGAGCCCGAGCGGCGGAACAGCGGCATGCCGCAGGCTCCGGGACGGCCGTACGACCGGCGGTGCGCCCGCATCCTTCCGCGACGCAAGTGAGCGGTACGCGGTTCACGCGAGCGGCCCGCGAGACAGGCGAGGGGATGGCGCAGGGCGTCGGGCCCCCGGCACGACGTCGGGGCCCCGCCCCCGGCAGGCGTCGGCGATGTCTCCCCGGCGCCGGTTCGGCACGCGCGCGTGCCGCGGACGTTCAGGACGGGCGCTGTCCGGGCCTCGAAAACGCCGGCGAGCCGCCCGGCTCCGGACGGTGCACCCCCCTCGGCCGGTATCCCAGCCGGTCCGCCGTCCCGACCAGGTCGGCCAGCAGCCAGACGACGGCGAGCCACATCTCGGTACCCTGGAGCCCCGGTTCCCGGCCCGGACCCGAGCCGCCCTCCCCCGCCGGGCCGAAGCCGAAGCCCGCCAGGTCGTGCCACTTCCGCAGTACCGAGACCAGTTGCTCCCCCGCCCACGCCCGCACCTCGTCCTCACGATGACGGGTCTGACGTCCGGCCAGCCACAGGGGGTGGGCCACGTCCAGGACGTTGCACGCGTTCTGACGGCCCTCCGCGAACCAGCGCGGGTCGCGCGCGTGCGCCAGCACGGTGTCCACCACCCGGTCCGGCCAGGGCACGGGAAGCCCGAACTGCGCGAAGGAACCCCGGGTGAGCCGGTAGTAGCCGTTGACGAGCTGGAGCCGCCCCTCGGACGGGGCGGACGCCGTGCCCCACATCCCCGTCCACGGGTCCACCCGCGTACCGAGCCAGCCGAACAGCGCCTCGAGCGCGCCGGACCCGCCGGAAGTCCCCTTCTTCAGCTCGCGGTTGCGATACGCGCCGGTCGCCCAGCAGTCGACCCACGCGCCCGCCGTCCACGCCCTGGTCCCCCACGGCAGTGCGTCCAGCCGCGCCACCAGCTGACCGGCCGTCATGCGATCCACGGCATGCACCGGATGAGCGAACCGGGAGCCGAGCAGCTCCAGCGCCGAGCCCACCGACAGCACGTGGTACTCGGCCGCGCCGTCCTCGATCCATCCGTCCTCGGCCGGTGCCGCCGGCACCCCCGGCAGGCCCCCGGGCGCGAGCTCGGGCACCAGCCCGCTCGCCGGATCCTGCAACACGCGCAGCCGCTCCGCGTGTTCGACGGCGGTCATCTGCTCCGGGGGCGCACCCAGCAGGAGATCGGCGATCTCCACGGCGTCGCAGTGCGCGCGCACCGTCGGCGCGGCGCCCGGCCGGTCGGCGTAGCGGCCGGTGTCGTCGTTCCAGCAACGGGCCAGCACGGCGGCGGCCTGCGTGCGGGCCCGCTCGGCGAACTCCGCGAGGGCGTCGCCCTGTTCGGCTCCCGGCGTACGGGTCCGCGCTCCGCCGGCACCGCCCGCCGCGTCCGGATCTGCCGCCCTGCTCGCGCCACCCTGCTCGTCCGACCGACTTCGGCCGCCCGGCCCGCCCGGCCCGTCCGATCGACCCCGTCCGTTCGGTCCCGTGGGTCCGCGACGGTCGCGCAGGGGGCGGGCCGGGTTGCCGGCGGCTATCGTCCACGGCGCCAGGTCCTTGGTGACGACCGCCCCCGCCCCCACCACACAGTGATCGCCGATCGTCACGCCGTCCAGGACGACGACGTTCGAGCCGATCCAGACGTCGTCCCCGACGACGATGCCCTTGCTCGTCAACGGCTGCCGGTGCACGGGCTCTTCCGGCGCGAACCCGTGGTTGAAGCCGAGCAGGGAGGCGTGCGCGCCGATGCGCACCCCGTCGCCGAGCGTCACCCGCCCCCGCACCGTCGCGTACGGATTGACCGAACAGTCACGCCCGGCCCGCACCTCGCCCGTGACATAGGCGTAGCCCGCGATGTAGGAGTCGGCGCCCAGGCTGAGAACGTCGGCGAACACGGCTGCGGCCGCGGAGACGAAGCAGCGGGGCCCGAGACGCGCCCCCGTCGCGGTCAGCGCCCGCTGACGCTCGGCCTGCGCCGCTCGCTGCGCGGAGGACGCCCCGCGCGCGAAGTTCCAGGGGCAGTAGTCGAAAGAGGAATCCTCGGCAGCGCCTTCCTGATCCACACGAGCCAGGATAGGTAGCGCTTACCGCCGGGGCGAGCCTTCACGAAATTCACACGATCCGAACACCTTCCGATCACTTCGGCTAGGCTCCTGACGCTCCATTCGCACCACTCAGGGGGGTTTCCTCATGCGTATGCGCCACAGCCTGGCCGCCGTTGCCGCGGTCGCCGCCGCCGGCACGATCGCCGTGACGGCCGCCGGACCGGCCCAGGCCACCGAGTACACGTCCGCACTGAAGATCAAGGGTGTCCAGTACGACGCTCCGGGCAGTGACTCCAACCGGTGCTCCGGCGGCAACACCAAGGACGAGTACCTGACGATCAAGAACTACTCGCGCACCGCGACCGTCGACCTCAAGGGCTACGTCGTCAAGGACGCCACGGGCAACAAGTTCACCTTCCCCGCCACCCACAGGCTCGAGCCGGGCGACTACGTGAAGCTGCGCGGCGGCCGGGGCACCGACTCGGACGCGGGCAACGTCGTGTACCGCCAGAACTGCAACTTCATCTGGAACAACGACAAGGACACCGTCTACCTGCTCAAGCCCACCGCCGCCCGGGCGGACACCCACTCCTACACCAAGCGCGCCAACGACGCCGACGGCAACGGCTACATCGGCTTCCACGGCTGACGGCCGGCCACTCCCGCCGCGGGCGGCGCGGTGGGCACCCTGCGGACCGTCAACTTCCGTTTGGACAGGCGGATATGACGGAGTGTGTCCACCGAGCCGGGGTACGCGGACGGTCCGCATCCACACGGAAGGGACCGGTAACCGTGGAACGCCTCAACTCCTTTCTGGGCAGACACCTGTGGCTCCAGTTCGCGCTGTCGATCCTCCTCGCCAGTGCGCTGGTGATGGTCCTGTACCCGGGCCGCTCGGCCGTCTCGGTGGTGCTGCGTACCGCCGTCGTCTCCGTCGGCGGCATCGTCGTCGTGCTCGTCAGGCGGAACAGGGAGAAGAAGACGGCGGGCGGCAGCACGAACGGCCTCGTCTCCATGGACACGAAGCTGCGCAGGGGTGAGGTGCCCGGCGAACCGGCCGAGCGCGAGGCGATGCGGAGCCTGGTCGCGGAGCGCCTGCACCGCACGCGGCACCGTGTGGCGGCCCTGGTGTTCCTCGCCGTCATGTTCTGCACCGTGACGGCGATGGTGGCCCTCACCTCCGGCACCCGGCAGACGATCGGGTTCGCCCTGCTGACGGTCGGCTTCCTGTCCTGGAGCGTCGTCGCCGGCAACCGTCAGCAGCGGCGTCTGCGGACCATGCGGGCAGCCCTCGACGACCACGGCGTCCCGGCCGCCGCGGCATCGCGGACCCGGTGACCGCCCCGCCTCGGAGCCCATCGCCGTGACGGGGCGATCACCGCGTCAGGGCAGGGACAGGACGCAGAACTCGTGGCCCTCGGGATCGGCCAGGCAGGTCCACGGGACGTCTCCCTGGCCGAGATCGAGGTCGGTGGCGCCGAGTGCGCGCAGCCGGTCCACCTCCGCCGCCCGGTCGTCGCCCGGGTAGGGCAGCAGATCGAGGTGCAGGCGGTCCGGGACGGTCTTCACGCCGGGCGTGCGGAGGAACTCGAGGTGCGGGCCGCCGCCTCCGGGCGAACGGAACGTCGCGTGGTCGTCGCTCACGTCGAGCGGCGTCCAGTTCGTCGCGGCACCCCAGAAGCGGGCCATGTCCCGCGGATCCACGCAGTCGACCACCACCGCGGCCACCGGACCGGTGTCCCGGTAGACCTCCCGGGGCTCCAGCACGCAGAACTCGTTGCCCTCCGGGTCCGCGAGGACCGTCCACGGCACATCGCCCTGTCCCACGTCGACGGGTGTCGCACCGAGCGCCCTCAGGCGCGCGACCAGTTCCTCGTGATGAGCCGCGGACGTGGTGGCGAGATCGAGGTGCACACGGTTCTTCACCGGCGTCTTGGCCTCCGGCACCGGGACGACGTCGATACCGAGGAAGACCGGGTCGGGCCAGTCGAAGCCGCGGACGGCCCCGGCCACGGCCGGTCCGACATAGGTGGTGACGCCGGGGCTGAACGCACTCCAGCCGAGGGCCTGCGCCCAGAACCGGCCGACCGCGCGGCCGTCGAGGGCCTTGATGTTCACCTGGACAGGTCGCAGTGCCATGCCGGTGATCCTATGCGGCGGCTTCCGACGGTGCCCTCGCCTGCGCCGCCGGGCGTACCGCTCACCTCCCGTGCCGGTGTGCGAACTTCTCGACGGCGGCCGCGGTGACGGGCGTGAAGAAGTTGACGAGGTTGCCGTCGGGGTCGCGCAGGAGCAGCGACCGGTTGCCCCACGGCATGGTGGTGGGCTCGGTGACGAACGCGTCGACGAAGCCGGTCAGGTCCCGGTGGACGCGGTCCACGTCGTCGACGAGGAACTCGGTGATCACGCTGTGGTTGTCCGCCGGGCGGGCCGAGCCGGGGGCGAACAGCGGGACGGTGCGGGTCCCGGCGATCGCGAGGGTGGCGCCCCCGGCCCGGAGCTCGGCGAAGTCCGGGGTGGCCCAGCCGGCCTGCACGCCGATGACGCGCTCGTAGAACGCGACGAGGCGCGCCACGTCGCCGGTGATGATGCGGATCGAGACGAAGTCCATCGGAAGCTCCTTGGCCGTGCCGTGTGCTTGCACGTCGCAGGCTAGGAGGAATACCGGGCAGAACCCGCCCGGTATTCGGGCTAGGCTTCGACCCGTGCCTCGACCCACCGGCCGCGTGCTGACACTCCTGGAGCTCTTGCAGTCCGGCGGCACGCGCACCACGGCCGAGCTGGCCGGGCGGCTCGGGGTCGACGAGCGCACCGTGCGGCGGTACGTGGACCACCTGCTCGACCTGGACGTGCCCGTGGAGTCGGTCCGGGGCCGTTACGGCGGCTACCGGCTCTCCCCCGGATACCGTCTGCCTCCGCTCATGCTGAGCGACGACGAGGCGCTGGCCGTCCTGCTCGGCCTGGTGGCAGGGCGCCGGACCGGGCTGACGGCCGCGGAGCACGCGGCCGGCGAGACGGCGTCGGCGAAGATCCGGCGCGTGCTGCCCGCGCATGTGGCCCGGCGGCTCGACACACTCCTGGAAGCCCTCGCCTTCACGGACCGGCCCGGCGCGTTCGACACCCCGGACACCGGGGTCCTGCTCACCCTCGCCGACGCGGTGCGCCACCGCCGCCCGGTTTCGGTCCGCTACGAGGACCGCGACGGGCGCCGCAGCGAACGCGTCCTGCACGCGTACGGGATCGTCGCCCATGCGGGCCGGTGGTACGTCACGGGCCGGGACGCCGGGATCGGTGAGGACCGGACCCTGCGGCTCGATCGCGTGGCCGGCGCGCGGACCCTGCCCGGCTCGTTCGAAGCGCCACCGGGTCCGGATCCGGCGCAGCGCCTGCTGTCGTCCCTGGCCACGGCCCCCTACCGGCACGAGGTGACCCTGCGGATCCACGGGACGGCCGAGCAGATCCGCGCCCGCCTCCCCGCCGGCGTCGCGACCCTGGAGGAAGCCGAACCCCTGGCGGGCCAGGAGGCTGCGGCCGGTGAACGCTGGATGCGCGCCGAGCTCCGGGCCGAGCGGCTGGACTGGCTGCCCGCGGTCCTCGCCTCGCTCGACCGGCCCTTCGTCGTCGAGCGCCCCGCCGAACTGCGCGCGCTCGTCAGTGCGTTCGCCGACCGCCTGCGGTCCTGCGCCCAGGAGACATGACCGGTCCGGAGCGGGGCCGGCGGTCGGCCCGGTGGAGCCGTCCCCGGGCCGAGCGTCCCGGCCGCCGGGCAGGGTCAGTTCGCGTCGGCCGTGGGGAGTGCCACGGTGACGCGCAGGCCGCCCCGGGCGCGGGGCTCCAGGGTGAGGGTCCCGTCGTGCGCTTCGGTGATCGTCCGGACGATGGCCAGTCCCAGGCCGACGCCCGCATCGTCGGCGTGCAGGCGCTCGGTGCCGCGCTGGAAGGGCTCGGTGAGCCTCGGGACCTGTTCCGCGGTGAGCCGTCCGCCGGTGTTCTCGACCGTGAGCACCGTGGTCCCGGGCTTCGGCCCCCGCGCCCTCGTGTCGATCCGGACGGTGCCTCCCACGGGGAGGTTGTGGACGATCGCGTTGTGCAGGAGGTTGGTGGTCAACTGGAGCAGGAGCGCCTGCGACCCGTTCACCGGGGTGACGTCGCCGGTGGTCTCGACGGTGACGCCGCGCCTCTCCGCGAGGGGAAGGAGGGTCTCGGCCGCCTCCTCGACCAGCAGGGACAGGTCGACCGCCTCCCGTGCGAACGTCCCCTGGTTCGCCCGGCCGAGCAGGAGCAGTGCTTCGGTGAGCTCGATGGCCCGGGTGTTGACGGCGTGCAGGCGGTCGATGACCTCGCCGGTGTCCCGGTCCGGATCGGTGCGGGCCACCTCGAGGAGCGCCTTCGAGACGGCCAGTGGGGTGCGCAGTTCGTGGGAGGCGTTGGCCGCGAACCTCCGCTGTTCGGCGACGTGCGCTTCGAGCCGGGCCAGCATCGTGTCGAAGGCGTCGGCCAGTTCGCGGAACTCGTCGTTGCGCCCCGGCAGCCGGATCCGGTGCGAGAGCGAACCGTCCGCGGCCCTGCGGGTGGCGCGCGTGAGCACGGTCAGCGGGGCGAGCATCCGTCCCGCGAGGAGCCACCCTCCCAGGAGGCCGAACACCAGCAGGAACCCCGTCACGACGGCCGCCCTCGGCGCGAACACGCGCAGAAGGTTGGACCGGACGGGGAACACCCCGGTGGGGGTGGTGCCGTCGGCGTCGAGCAGCAGGGCGCGGTCGGGGACGTAGCGCAGGAGGAACACCCACACCGCTCCGAGCAGCAGGGCACCGGCGAGCATGAGGAATCCGGCGTAGCTGAGGGTCAGCTTGAGGCGGACGCTCGTCCCGGGCGCCCTACCCCCGTCCGCCCGCGTGCGCGCCGCCATGTCCGCCTCCCCCGGGTCCGGTACCGGGCGGTGCGTCGATGCGGTAGCCGACGCCCGGCACGGTCGCGATGATCCAGGGTTCGCCGAGGCGCTTGCGCAGCGCCGAGACGGTGATGCGCACGGCGTTGGTGAAGGGGTCGGCGTTCTCGTCCCAGGCGCGTTCCAGGAGTGCCTCGGCGCTGACGACACCGCCCTGTGCGGCGACGAGGACCTCCAGGACGGCGAACTGTTTCCTGGTCAGCGCCACATAACGGCCGTCCCGGTAGACCTCCCTGCGGAACGGGTCCACCCGCAGGCCCGCGAGCTCCCGCACCGGCGGCCTGCTGTGGGCACGTCTGCGGTCCAGCGCCCGCAGCCGGAGCGCGAGCTCCTTGAGCTCGAAGGGCTTCGTGAGGTAGTCGTCGGCGCCGAGTTCGAAGCCGGAGGCCTTGTCGTCGAGACGGTCGGCCGCGGTGAGCATCAGGATCGGCATGCCGCTGCCGGAGGCGACGATGCGTGCGGCGATCTCGTCACCCGACGGGGCCGGAACGTCCCGGTCGAGGACCGCGATGTCGTACGTGTTGACGCTCAGCAGCTCCAGGGCGGTGGCTCCGTCGCCCGCGATGTCGGCCGCGATCGCCTCCAGGCGCAGACCGTCGCGGACCGCTTCGGCCAGGTACGGTTCGTCCTCGACGATCAAGACACGCATGCGGTCGATGCTACGAGCCCGCACGTATCGTCCGCGTATCCAGAAACCCGTACGGGGCGGCGACACCCGGCCGTATGGACTGGCGGCATGTTGCGAACCTCAGCCTCCGCCCCAGCCTCCGCGTCACCCTCTGCCCCGCTCCCTGCCCCGGTCTCTCCCCTGCACTCTGCGCGCCCGATGTCCCCGTGGACCCGCCGGCTCCCCGCCGCGCGTCCGGCGGGCGGGGACGGACGATGACGGGGGCGGACACGGCGCGACCCGGACGGCCCGGCGCCGCACGCCCGGACACCGGCCCGGACCCCCGGCCCACGGGCGTCCGCCGGGCGGTCCGCGCGCTCTTGCGTCCGGAGCCGTACCGGCGCGGCCCCGTGCTCACGGCGTCGGCACTGCTGCTGGGGCTCGTCATGCTGCTGCACGCGGCGATCCCGAACCGGATCGGGAACCTCGGCAGTCTGGTGGAGACCGTGCTGCCGTGGTCCGGCCTGTTCGTCCCCCTGCTCCTGGCCGGGGCGCTGTGGCGCCGCTCGGCCGGCGCGCTGGTCGCGCTGCTGCTGCCGGTCTCGGTGTGGCTGAACCTCTTCGGCGGGCTGCTCCTCGACAAGAGCCACCCGGGCGGCGATCTCACCGTGGTGAGCCACAACGTCGGCGCGGGCAATCCGGACCCGGTGCGCACGGCCCGCGCTCTGGCCGCCTCCGGCGCGGACGTGCTGGCGCTGGAGGAGATCACCTCGCGCGCGAAGCCGCTGTACGAGGGGGAACTGGCGAGGACGTACCGGTACCGCACGGTGCTGGGCACGGTCGGGCTGTGGAGCAGCCTGCCCCTGTCGGACATCCGGCCGGTGGACGTCGAGACGGACTACGGCCCGCTGGGGGACGCCAAGTCCGAGGCGGTCAAGCTGACCTACAACCGGGCCCTGCGGGCCACGGTGACCACCGCCCGGGGTCCCCTGGCGGTGTACGTGGCCCACCTCGGGTCCGCGCGGGTGAACCCCGGGGCCGGCTTCTGGACGGACGCGCGGGACAGGGGCGCGAGGGCGCTCGGGCGGGCCGTCGCCGCCGAACGGTCCGGGCGCGTGGTGCTGCTCGGCGACCTGAACGGCACCCTGGACGACCGTGCGTTCGCCTCCGTCACCTCACGCCTGCGGTCGGCCCAGGAGGTGGCGGGCGACGGCTTCGGTCTCACCTGGCCCGCGGCCTTCCCGCTGGTGCGGATCGACCACGTCCTGGTGCGGGGCGTGACACCTCGCAGCTCCTGGTCGCTGCCCGCCACCGGCAGCGACCACCTGCCGGTGGCGGCCACGGTCAGCTGGTGACCGGCTCCTTCCGCGCGGACCCGGGACCGCTCCCGCTCAGGGCCGCGCGCCCCGGTCGCCGTGCCGTACACGGACGACGAGTTTGCCCATGGCGCGGTCGTGCTCCATGTCGTCGTGGGCCCGGGGCACCTGCTCCAGGCCGTCGTAGACGCGGTCCACGGGGAAGGCCAGCCGGCCGGCGGCGACCGCGTCGAGGATCTCCTGGAGGGCCTCCCGGGGCAGGTCGGCCGCGTCGCCGAAGTACCCGGCCAGGCGCACGCCCTTCGGCAGGTACTCGTTCGGTGAGAAGTCCCGGACCGTCCACTGGTTGGAGAGGCTGCCGCCGAAGCAGCCCGTGCCGTGCACGCGCACCGCGCGCAGCGTGTCGGGCAGGGTCGGCGTACCGACGAGGTCGAGGGCGGCGTCGACCCCGTCCGGGTAGAGCTCGCGCACGGCGGGCGCCACCTCGCCCGTGTCGAGCAGCGGGTGGTCGACGCCGTGTTCCTTCAGCGAGGCCAGACGGTCGGCCCGCCGGGAGGTGGACAGCACCGTGGCGCCGCGCCAGCGGGCCAGGGCGGCGGCGGCCAGGCCCACCGAGGAGGTGCCGCCGCGGATCAGCAGCGTCTGACCGGGTTTCAGGTCGAGCCCCACGGTGAGGGATCCGTAGGCGGTCTGCACCATCTCCGGCAGGGCTCCCAGCACCTCCCAGGGCAGCTCGGTGTCGACGGGGATGACCTGGGAGAGCGGCACCGACGTGTACTCGGCGTAGCCGCCGTCGTAGGTGCGTCCCATGTCGCCCATCATGGCGACGACCTTCTGCCCGGGGGCAAGTCCGCTGCCCGCAGGCGCCGCGTCGACGGTGCCGGCTGCCTCGATGCCCGGCACCCGGGGGAAACTGACGCCCACGCTCACGCCCAGGCGGAGCTTGAGCTCCGAGCGGTTGAGGCCGAACGCCTCGACACGGATGCGCACCCATCCCTCCCTCTCGGCCGGGAGCGGGAGCGTGGTGAGCCGCAGGTTGTCCGCGGGGCCGGGGGCAAAGAGCCGGACGGCGCGCATCGTGGTCGGCGAGGACGTCATGAGCGGTCTTCTTCCCGGGTAGGAGAGTCGGTCCAGCGGTGGTCAACATGCGGCCGCCGCCACTTCATTCCCGCACACCCGGCCCCGGTCGGACGCGAACCGCCCCGGCGCGCCGGGCGGCCGCCGCGAGCGGCCGTGGCCCGTAAAACGGCTGTCGCGGCGGGCCACCAGGCCGCTAGTGTCCGGGGGCAGCCGCACGAGGAGTCGAAGAGATGGTCGGTCGCCCGGGCGCGCGTTGACGCCGTAGGCCTGTCGGCCCGTCATCGCGTGCCGCCCTCGCCGCTGCGGCACAGCGAGCCTTCTCCTGCCCGGACCACCGGTACCCCCGTGGTGCGGGTACCCGGCGGCGGGCCTCGTCGTGGCAACCCGAGGGACCCCTGTGCCGTCCGTCTTCCGCGCTCCGTCCGATCCCGGCCGCCCCGATCCGTCGGACCTGTGGCGGAACGGCGACTTCCGCAACCTGTGGTTCGGGCAGACCGCCTCCCAACTCGGCGAACACACCGCCGCGGTGGTGCTCGTGCTCATGGCCGTCCTGACGCTCGACGTCGGAGGCGCCCAGCTCGGTGTCCTGCGCGCCGTGGGTCAGGCTCCGGTCCTGCTGCTCACCCTCTTCGTCGGCGCGTGGGTCGACCGATGGCGGACCCGCACGGTGATGATGCTGGCCGACGTCGGCCGCGCCCTCGCGCTGGGAGCCGCCGCGGCGGCAGGTCTCTGTGGCCGGCTCGGGCTGCCCGCGCTCTTCCTGATCGCGTTCGCCGCCGGAACCCTGTCCGTGTTCTTCGACGTGGCGTACCAGGTGTCCCTCGTCCGACTGGTACCTCGCGCACAGCTGGTGCGGGGCAACAGCGCGCTCGAGGGCAGCAGGTCCGCGGCCGGGACCGGCGGTCCCGCGCTCGGCGGCGCCCTCGTGTCGCTGCTGTCGGCGCCGGTCGCGGCCGTCTGCGCCGCGCTCCTCTTCGCGCTGTCGTGCCTGTCGGTCCGCCGGATCCGTCGGACCGAGGCCGCTCCGGGACGCCCGGAACGCCCGCTCGCGGTCCGGCGGCGGATCCATGACGGCCTTCGATTCGTCTTCGGCAGCCGGGTGTTGCGGGCCGTGTGCCTGGCCTCGGCCGTGTTCCAGTTCTCGTTCGCGGCCATGACGACCGTCTATCTGCTCTTCCTGTCGCGGGAACTCCATCTGCCGGGTCTCGCCATCGGATCGGCGCTCGCGGCGACGGGACCGGGTGCGCTGGTGGGCTCCTTGCTCGCCGCCCGTCTGCCGGACCGGTTCGGGTACGGACCGGTGCTGGTGGCCGCGGCGGCAATCGGCGACGGTGTGTTCCTGTGCGTACCCGCGCTGCACGGCTCCCCGGTCTTGACTGTCGCCGCTCTCGTCGCGGTCGACTTCGTCTTCGGCGCGGGCGGTCAGCTGGTGAACGTGGCTCTCATGGCCGTGCGGCAGCAGGTCACCCCGGCTGCGATGCAGGGCCGCGCGGCGGCGACGATCACGTTCGTCGGCTTCGGGCTGTCCCCTGTCGGTTCCCTGCTCGGCGGAGTACTCGCCGGGCAGTGGGGGCTGCGCACCGGCCTTCTGGCGACGGCCGCGGGCATGCTGCTGTCCCCCGTGGTGATGGCCGTGTCCCCGCTCGGCCGTCTCGGGCACCTTGGATGTCCCGGACCTCCCGGACGTCCCGGACTGATGCCTGCGGCCGGCCGAGCTCCTGACCCGTCCGACCGACGTGCAACCGGAAGGTTGCGCATGATGGGCCGATGTGCAACCCTGAAGTTGCACTCGACGATGACGGTGACGACGAAGGAGACCCCGATGACCGAGGACCGCATCGAACGCGAGATCCTGATCGCCGCACCCCTGGAGCGGGTCTGGTCCCTGGTGGCCCAGCCCGGGTTCTGGGTGGCCGACAAGGCGAGCCTGCCCGGGACCGTGGCCGAGGAGGGGAAGACGATGATCGCCAGGAACCCCGAGCACGGTGACTTCCCGGTGCGCGTGGAGAAGGTGGAGCCTCCGACCTATCTGGCCTACCGCTGGACCAGCGCCTTCCCGGGACAGGAACTGCGCGAGGACAACAGCACCCTCGTGGAGTTCACGCTGAGCCGGGAGGGTGACCGCACCAGGCTCCGCGTCGTCGAGAGCGGGTTCACCGCGCTGGCCGGGTCCGCGGAGCTGCGCAGCCAGAACCACAAGGACCACAGCGAGGGCTGGCCCCTGGAGCTCGGCGCCCTCAAGGACCGCGCCGAACAGCCCTCCGCATGACGGAGCGACCCCCCGGCGCCGCCGAGGCCGTCGACCACGTCATCGGCGCGCTGGCCGACCCCACGCGGCGTCTGCTGCTGGAGGTGCTCGCCGCACAGGGCGAGGCCACGGCCACGACGCTGGCCGAGCGGCTGCCCGTGTCACGGCAGGCGGTGGTCAAGCACCTCGCCGTGCTGGACGCCGCCGGGCTGGTCTCCGGAGCCAGGGTCGGGCGCGAGGTGCGGTACGCGGTGCGGCCCGCGGCCCTGGACGCCACGGCTCGGTGGATGGCCTCGCTGGCGGCCGACTGGGACAGGCGACTGGCCACCATCAAACGCGTCGCCGAGGCGGCGGAGCGGGACGCGCCGTCGGCCTGAACACGCGGCGCGCGGCCACGCCCCACCCCCCGGCAGCCGGGTCGGGCCAGGTCGGCTGCCGGACAGGCGCGGCTGTTTTCGGACGTTTCCTCACCCGGGGCCGTGACGCCGACTTCCGCGGTACCGCGCAGCCTATGCTTCTACTCGTTTGTAGAAGAAGGCTGGACGGTCACGGTCGTCCCAGCTCACGGTACGGACGGACGTAAAGGAGTGAACGCCTCGATGGTGTTCAAACGGCTGCTCGGGTCGCTCGGTGTCGGCGGACCCACGGTGGACACGGTGCTGGACCCGGGCGCGTTCCGGCCGGGCGGAAGCCTCACGGGCCAGGTTCATCTCAAGGGCGGGGACGCCGACTTCGACATCGAGCACATCACGCTGGAGCTGGTGGCGCGGGTCGAGGCCGAACACGAGGACGGCGAGAGCGAAGGGACCGTGGTCTTCGACCGCTTCACCGTCGCGGGCGCCTTCCGGCTGGCGGCGGGCGAACACCGCAGCGCCCCCTTCGCCGTCGCCCTGCCGTGGGAGACCCCGGTCACCGAGCTGTACGGGCAGCAGCTGGGCATCGTCCTGGGCGTGCGCACCGAACTGTCCGTCGCGGGCGCCAAGGACAAGGGCGACCTCGACCAGCTGACCGTGGGACCGCTGCCTGCCCAGGAAGCGGTCCTGGAGGCCCTCGGTCAGCTCGGGTTCGGCTTCCGGTCCGCGGACCTGGAGTACGGGCGGATCGGCGGCACCGGCCAGCAACTGCCGTTCTACCAGGAGATCGAGCTCACGCCGGCCCCGCGGTACGCCCACCAGGTGAACGAGATCGAGCTGACGTTCCTCGCGGGCCCGGCCGGTCTGGAGGTGGTCCTGGAGGCGGACAAGCGGGGCGGGCTCTTCTCCGAGGGCCATGACGCCCTCACCAGGTTCACCGTCGGCCACCACGACGTACGCGACTGGAACACCGAGGTCGACGGCTGGATCCGGCACCTGGTCGAACACCGGGCGTCGTACGGAGCCCACACCTCGTACGGGCACGAGGGCACGTACGGACACGACGGCGCGTACGGCGCTCACGGGTACGGGCACGATCAGCGTCACGACGAGCATCACGACGGCGGCCGTCGCTCGGGCCCGGGCATCGGCACCGCCGTCGCCGCCGGCGCGGCCGGTCTCGCGGTCGGCGTCGTCGGCGGGATGGTCGCGGCCGAGGCCGTCGACGAGATCGGGGACTTCTTCGAGGACGAGGGAGACGACGAGGGCGAGGACTGACCGACGCAGGCGGGCGGCCGGAGCGCCGGTACGCAGGATCGCCGGTACGGACGGGAGGTCGCGTCACGCGTGCGGGAACTGCGCCGCGGCGAGGACCGTCCCGTCCGTGGCCGTCAGCCGCGCGCCGGTCACGCTCGCCGGGTCGGTGCCGGACGGCGCTCCCCAGTAGCCGTATCCGTCCTTGAGCGGGAAGGAACCCGCCGGGGACGTGGACCCGTCGGCGTGCACCAGCAGGCACCGGACCGGGCCCCTGGCGGTGGGCCCGAGGTCGACGGACATGTACACCCAGCCCCCGCTGCCGGAGTGCGCGTAGATCCGGCCCACCTCGTGGCCGCCGGAGCGCAGGGCGGCCTCGCGCAGAGTGCCGTCGGTCCGCTGCGAGACCGCGGGGGCCGCGCCCTCGACGACGGTGCCGACGGTCCATCCGCCGAACCCGCAGACGAGGGCGGCGGCCGCGGCGGCCGCCGCGAGCCGCAGCCGCTGCCGTCGCACCCGGCGCTTCGGCGCGGACCGCGCGCCCAGGGAGCGCAGGACACGGCTCTCGAACCCGACCGGCGGCTCGGCGCCCGGCAGCAGCGCGAGCAGACCGTCGCCCACCGCGGTCAGCCGCTCGACGTGCTCGCGGCAGTCCGGACAGCGGTCCAGGTGAGCGACCGCGTCGGCCCGCTCCCGGGCGGGCAGGACCCCGAGGGCCAGCTCGGCGTCGAGCTCCCGCAGCCGCTCGCACTCCATGCCGCTCACCGCTTCTCCTCGGTCTCCAGCAGGGCCCGTACCTTGAGCGTCCCGGTCCGGATCCGCGTCTTCGCGGTACCCAGCGGAACGTGTTCGGTGTCGGCGACCTCCCGCGCCGTCATCCCGTAGATCCCGGCCATCACCAGGGCCCGTGCCTGCTCCCTGGGCAGTTCGGCCACCGCCCGCCGGACCCGCTCCGCGCTGTCGTCGGCGAGGGCGCGCCGTTCGGGCGTCTCGGTCACGACGCCCAGCAGCGCGTCGAGGTCCTCGGGCGCGACCGGGCTCGCCCGGCGGGCCCGTGCCGTGTCGATCGCCAGGTTGTGGGCGATCGTCGTCAGCCAGGACCGTACGGATCCGCGCCGGGTGTCGTACACCTGGGCGTGCCGCCAGGCCCGCTCGAAGGTCTGCTGGGCGACGTCCTCGGCGAGCTGCGGATCCCCGAGCACCGCGAACGCCACGCCGAAGACCGTGCGCTGGAAACGGCGTACGAAAGCCACGACGAACTCGGGATCGCCCGTCGCCAGACCGCTGAGCAGTGCCTCGTCGGGCACCCGCCCGAAGGACAGGCCCATGCGCCACATACCAGGGATACGTTCCGCGGCCCCGAAGGGATTGCCTCAGCCCATTCTCCGCCCGCGCGCCGGGAGGCCGCGCTCCACCGCGGCGCAATCCCTCCGGGCGGTCCGGCCGTACCCCTTGCAGGGGGACGTTCTGGAGGACCGAGTCATGATCATTCCGAATACCCGCGATCGCGTGCTCATCGGTGTCGCCGCCGGAGGCCTGGCCGCCCTGCTCGCCGCCTGCGGAGGGGGCGGCGGCGCCGGCCCGACGGCCACGACCCCGCCGGCGACGACCGCCGCCTCGGCGACCCGGGTCACGGCCGCGCTCACGGATTTCCACATCCAGCTCTCGACGCAGAAGTACCAGCCGGGCCAGTACACCTTCACCGCCGAGAACAAGGGGCACCACGAGCACGCCCTGGAGCTCGACGGCCCCGGCGGCCACAACCGCAGCAGGACGCTGGAGCCCGGACAGTCCACGGCGTTCACGGTGACACTGAGGTCCGGCTCCTACCAGGTCTTCTGCCCCGTCGACGGGCACAAGGACCTCGGCATGAAGACGAGCATCACCGTCGGCGGATCCGCCGCGCCGTCCACCTCCGGCAGCACCTCCTCCGGCCATGGTTACTGAGGCGACGGCCACGCGGCTCGTCCTGCGCGTGGCCGGCGCGGGACTGACAGCCACGATGGCCGCCATCCATCTGCGGCTGTGGGCGGAGGGCTACCGGGATCTCGCCACCATCGGGCCGCTCTTCCTGCTCAACGCGGTCATCGGCGCCGTCCTGGCCGTGGCGCTGCTCCTCACGCCCGTGCGCGGGCTTCCCGCGGTCGCCGCCGTCACGGCCCTGTTCACGGCCGGCACCCTCGGCGCCCTGGTGCTCAGCCTCACCACGGGCCTGTTCGGGTTCGTCGAGACCCTCGACGCGGAGCTGGTCCGTCCGACCCTGTACGTCGAGGCCGCGGGGACCGTCGTCTCGGCCGTCCTCGCGGTGACCGCCGCCGGGCTCCTCCGTCACCGGCGCCGCGAGCGCCCCCGCCACCCGCACACCGGCGTCCACGCCCAGGGCGGCGGCTGACGGAGGCTCCGGTGTCCGCTACTTGCTGACGGCGAAACGCATCAGGGCGTGTTCGTCTCCCTGCTTGACCTTGCCCGTCACGTTGATCACCTCGAGTTTCCAGCTGCCGCCCACCCGGACCGCCTTGGCCACGGCGCAGCCGTTGTCCTGGGTGAGCAGGCTGGGCCAGATGTCGGCGACCTGCTGGGAGTTGCCGCCGGTCGCGTCGTAGACCTTGAAGCTGATGTTGCGGGCCTTCTGGAAGGAGCTGCCCTTCTTGTACGCGGCGGCGACGAAAACGATCGACGTGATGTTCTGCGGTATGCGGGCGAACTCGACGGTCACCGTCTCGTCGTCGCCGTCGCCGTGGCCGGTCTGGTTGTCGCCGCTGTGGACCAGCGATCCGTTGCCCATGGGGTCGAGCGAGTCGAGGCCCGCGAGGCGCACCGGGTCCCCGCCCTGAAGGGCGACGGCGATGAGGTCGAGGTCGGTGCCGGTCTTGCGGCGCAGCTTGCCGAGCACGCCGCCGCTGCTGCCCGCGGTGGGGTCCCAGGAGACCCCGATGGACAGGTGGGTCACCCCGTCCAGGTCGGCCGGGCCGTCTTCCTTCGTGAGGGTGATCATCCGTGACTCCGCTTTCTGCCTCAAGTGACTACGGGACAGAGTCTGCCTGGTGCCCTCGCGGTTCCACGCGGGGGGTCACGGAGCGGACGGGTCGGCGGCGGCCTCGTCCGTGGTCAGGTAGGAGACGCCGTCCGGGTCGTACCGGCCGCGCAGGCTCGTCAGCAGCTGCCATTCGTCGGCGGTGGAGCGGCGGCGCGGGAGGGTGCGGCGGTGAGGTCCGTCTCGGCGATGCAGTGCCCGGTTCCGAGGGGCTCGACCCGGTGCATCGCGTCCCGCGGCCGGCCGGTGCGGGCGGCGTCCCGGCGGGGGTCGTCCCAGACGGCGTAGGGAACGACGTAGCTGCGTCCGAGCGCCGAGAAGGCCATGTCCGGCGGCGGGCGGCCGGCCGGGGCGAGCGGTGCGAGGACCAGCGATCGGTCCGAGGGGGCCGACGCGACGGCCTCAGGGTCCGCGGACCGGGCCCGACCGGCACCCGCCCGGCGTGGCGTCCGACGCTCAGTCGGAGCGTGCGCCGGGCGCCGTGCGGGCGAGTTCGCGTTCCAGTGCGTCCAGGGCGTTGCGTACCTCGGTGACGCGATCGACGAGCGGCCGCCCCTCGCCGGAGGGGGGCTGCCCCTGCGTCGACTGCCCCGGAACGCCGGGGTGTTCGTCCCGCTCCAGTTCCTTGGCCTCCTCCAGCGAGGTGAGGACCACCCCGATGAGGACGTTGACCAGGACGAAGGAGGCGATGAGGACGTAGGAGGCGTAATAGACCAGGCTCCAGCGGGAGATCTCGAGGCCGGCGCGGACCGCGTCACCGATGCCGTCGAGGGTCATCAGCAGGAACAGGGTGAGGACGGAACGGCCGATGGAGCCGTAGTGCTCGGGATCGTGGCGGGCGAAGAAGACCCAGCCGACCATGGCGTACACGTAGAGCAGCAGGGCGCCGACGAGCAGGAAACTCAGGGTGCCGGGCAGGCTGCGGGCGACCGCGACCAGGACGACCCGCAGTTGGGGCAGGAAGCGCGCGGTACGCAGGACGCGGGCCAGCCGCAACAGCCGCAGCACCGTGGTGTTCTCCCGGACGACGGGCACGAAGGCGGACAGGACGACGGCCAGGTCGAAGAGGTTCCAGGGGTCGCGGAAGAACTCCCTGGGCCGGTCGGCGTGCGCGGCCAGGCGCAGCAGGATCTCGGCGGTGAAGACGGCGAGGCAGAGGTGCTCGGCGAGCCGTAACCAGCGGTGCCAGTCCGCGGCCAGACCGCTGTAGGTCTCCAGCCCCAGCAGTGTCGCGTTGGCGAGGATGACCGCGAAGACGGTGAGGGCGAACCAGCGGGCCTCGGTGACGGTGCGGCAGCGACGGGACAGTTCCTGCCGGGTGGGGTGATCCGCCGCGGGGGCGGCGGGGTCGTGACGGTGGGACATCGGGCTGTCTGTGCTCCTGGTGCGGGTGCCGGTTCCGGCCGGTGGCCGGAGGGCAGGGTTGTTGAGCGGCGTGTTCCAGGAGAGACTTCTACAGCAACGTAGATTTTCGTGCGACACCGGTCCGCCGGCCGGTCGCCGTGACCCCCGGGAGAGACCGCACGATGTTCGGAATGAGCGAACTGGCCCTGATCCTGCTCGTCGTCGTGGTCGTCCTCGGCATCAAGAAGCTGCCCGAGCTGACGCGTTCGGCGGGCAAGGCCGCCCGGATCTTCAAGAGCGAGGCCAAGGCCCTCAAGGAACAGGACGCCCCGGCCGGCCCCGCGCCGGCCGGTCCGGCCGTCTCCGGCACCGTCGTCGACCGGGACGGTCCTTCCCCGCGCGGCTGACGGCAGGGGAGCCGCACGGGCGGCCGGTGCCGAGCGCCGCGCGGCACCGGGACGGCCCTCCTCGCCGGGCGGCCGCACGGTCCCGGCCGGTTTCTACACCGCCGTAGAATCGTAGGATGAGGGCTTCGCGGACGGGACCGTGCCCGCCGGCGCGCGGCGGCGCCCGCCCGAGGCGGCGGCAGGAGGGAGACGCACAGTGGTGAACCCGGACTTGCGTCGTCAGCGCCGGGCGCAGGGCGAGCTCGAGACCCAGGTGCTCGCGGCACTGCACACGGCCGAGGCCCCGGTGACCGCGGCCTGGGTGCAGGAGCACGTCGACGCCGAACTCGCGTACACGACGGTGATGACCGTCCTGGTGCGGCTGCTGGAGAAGCGGGCCGTGACGCGCAGGCGGGAGGGCCGCTCCTTCGTGTGGTCGGCCGCGGCGGACGAGGCCGGTCTCGCGGCGCTGAAGATGCACAAGGTGCTGGACGGCGAACGGGACCGCCGTGCGGTGCTCGCCAGCTTCGTCACCTCCCTGCCGGAGGGCGACGAGCAACTGCTGCGCGACCTTCTCGACCAGGCATGCGACGAATCGGCGGACTGAGCTCTCGTGGGCGTCTTCGTCTTCCTCCCCCTCGTCCTGCCGCTGACGGCCTGGCCGGTCTCCCGCCTGGCCACCCAGCACCTCCATCCGCGCACGGCCACCGTCCTGTTGAGTACCGTGGCCGCCGTCATGGCCCTGTGCAGCACGCTCTGCCTCGGGCTGCTGGTGGTGGTCGGCACGGCCCAACTGCCGGGCAATCCGCTGCCGGACGGCTGGTCGGACCCGCAGGTGCGGGCGAGCGTCCCGTACGACGAGATCGCCGGGAAGGCCGCGATCCCCGCCCTGCTGGCGGTGGTCGCCGGCTGCGGCCGTCTCCTGTGGCGGCTCCGCCGGGTGCGCGGGCAGGCCCACGCGGCGCTCGCCGGGCTGCGCGACACCACGGTCGCCGTTCTCCCGGCCGCCGAACCGTACGCCTACGCCCTGCCCGGCGGGCCCCGGGACCGGATCGTGGTGTCCACCGGGATGCTCGACTGCCTGGATCCGCGGGAGCGCCGGGCCCTGTTCGCCCACGAGCGGGCGCATCTCACCGCTCGGCACCACCGGCCCCTGCTGCTCGTCCGTCTCGCGGCCCGCGCCAACCCCTTCCTGCTGCCGCTGTGGACGGCCGTCTCCTACGTCACCGAGCGGTGGGCCGACGAGGAAGCGGCCGAGCGGGTCGGCAGTCGCAGGACCGTCGCCCGCGCCATCGGCAAGGCGGCCCTCGTCTCGCGCGGTACCCGGACACCGTCGCCGTCACCCGTGCTGACCGCCTTCGCGGCGCCGGGCCCGCTCCCGCGCCGGGTCGCCGCCCTGCTGGCCCCGCCGCCCACCGCGCGCACCTGGCCGCCGCTGTTCACCGGCGCCGGCCTCGCGCTGTGGAGCGCCGCCGCGGGATCCGCGCTGTCCGCGCTGTTCTCGGCGAACTCCGCGGTGACCCTGCTGCTGGTCCTGCACGCGGCGACGCCGCTGTAGTGCGGCGCGTCAGCGGACGCGACGGATGCGGAGGGGGCCGCGGGCGTCCGCCGGGTCGACCGGGCGGCCTCCCTGCGTGATCTCCACCTCGCCTGCCGTGACCAGGCGCCGGGCCGCCCGGCGGGCCGGTTCCATGAGCGCGCGCCAGCCGTCGTCGTCGCCCTCGTACACGGCGCGGGCGGCGTCCGAGGGGCAGATCGTCGCCGTCGGGGCGCGCCGGTCCAGCAGCTCCAGGACGGCTCGCTCCAGGCGCCGGTCCATCCGCCGGTCCGCCTGCCGGTCCGTCCCCCGTTTCTCGTCGGTCACTCCTCCAGTGTCCTCCGGGTGCCGCGAACCGGACGGCAGGTGCGCGGTTGCGCCGGTCGACGGGCGGATGGGTCCTGCGGGCCGGCGTCTGTCGGGCGGGCCTCAGCGGGGCGGGCACGGCCCGCCGGCCGCCGGGGAGAGCCGCAGGCGGCAGATGGCGGCGAGCCGGGCCGGGACGTCCAGGTTCCACAGGCGTACGGTCCCGTCGTTGCTGCTGCTGGCGACCGTCCGCCCGTCCGGGGCGAACACGGTGCCCCAGACCGCGTTCGTGTGCCCGGTCAGGGTGGCCCACGGCGCCCGTCCGGCCACGTCCCACAGCCGCACCGTACGGTCGCTCCCGCTGCTGGCCAGCAGACGGCCGTCGGGGGAGAACGCGATGCCGCGCACCGAGCCGGTGTGGCCCCGCAGCACCGCCGTGGCCCGCTCGCGGCGGACGTCCCACAGCCGGACGGTCCCGTCGTTGCCGCTGCTGGCCAGCGCACGGCCGTCCGGGGAGAACGCCAGCGCCCGGACCGCTCCGGTGTGCCCGGTGAGCGCGGCCAGTGGGCGGCGGGAGGCGACGTCCCACAGGCGGACGGTCAGGTCGTCGCCCGCGCTCGCGAGCGTGCGGCCGTCGGGGCTGAAGGTGACGTCGTTGACGAAGTCCGTGTGTCCGGTGAGCGTGTGCAGCAGGCGCCGGGTGGGCACGTCCCACAGGCGCACGGTGCGGTCGGCGCCCGCCGAGGCCAGCAGCGCGCCGTCCGGGGAGAACGCCACCGCGAAGACGTCCCCGCGGTGCCCCGTCAGCGTGCCGAGGAGGCGGTGGCCGACGACGTCCCACAGGCGGACGGTGCCGTCGGAGCCGGACGAGGCGAGCGTCCGCCCGTCGGGGGCGAAGGCCACCGAGAACACGGCCGAGCGGTGCCCCCGCAGGGTCGCGAGGGAACGGTGCCGTGCCACGTCCCACAACCGCACCGTGTGATCGGTGTCGGCGGTCGCCAGCAGCGCTCCGTCGGGGCTGAACGCGGACCGCCAGACCTCGGTGTACGGGCGGGCCGTCAGCACCGGCCCGCCCAGGTTCCACAGCACCACCGACTGGTCGAACCCGGCGGTGGCGAGCACGGTCCCGTCGGCGCTGACGGCCACGCCCATCGTGTAGTCGGTGTGCCCGGTGAGCGTGAGCGTCTGGGTCCCGCTGTGCACGTCCCACAGCCGGGTCGTGCCGTCCCCTCCCCCGCTGACGACCGTGCCGCCGTCCGGGGTGTAGGCGACCGCGTTGACGTCGTCGCTGTGCCCGGTCAGGATCTTGGTCGTCCGCCGCCGTGCCGGGTCCCACAGCCGTACGGTCCGGTCCGCTCCCCCGCTGACGAGACCGTGTCCGTCCGGCGCGAACGCGACCCCGTACACCTCGTCGCTGTGCCCCCGCAGCACGCCCGCCGGCCGGTGGCGCACGGTGTCCCACAGGCGGACGGTACGGTCGGCGCCGCCCGACGCAAGCGTCCGGCCGTCCGGGGCGTACGCGAGCGCGTCGACCTGTCCGGCATGACCCGGGAAGGACGCGACCCGGCGCCCGCGTTCGGTGTCCCACAGTTGGACGGTGCCGTCGCCCGCCGCGACGGCCAGCTCGCGCCCCCGGGGGTCGAAGGCCACGGCGCGGGCGCCCTCGGTGCCCGTCGGCAGCACCGCCTTCGGACGCCGGCCGACCGCGTCCCAGAGCCGCACCGGCGCGTTCACGGCACCCGCCGCGAGGGTCCGGCCGTCGGGGCTGAAGGCGACCGACCGCACCGGCCCGGGCAGCGTGAACCGGGCGGTCGTACGGCGGTCCGCGAGGCGCCGCAGGGTCACCGTGCCGTCCGAGCTGGCGGTCGCCAGCGTGCGCCCGTCGGGCGCGAAGGCCACCGCGTTGACCGGGCCCCGGTGCCCGCCGAGCCGGGCCGAGAAGGGCTGGGCCTGGGTGCTCAGGAGGGCGCCGCGCGCCTCGGGCGTCGCCTGGGAGCGGTAGGCCTCCTCGGCGAGCCGCATCGAGGCCTCCGGCTGTCCGGCGGCCAGCGAGACGGACTGCGCGGCCAGGGCCCGGGAACGGGCGACCCGCTCCTGGTGCAGCGCGTCGGAGCGCTGCCGGTAGGCCAGGGCCCCGGCGGCGACGGCCAGGGTGAGCAGCACGACCAGCGTGGCCAGGGTGCCCTGGCGGCGCCTGATCCGCCGCCGGCCCTGGCGCTGGCGCTCGGCCTCCTCGGCCAGACTGGCGCGCAGGAACGCCTCCTCCCGCGCGCCGAGCCGGCTGCGGCCGTCCTGGTCCCCGGCCCACGCCCGGACGGTGTCCAGCCGGGTCCCGCGGTAGAGGGCGGACGGGTCGCCGTCCTCGCGCGCCCACTCCTCGGCGGCGTGCGCGAGCTGCTGGTGGATCAGCAGTCCGTCGCGGTCGGCGTCGATCCAGCCGCGCAGCCGGGGCCAGGCGTGCAGCAGGGCCTCGTGCGCGATCTCGACGGTGTCGCGGTCGGCGGTGATCAGACGGGCCCGCACGAAGGCGTCCAGGGCGGCGGTGGCGCCGTCGGTGTCGGTCAGGCGCTCCATCAGCGCGGCCCGGCTCATCCGGCACCTGGCGGGTCCCGTGCCCTCGGCCACGTGGACCAGGCGCACCAGGATCCTGCGGATGGTCTGCTGCTCGCTCGGGTACAGGCCCGCGAACACGTCCTCGGCGGTGCGTGCGACCGCTCCGCGGATCCCGCCGGTGCGTTCGTACCCCGCGACGGTCAGGGTGGCGCCCTCGCGGCGCTGCCAGGTGGTCAGCAGCGCGTGGGAGATCAGCGGCAGCGCGCCGGAGGGGGTGACGTCCGGCAGGGGGTGCCCGGGCTCCGGTGCGCCGCCGGACGGATCCGCGGGTTCGTCGCGCAGACCGGCGTCGCGCAGCAGGAGGGGGACCAGGCCGGGTTCCAGGGTGAGTCCGGCGAGGTCCGCGGGACGGGTGACGGCCTCCCGCAGCCCGGAGACGGACATCGAGGCCAGCACGAACAGGCCGTCGGTGAACACCGGTACCAGGTCGGGGATTTCGAGGCAGCGGCCGGACACGTCGGCCCGTACGCCCAGGACCACGACGGCCGGGTCGCCGCTCGCTCCCCGCGCCCCCTCCGACGGACCGTGGGAGGTCGACAGGGCGCACAGGACACGGACGAACGCACGTCGCTCGTCGTCGTCGGAGCAGAGCGTGAAGAGTTCCTCGAACTGGTCGACGAGGAACACCGGACGCACCGGCGGCGGCTGCCGGTCGCCGTCGGGGAGGGCTCCGTCGTCCACCATGCGCCGTACGGCCTCCAGCAGGGCTTCGGGCCGGTCCCGTAACTGCCTCACGGAGAGGCCGGGATCGCCGTCCAGCGCCTTCGCGACGCCGGTCAGGAGTTCCTCCAGCGGATGCGCGGTGGGCGTGAACACCACCACGGGCCAGCGCTCGGCGCCCGGCATGGGGAAGCCGCCGGGCTCGCGGAAGGCGGGCACGAGCCCGGCGTTGAACAGGGACGACTTGCCCGCGCCCGACGGGGCGACGACCATCAGCGGTCCGCTGCCGATCCGTTCGAAGACCCGCTCGACCAGGGCGGCGGTGGCCCGCTCCCGGCCGAAGAACCAGCCCGCGTCATCGGTGGTGAAGGCCGACAGACCCCGGTAGGGACAGACGGCGTCGGGAT
The DNA here is from genome assembly GCF_016860545.1 of Streptomyces asoensis. Classification (NCBI taxonomy): domain Bacteria; kingdom Bacillati; phylum Actinomycetota; class Actinomycetes; order Kitasatosporales; family Streptomycetaceae; genus Streptomyces; species Streptomyces asoensis. Next base: position 1,809,894 of record NZ_BNEB01000002.1, on the reverse strand, counting down.
CCGTCCGCCCGGATCCGGCGCCGCCCTGACCGGGACCCGAATCGGGCGCCTGCCCCGGACGCGCCGTCCGCCCGGTGGCCGCCGTGCCGTCGGACGCCTCGGCCGCCGCCATGGCGTCCGTGAGGAGCCGCAGCAGGCCGCCCTCCGCCTCGAGGATCAGGTCGCACCGCCTCGCCACGTCGACGGTGGCCCGCTTGGCACCCGTCTCGATCTTGCTGAGGTAGCCCTTGCTGTAGTGCGAGCGGCGGGCCAGGTCGGCGAGCGAGAGCCCGCGCTGTCTGCGGAGCCGTCTCAACTGGGCCGGAAACTCAGGGATGTTCGCGTCGAGTGGAGGCGATTCCCGTCGGTCGCCGGTGTGCTGCTGCTCCCCCACCACATCCCCCGGGTGTCGCGCGCGTGGGCCGTGGGACGGCCGACATCCAGAGTACTGCGGGGGTGTGACAGCCCATCGATGCTTTCCCCGGTGTGGCGCGAAGGGGTGAAGAACGCGGACGTCCGGAACCGCGGGCGCGGTCCCGGACGTTCCCCCGTGCGGATCGGCCCTACGGCCGGTTCAGCTTGATGGAGTTGACGGGCGTGAGGTCGGCCCACACGCCCCTCGGGGGGTTGCCGATGGTGTAGTTGCAGTTCGTGCCCCCGTAGTTGAGGCACAGTTCCGCCGAGGCGCCACCGGTCTGGTTGTTGAGCACCCAGTGCCAGCCGACCTGGTTGCTCAGGTTGTGGGCGCCGTAGCTCCAGTAGATGTTGCTCGGGCTCTGGGCGGGGTTCTGGTTCTGCGGGTAGATACAGACGGCGCCGGACGGGCATCCCGCCCAGTCGGCGGCCGGCCTGGCCTCGGCCGTGCCGGTCAGTGCCACCATCGCCGTGCCGGCGGTGGCCAGGGCGACGACTCCACTGAACAACTTGCGCATGTTTCCCCCTTGCGGTGTCCTGCCTGGTCGCAGGTCGTGCTCGGTCTCTCGGCACGAGCCTGGCCGCCGGATCGGGGGAGGTCGACGGGTTTCCTGTTTCCCGTCCACGCGCCGGGCAGGGAAACCGCCCGCGACCGGCGAGGACGGCGGCACGTGGGCAACCTCCGCAGGCTTCGGTCCGCCGGGGCGGTCAGGTCCGTCGGGGCGGCGGGGTCCGTCGCGGTCGGTTCACCCCACCGCGCCGCCCTCGCCGGGCGGGCGGCGGAGCAGGTGCAGGCAGACCACCGCGGCGACGACCGTCCGCCGCTCGGAGGCGTCCAGTCCGGGGTCCGTCTCGACGAGGTACCGCTGCAACCCGATCCACGCGTCGACGGTGCTCACCGTGACCCGGCCGAGGATCACGGGGGCCGGGACCTCCTCCGGGTCGGTCTCCGTCAGCTGCCATTCCCGGTAGAGCTGCCCCGGCCGGGTGAGCAGGAGCGGACGTCCTCCCTCGGTGCGCAGGCCCAGTTGCCGGGTCTTGACGAGCCCGCGGGCGGTGACGGCGCCGATCTCCTCGCCGGCCGCGCCGGTGAACCGGAACCGGACGGTCCCGAACTGCCCGAACCGGGTGTGCCTGTCGATGCGGACGACCAGCGTGCCGGACGACGTCGTCAGGAGCGAACGGGAGTGGTCGGTGAAGGTGATCCGGGCGAGCTCGGTCCCCTCCACCGTGGCCACGGTCAGGGCCGGGCCGCGGTACCTGCGCCACCAGGAACGCCTCGGCTGCTCCACCACGACGGCCGCCGAATCGAAAAGACCGGTGTCCGGCATCGGCCCCCCCTCCCCCGCGACGGCTGTTCCCTCCACCGAACACGTCCACTGTGACCGACCATGCGGCCGATTCCCATACCCGGGACACGGGGCCGGCGCGCAGCGGCAGGGCGACGGCGTCGCCTCAGGTGCGACCGGGGTCCGGCTCGGGGTGACGGCGAGGTGCGCGGTCGCGCCGGGCAAGGAACAGCGGGGTCGTCATCAGGAGCACTCCGGCCACGCCCACCGCCGTACGCGGACCGAGCAGAGCGCCCAGGACGCCCCAGAGGGCCGTCAGGAGCGCGGTCGTGCCCTTGGTCGTCACCGCCCAGGCGGTCAGGGTGCGGGCGACCCGATCGGCCGGGGTGCGCCGGAGGCGGTAGGTGGTGCAGACGGGGTTGAAGATCCCGCAGCACAGGACGAGTCCGAACTGGACCCCCATCACCAGCAGCAGCCCTGCGGCACCCGGTCCCGTGCAGGCCAGGCCGACGGGCCAGAACGCGCGCAGCGTCCCCGCCGCGACGAGGACCTCCCGCTCCCCGAACCGGGCGACCAGCGGCCGGGCCAGCTGCGCGCCGAGCAACCCCCCGACGGAGGGCGCGGCGAAGGCGAGCCCGTACTCCCAGGGGGTGAAGCCGAGGCGGCCGAGCATCAGGACGGCGAGCAGCGGCTGGCAGGCCATGACGAGGCCGTTGAAGAGGGCGGTGTTGAGGAACAGCGGGCGCAGCGCCCCGTCGGCGAGGATGTGGCGCCAGCCGTCGAGCAGGTCTCCCGCCCGGACGCGCACGGCCACGGGACGTTCGGGGCGCGGCTCACGGCCGCCCGCCGCGCGGATGCCGAGGGCCGAGAGCAGGTAGCTGAGCGCGTCGGCCACCACGGTCGTCACCGGCCCGAGGAGTCCGATCGCCAGACCGCCCAGGGGTGGTCCGACGATCGTGACCGTCCAGGCCGTGGACTCCAGTCGGGCGTTGGCCACGAGCAGGTCCCCGGGCGGGAGGAGCGACTTCAGGTACGCGCCGGAGGCGGCGCGGAAGGCGATGTCGGCCGCGGCGACGACGACGCCGACCAGCAGGAGCTGGAGGAAGGTCAGCACGCCGAACGCGAAGGCGGCGGGGACCGTGAGCAGCGCGGCGCACCGCACCAGGTCCGTCGCGACGAGCACGGGCCGCTTGCGGCGGAACTCCACCCACGGGCCGAGCGGCACCGCCGCGGCCGCGCCCACCGCGGCCCCCACGGAGGCCAGCGCGGCGACCTCGGCCGGTCCGGCGTGCAGCACCTGGACGGCGATCAGCGGGAACGCGCCGAAAGCGAGCCAGGTGCCGAGTTCGCTGGTCGCGTACGCGCCCCAGAGCCATCCGAACGGCCGCCCGAGGCTCCGCCCCGACCGCCGGCCGGGTCCGGACCCGCTTCTCATGTCCGCCGCCCCTCGTCCGTGTCCCCGCACACCTCGCCCTGGGTCGCCGTACAACCCGTCCGGGATCGGGGACATCAAACCGAGTGCCGTGACCTGAGATCAAACAACCACGGGCCCGCTCAGCCACAACCAACGGTTGTACCCCTAGGGTGGCGGCATGGATCTCGACACCGTCCGGACCTTCGTCGCCGCCGCCGACGCGGGGCGGTTCCAGGAGGTTGCCGCAGAGCTGGCGGTCACCCAGCAGGCCGTCTCCAAGCGCATCGCGGCCCTGGAGCGCGAGCTCGGCGTGCGGCTGTTCACCCGCAACGCGCGCGGCGCCGATCTCACCATCGACGGACAGGCCTTCCTGCCCCATGCGCGCGAGCTGCTGCGGGTGGCCGAGCGGGCGGCCGCGTCCGTGCAGACCGGCCGCCGTCCGCTGCGCGTCGACGTCATCACCTCCCGCAGCGCGCAGTCCGCCCTGATGCGGGCCTTCCACCGCGCGCACCCCGACATCGAGCTCGACGTGGTGATGCTGTTCGACATCGACACGGCAGTCGCCGCCGTCCGGTCGGGTGCCGTCGACGCCTCGTTCCGCGCCGTCGGCGCGCCGGGCCGGCCCCTCCCGCCGGACATCGCGTCCGTCCGGGTCCTCGACGAGCCGCTCGAACTCCTCACCGGGCCGGCCCACGCGCTCGCGGGTGCCCGGTCGGTGCCGCTCACCGAACTCGTGGGGCACCGGATCTGGATGCCCGGCATCGTCCCGGGCACCGAGTGGGCGGCCTACTACGACGACCTGGTCGCCGCATTCGGCCTCACCATCGAGGCCACGGGCCCCAACTTCGGTTCGGACGCGCTCCTCGACACGATCGCCGACACGCCCGCGCTGGCCACCTTCATGGGCGGGCGGACCCGTCTCGTGTGGCCCGCCGGCCACGGCCTTCGCCTCGTCCCGGTGACCGACCCGACGCCCGTCTACCCGCACTCCCTGCTCTGGCACCGCGACAACCCCCACCCGGCACTGCCCACCCTGCGCGCCCATCTCGCCGCGGGTGCGCCCGGCCACGACGCGGCCGGGACGTGGACACCGGACTGGGTGACCCCGGCCTGACCGCCGCCGCCGAGCGGGACGGGCGACGGACGGCCGGGGCACGGGCGGCACAACCCCGGAGAGGGTCGCACCGCCCGCGGAAATGCGGCGTCAGCCGGCCGGAGACGGAACCGGCGGGCGGAAGTTGATGCGTTCCCTGACGACGGGGAAACCGGCCTTGGCGAAGTTCGCCGCCATGGGGAAGTTGCCCCGGTCGGTCGCGCCGGTGACCGACTCCGCTCCCTGCTCGACCAGGAAGCGGGTGCACTCCGTCAGGAGGTCGTAGGCGTAGCCGCGGCCGCGGTGTTCCGGGACCACCCCGATGAAGCCGACGGTCGGGCCGGAGGGGTTGTGTGCCGGGATGTGGATGCCGGCCAGCTCGCCCTGCGGGGTGTACGCCGTCTGCCACCACTCCCGCGGGGAGGGGCACCAGTGGAAGAAGTCGAGCTCCTCCTGCGCGGCCCGGTCGAGGCCCCCCTCCTCCACGGCCTGAAGCGCGTGGGCGTCCAGGGTGGCGGAGTGGATCCGGCGCAGCACGTCGAAGAACACGCCGTCGTCGGGTTCGGCGCTGAAGCGCAGGCGTCCGGGCCGCTCGGGCAGACCCCGCTCCGGGGTCCAGCGGTACAGGAAGCGTTCCACCAGGAGTTCGTACCCGGCGGCACGCGCAGCCGCGAAACGAGCCTCGGCGGCGGCCCGCAGGACGGGTTCGTCGCGCCAGTGGCCGGGCAGGTTGATCTCGAGTTCGACCTGCCAGGGCGCGGAGCGCAGGAGTTCCGCACCCGCCTCCTCCTCGCCCTCTGCCACATCGAACCAGTTCACGTTGATGGGCTCGGGGTCGTCGGGCCCGCCCCACCAGGCGCCGCGTGCGACGACCTCGCCGTCGCGCAGGGCGACACGCTTCCACTCGGGGCGGAACCGGGTGCGCCGATGTCCTTCACGGGCGCCCAGCGGGTCGGGAAGTGCGTCGAAAACAGGAGCGTCGCTCGCGGAGAGCGCGCGGATGACCAGATCGGTCATGGATTCCTCCGGGAAGAAAAAGCTGCTGGAGCGCTCCCGGTCAGAACTGGACCATCACGCCGGGACCATGGGGAAGGGAGCGCTGAAGAGAGATGGACTGCACGGCACTCGCCTCCTTCCGTCCGCATCGGGCGTGGAGCCACACCGTATGTGTTCCTCCGCCGGTCCGTCCACGGGTTTTCGCGGTTCCCGACGGCGCGGACTCCTGGGACGGCACAGAAAACGATCAAAAGCCACGGAGCGGTGGCGCCGACCGTGCCGCGGACCGATCTCCCCGACTACCGCTGCCGGTAACGGAGTTGCTCCCTCGCCGGTGCGGCGCCCGCGACGCATTCCCGGGCCGGCTTCACCGCCGTTCACCAGCGGCAGGTCTGCGCGGGGGCATCCGGGGCAGACGGCGGTGCATCGGCTCCGGTGTCCCGGGCCGACGACTGTGTGCCGTGCCTACCCGTGGGAGAACCGATGCCGACCGCCGCAGCCGAGAGACCGGCCGAGCTTCCTGGGCGCGGACCAGGACCCGACCGGAGCAGCCGCTCGATCACGCTGCCGCGAGGCACGGGCCGCACAGCCGCGCGCATCGGGGCGCTGACGGTGTGCCAGGGCGCGCTCATGGTGGGGTTCGGACTGCTGATCACCGGGCCCGCCCGGGGCCTGTGGCCGATGACGGTCGAGGACGACGTCAACGAGGGCTTCGAACGCGCCAGGACCGGCACCCTCACCACCTTGTCGTCCTTCGCGTCCGAAGCCGGCAACACCATGACCATCATCGCCATCACCCTCCTGGTGTGCGCCGGACTGATCCTGATCCCCCGTCTGCCGATGTGGCGCCAGGCGGCCTTCCTGGCCGTCGCCGTGTCGCTCCAGGCGCTGGTCTTCCTGGTCATCACCGAGTGCGTGGACCGCCACCGGCCCGAGGTGGACCGTCTCGACGCCTCTCCGCCCACGTCGAGTTACACCTCCGGCCACACCGGGGCCGCCACCGCGCTGTACGGCGGGCTCGCGGTGCTGGCGCTGTCCCGGCTCCGCGGACCCTGGCGGCGGATCGTGGGCGGTCTGCTGCTCCTCCTGCCGTTGATGGTGGCCGTGGCCCGTCTCTACCGGGGCATGCATCACCCCACGGACGTCGTCGGCGGGCTCGTCAACGGCAGTCTGTCCCTGCTGATCGTCGGCCGTGCCCTCTTCGTCGACGGCAGCGTGACGGCACCGGCCGACGCCGGGAAGGACGGGGGCGCGACCGCCGCCGGTACCACCCCCGCGGGCGCGACCGACTCAGGTGCGAGCGCCGCGGGCGGAGCGGTTCCGGCACCTTCTCCGGCGACCGCGCGGGCGGACCGGGGCGCGACGCCGGACAAGGGCAGGACCGTGGTGATCTTCAACCCCACCGTGACCCACGAAGCCGACCGCGAGGCGTTGCGGGCAGTCCTTGCACGGCACGGTCGCACCGGAGCGGAGTTCGTCGAGACCACGGCGCAGGACCCGGGCACCGGTCAGACCGCCGCCGCGGTGCGGGACGGCGCGGGACTGGTGGTGGTCTGCGGGGGTGACGGCACCCTGCGGGCCGCCGCGGACGCGCTGGCCGGGAGCGGTGTCCCGCTCGCCTTGGTGCCCTGCGGCACGGGCAACCTCCTGGCCCGCAACCTCGGTCTGCCGCTGTCCCCCACCGCCGCGCTCGACGCCGCCCTGCGGGGCACACCGCACCGCATCGACCTCGGCCGCGTGGAGGGCGACGACCTGCCCGGCACCCACTTCGCCGCCATGTCCGGCGCCGGGCTCGACGCCGCGATCATGGAGCACACCGACGACCGCGCCAAGTCCGTCCTGGGCTGGCCCGCTTACGTGCTGGCCGGCGTCGGCACCCTGCGCACCCCGCGGATGCGGGTGACCGTCCGGCTCGACGACGCGACCGCACTGCACCGCACCGCCCGGATGGTCCTCGTCGGCAACGTCGGGACCGTGCAGGGCGGGACGACGCTGCTTCCCGCCGCCCGTCCCGACGACGGCCTGCTCGACCTGCTGATCCTGGACCCGCGCGGCGTCGGCGGCTGGATACGCGCGCTGACGACGCTGCTGCGCGGCGGCGCGAAGGCACCCCGGCCGACGGCCGTGGACACCGTCACGGCGCAGGACGGCGACAGGAGCGGCGTACCGGTCGAGTTCTTCACGTTCCGCCGGGCCGAACTCGCCTTCGACGCCCCGCAGTCCCGCGAGCTGGACGGCGACCCGGTGACGCCGGGCCGCCGGCTGACCGCCGAGGTCAGGCCGGGCGCGCTGACCGTGCTGCTGCCGACCGGGGGTGCGTGACGTGGGTACCGCGACGAAGGTCCCCGAGACCCGTGACATGAGCGGCGACGAACTGTCCGCCGACGAGGCGCTGGCGTCGCTGCGCCGCTACGGCCGCTGGGCACTGCTGCGCGACTCCTTCGTGCGTTTCCGGTACGCCGACGGCTTCACCCACTCCCGCGCGCTGGCCCTCCAGACCGTGCTGTCGGTGGTGCCGCTGGCCATAGCGTTCGTCGGACTGTCCACCACCCTGCACACCGAGAACATCGGCCGGATAGCCGAACTGACCATCCACCGGATCGCCGAGGGACCGAGCGCCGACGTCGTCGACGACGCACTGGAGCGCAGCCGCCGCACGGCGGGCGACGGCGCGCAGGTCGCCCTCTGGTTCGGGCTGCTCTTCTCCCTGGTCAACACGACCACAGCGATGTGCCAGGTGGAACGGGGCGCCAACCGGATATACGGCAACGAACGCGACCGGCCCTTCGTGCAGAAGTACCTGCGCGGTCTGGTGATGTCCCTCTGCGCCGGACTTCCCCTCGGTCTCGGCTTCATTCTCATGGTGGCGGGCGGCGACCTGGCCTCGGCGGCCGTGACCGTCTACGGGCTCGACGACGGCGCCCAGGGCGCCTGGCAGATACTGCGCTGGCCGTTCGGACTGCTGCTCGCGCTCATCTCGGCCAGTGTGATCTTCCGCCGGTCGCCGCGCCGCAAGCAGCCCGGATACACCTGGCTGGCCTTCGGCGCGGCCGTGTACCTGGTGCTGTGGACGGCGCTGACCTGGCTGCTGAGCCTGTACCTCGGGCTCAGCGGCTCCTTCGACACGGTCTACGGCCCGCTCAGCGCCTTCATGTCGCTGCTGCTGTGGGCCTACCTGACCTCCATCGCCCTGTTCCTCGGGCTGGCGTTCGCCGCACAGCTGGAGGCCGCTCGGGCCCTGCGGTCCGAGCCGATCGAACCCGATCCTGGAGTCTGAATGGTTGTACGAGCCGCGGTCCTGCGCCTCCGTGACCGTCGCCGCCGGGCGGCCGACCACAGATTCGGCGCCCGCTTGGTGGGGGCGGCCGTCGTCGCCGCCGTAGCCGCCGTGCCCTTCGCGCTGCTGCTGGTCCTCGTCGAGGGACATTGGGGGCCGCTGCGCCGCCTGGACATGGGCGCCGCCCGGCGCCTGCACCACACGGCCGTGACCCATCCCGCGTGGACGGACGTGCTGCGGTTCCTGTCCGACTGGGTCTGGGACCCGGCCGTGCTGCGGACCGCCGTCGCGCTGCTGACCCTGTGGCTGCTGTACCGCAGGGCCTGGCGGCTGGCCGCCTGGTCCGCCGTGACGGCCGTGGCCGGCGGACTGATCGGGCTGCTGGTCAAGACGGTCGTCGAGCGGGCCAGGCCGTCGCTGGCGGACCCGGTGGCGCACGCCCCGGGCTTCTCGTTCCCGTCGGGTCACGCGATGACGGCCACCACGTCGTTCGCCGTCCTGCTGCTGGTCCTGCTGCCCTTGGTGCCGCGTGCCTGGCGTCCCCTGTGCTGGGGGGTCGCGGTGGTGTCGGTGCTCGGCGTCGGCTTCACGCGTGTCGCGCTCGGCGTGCACTGGTTCAGCGACGTGGTCGGCGGCTGGCTGCTCGGCCTGGCCGTCGTCGCCCTCACCGCCTGGGCCTTCGAGGCCTGGCGCACCGAGTCCGGCCGGGGCCACGCCGACGTCAGCGAGGGCCTGGAACCGGAACTGGTCGACGCCCGCCCCGAGCCCTGACCGACGGGGGCACTCGATATCGCTTGGCCGGTCCCGGCGCCCCGCCATAGGGTCACCGGCATGTCCCTACGTCTTCGTATGCGTCAGGCGCTCCCCGACGCGATGCGCGCCCGTGACAAGGCCGCGGTGAGCGCCCTGCGCACCACGCTCGCCGCGCTGGACAACGCCGAGGCGGTGCCCGTGGACGAAGCCGGGCCCCGTGCCTCGGCCCTCGAACAGTCACCGGTCGGCGTCGGCGTCACCGAGGCGGCACGCCGTGAGCTGACCGAGGGGGCCGTGGCCGACGTCGTACGGGCCGAGGCCGCCGAGCGGCTGGAAGCCGCGGAACGGCTCACCACGCCCGCGCACGCCGACCGGGCCGCCCGACTGCGGGCCGAGGCCGCCGTACTGCTCCGCTTCCTCGACGGCCCCGGCGCCGCGTGAGACGGAGTCCCTCCACCCGGGTCGTCCCCGGAGCGGTAACCACCGACAGGCCGTCGCACCGGGACCACGTGAACGGCGTCGTCCGCACCGCCGTATTCGACGGCGTGACCCCCCACGACCTCCGCCGGCCGGCCCGCCCGCCCCGGGCCGCCTCCCGAACCGGGCCCACGGCGCGGGGCCGCCGGTGGGCGGCGGGCGGCCGTGCCGCCTGAGCGCACGACCGTGCTCGGCATACCTGCGGCGGGCCGGACCGGCCACGCGGGCGTGTACGCACGGGCCGGGCTCTCCGCCGCGCTCGGCAGCCTCCTCGCGGGTCTCGGCCACCACACGATCGTCGAAGGCCCGGCGCCCTGGCGGCCGGTGCTCTTGATGGCGCTGGCGCAGTTCTGCGCGGTCCGGCCACTCGCACGGCTCCGGCGCGCCCCGGCGGCGACCGCCGCGGCCACGGCGGCGATGCAGGCGGCCCTGCACTGCGCGCTGTCCCTCGCGGACGGCGCCGCGCGGTCGGCCGCGCTCGCCCGGCACACGGCGCATGCCGCCCACCTGGCGAACTCCACGGGTGACGGCCACTCCTGGCACCACGCCGGAGCGGCCATGGTCGCGGTGCACACGACCGCCGCTCTGCTCGTGGCCTGGCTGCTCCACCGGGCCGACACCCGGGTCTCGGGGGCGCTCGGAGCGCTCCGCACGCTCGTCGGGGCGGCCGCCGCCCGACTCGTCCGCCTGCCTCCGCGCGGCGTCGCGGACGGCGAGCCGTCGGCGCTCCGGCTGTCCGGCCCGCGGACCGGGGTGTTTGCCGACATGGCGGGCCGGGTGCGGGAGGAAGAGCTGAAGCACGCGGTGGTGCGCAGGGGACCGCCACGACGGGAGCACGCCTCAGCGCTTCACCGGCCCCTCGACCGACGGGGCCGGTTCCCCCTCGACCGCGAGGAGTCCTCCCGTGTCCACACCCCTGTCCGCCCGTCCGTCCGCGCGCACCGGACGCGGCCCCCGGTCCGTCCGTACGGCCGGTCGCACCGGCCGTCGTCTCGTCGTCACCGCTGCCGTCACGCTGACGGCCGCGCTCGCCCTGGCAGCTCCGGCCGCCGCGCACGCCGAGGTCGAGGCCGACAAGCCCCAGGCCCTGGCAGAGAACGTCACCCTGCGCTTCGTCTCCGAGGCCGAGTCCGACTCCGCGGGCTTCACCGCGCTGCGGATCGTCCTGCCCCGGGGCATCACCCCGGCCGACGTGAGTCTCGGCGCGGCCCCCCGGGGCTGGAAGCTGACCGCCACCGAGGACGGCTACACCGTCGCGGGCCCGGCGCTGAAGGCCGGTGTCGACGCCGAACACGAGATCAGGGTCCGGCAGCTGCCGTCGGCGAAGGAGATCGCGTTCAAGACCGTCGAGACCTACAGCGACGGCGAGGTGTCCCGGTGGATCGAAGTGCCCTCCGGCGGCGAGGAGCCCGAGCAGCCCGCGCCGGTGCTGAAGCTGAAGGCCGCCGCCCCGGGCGCCCGGCCCGTCGGCGCCACCCCCAGCCCCAGCCCCACCGCGACCGTCGGCGCGGATGCCGGTGCGGCTGCGGCGCCGACCCGTTCCGTGGCGGCGGCCGCGCCGAAGACGTCGGCGGCAGCCGATGAAGCGGCGGCGGACGAGGGCGGCGGCATCTCCACGGGCGCCCTCGTGGGGGTGATCGTCGTCGCTCTGCTGGTGCTCGGGGGCGGCGCCCTGTGGGTGCTCAGGCGCCGGGCCGTCTCCTCCGACGCGGGCTGACCCGCGTGCGTGGGTGCCCCGGAGCGGCAGCGGTCCGCTCCGCGGCACCCCCGCCCCCCCGGCCGACGTGAACGTTTCCCGGGCGCCGGGCGTCGAAGCGGTAGTCGATCCCTGGGAGTCGTCATGACCGCCGGACCTTTCCGTTCCCGATCGGCGGCCGCGGCCGCCCTCCTCGGAGCCCTTGCCTGCGCGGGCGCGGGGTGCGGCTCCGCCCCGTCCGCCGGAGCCACCGCGGCCGCCGGACCCGAGCGCACCTGGCAGGAGCCCGCCGCGTACACGTACACGCTGACGTCGAGCACCCAGGTGCTGGCGGGGACGTTCCGGGTGGAGGTGCGCGACGGGAAGGTCGTCGGTGTGGCCGGGGCCGACGCGGACAGCCGACGCCAGGCTCTGGACCCGCATACCGAGATCCCGACGATCGGCAAGCTCCTGGAGACCCTCGACCGGGCCCGTGCCGAGCACGCCCACACGGCCGAGGCGGACTACGCGGACGACGGCCGTCCCCTGCGGATCGTCCTGGACCGGGACGAGAACTCCATCGACGACGAGGCCCTGTACACGATCAGCTCCTACGAACCCGCCATCCGCTCGGCTCCGTGACGGGGATCGGCCGCCGGTCGCGGGGCGGTGAGGCCGTCGTGCGCGGAGTCGGAGCCGGGTTCCAGGCCGGATCCCGGGTCGGCGTCGGCATCGACACCGGTATCTGCCTCGGCCTCGGCCTCGGCCTCACGCGGCGCGATGTCGACGGCGGGGGCCAGGAAGGCGGCGCAGGCGACGCACGCCAGGACGACGAACATCGCGGGGCGCAGGCCTATGTGCTCGCCCAGGAAGCCGAGGCCGGGGGGCCCGACGAGGAAGGCGACGTAACCGATGGTGGCGACCAGGGCGACCCGGGCCGTCTCGTCGGGTCCGGACTCCCCGGCCGCGGAGAGGGTGAGCGGGAAGCCCAGCGAGGCGCCCAGCCCCCACAGCAGGACGGCCGGCCCGGCCAGTACGGCGCTGTCCGAGACGATCACGACGAGCAGGCCGAGCGCGCCGCTGACGGCGCTGGCGCGCACCACGGCGGTCCGGCCGAAGCGGTCGAGGAAGAACGTTCCGCCGAACCGGCCCAGCGTCATGGCCGCCGCGAATGCGGCGTAGACGAAGGAACCCGAGGTGGCGTCCATGCCGTGTCCGTCGACCATCAGGAGCGGCAGCCAGTCGTTGGCCGATCCCTCGGCCAGCGCCATGGCGAGCACGATCACGCCGATGAGGAGGAGCCGGCCGTCGCGCCACACCGCGGGGCGCCGTTCACCGCCGTCGCCCCGCCGGGATCCCTCGGCCGTCTCGCGTCCGGTGCCGGCCGGGACGGAACGCACCGCGTGGACGAAGATCCCGGTGGCCGGCACGGTGACGGCGGCGAGGTGCCAGTGCACCGGCACTCCGGCCGCCGTGGCCGCCATGCCCGCACCGGCCCCCAGCACGGTTCCCAGGCTGAAGCAGCCGTGCAGCGCGGGCAGGGTGGTGGCGCCGCAGAGGCGCTCCACGTCCGTGCCGTCCACGTTCACCGCCACGTCGCTGACGCCCATGCCGGCGCCGAAGGCGCACAGGCCCGCCGTGACCAGCGGGATCGAGACGGCGGCGCTGCCGACGCTGATGGTGGCCATCCCGGCGAGCAGCAGCACCGTGCCCCAGACGACGACGGGCCGGGTCCCGAACCGGGACACCAGACGCCCGGAGGAGGTGATGCCCGCCATCGAACCGAGCGACAGCCCGAAGAGCACCAGCCCCATCTGGCCGGTGGTCACGTCCAGCCGGTCCCGGATGGCGGGCGTGCGGGTCACCCACGAGGACATCGTGATCCCGGCGAGCAGGAAGAGCAGGAACAGGGCCTGCCGGCGGCGGCGCAAGGCCTGGTCCATCTGCATGCTTCTCCGGGCGGGTTCCGACGGCGGACAGCGGCAGGCGTTCACTGGGCGCCCGCCCGACCCGCGCAAATCTACCGGGCCGGGCCACACATCCGGAGACCGCGAGGGTCACCGAGCGGCCCGGGCCCGCCGAGGGGGCTCGGTGAACGCCCGCCGGGCGTGCCCGAGCAGCTCGCGCAGCGCGGGATTGTGCGTGTCCTTCCAGACGAGCGCGAGCAGCGCGGGTGTCTCGGCGTCCTCGATGGTGCGGGCCGTGAGGCGGTCGCGGTGGCCCGCGGCCATCGACGCGCTGAGGACGGCGACGCCGAGCCCGCGGGCGGCGAGGTCGGCGACGGCGTCCGCGGCACTGGCCTGGAGGGCGATCGAGGGAGACAGCCCCTGTGCGGCGCAGGCGAGGTCGAAGACCGTGCGCAGACCGGTGCCGGGGGGCATGCACACGAGGGGGCAGCCGGCCAGGTCCCGGAGGGTGACCCGCTCGCGTGCCACGAGGGGATGCCCGGGCGGGGCGGCCGCGACGAGCCGTTCACTGACGATCGTCAGCGCCTCCAGCCCGTCGGGGGCGGCGGTAGCGGTGCCGACGAGGGCCAGGTCCAGGGCGCCGCTGCGCACCTGCTCGACGAGCCGGTCGGAGTTGTCCTCCAGCAGCGCGATCTCCACGCCGGGACGAGCCCGGTGGAACGCGGAGAGGGCGTCGAAGAGGGGGGTGAGGGTGCAGCCGATGACCATGCCGACCCCGATCCGGCCGCGGACCAGGCCGGTCACCTCGCCCACCGCCTGCCCGACCGCCTCCGCCGCGGCGAGCGCGGCGCGCGCGTGCAGGATCGCTGCTTTCCCGGCGACGGTGAGGGTCACCGTGCGCGCGGACCGCTCGAACAGCTCCGCTCCGAGTTCCCGCTCCAGCCGGCGGATCTGGGCGCTGACCCCGGACTGGCTGATGCGCACACGCTCGGCGGCCCGGGTGAAGTTCTGCTCCTCGGCGACCGCGACGAAGTACTCCAGCTGCCTGAGCTCCATGACTGTGGATTCTAGCTGCGAGCACAACCATCTGTTGGACTTCTGACCGGGCGGCGACCACGCTGGGAAGGACCGCAGCACGCAGCACCGCAGCACCGCGCCGGAGCAGGCAGTGCCGGGGCACCGGAGAGCGTCGTCAGGAGGAACCATGCCGGAGTACGAGCGGGCCATGCGGCCCGAGGACCTCACCCGTCTGTTCGTCGAGCGGTCCAACGCCGGGGACGCGGCCGGGGTCGCCGCGCTCTACGAGGAGGGAGCAGTGATGGCCTACCCGCCCGGCGAACTGACCGTGGGGCGCGAGGCGATCCGCGAACTGTGGGAGAAGGTGCTGGCCCACCGCCCCCGGTTCGAACCGGAGGAACCGCTGCCGACGCTGGCCGGCGACGGCATCGCCCTGACGTCGACCCCGCCCCGCGACGGAGCCGGCGCGCGGGCCCAGGTCGTCCGCCGTCAGCCCGACGGGAGCTGGCTGCGGCTGCTCGACCAGCCGGAGTTCGTCCGGCCCGGGGACTGACCCCCGCCGGGGACGAGGACCGCGGCCACCTCGCGCAGATCGTCGCCGAGCTGGTGGTCGCGCCCGGGCAGCCGGTGCACCCGGGCCTGCGGGATCGCCCGGGCGTAGAGATCGGCGTGCGACGGCGGGACGGTGTCGTCGTCGAGCCCGTGGAAGACGTGCACCGGCACACCCTGCGGCAGCCGCGCGCCGAGGTCGGCGGGCAGCCCGGACTCCTCGTCCGGCCAGCCGCCCTCGCCGACGAACGGGGCGGAGATCAGCACGATCGCCGCGAGCCGGCCCCGCGGCGGCCGCTCGGCGAGCGCCCGGACGAGCATCGTCCCGCCCACCGAGTGACCGACCACGGCCGCCCCGTCCCCCAGCCCGGCCGTCCCGCGCAGGATCGCCGGTCCCCAGGCGGCGTACCCCGGGTCGTCTTCGTCGGGCATCCGCGGATAGCGGACCTCGTACCCCTCGCCGAGGGCCCGCCGCAGGCTGCCGACGAGCTTGTCGTCCCATGCGTCGTGCGTGCCCTCGCCGCCGCCCTGGACGAACAGGATCTGCCGAGTCCCCGTCATCCCGATCACCCCTCGCGCCTCATGGCGGCCCGACGGCACGTCGCAGGTCCGCTCCCTCCCAGGGTGAGGTGTCCCGCGGGCGAAGGCCAGGGCGAGGTGCGAGGGCGGGACGGGCGGCGCGCAGGCCGGGCGCCGCGCGCCAGGACCCCGGCCGGCGTCAGTGCGGGAAACGGCGGGGCGGCCGGGTCACCGTGGTGTCGCGGAACTCGGCGATACGGGAGTGCACCTGACGCATCAGATGGGTGTCCTCGATCCGGTCCAGGTAGAGGCACCGGGCCGCCAGGCCCGGCAGGTCGAAGGCGAAGTACAGCGACATCAGCGGGTTCACGAACAGTTCGCTCCCCCGGGTGCGTTCGGTGAACCGCACATCGCCGAACGACCCGCGCACCGCCGCGGCGATCGAGCCGTTCACGATGCTGGGACGGTCGGGGGTGTGCTGCTGGGCGTGCGCCACCGCGTCGAGGTAGAGCGCCCCCTCCCGGGTGGCGCGCGACATCGAGAACGCGCCGAGGTACGCGCCGTCGCGTTCCAGCGCGGCCATGTTCTCCAGCACCTGGACGTGGTTGACGCCGTGGTAGGCGTCCACGCCGAAGCCGACCGACACCACGAGCCGGGTGGGCACGCCGTCCAGCCCGGCCAGCGCCGCCACGCTGGCCAGATCCTCCTCCGGCGTGCCCAGACCGGACTCGTCACCGCGCAGCAGGATGTCCGTGCCGCCGTCGACCAGGACCACGGCGTCGATGGCGTGCAGTTCGATCAGCGCCCGGTACGCGGCGCGCAGCGGGAGCACGCCGGTCTGCGGGAAGGCGTAGACGGTGTCGGGGTAGTCGTGCTCCCGCAGCCACCGGGCGAGGGTCCGCTCCGGGAAGTAGCTCTGGTGCGGCGCGGAGTCGGCGGTGACGGCCGCGAGGTCGGGAGCGGCCCAGTCGTCGAGGGGCAGCCCGTCGAGCCCGCTGAAGGAGAGGTTGGCGAGATGGACCTGCCTGCCCTGGTGCAGGAGCGAGAGCGCGAGCGGCAGGCCCGAGTAGATGTCGAATCCGCCGCCCGCGCCCGCGACGAGGATCCGTTCGGCGTCGGCGAGCCGGGTGAAGAGCGGGTTGGCGTGAAGGGGCAGCATGACGGCCATTGTCCGAGAAGCCGCCGCCGGGTGCTCCAGGATTACCGCACGGGCGGCCGGACGACCGCACGGCCCGCCGGACCACCGCACGGCAGGGGCGCTCGTCGTCCCGGAAGTAGGTGCGGCCACACGTACAACCACCGGCCCGCTTCACAGGTCCGATCTTGCGGTACGCGCGCGTGCGTGCCGCTCACCTCACCGTGAAAGGGCTTCCTTGCCTCCCCTGCGCACCTCCCGGCGCCGTCTCGGCGTCTGCGTCGCCACCGTTCTCGCCGTGACGGCCGGCGCCGGCGTCCTGGCCTCGCCCGGGGCCGTGGCCGCTCCCCCCGCGGTGGCCGGGACCGCCACCGCGGACGAAGCCGCCCTGCCCGCCGGCGCCGAGATCGTCAGCAGCGGCGACACCGGCTACCTGACGTCCCGCACGGACGACTCGGGCCGCGCGGTCCTGGAGTGGCACACGTACGCCGACGGCTCGGTGCTGCCGATCGGCGCGGGCACCGTGGGCCACGACAGCGACTCCGACACCGTCGTGACGAGCGACGGCGGCAGCACGGTCTTCCTGCGGGACATGAGCGAGGGCGGCACCTGGTCCGCGACCTACGACCTCGCGTCCGAGTTCGCGCCCGGCGCCGAACTCGTCGGGGTGGTCGGCGACAGCCTCTTCGTGAAGGTCCCCGCGGGCGGCGGGGGTTACCGGGAGCTGTGGCAGCTCTCCCGGGCCGACGGGGCGGTGCACAAGACGAAGCGCTCGTCGAATCCGTACAGCATGGACTTCAAGGTGGTCGCCTCCACGGGCGACGTCATGCTGGTGCTGAGCAGCAACCGGGTCTTCCCGAGTTCGTCGACCTTCCGGACCGAGTACTGGAAGACGCGCACCAGCGTCGCCGGTGACGCGGTGATCGAGTCGGGCAGCAGGCAGAACATCGCCGCGTGGCCCCAGGCGTCCACGGGCGCCCGTACGGCCGACCACGAGGCATGGGTCGAGTACCGGGGCGGTGTGACCGAACTCGTCGTGGACGGCACGTACGCGCACCCCAGGTTCGCCATGGACAGTTCCCTGAGCGGTGCCGTCGTCGTGGGCGTCATCGGGGACACGCTGCTCTACGGGGTCCCGGGCAGGGCGGCCGACGAGACTCCGAGCCCGCTGTACGCGCGCAGCGTCACCGATCCCACCGCGGCGCCGTACGAGATCCTGGAGCGCTTCTCCAGCGCGGCCCGGGCGCCGGACGGCCGCCTGCTGGTGCGCGGCGCCACGGCCGGCGCCGACGGGCTGTTCCGTTTCGCGCAGGGCGACGACGGCCGGCCGAGCGGCACGCTCGTGGCCCGCACGGACCGGGTCCCGGCCCTGGAGGTGACCGGGTCGAAGGTCCCCGCCGCGGTGAGCCTGGAGAAGCCGGGGGCCACGGTCGCGATGGAGTGGACCCTGTCCCGCGCGGGTGCGACCGTCGACCTCACGCTGACGCACGCGGCGACCGGCCGGAAGCTCACCGCGCGCCTTGCGCAGCCCGCCCCCGGCAGCCCCGCCGCCTTCGTCTGGGACGGCGTCCTGGCGGGCGTCAGCGCCCCCAACGGCGTCTACACGTGGCAGATCACCGCCACCCCGGCCGACGGCGTGGGCGCGCCGGCGACCGCCCGGGGGACCTTCCAGGTCTCGCGCACCCCCAACCCGCACGACTACACGGACAACGGGTCGACGGACGTCCTCGCGCGGGACGCCTCGGGTGTGCTGTGGCGGGACGACCTCTTCGACTGGCCGTCGGGCGGTCAGGTGAAGACGGCCGGGCGGACGAGGCTCGGCTCGGGCTGGCAGGTCTACAACCAGATCGAGGCCGCGGGGAACCTGGCCGGCACGTCCACCGGCGACCTCGTCGCCCGTGACACCTCGGGCGTCCTGTGGCTGTACCTGGGCAAGGGGGACGGCACCTTCGCCACGCGGGTCAAGGTCGGCACCGGCTGGCAGATCTACAAGCAGCTCGCCGGGGGCGACGACCTCACCGGAGACGGCCGGACCGACCTCGTCGCCACCGACGGCTCCGGAATCCTGTGGCTGTACAAGGGCACCGGCAGCTCGACCGCCCCGTTCGCCCCGCGCGTCCGGGTCGGCTCCGGCTGGCAGGTCTACAACCAGATCACCGCCGTCGGTGACATCGCGGGCAGCACGGCCGGCGACCTCGTCGCCCGTGACACCTCGGGCGTCCTGTGGCTGTACCAGGGCAACGGCACGGGCAACTTCACCGCCCGGGTCAGGATCGGTTCCGGCTGGAACGCCTTCTCCCAGGTGGTCGGCGCCGCGGACGTCACCGCCGACGGCCGGCCCGATCTGGTCGCCCACGGCCCGAACGGCACGTACGTCTACCGGTCGACCGGTTCGGCGACCGCGCCGTTCAGCCGGCTGACGACCGACCTCTACGCGGGCGAGGGAGGCAAGTTCAACAGCCTCGCCTAGCGCTCAGGCGATCCATGCGCCGGTCATGGTCTGCACGGCCGAGCCGTCACCGTCCGAGAGCTTCGTGGCGGTGAACGCCCGCGCGGCGTCCGAGGTCTGCACCCGGAAGGCGGGCCGCTCGGCCTCCAGCAGACCGACGATCGGCGCCGCCGCGTCCTGCGGCGTCTGCGCGGCGGCGAAGGCGTCGCGGGTGCGGGCCAGGTAGGAGGTCAGCGCGGGCGTGTACGGGCCTGCCGCGTCCAGCACCGTGTCGCGTCCGCCGACGTTGCTGACGAACGCGCTGCCCACCGCGCCCGGCTCGACCACACTGACGGCCACGCCGACGGTCGCGGCGACCGGGGCGAGGGACTCCATGAAGCCCTCGACGGCGAACTTGGCCGCGCAATAAGCCTCGTTGAAGGGCTGGCCGACCACTCCCCCGACGCTGGTGACGGTCACCACGCGCCCCTTCGCGGCCCGCAGCAGGGGCAGCGCCGCCTTGGTGACGTGCAGGACGCCGAAGAAGTTGACCTCCATGACGGCCCGGACGTCGTCGACCTCCTCCTGTTCGAGGGTGCCGAGGTGGCCGGCGCCGGCGTTGTTGACCAGCGCGTCCAGGCGGTCCAGGCCGGCCAGGCAGTCCCTGACCGAGGCCGGGTCGGTGACGTCCAGGGGCTTGACCTCGACGGTGACCCCGGCCGCCTCGGCCGCGGCCAGCAGCGCGCCCGCCTTGCCGGTGTCACGCATGGTGGCCACGACGTGCCAGCCGTTCCGCGCGGCGGCGACAGCCGTGGCCAGCCCGATTCCCGTGGAAGTCCCGGTGATCAGGACGGTCTTGACGCTCATCTCTCAGCACTCCGAACTCATGCGGGGAACAGTTTATTTATGGATCATAACTACCATGTGTCATAACTATGGACCGCGATATTTCACCTTGTCAAGCACATCGCTAGACTGAGCACCATGCCGAAGTCACCGGACGAGCTGACCAGAGAGGTCGTCGGCCTCTTCGCGGCCGTCAACCGCCGCTACGCCCAGGAGTCGGAGGCCGCCGCCACCGCGCACGACCTCACCCCGCTCCAGGCCAAGGCACTGCTCACCACCGAGGACCCGGTCCCCATGCGCCGCATCGCCGACCACCTGCACGCCGAGCCGTCCAACGTCACCGCGATCATCGACCGCCTGGAGGGCCGCGGCCTGGTCGAGCGCCGTCCCGACCCGGGCGACCGCCGGGTCAAACTCGTCGCCGCCACGGCCGCCGGGCGCACCGCCATCGCCGACCTGCGCGCCCGCATGCCCTTCGCGGGCACCCCGCTGGCGCCGCTCAGCACACAGCAGCGCGAGTCACTGCGCGACCTGCTCCGGCTGATGCTGGAGGCGTGACGGCGACCCGCACACCGGACCATGACACATGTCATGCGCCACGCGGGACGGCGGGCACTGTGGCCCAAGTACCGCCGTCCGTAGCGTGACTTCGCCCCGCGGACGGTCACCGCCTCCCTCATCGGCGGCGCGGACATCGACCTGACGGACGTCGACCTCCCGGACGGCGCCGAGCTGCGCATCACCAAGCTGAGCCTGATCGGAGGCGTGAGCCTCAAGGTCCGCGCCGACGTCCGGGTGGAGGTGCACGGGCTGCGTCTGGGCGGGGTGCGGGACGAGGGCCCGAGCGAGTCCGGCGGCCCGACGGTCCGGATCGACGCCTGGGGCCCGGTCGGCGGAGTCTCCGTACAGCGCGCCCAGCACCGCCGCCCCATCACGGGGGGACTCAGCGGCCGGGGTCGGGCCAGGTCGCGGTGAGGGACCGCAGGTCCGGGAAGCGGTCGCCGGGGACCTTCTCCCGCATCGTCGCACCGTCGAGCCAGCACACCTCCTCGGGACCGCCGTCACCGGTGTCGAACAGGCAGCACACTCCGCCGACCGCCGCGGTGAGGTCGGTGAACAGCTCCCTCACGCGTGCCGAGCGGGCGAACATGCGGC
The DNA here is from genome assembly GCF_016860545.1 of Streptomyces asoensis. Taxonomy (NCBI): domain Bacteria; kingdom Bacillati; phylum Actinomycetota; class Actinomycetes; order Kitasatosporales; family Streptomycetaceae; genus Streptomyces; species Streptomyces asoensis. The sequence continues at coordinate 1,788,971 of NZ_BNEB01000002.1, read as the reverse complement.
TCATTCCCGACGTCGCCGCCCAGAACTCCATCGACGCGTAACCTGGATGCGGCAGGGAAGCGAACCGGACCGTCAGATAGACGTACCCGATCGCGATCCGACCGTCCTCGTCGGGCTCGCGGCCGCTCGGCCCCTCGAAGGCGCGCACCGCGTCGTCCACCCCGAACCTGATGGACGTGTCGAGTTCGAGCGTGGGACTGCCGGAGCAGTCGACCGGCTCGCTCTCGAAACGCGAGGTGAAGGGCAGGACGAGCCGCTCTCCGTCCGGCAGGGTGACGTCGAGCGGCGGTACGGCACGGGCCGGTGGCGCCAGTCCGGCGAGCGCGGTCAGCGCCCCCGCGACGTCCCGCCGGCGCAGATAGATCTCGTAGCTGTAGACCAGCCCCATACGCCCCCCGTCCACCGGTCCGACGGGCACTTTCTCATGATCCGGCGACCGGGCGCCCGGCATTTTCCCGCCCGCACGCTTCACGCACAGGCGGACAACATACCCTTTATTTCCAATATGTAATATTTTGCTTAGATGTCGGTTCTGAGCCGATGCCGCCGAGGGCAGGAAGCACGCGATGACGCGAACCGGAACCACCGGGAAAGACGCGGCAGGACGGCGGGCGCGGGCCGGCGGTGGGACGGCGTCCGCCCGGGCGGTCGTCGACGCGCGAGGCACGGTGACCGGCTGGAGCGAGGGCGCGCAGCGACTGGTCGGCTATCCCGCCTCGGAGGTCACCGGCCGTTCCGCGGGCCTCCTGCTCGCCGAGGACCCGGTCGGGACCCTGCTGACATCGGTCGCGGGAGCACGCAGATGGAGCGGCACGGTGAACCTGCGCCACCGGGACGGCCACCGGGTCACGGTCAGCCTGCTCGCCCACCGCCGCGAGCCCGGCCACGCCGACGGGAACGGATCGCCCGCCTCCGTCGACTGGCTCATCGTCGTGCCGAGACCGGGCTCGCTCCGGGAACCGGACGAGGACAGCATGCTGGTGTGGTCGATGGTCCACTCCCCCTGCACCATGGCCCTCTACGACAGGGACCTGCAACTGCTGCGCGCCAACGCCGACATGGAGCGCGTGCTGGGACTGTCCGAGGCAGAGATGCGCGGGCTGCGCGTCTCGGAGATCGTCCTCGACCCCGAGAGCGACCGCACCGAGGACCTCATGCAACGGGTCATCGAGACGGGCGAGCGCCAGTACCTGCGCGCCGCTCTGCAACTGGCCGGCGACCCGCACGAGAGCTCGTGGTCGGTGTCGCTGGCCCCCGTGCGCGACGCGGACGGCACGGTGCGCGGAGTGCTCCTGTCCGCCCACAACACGACCGAGGAACACCTGGCCAGACAGCGGCTGGCCCTGATCGCCGAGGCGGGGGTGCGCGTCGGCTCGACCCTCGATCTGACCCGCACCGCCCAGGAGCTCGCCGACGTGGCCACCGGCCCGCTCGCGGACTTCGTCACGGTGGACCTGCTCCCCGACATCGACGACGACCAGGAACTGCGCCCCCTCGAACTCCCCGACCCGATCACGCTGCGCCGGGTCGCCAACCAGTCCGTGCTGCCGGGCTGCCCGGAAGCCGTGGTGGCGCAGGGTGCGGTGGCCGCCTACCCGGGTACCTCGCCGGCGGCCGAGTGCCTGGTCTCCGGCGAACCCACGATCGTGCGGGTGACCACCGAGGGAGTCGCCCAGTGGGCGGCGGAGGCCCCCGAACGCGCCCGGCGCATGAGCCGGTTCGGCTTCCACTCGGTGCTCGCCGTACCCATGCGCGCACGCGGCATCACCCTCGGTGTCGCCACCTTCTCCCGCCACCGCCGCCCGGACCCCTTCACCCGCGACGACCTGCTCCTCGGCGCCGAGATCACCGCCAGGGCCGCGCTGAGCATCGACAACGCCCGCCGCTACACCCGCGAGCGGACCACCGCGCTCACCCTCCAGAGCAGCCTGCTGCCGCAACGGCTGCCGCAGCGGCTCGCGGTCGAGGTCGCCTCCCGCTATCTGCCGGCCAGCGCGCAGTCGGGGGTGGGCGGCGACTGGTTCGACGTCATCCCGCTCTCCGGGGCCCGCGTGGCCCTCGTCGTCGGCGATGTCGTGGGCCACGGGATCCAGGCCTCGGCCGCCATGGGACGGCTGCGCACCGCCGTACGCACCCTCGCCGACGTCGATCTTCCCCCCGACGAGCTCCTGACCCATCTGGACGATCTCGTCAACCGGCTGTCGGCCGAGGCCGACGACCTGTCCGGCAGCTTCGCCGACATCGGCGCGACCTGCCTGTACGCCGTTCACGACCCGGTCAGCGGCCGCTGCTGCCTGGCCCGGGCCGGGCACCCGCCACCCGCACTGTTGACCCCCGGCGGCGAGCCCCGCATCCTCGACCTCCCCGCCGGCCCGCCGCTCGGGCTCGGGGGCCTGCCGTTCGAGTCCGCCGAGATCGAACTGCCCGAGGGAAGCCTGCTCGCGCTGTACACCGACGGGCTCGTCGAAGGCCACGGCCAGGACATCGACCAGGGCATCGACGTCCTGCTGTCCGCCCTGGCCCGCGCCGGGCCGTCCCTGGACGACACCTGCGACACCGTGCTGCGGGCGCTGCTGCCGGAGCGGCCCGACGACGACGTGGCCCTGCTGCTGGCGCGCCCGCACACCCTGGACTCGGCCCACGTGGCCGTCTGGGACGTACCCGCGGAACCGGCGGCGGTGGCCGGGATCCGCCGCGGCGTCGGCCGGCGGCTGCGGGAGTGGGGCCTGGAGGAGACCGGCTTCGTGACCGAACTCGTCGTGAGCGAACTGGTCACCAACGCCATCCGCTACGGCGAGCCGCCCATCGAACTCCGGCTGATCCTGGACCGCAGCCTGATCTGCGAGGTGTCCGACGCCAGCAGCACCGCCCCGCACCTGCGCCGCGCCCGCGACAACGACGAGGGCGGCCGCGGACTGCTCCTGGTCGCCCAGCTCAGCCACAGCTGGGGCGCCCGGCACACCCCCCGAGGCAAGACCATCTGGGCGGAACAGGCCTTGCCGGCCGGGTGACTCTCTCCGTCCTGGAGGAGAGCCGCACCAGCCCACCCGGCTGCCGCAACGGCGCACCCCGGTTCGGCCCAGCCGCTCACGGCTGCGCCGAACCTACGTGACCGGTCAGTTGACGGCCAGGACCGCCGTGTTGTTCGTGAGGTCCGGGTCGAAGTCGAACGGGTACTCGCCGAACTCACCGTACTCGGGGTGGATGCTCACCGCGCCGGTCACGCCGGGGATCACGGTGTCGATACGCACGGAGAACGCGAACGTACGCCCTGTGTCCTCCAGCACCCAGTACGGCAACTCGCAGTCGTAGCGCGGAGCGCCCGTCTGCCTGGGGTAGTAGCCGCCGGTGAGGGTGTGCGGGTAGCAGCCGGTCGGCACACCGGTGACCTTGGTACCCGCGGGCACGATCAGCCGGACCTCGGCGACCGGATCGCCCGAGCCGAGGTGGCCGACCCAGGCCGGGCCGTTGTTCCTGAACGTGAGCTCGGCCGTGGCCGTCTCGCCCGCCGCGCCGGAGACGGCGTCACCGGTCACGGAGAAGTCCGCGGTGTTCACGGCGCCGATCTGAAGGGCGACATAGTCGTTCCTGGGGTCGATGTCCTGGGCATCGCCGAGCGGTTCGACATCGATGTCGAGCCGTTCGGCCAGTGCGTGCGGCGCGAGTCGTACCGTCAGCGGCTCGGGCAGCTCGAAGGAGTCGCCCGGCGCGAGCACCCGGTCGAAGGCGCACAGGGCCTTTTCCGTCGGCGGGTAGCCGTTGACTTCCGCCGCGGTGTAAGTGCAGGCGTCGTACCGGGTCAGATCCGCGAGGCCGTGCGAGGTGTTCAGCGAGACGGTGAACCCGTCCGCGCTCCGGTCGCCGTTGTTGGTGATCTTGAACGGGATCGTCCGCTCGTCGCCGGGCCGAGCGTCCTTGATGTCGACGAGGGGGTCGATGGCGAGGTCGGGCCCGGAGCCGATGGTGAGCGTGGTGGAGAAGCTCTCGTGCGGCGCGGTGAGGGTGCCCTCGGGCCCGCCGGTGGCGGTCGCCTCGTAGGTGATCCTGCCCTGCGCGCCCGTCCCGGCGCCGTCGGCCGCGCGCACCGTCAGCAGCACCTGGTCCTCGAAGTCGCCGATCGCAGGGACCAGGGGAACGTCGCACACCGCGCTCGCACCGTTCGGTGTGCAGTTCTCGGGCCAGGTCACCTCGGCGACCCCGGCGAGGCCGGTCACATCGACGGTGAGTCTGCCGTCGGTCACCGTGAAGTTGTCGTTGTCGTGGTAGAGCCCGACGCCGAGCGTGCGGACCTGCGGCCGGCCGTCGTCGGTGCCGAGCGGCAGCGTCCGGCTGTACGGAGTGTGGACGGACAACTCGTCGGTCTGTGGCAGGTCGTCGGCGGCCGACGCGGGCCCGGCGGTGCCGGCGGTCAGCAGACAGGCCACGGCGGCGGATCCGAGGCGTAACAGGCGTCCAGCGAAGAGCGGTCTCATTGCTGCTCCCAAGGGTGTGGTGACGGACCGGTGGGCCGGCAGCCCGGCGCACCGGCTGGATCATCACATGGCAGGACGGCTCACCGCCCCGGGGTTTTCCGGCCCTGCGGTCACGGCACTAGGCGACGACTTCTGTTGTGTGCAAGCGTGTCGGGGGCAGGCTCGGTTCCGGGAAACTGCGCCGTGGGGGGGCTCGGTGGCTGGACAACGTCATGGCCCTGACGGGCAGTTCGCCGGACATCCCGGAAGCCTCTGGGGGCTGGTCTTCTGCTCCGAGAATCTGCTCGCGGGCGCAGGCGGCGACGGGGCAGTGCGGCTGTGGGACTGCTCCGAGGGACGACCGGTGGCGGTGCTGGCCGGTCACCGTGCGCTCGTACGGGCCATAGCTGCCAGCAGCGACGGCCGGATGCTGGCCAGCGTCTCGCGCGACGGAGAGATACGGCTGTGGGATGTACCGGAGCGGGAGCTCAAGCAGGTGGCGTCCACGGAACAGTCCCGGTCCGCGTGGTCGGTCGCTTTCAGCCCCGACGACCGGATGCTGGTGGTGGGTGAGGACGACGGGCAATGGAGTGTGTGGGACGTACCGTCCCTGTCCCGCCTCAGAAGCCTTCCCCGGCTGCCGGGCCACGGCATGGTGCAGGGAGTGGCCTTCCACCCCGACGGGAACCGGCTCGCCGGGGCGAACATGCACGGCAGGACCCGCGTCCACGCGGTCGAGGGTGACCGACCGCAGATCGAGATGGACCATCCGGAACGCTGGCCCAGGGCCGTGGCGTTCAGCCCGGACGGTGACCTTCTCGCGGCGGGCGGGGAGAGCCCGGGCATCCGTCTGTGGGACGTCCGGGACGGTGCGGCCCGCCCTGAACTCCCGCAGCGGTGGGGAGACCGGAACAGATACTTCGAGGGCGTCTGGTCGATCGCCTTCCATCCCCACCGCCCCTTGCTCCTCGCAGGCGGTGCCGGAGACGCGTCCAGCGTCTGGCTCTGGGACTACGAGCGGAGGGAGTGCGTCGCGGAGCTCGGTGGACACGGGGACGAACGCGTCAGTCGTGTTGCCTTCAGTCCGAGTGGCCAAACCTTCGCCAGCGCGGGCTGGGACGGGACCATCGCGTTGTGGGACACCGCTGCACACGAGCGGCGGCACACTTTCGTCGGCGACATCGGCAAGGTGACGAGTGCCGCGTTCAGCCCGGACGGCCGACTGCTCGCCACCGGTTCCGATTCCGGGACGGTGCGCGTGTGGCACACGGCCTCCGGTCTCCAGGCTCTGCGCCTGTCCGAGGAGCACCTGAACGACCTCGCCCACATCTACGCCAGCACCTCCGGCCTGGCCTTCGACGGACCGGGCGAGCGGCTGGCGTCGACCGGAGGCGGCGGCATGGTGAAAGTGTGGGACCTGCGGACCGGCGAGCGTCTCGTGACGCTCATTCCCTCGATCAGCCCACAGGCTCCTCCGTCGTCCGTTGGATTCATCGGTTCATCGCTGATCGTCTCCGGCGGAGAAACGCTGCACCTGTGGAACGAGGCAGCGGAAGCGGAAGAGCCCGAGTACAGCCTGGAAATGCCCGGGAAGATCCTCGCGGTACGCAGCTGTGACGGCCAGGGGATCGCCGTCGTGGCGGGCTCGAAGCTCCGCCACGCCCCGTCCTTTCCGGCTCTGGAGAGCGCCCCCGACATCGATCTTCCCTGCCGGCCCGGACACGCGTCCCTGCACATGGGCGGCCGGCGCGCGACAGCACTGATCCACGGGGACGACGGACTGGTGTTGCTGGATGCCCACACCGGCGAGCCACTCGTGGACCTGGCACGTCCCCTGCCGGGAGAGCCTTCCGGCAGGGTGAGCGCCGTGGCTCTGAGCCCGGACGGGACCCTGTGCGCCGCAGGGGCGGAAGACGGGTACGTCCGGGTCTGGTACAGCGCGACAGGCGCACGCGCCACCGGTTTCCAGGCCCATGTCGGACCGGTGACCGTCCTGTGCTTCGAGCCGCGCAGGTCCGTCCTGGCGACAGGCGGTCGCGACGGCGCCGTGCGCCTCTGGCAGGCGCACAGCGGTCAACGGATCGGCGGCGCCGATGTGCCGCAACTGCGGGCACCCAACGTGACCAGGACCCATCCGGATCAGCCCACTGCCGACGACCTGCTGGGAACGGCGCGCCATGTACGCACCCTCACGAGCCTGGTATGTGCCCGCGATACCGATCCGCCCCTGGCCATCGCACTGCTCGGAGGCTGGGGAGCGGGAAAGTCCAGTGTCATGCTCCAGATGCAGAAACAGGTGGGTGAGCTGGTCGCGCGTTCGTCAGCCGCCATGGGAAACAGCGGTCAGAGCGCTTTCGTGTCCCATGTGCGCCAGGTGACCTTCAACGCCTGGCACTACAGCGACGACCGGCTCTGGGCGGGGCTGGCGACCCATCTTTTCCGTGCCCTCGCCGAGCCGGACCTCCCGGAGGCGCCGGAGTACTCCACCGACCAGGCCGAGGCACGACGTCAGGAGCTGCGCGACGAGTTGGCCCACTACAAGGCGCAGGAAGCCGAACTGTTCGACATCATCACCCAGGAACAAGGCAGCGGGCTGCAATCGCCGGTCCGCACGGGCAACCGGACATGGCGCCGACTGAGAATCGTCACCCCGCACATCCTTCGTGCACTGACGGGATGGGGCCTGCTGGCCGTTGCCGCCTATGCCGCTTACCGCTGGCTCGACTCGGCCTACGCCCCTGCCGGTGCAGCCGTCCTGGCTCTGTTCACTGCCCTGCACACCATCAGCGGTATCGTGACGGACCTCCGGTCGGTCACCGGCACGATGACCGACCTCGGCTCCGTACAGGAACAGCTCAGCGCCCGGATCGCCGAGGTCGAGGACAGGCTGGCTCAGGCGGACGCAACCGCACGCCTCTCCCGACTGCTGGACGACCTCGGCCGTTCGGACACCTACGCCGCCGACCGGGGATTGCTCGGCCGTATCCACAAAGACCTCGAACACTTGCAGGACGATCTCGACCAGGCCCGTCGGCAGTGGTCCACGTACCCGAGCGGACAACCTCCTCTCGAACGAATCATTCTCTACATCGACGACCTCGACCGCTGCCCACCCGCGCGGGTGGTCGAGTTGCTGGCCGCAGTGCACCTCATGCTGGCACTGCGACTGTTCGTGGTCGTGGTCGCCGTGGATCCGCGCTGGTTGCTGGGCGCTCTGGAACACCACTACAGCGAACTCTTTCCAGCCGAGAACCACCCAGATCGTTCGGAAGCATCGCTCCCGGTCACTCCGCTCGACTACTTGGACAAGATCTTCCAGATTCCGTGGACCGTACCGACCAGTTCGCAGGAAGCGGCCGAAAGTTACATCAAGGCACTGCTCACCGACCGCCACGGTCCGCCACCGAGCACCGAACGGGCCGGGCCGAACGACGGAACCCGCCTCGGGGCAGCGCGCCTCGGCCCCGAAGAACGACCTCCCCGCTCGCGCCCGTCCCCGGTCTCCTCGGATGAACCCGTCCGTCAGGACACTTCGCGGTCGCCCGGCCATCCCGGCCCCGGGTGGACGCCGCTGGAGGTCCGGCCGTCGCCACTGCTGCTGACCGAGGCGGAAATCGACTGCCTGGCTGCCCTCGCCCCGCTGCTTCCCACACCCCGGGCCGCCAAGAAGCTGGTCAACCTCTACCGACTGATCCGCTTCGGCATTCCGGAAGCCGAACTGCCTCGCTTCCTCGGCTCCTCCGAGGAGCACTCCGACCACCAGGCCGTCCAGCTTCTCCTGGCCCTCCTGGTGGGCCGCCCGAATGCCGCCCCGCTCCTGCTCGCCGCCATTCAGGGAGCCGGCCCGTCGGACGATCTCACGACATCCCTGGAGGCTGCCGGACCTCAAGGCAGCGACGTCGCACACGTCCTTCGGCAGATCGGCACCCGACAGGGTTTCCCTTCCACGACCCGCCCGTATCAGAGATGGTGCCGTGAAGTCAGCCGCTTGAGCTTCCACACCTGGACGGGAATTCGCCCGGACGACGGTCCAGCCCCACAAGCCCCTGACGCATGAGCCGACCTCGGGGCCACCGGCCTGGGTCGGGTCCGGTGTCGCCGACTACGCTGGTTGCGTCGGAGACGGGGGAAGGGGCGGCGGGTGGACTGGTTCTGGTGGGTCCTCATCATCTTCTGGACGGGCGGCTTCGCGTGGGTCGCCGACAACGTCCGTACGGCGCTGCGCAATCGGCACGAGCGGAAGTTGCAGCTGCTGGAGGCGGCGAAGCAGGAGCGGCTGGCCGTGGAGGCCGCGCACAGGGCGCCGGAGCCGGTGTGCGGGTGCACGCACCATCTCGCCAAGCACGACAAGCAGGGCCGTTGCCACGAGCGCGTCGAAGTGCCCACGGCCTGGGACGAGAACAAGAAGCCGCTGCGGTACGAGGCCGGACAGTGCAACTGCCAGCAGTACGTGGGGCCCCAGCCGCTGTCGCAGGTGTTCGCGGAGGACCTCACCGACCTGGCCTGACCGGGCTCGGCGCGCCCGGCCAACGGCACCGCGGCCGCGTGCTCGGACGCGGGCCGCACCGCACCGCTCGGTGCGCCCGCGCGGGTCAGGAGGAGAAGTCGGCGCTGCGCAGGAGGCTCGCGGCGCCGCGGACCGCGGCGGTGTGCGGGGCCGGGACCGGCTGGACGGGAGCGTGCAGCCGGCCGGCGAGGGGGTAGGTGATGTCGGGTCGCAGCGCGCCGCCGCCCGCGAGCAGCGCGCCGCGCCGCAGGGCGTCGAGCGTCTGGACGGTGCGGTCCTGCTCCAGCATGGCGCTCACCATCGCGACGACCGCGTCGGAGATCCGCGAGGGCGGTGTGCGGCCGTCCAGGTCGCTCGTGCCCAGAGCGGTGGTACGGGCGTCGGTGACCGCCCCGTCGACCAGCAGCGTGACCTCGGTGAGCTGGGCGCCGAGGTCCAGGACGAGCAGGGGCCGGGTCAGGTCGGCCTCCGTGGCGGCCGCCACGGCGCGCGCGGTGGGGACGGTCAGCACCGTGCGCGGACGCAGGACCTGTACGGCGGCGCGGGCCGCGGTGCGGTAGGCCGTGCCGCCCAGCGCGGGCGTGGTCAGGATCAGCAGGGGGCGGCCGACGCGGGGCAGCCGGTGGCCGAGCAGCCGGTGCAGCATCCGCGCGGTCCCGTCGCTGTCGACGATGGTGCCGCGCCGCACCGGGTAGGAGGGTCCGGCGCCCGGGAAAGTGACCGTGGGCACGTCCAGGATCGTCCGTCGACCCGACATCCAGGCACGCGTGCGGTCGCTGCCGAGGTCGAGGGCGACGCCCGGACACCGCCGGTGCCGGTGCCAGGACCGCTGACGCGGGATGACGGGGCCGGGCCCGGCGGGCGTGGTCACCGCCCGCCCTCCCTCACCTGCTGGCACCGGCCGCAGTAGCGGGCCTGCGGCACGATCGACAGGCGTGCGCGGTCGATGGGCCCGCGGCACAGGTGGCAGAGGCCGTAGCTGCCCCGGTCCATGCGTGCGAGGGCGGCCTCGACGTCGGTGAGGACCATGCGGGCCGAGGCCGCGAGCTTGACGCGGACCTCGGTCTGGGAGGCGGCCCCGCGGTCGCGGAGCGCGTCGGCCCGGTCCGCGGCGGGGGTGGAGAGCTGGTGCAGCTGTTCCCGCCGGAACAGGAGCTGCTCGTGCAGGTTCTCGCGCAGGGCGGCGAGGTCCTCGGCGGACAGGGTCGTGCGGTGGTCGTCGATGATCTGGTGGTTCACCGAATCACCCCTCGGGCAGGGCGGACAGGAGCGGGGATCTGGGTTCGTCAGACGGCGTCGCGCCGGCAGGGCACGCAGAAGCGCGTGTACGGGAGGATCTCGAGGCGCTCGACGGGGATGGGTCCGGAGCAGGCGGGACAGATGCCGTAACTGCCGTTGCGGACCCGGACGACGGCGGCCTCCACCTCGGCGAGGACCTGCCGGATCACGGCCTTCTGCGTGGACATCATCTGTTCCTCCCCGGCCGGTCCCGCCTCGCCGATGGCGCGCAGCTGGGTGAGCCGGGAGGCACGTTCTTGTTCGAGGCGCTGGAGGGCCTCGTGCGCCGTCAGCCGCTCTCGGCGGGTATCGGTCCGGGGCGTGTCGGGTGACATGGGCGTTCCTTCTTTCCGTGTGCGGGCGGGTGGCCGCCGACGGCCGGTGACGTCCGTGGCTGCCCTCGGTCTCCACCCTGGACGCGGGAACGGCCGGAAACCATCGGGCGCGATACCCATCTACGACGGGCCGGGCACCCATAGCGGCGGGGGCGGGCCACCCCGGGAAATGGGCATTGACCCCCATCGACGCGGCGTGCGGGACGGGGCAGCCTGGGGGCAGGCCGGCCAAGACCGGTGGCCGCGGCCGAGCAGGTCCTCGCGGCGGCCGTCCGTCGGGACCGTGCCGGTCCCGCAAGGAGAAAGGCGTCGTCGCGGTGTCCCTGTTCTGGCGGATCTTCGCGCTCAACGCGGTGGTGCTGGGCAGTGCCACCGCGTTGCTGCTGTGGGCTCCGGTGACCGTTTCCGTGCCGGTGGTACTGACCGAAGCGGTCATCCTCGTGGCCGGTCTGATCGTCATGCTGGTCGCCAACGCGGCCCTGCTGCGGATCGGCCTGGCCCCGCTCGACCGGCTCACCCGGCTGATGGACACCGTCGACCTGCTGCGCCCCGGTCAGCGGTTGCCGGAGGGGGGCCGCGGCGAGACCGCGGAGCTGATCCGCACCTTCAACGCCATGCTCGAACGGCTGGAGCACGAGCGTGCCTCCAGCAGCGCCCGCGTCCTGGTCGCCCAGGAGGCGGAGCGGCGGCGTATCGCCCAGGAGCTGCACGACGAGGTGGGCCAGAGCATGACCGCGATCCTGCTCGCGCTGGAGCGCTCCGCCGACGAGGCGGACGAGCCGCTGCGCGGCGAGCTGCGCCATGTCCAGGAGATCACCAGGGGAAGCCTCGACGAGGTGCGCCGGCTTGCGCGACGGCTGCGGCCGGGCGTGCTGGAGGACCTCGGTCTCATCAGTGCCCTCACCTCGCTCACCACGGAGTTCTCCACGCACGCCGGGATGCGCGTGGTGCGCCGTTTCGACAGCGGCCTGCCCGGGCTGGACGAGCAGACGGAACTGGTGCTGTACCGGGTCGCGCAGGAAGCCCTGACGAACGCGGCGCGGCACGCCGGGGCCGAGCGGGTCGAGGTGCGGCTGCGGCACACCGCCGAGGCGGTGGAGCTGACCGTCGGCGACGACGGCCGCGGCACCGGCGCCGCCCCCGAGGGGGCAGGAATCCGGGGCATGCGCGAACGGGCCCTGCTGATCGGGGCCACGCTGGACGTCGTCTCCCCGCCGCGGACCGGAACGCAGGTCCGGCTGACCGTACCCCTCCTCAGGAAGCAGTCATGAGCACCCCAGTCACCTCCCCGGTCCGCGTTCTTCTCGCCGACGACCACGCCCTGGTACGTCGTGGTGTCCGGCTGATCCTCGACCGGGAGCCGGACCTGGAGGTGGTCGCCGAGGCCGGGGACGGTGCGGAGGCGGTCGAGCTGGCCCGCACCCACGAGGTCGACCTGGCGGTGCTGGACATCGCCATGCCCCGGATGACCGGTCTGCGGGCCACCCGCGAACTCGTCGCGCTCCGGCCGGACCTGCGGGTGCTGATGCTGACGATGCACGACAACGAGCAGTACCTCTTCCAGGCGCTCAAGGCCGGGGCCAGCGGGTACGTGCTGAAGTCCGTGGCCGACCGCGACCTGGTGGCCGCCTGCCGGGCCGCCGTGCGCGACGAGCCGTTCCTGTATCCGGGCGCGGTCACCGCGCTCATCCGGAACTACCTCGACCGGGTCCGCCACGGCGAGGAGCCGCGCGAGCAGGTGCTGACGGCGCGCGAGGAGGAGGTCCTCAAGCTCGTGGCCGAGGGGCACTCCTCCAAGGAGATCGCCGAACTGCTCTTCATCAGCATCAAGACCGTCCACCGGCACCGGGCGAACCTGCTGCACAAGCTCGGTCTGCGCGATCGCCTGGAACTCACCCGCTACGCGATCCGGGCCGGCCTCATCGAGCCCTGAGCCCGCCACCCACGCGAAGAGGACGGTCATGGCACGCTGCCCGCACACCGTCGCGCGCGCGGGTGGCCGGAGCCTGGCCCCGGTCGCGGCGGCTGTCCTGTTCGCGGTGCTCGTCGCCCTGTCCGGGCTGTCGGCGCTCGTCTGTCAGGGGACTTCCGCCGGGGCCGGTACGGCTCCGGCGGCCCTGAGCGCGTCGGTACCCGACGGGCCGTCCGCGGACGACGCCCGGTCCGCCGTCTCCCCCGCCGTCGCGCGGAGCCAGCGGGACGCCGGAGGCGAGCCCCGGACACCCGCGGTCCCCGCCCTCGCCCCGGCACCCGACTCACCGGCCGCCCCGCTGCGGCTCGCACCGGTCCCGCGGGCGGCGGAACCGTCCGCGCCGACACGGCCCGCGCCGCGCCACGGCGTGCGGGCACCCCCTTCGTCCTCCGGCTGCTGAACCCCCTCTTCTTCCCGAACGACGCCACCGCCCTGGCCGCGGTGTGCCTGCCGGAGGCCCCCCCGTGAAACGATCCCCGCACCTCAGAGGGCTGTTCGCCCTCGCCGTCGTAGCCCTGTCCCTGTATGTCGCGCTCACCGTGCCCGTCCAGCTCGGACTGGATCTGCGCGGCGGCACCCAGATCGTGCTGGAGACCCGCCCCACCACCGCGGCCGACGCCGGCGCCGAGGCGACGGACCGCACGGTGGAGGTGCTCCGCGGCCGTATCGACGCGCTCGGTGTGGCCGAACCCACCATCGCCCGCTCGGGCGACGACCGCATCGTCGTCGAGTTGCCCGGCGTGCAGGATCCGCGCAGGGCGGCCGACGTGATCGGCCGGACCGCCCGGCTCACCTTCCACCAGGTGCTCGGCCCGGCGACCGCAGCCGACCGGGCCGCCGGTCCGTCGCCCGAGCGGCCCCACGAGCAGGTGACGGCCGACGAGACGGGCCGCTTCCTGCGCTTGCAAACGGCTGCGCTGACCGGGAAGGACGTGGACAAGGCGGCGGCCCGGTTCGACCCGCACAGTGGCGCCGGTTGGCACGTCACCGTCGATTTCAAGGGGGCCGGCGGCCAGGAGTGGGCGCGGCTCACGGGTGAGGCCGCCTGCCGGGCGCCCGGGGATCCTGGCCGCCGGGTCGCCGTCGTCCTGGACGGCAGGATCATCTCGTCGCCGCAGGTCGACCCTTCGGTCGGGTGCCGGTCCGGCATCGGCGGCGGCGCCACCCTCATCACCGGCTCCTTCGACGACGAGGAGGCCAGGGAACTGGCGCTGCTCATCAACGGCGGCGCTCTCCCGGTGCCGGTCGAGACCGTCGAGCAGCGCACCGTCGGCCCCACCCTGGGGGCCCGCGCCATCGCGGCCAGTGCCTGGGCCGCCGCCATCGGCACCGCCCTGACCTCGCTGTTCATCGTCGCCGTCTACCGGGTCGTGGGGGCTCTGGCCGTGCTGGCGCTGGCCTGCTACGGCCTCGTCTCCTACGCCGCCCTGGCCGCGCTCGGCGCCACCCTCACCCTGCCCGGACTCGCCGGGTTCGTGCTGGCCATCGGCATGGCGGTCGACGCCAACGTGCTCGTCTTCGAACGTGCCCGCGAGGAGTACGTCGCTCGCCACCGCCCCACGCCCCGGTCGTCCCTGACCGCCGGCTTCCGGGGCGCCTTCAGCGCGATCGCCGACTCCAACGTCACCACCCTCATCGCGGCCGCGCTGCTCTTCTTCCTCGCGTCCGGTCCGGTGCGCGGGTTCGGCGTCACGCTGGGCATCGGGGTCCTCGCCTCGATGTTCAGCGCCCTCGTCGTCACCCGCGTCCTCGCCGAGCACGCCGTCGCCCGCCCCGGCCTGCGTCGCCGGCCCCGCCTGACGGGTATCGCCCACACGGGCTTCGTACGGGCCCGGCTCGACCGGTCCGGCCCGCATCTGATGCGTCACCCGCGCAGGTGGCTGGCCGTCTCGGCGGCGGCGCTCGTCCTGGCGGGCTCCGGGATCGTGGTGCGCGGCCTCGACCTCGGCGTCGAGTTCACGGGCGGACGGCTCGTCGAGTACTCCACGACGGCCCCCGTCGACCCCGACCGGACCCGTGCCGCGCTCGCCGAGGCCGGCTTCCCGCGGGCCGTCGTGCAGAGTTCCGGCGACCGGCAGTTCACCGTCCGCACCCCCGGGCTCGGCGAAGCCCGGGCGGCCGCCCTCACCGATGCCGTCACCGGCCTGGGGGTCGGCGCCGAACGGATCCGCGACGAGGCCGTCGGGCCCAGCCTCGGCAAGGAACTGCGCCGCGGCGCCGTCATCGCGCTCGCGGTGGCCCTCGGCGCCCAACTGGTCTACCTCGCGGCGCGGTTCCGCTGGTTGCTGGGCAGCTCCGCGGTCGCCGCCCTCGCCCACGACGTCGTGATCCTCGTCGGCGTCTTCGCCTGGCTCGGCAAGCCCGTGGACGGCGTCTTCCTCGCGGCGCTGCTGACCGTCATCGGCTACTCCGTCAACGACTCGGTCGTCGTCTTCGACCGGATCAGGGAACTCGGCCGCCGCGCTCGCGGGAAGCCGTTCGCCCGCGTCGCCGACCAGGCGCTCCTCCAGACGCTGCCCCGCACGGTCAACACCGGTACGGGCGCCGCGTTCATCCTCACCGCGCTGGCCGTCCTCGGCGGCGACACCCTGAGGGACTTCGCTCTCGCCCTGCTCGTCGGCCTCGCGGTGGGCACCTACTCCTCGATGTTCACGGCCACCCCGCTCGCCGTCGAACTGCATCGGCGCACAGGAAAGGAACGGCGCACCTGAACTCGTCCCTTCCGATGCGGTGTTGGACGGGGGGCGCGCGGTCCGCGGGGGCCCGGTCCACCGGGGGGCCCGGTCCGCGCGCACCCGATCTTGGTACCTTGCTCATCGCCCCCACTCACGATCCCCAGGAGCAGCACGGTGAACCGACGGTCCGTGTCCGCAGTCGTGCTCGCGCTGGTCGCGGTGCTCGGCGGGTGCGGACCGGCCCCTGCTCCCGCCCCGGACGCGCGCTCCTCTGCTTCGACCGGGGAAGAGCCTTTCTGGCAGGCGGAGTTCGACGGGGCGGCGGCCACCCGCCCGTCGGAGAAGTCCTGGAACACCGAGACCGGGAACCGGGACGCCGAGGGGTGGGGCAACAACGAGTTGCAGTACTACACGGCGGACCCGGCCGACTCCGGCCTGGACGGTTCGGGTCATCTCCTGATCTCCGCGCGGCGGGCTCCCGCGTCGGCCCGGCTGCCCTGCTACACCCAGGAGTTCTGCCCCTGGACGTCGGCCCGGCTGACCACCGAGGGAAAGGTCGCCCTGACACACGGTCGCGCGGAGATCCGGGCGAAACTGCCCACCGGCACCGGGTTGTTGCCGGCGATCTGGATGCTGGGCGACAACGGGGTCGAATGGCCCGGGCAGGGCGAGATCGACATCTGCGAAGTGGTCGGCGGGGAACCGCGCACGGTGTACGGCACCGCGCACGGACCGACCTACTTCAACGAGAACGGGATCGGCGACTCCGCCACCCTCCCGTCGGACGCGTCGAGCGCGTTCCACACCTACGCCGTGGACAAGCAGCCGCGACGCATCACGTGGTCCGTCGACGGCAGGCCGTACTTCACGCTGACACCCGCGAAGCTGCCCTCGCCCGACGACTGGGTCTTCGAACAGGACATGCATCTGCTGCTCAACGTCGCCGTCGGAGGCGACTGGCCCGGCCCTCCCGACGCCTCGACGCCGTCACCCGCGACGATGACGGTCGACTACGTACGCTTCTACGGCGAGGGGACCGTAGCCTGAGGGGGATTCGCGGGCGCGAGAGCAGCGGTCCGCCACGGGGCCGGCGTCAGCCCGTCACGGCCCGCGCGATCCGGCGGGCGGCGAGGGCGGGCGTGAGGTGAGTGGTGTCGACGACCTCGGCCGCGCCGTGCAGCCAGGTACGCGCGGCCTCGGCGTACGGCTCCAGATAACGCAGCCGGAACGCGGACGGGCCGAGGACCGTGTCCCCCTCGATGCGCCGGCGCAGGGTGTCCTGGTCGGCGTGGAGCACGAAGTGCCTTACCGGGATGCCGTATCGGGCGAGACCGGTGCTGATCTCGTGCCAGTACCGCTCGACCAGGACGGTCATGGGGACGACCAGGGTGCCGCCGGTGTAGTCGAGGACGCGGCGGGCGGTGTCGACGACCAGGGGCCGCCACGGCGGCCAGTGCTGGAAGTTGTCCACTCCGGCACCGGGCAGTCCCGGCTTGATGTCCATGAGTGTCTCGCCGACCTTCTCGGCGTCGAACACCCGGGAATCCGGCAGCAGTTGCTGCACGAGCGTACTGGTCGTGGTCTTGCCCGCGCCATGGGTGCCGTTGAGCCATACGATCATGGGCTCCACGCTATCGGCGCACCGGGCCCCGGAACGGGCAGGGCCGGGAACCCGGTGCGGCCGGGAAGGCGCGGCGGACGCCGGCTCACAGCGCGGCGGTCGTTCCCTCACCGGAGGCGCTGCCCTGGAGCCACTGGGCCCAGTCCAGGTTGAAGGCGGCGTAGCCGTTGTCCGCGGGTGCCTTGGCGCGGGGCGAGCCGGTGATGGTGACCGGGTCGCCCTGCTTGACCTGGCCGTAGAACCACTTGGCGTCCGACATGGACAGGTGGACGCAGCCGTGCGAGCCGCGCGCGCTGCCGCTGCCCGGATTCGGGTCGCCGGTGGAGTAGTGCACATAGGTGCCGGACTGGGTCAGGTGGACGTCCCAGGGCAGCGTCAGGTCGTAGTAGTTCGGGCTTCCCTTGTCGCAGCTGATGCCGACGCTGCAGGAGGTCATGTGGACCTTCTCCTGCTTGTCGATGACGGCCATCGTGCCGTTCCACGTCGGGTACTCGGCGCTGCCCGCGTTGATGGACAGGGTGCGGACCGTCGCGCCGTTGCGGGTCACCTTCATGGTGTGGCCGGTCACCGAGACGTCCGCGCGCACATCGTCACCGACCTTGAAGGTGTGCGTGTAGGTGCGTACGCCGAAGCGTCCGTTGCCGTTGCCGACGCCCTGCATGTCGGCGTCGATCTTCACCGTGGTGCCGGACGGCCAGTACGACTTGGGGCGCCAGTCGGCGCGCTTGTCGCCGAACCAGTGCCAGGCACCGGCCACCGGCTGCGAGGCGCTCACCTTCATGTGCTTCTCGACCGCGGCCCGCGCCTTCTGCGCCACCGGGTCGGTGAAGACCACCGATATCGGCATGGCCACACCGACCGTGGTCCCCGTCTGGGGCATGATCGTCTCCAGGAGCATCGGCGGGCCCGCGGGCTTCGTCGGTGACGGCGAGGAGCTCGTACCCGGCTTCCCCGACGCCTTCGCGTCGTCGCCGCCCGCCTTGCCGCTGCCGCCCCCGCCACAGGCGCTCGCGCCCATCAGCACCACACCGGTGACGAGCGCGATCATCGTGCCGCCCTTGCGCCGTCCCACAACCTGCCCCGCTCTCTCGTTCCTCGGCCCCGACGGGCCCACTCACTGTCAGACAGCGACAGGGCGGGCCCCAGTTGCGTGTACCACGTAAAGCGTGTTCCAAGACTCGGCGCGTGGGTCCTGTGTCGCCCGCTCGGCGTACCCGCGGTCTCCCGCCCGTTTCCCGGGACCCCGGTGAGGGGAACTCGCCGTCCGTGGTGACCTACGGAACAGAACGACGGTGGAGTGCGGCCGCGTGGTGGAAGCGGCTGTCCCGGCGGCGCGAGCGGCTGCGCTTCGACGGCTGGATCGCGGGCCTCGGCACGTCCGGCGGCACGCGTGTGGTGCTGGGGCACTGGCCGCGGTCGCCCTTCGGCCCGTTCAGCGACGTGATGGTGGAACGGGCCGACGGGGAGCGGCTGCTGCTGGCACCGTCCCGGGAGACGGCGGAGTTCATCAGCGGCACCTACACCTTCGACGCCGTGCGGGTGGTCCCGGTCGAGGTGAACGTCCTGGGAGACGTCTGGACCGTGGAGGCGGGTCCGCTCCGCCTGCGCTTCACCACCGGACGCCGGGGCGTCCTGGGCCTGCTGCTGCGCGCCGTCCCCGGGGTGCTGGCCGGCTGTCCGGCCTGGAGCGCGTGCGTCGACCTGCCCGCGCGCGTGCTGCTGACCGGTGTACGCACGCGCGGCAGCGCCGGTGGCGGCCGCAGGGAGTGGTACGGCGCGCGGGACCTGCGTCCCGTCCGCTCCGTGACCGGGGTGTTCGAGGGCGCGGACCTGGGCCGGTGCGCACCCGTGGAGCCGCCCGTGCGGTTCGGCTTCGGTTCGGTGCCCGCGAGGCCCGCCCTCGTCCGGGTCACCACGACGGTGGAACTGGGTGAAGAAACTGGGACGACTGCCCGGAAGAGTGGTGAAGAAACCAGGTGAACCGGCCGTATGTTCTTCCATTCGTCGGGCACGAGGACCAATGGAGGTTGATAACTATGGTTCCCCTGCTTCTCGTTCTTCTGCTCGCCCTGATCCTCTTCGGTGCCGGCTTCGCCCTCAAGGCACTGTGGTGGATCGCCGTCATCGTGCTGGTCGTCTGGCTGCTGGGCTTCGTCGTGCGCAGCGCCGACACGGGCGGCCGCAAGGGCCGCTGGTATCGCTGGTAATCCCGCCGCACAATGTCACTTTCGTGGGCCCCAGGACAACCCGGGGCCCACAGACATGTCCGCCCGCACCTGGTTCAGCTCTTCGCGTCCGTCTTCCAGTCCTGGGCCAGGAGTCCGAGGAGCACCTCGTCGAGGAACTCGCCCATCACCCAGGCCGAGGAGCGCAGCCGGCCCTCACGGACGAAGCCGTTGCTCTCGGCGGCCCGCAGCATGGCGGCGTTGTCCTCGAGCGTCTCGATCTGGAGCCGGTGCAGGCTGCGCACGACGAAGCCGTAGTGACACAGCACGCCGACCACGTCGGTGCCGTAGCCCTTGCCGCGCGCGGACGGCAGCAGTCCCAGTCCGATGTGCGCGGACCGGTGATGGGTGTCGATGCCCCACAGCGTCGCCGTGCCGAGCAGGGTGCCGCCCTCCAGCTCCACCACGGAGAACGGGACGGCTCCGTCGTTCTTGTCGTCCACCACGAGCCGCGGATCCTTCGCGCCGGGCGCGATCGGCCGCCACGGCCTGGACTCGGCCCGCGAGGAACCGGCCACGTCGTCGTAGAGCTCGGTCCGCAGGACCGGGATGTCCTCCTCGTGGCGGGCCCTGAGCCCGACCTTGTTGCCCCTCAGCATGCGAGCTTCCTATCCGACCGGGTCGAGCGGCGGCAAGCGAATTGGCGGCCGTCTCAGTCGGCGTGGGCCGGACGGGAGACGCTGTCACGGTCCGCCCGTCCGCGCGCCCCGAGGTCCGGGCGCCGACGAGGGGACGCGGGGGCGGTGAGGACCGCGAGGCAGGCGACGACCAGGGCGATGCCCGTCCAGCCCGCGGCGGGCAGGCGTTCACCCACGACCGCGACCGCCAGGACCGCCGCGACGGCCGGTTCGAGCAGGGACAGGGTGGTGGCGGTGCTGGCCGGCACGCGCGCGAGACCCCGGCCGAACAGGACGTACCCGGCGAACATCGGGACGAGCGCCATGTAGGCGCCTACGGCCGCGTGCGGCCAGGAGGCGACGAGCGGAGCCCCGGTGACGAGCAGCACGGGCAGCAGGAGCAGCCCGCCGAGCCCGAAGACGGCTCCCATCGCCGCCCGGGAGGGGACCCCCCGGGTGATGAGCCGGTGCGCCGCCCAGGAGTAGAGCGCGTAGGTCGCGGCGGCGACGAGGCCGAGTCCGATCCCGAGCAGCGTGCGGGCCGGGGAGGCCGCCTGCGCGCCGTCGCCGGCACGGGCGGCTTCGGCCACGCACAGCAGGAGCGTGCCGAGCAGACCGAGAGCGGCCGAGGCCGTCCAGCGACGGGTGAGACGGCGGCCGTCCACGACCCGTTCGATCAGTGCGGAGACGAGCGGCGCGGTACCGATGGACACCACCGTGCCGACGGCCACTCCGGCCAGATGCATGGAGCTGTAGAACGCCGGCGGGTAGACAACCACCGAGACGGCGCCCAGCACCACCGTGCCGCGCCGGTCGCGCAGGGCGGCGGAGCTGCGGGCGATCTGCCGCGTCGCGGTGAGGGCCTGGAGGATTCCGCCCAGGCCCATGGCGACGGCGCCGATGGCGAGCGGCCCGACACCGGGGGCGAGGGTGGCGGCGGTGCCCGTGGTCCCCCACAGCACCGAGGCGACCAGCACGCACAGCGCCCCCGCGCCCGCGGACCGGCCCCGGCCCGAGCCCGTCACAGCCGGTCCAGCAGCGTGACGGCCATCGACCTGGCGTGCCGGACCCGTTCGCCGTCGCCCTCCAGGCCGGCGCGCGCCATCGCGCCCTCCAGCAGGAAGGCGAGGTGCTCGGCCAGCGTGCGCGCCTCGTCCGGCCTGCCGGGCAGCAGCTCCTCGACATGCGCGGCGAGCAGCCGCTCCACCTCCTCCTTGTGGGCGCGGACCACGTCCCGCCCTTCGTCGCCGACGGGCAGTTCCGCGGCGGCGTTGAGCAGGCCGCAGCCCCGGAAGCCGTGCTCGTAGGCGAAGGCGGCGTGGTCGGCGTAGGCGTCGAACACGGCCAGTACGCCCTCGCGCGGCCCCCGCGCCCGCTCCAGGCGCGCCCGGTAGAGACCGAGCCACTCCTCGTGCCGGGCGTCGAGGTAGACCCGGACCAGGTCGGCCTTGGAGGAGAAGTTGTTGTACAGGCTCATCTTGGCCACGCCGGCCTCGGCCGTGATCGTGTCGATGCCCGTCGCCGCCACACCGTCGGCGTAGAACCGGCGCGCCGCCGCCGCCAGCAGCCGCTCCCGCGCCGGCCGCCGACGGCCGCTCCCGCTCTCGGGCACTCTCATCACAGCCGATCTAGGTAGGTAGGTCTACCTATATTAGCGGCCGGGCCCGGCGCACGGCAAGAGAGGCCCGGAGCGGTGGACAGGGGAGAGGGAGCGCGGGTGCGGGAGCGCGGCGGTGGTCAGGACGGGGTGGGTGTTCCCGCGGACCGGGCCTGGCGGCGGGTGCGCAGCCGGCCCCGGCGCCCGGCCGTGCGCAGGAACACGACCGTGGGGACGGCGCAGACGACGATGGCGAAGACACTGGCCTCGGGACCGAAGCCGCCTCCGGTGATCGCCTCGGGACCCGACAGGACCCCGTGGAGCAGCCCGGCGGGCATGTCCTCGTTCCCCGAGACCGTGACACCGAAGATCCCGCTCAGGGCGAAGTTCCAGCCGAAGTGCAGGCCGATCGGCAGCCAGAGCGTGCGGGCGGCGGCGTAGGCCGCGCCGAGCATCAGGCCCGCCTCGATGGCGATGGCGAGCGCACCCCACACGGTGGCGCCCGAGTTGACCAGGTGCAGGGCTCCGAACAGCAGCCCTGAGACGGCCAACGCCCCTCGGGTGCCGAGGAGATCCTCGACGAGGCGGAAGACGACGCCCCGGAAGAGCAGTTCCTCGACGACCGCGATCCCCGCCATCATCCCGAGGACGGTCACCGCACCGCCCACGGACACCCCGCCCTTCGTTCCGTATCCGCCGCACAGGGCGATCGCCGCGAGCGTCACCATGAAGGCGCCGAGGCCGGTCAAGACGCCCGTGCGCAGCCCGGACCGGGCCCCGGCCGGGTCCAGTTCGGGTACGGGACGCTGCTCCAGGAACCGCACCGCCGCCGCGTAGACCGTCAGGGACAGCAGCACGGTCGCCGCACCGGCCACCAGGGACAGCACCGGGTTGTCGCCCGCCACGCCCCGCATCCCGGCGGCGACCCCCGTCACCAGCACGAACAGCACCACGAGCAGCGGCAGCCGGGCCCCGGCCGGCCACACCCGCCGCGTGGGCTCGAACGGGGTCTGCGAGAAGCGGCCCTTCACCCACCGCACCGCCTGCGCGTCCCGAAGCGACATCACGTTCCTCCCTCGTCGACCGGCGGCCCGGCCGCCCCTGCGTCGGGAGGAACGCTATGAGCGGGGCAGGCCCCCGGGCGTCACCCCGGGGTGGACGATCACGTGTAGCTCGCACGGGGGACAACGCAGCGGGCAGACGGTCCTCGGCCCCCAACGAGGGTGCTCGCGAGCGCAGTTGCCGGCGGAGGCGGGAGCGGGCGCTTCGCGGGCTCAGTCCCGCGCGTCGACCAGGCCCGCCCGGTGGGCGAACACGACCGCCTGGACGCGGTCGCGCAGACCGAGCTTGGTCAGGATGCGTGACACGTACGTCTTGACCGTCTCCCGGCTGAGGACCATCCGCTCGGCGATCTCGGCGTTGGACAGCCCCTCGGCGATGAGTGCGAGCACCTCGGTCTCGCGGGGTGCCAGGGCCGACACCGCCCCGGCCCGGGCCGCCCCGCGCGCCTCGGCCGGACGGATGCGGTCGGCGAACCTGCCGACCAACTGCCGGGTGACGGCGGGCGCCAGCAGGGACTCCCCCAGGGCGACGGTACGGATGCCCTGCACGAGTTCGCGCGGCGGTGAGTCCTTGAGCAGGAACCCGCTCGCACCGGCCCGCAGGGCCTCGTACACGTACTCGTCGAGGTTGAACGTGGTGACCACGAGGACCTTCACCGGGTCGGTGACAGCGGGTCCGGCCAGCAGCCGGGTCGCCTCGATGCCGTCCAGCAGTGGCATCCGGATGTCCATCACCACCACGTCCGGGCGCAGCCGTGCCGCCGCCCGGACCGCCGCGTGGCCGTCGGCCGCCTCCCCCACGACCTCAAGATCGGGCTGGGCGCCGATGATGGTGACGTAGCCCGCGCGCACGAGTTCCTGGTCGTCGCACACCAGGACCCTGACCGTGTTCGTCATCGGGGGCCCGCAGCCGTCCGCCGGCCGTCGCGGCCGGGAGGGGTGTCGGGGCCGGAAGGGGTTTCGTGGCTCGTGGAGGGGATCCGGGCGGTCACGGTGAAGCCGCCGTCCGGGCCCGCGCCGGCCGTCAGTTCACCGCCGAACACCCCCACCCGCTCACGCAGTCCGATCAGGCCGTACCCGCCGCCGCGGCCCAGCCCGGTGACGGCCACGGCCCCTGCGGCGGGCTTGCCCTCCGTCATCACTTCCACCTCGATGCCGTGCGGTTCGTAGCGGACGGTGACGGACGTCCGGTGGCCCGGTGCGTGCTTGAGGGCGTTGGTCAGCGCCTCCTGCACCACACGGTAGACGGCGAGCTCGACACCCGAAGCCATCACCGGCCGCTCCCCCGTCCGGGTCAGTTCCACGGGCTGGCCCGCCGCCCGCAGCTGGTCGACGAGGTCGGCCAGCCGCCCGGGCGCCGGCGCGCGGTCCGCCGGATCGGCCACGCCCGGCCTCCCGT
This sequence comes from Streptomyces asoensis, assembly GCF_016860545.1. Taxonomy (NCBI): domain Bacteria; kingdom Bacillati; phylum Actinomycetota; class Actinomycetes; order Kitasatosporales; family Streptomycetaceae; genus Streptomyces; species Streptomyces asoensis. The sequence continues at coordinate 1,765,233 of NZ_BNEB01000002.1, read as the reverse complement.
CGGCCGCCGCGGCGACAAAGTCCGAGACGCCGGAGTCCTTGTCGCCAAAGGCCGTGCCGCCTGACCCCGGGTCGCCGGGGGCCTTCAGCAGGCCCAGCAGGTGCCGCAGGTCGGTCAGTGCGTGGCGGCCCGAGTCGCCGATCGCGTCGAGTCCGTCGGCCGCCCGGCCAGGGGCGTCGGCGAGCAGATACCGGGCCGCGTCCGCCTGCACGACCATCGCGGTGACATGGTGGGTCACCACATCGTGCAACTCCCGTGCGATGCGGGCCCGTTCCTGGGCGATCGCCGCCTGCACACTGCGGCGACGCCGCTCCCCCTCCCCCGCCCGCCGGGACCGGACCGCCCGGCCCGCCCCCCAACAGGCCGCCAGCGCGAGGAAGATGAGACAGAAGTCGGAAACCCGCTGCGGTGAACCCCTCCCGTGCAGCGCGACGGCGAACAACACGTACGACCCCACGGCCGCGGCGAGCGCCGCCACGAGGCCTGTCCCGTCGGCGCGTTCGGCGTGGGCTCCCGCGCCGTACAGGGCGACGTACAGCCCCACACTGGCGAACGTGGAGGGATAGGCGGCCAGTTGATGCAGTGCGAAGGCCGCGGCGACCAGGGCCAGGCACACCCCCGGTGAGCGCCGACGCAGCATCAGGGGCAGCCACAGGAACGTCGTCACCAGGACGCCGGGACCGTCGAGGGGGCGCTTGGCGAGGTCGCCGAACTCGGCGCCGAGCGGCGCGGTCACGGGCGCGAACACGACCGGCGCCAGCGCGAGCGTGAACAGCCCGTCACGTACCGGCACGCCGAGGGTGTTCCAGCGCGCCAGGAGGCCTCGATCGCCCTTGATCCGTGATGCCGTCGTCGCTCCGAACACGGGCCGAGCGTAGCCAACGCGGTCCCGACGGCACCGCCGCCCAGGTGAGATGCAGGTCACATCGTTCCGGGCCGCTCGCCTGTCACATCTCGGAGGCGCGGATCGTCAGTGCTGTACAGACGTCATCACGGCAGGGAGATCACCATGGACGCTCGTCTCGACTTCTACACCAGCCCGCTGGCCGCCAAGTTCGCCAAGTACCTCAACGCCGCGGGCAAGGCCGTCTCGGAGTCCCCGCTGCCGGCCGCGACCCAGGAGCTGGTGAAGATCCGCGCCAGTCAGATCAACGGCTGCGGATTCTGCACCGACATGCACACCAAGGACGCGGCGCACGCGGGCGAGACCGCGCAGCGCCTCCACCTGGTCGCGGTCTGGAGGGAGGCCACGGTGTTCACCGACGCCGAGCGGGCCGCCCTGGAGCTGACCGAGGAAGGCACCCGCATCGCCGACGCCGCGGGCGGGGTCGGCGACGAGGCGTGGGCGAACGCCGCCAAGCACTTCGACGGGGAGCAACTGGCCGCACTGGTCTCCCTCATCGCCCTCATCAACGCCTACAACCGCCTCAACGTCATCGTCCGGCAGCCCGCCGGCGACTACCAGCCGGGGCAGTTCGGCTGACGGCGCCCGCGGCGGCACGGCACATGCCGGGCGCCGCCCGTACGTTCACGGGCGGCGCCTGACGTGCCGGGTGCGTCACTCGACCTTGGCCCAGTCGAGCGTGCGTTCCACCGCCTTCTTCCAGCCGGCGTACCCCTCGGCACGCCGGTCCTCGGACCACTGGGGCTCCCAGCGCTTCGACTCCTGCCAGTGGGTGCGCAGTTCGTCGGTGTCACGCCAGAATCCGGTGGCGAGACCCGCGGCGTAGGCGGCGCCGAGGGCGGTGGTCTCGGCGACCACCGGGCGGCTGACCGGTACTCCGAGGACGTCGGCCTGGATCTGCATGCACAGGTCGTTGGCGGTGACGCCGCCGTCGACCTTGAGCACGTCGAGGTGGACCCCGGAGTCCTGCTCCATGGCCTCGACGACGTCGCGGCTCTGGTAGCAGATGGACTCCAGGGTCGCCCGGGCCAGGTGACCGTTGTCGTTGTAGCGGGCCAGGCCGACGATCGCGCCGCGGGCGTCGGAGCGCCAGTAGGGGGCGAACAGACCCGAGAACGCGGGCACGAAGTACATCCCGCCGTTGTCCTCGACGGTGCGCGCCAGCGTCTCGCTCTCCGCCGCGTCCTTGATGATCTTCATCTGGTCGCGCAGCCACTGCACCGCGGACCCGGTGACGGCGATGGAGCCCTCCAGCGCGTAGACCGCCGGGCTGTCACCGAACTGGTACGCCACGGTCGTGAGCAGTCCGTGCTGGGAACGGACCAGCTCCGTACCGGTGTTGAGGACCAGGAAGTTGCCGGTGCCGTAGGTGTTCTTGGCCTCGCCCGGCGAGTAGCAGACCTGCCCCACGGTGGCCGCCTGCTGGTCGCCCAGCACCCCGGCGATGGGGATGGCGGCGCGCAGCGGCCGGGAGCTGCGGGTCACGCCGAACGCCTCGCGGTGGGAGGACGGGTTGATGGTCGGGAGCATCTGCCGGGGGATGTCGAAGAAGCTCAGCAGCTCGTCGTCCCAGTCGAGGGTCTCCAGGTCCATCAGCATGGTGCGGCTGGCGTTGGTCACGTCGGTGGCGTGGACGCCGCCGTCGGGACCACCGGTGAGGTTCCACAGGACCCACGCGTCCGTGTTGCCGAAGACGGCGTGACCGACTTCCGCCGCCTCGCGGACGCCGTCGACGTTCTCCAGGATCCACTGGATCTTGCCGCCGGAGAAGTAGGTCGCCGGTGGCAGGCCCGCCTTGCGGCGGATGACGTCGCCCCGGCCGGAGCGCTCCAGGGCCGCCGCGATGGAGTCGGTGCGGGTGTCCTGCCAGACGATGGCGTTGTAGTAGGGGCGTCCGTTGCGCGGGTCCCACACCACAGTGGTCTCGCGCTGGTTGGTGATGCCGATCGCGGCCAGGTCCTCGGGGGCGAGGTTGCCGTGCCGCAGCGCGTTCTGCATCACCGAGTTGGTGCGCTCCCAGATCTCCACCGGGTCGTGCTCGACCCATCCGGAGCGCGGCAGGATCTGCGCGTGCTCCAGCTGGTGCTTCGCCACCTCGTTGCCGGAGTGGTCGAAGATCATGAATCGGGTGCTGGTGGTGCCTTGGTCCACCGCGCCCACGAAGTCAGCCATGGGTTGCCGCCTCTGCTGTCGGGGTCATTCCTCGGGGGCCGGGACACGGCCGGGAGGCTCCGGCTCCGCGGTCGGCAGGAACCGGCCGATGAACATCTTGTAGAGGCCGGCGCCGAGTACGCCGCCGATCAGCGGACCGACGATCGGCACCCAGAAGTAGAGATTCCCGTACTGATCTCGCCAGGCCGTTCCGTAGCCCGTGATGAAACTGGCCAGTCTCGGCCCGAAGTCACGTGCCGGGTTGATCGCGTATCCGGCGTTCGTGCCCCACGCCATACCGATGGCCACGACGATCAGACCGACGATGAACGGGGCGAGGTTGGCACCCGGAGGGGTGTTCAGCAGGTCCGTGACGGCCAGGATCAGCAGAAGCAGGATGGCGGTGCCGATGACCTGGTCACGGAACGCACCCCACTCGTGGACCGGCAGGTTCGGGTTGCCGTTGGCGGGGAGGGTGGAGAACACGCCCTGTGTCTTGATGGTGTGTCCGGGGTCGGCTTTCGCCAGGGCCTCGGTGTAGTTCCACCGCACGATCAGCGCGGCCACGAAGGCGCCGGCGAACTGGGCCAGCGCATAGGGCGCCACCTTCTTCCAGGGGAATCCCTTGAAGGTGGCGAGGGCTACCGTCACCGCCGGATTGAGGTGGGCGCCGCTCAGTCGCGCGGCGACGTAGACGCCCAGGGTGACGCCGAGGCCCCAGGCCCAGGCGATGCTGTCGTGGTTTCCGAGTCCTCCCGGCGGTGTGGTGAGCGCTCCACCGGCGACCACCTGGGCCACCACGCCACAGCCGAAGAGGATGAGAATCATGGTGCCGGTGAATTCGGCCGCCAGCTCGCCGACCAATCCGGACCTTTTGAACCGCTCAGCCATGGAAGCCCGCTTCCCGCCGGCATCGAGCCGGCACGTCGACTGCTCGAGGTCTCCCGTAGAACAGCATAGGGCGATCATGGACTAATCGCACAAATGGAACATCACCATCTGTAGCCGGGCTCGGCGCGACCTCGGAGAAGGAGGGAATCCGGATGCGGTGCGGGACCGGACCGCGGGTGTCAGAGGGTCAGCAGACGGACGGCCACGGCCAGCGCCATACCTGCCGTGAGGACGGATCCCACGACGGTGAACACGAGGTCGACCGTCCGCGCGTCCCAGCCCCGGATCTCGAAGCGGCGGGGGTCCTCCGGGTCGTACAGGACCACGACGCGGGCGCCCACGCGGTAGGCGCCCGCGACGGACCCCCGGCCGAACCGGGAGGCGTGCTCACACGCCCGGCCGTCGCGGGTCGTCCAGGCCGCCACGGGGTGGTGGTAGGTGACCCCGTCGTCGTCGCGCCGGCTGTCGTGGCGGACGATCCGGCCCTCCGCGGTGACACCGGTGCGCCGCAGCGCGGCCGCCCGCCGCAGTCCGTACCCGCCGAAGCCGAGGAGGACCGTGCCGATGACGAGCGGGATGAGGGAGAAGAGCCATTCACGTTGCATGTGTGGTGCGACGCACCAGCAGGGCCCTCGGTTGCGGGTGAGGCGGGTGGGACAGCTGGGGCGACAAGGCCCCCGCCGGCGCGACCCTCGGGCGACGATCCGCAGGTCACCTCCCGCCGGGCGCCACCGGGCCGGCGAGCAGGGCGTCCAGCGCCGCGCGCGCCCCGGCGACTCCCCGCCGCCACTCCTCGCCCCGCAGGACCTCGGCGTCCTGGGCGACCGCCGGCTCGGCGCGGTGCGCGCAGTGGCCGTAGATCTGGTCGGCCACCCGGTCGCCGAGCAGTTCGTCGTAGTCGAACGTCCCCTCGAAGGCCGCCCAGGCCACCGCCGGCGTGTCCGCGCACAGCCGCCGGAGCACCGCGCGCGTGTAGTCGCGCAGGTCGAGCGAGGTGTCGTCGAAGTCGACGTCGTACGACACCAGGCCCAGCGGCCGGACGGCTTCGGGCTGCTCCTGCAGCGGGTACGGCAGGACGGCGTCGGGAACCAGACCGGCGAGGCGGAAGGCCTCGTCCGGCAGGGGCGTGTTGCCCGCGCCGACGACGAACACGTTCACCGACAGCGGCCCCCGCCAGCTCAACGCGTCATACATCCAGGTCCCCGTCACCCTTCGCCCCTCTCCGACCGCCTCCGGTCCCCTCGATGTCGTCACCATGATGCCCCGGTGCGGCCCCGCGGACGGCCCCGGCACCGTGCGCGGCAGCCGCTGGGACATGCAGCCGGGCGCGCAGCGACCGGGCGATCCGGTCGGCCTCGTCAGCCGTCACCTGCTCGCTCCCGGGCCGCCGGAGCAGGGCGAAGACGCCCGGCCCCCGGTGCTCCGGCGGCAGGTCCGCGGCGCGCGCGACGATGTGGAAGTGCACGTGCGAGAAGCCCTCGGCTTCGGCGAACTGGACGACGTAGGTCTTGGCGCAGCCGGTGACGCCGCGCAGCGCGCGGGACAGCTCCACCTGCCACGTGCCCAGGGCGGCCGCCTCGGCGTCGGTGAGGTCGTGGACGGCGGTGACGTGCCGCCGCGGCAGCAGCACCAGCCAGCCGGGCAGCGCGGTCCCGACGGCGTGGGCCACCCGCCAGTGCTCGTCGTACGCCACGCACTCACGCGGCGGGAGGTCCGCGAACTCCGCTTCCCTGCCGCACGTGTAACAGTCGGGAGTCGTCATGGACCGGGATCGTAGAACCGTTCCCCGGAGTTCGTGGGTGCGGCGGCGGTCGTCGGACGCCCGCTAGAGCAGGCGCAGGACGCCGACGACCTTGCCCAGGATCTGCGCCTGGTCGCCGCGGATCGGTTCGTAGGCCGGGTTGCGCGGCATCAGCCACACCTGCCCGTCCTGGCGGCGCAGTATCTTCACGGTGGCCTCGTCGCCGAGGAGCGCGGCGACCATGTCACCGTGATCGGCGCTGTCCTGGCGGCGCACGGTCACGATGTCGCCGTCGCAGATCGCCGCGTCGATCATGGAGTCGCCCGAGACGGCCAGGGCGAAGAGGTCGCCGTCCCCGACCACCTGGCGGGGCAGCGAGTAGACGTCCTCCACCATCTCCTCCGCCAGCAGCGGGGCGCCCGCGGCGATCCGCCCGACGAGCGGCACGTCCACCCGGGAGGCGTTCCCCTCGGCCGGGTCGGGCGACCAGGCGGTCCGCACGCGGTAGGCGCGCGGACGATGGGGGTCGCGGCACAGGACGCCCTTGCGTTCCAGGACCATGAGCTGGTGGGCGACCGAGGAGGTGCTGGCGAGGTCCACGGCCTGGCCGATCTCCCGCATCGACGGCGGGTAGCCCCGTCGGTCGACCGACTCCGTGATGAAGCGGACGATGGCCGACTGGCGGTCGGTCAGCTCTCCTTCGGCCGCCCGGGGGCCCGGTGGACGGCCCCGGCGGGCGGGGGTCGTGTTCTCCATCCCGGCACCTCCGTACAAGATCTTCGCTGAACGCGACCCTAACCCGTCATCCGGTGCAAATGGAACACCGATTCGATCGGGGGTCCGGAAACAGCGTGCGCGCGAGCGTCGTACGGACCCGGGAAAGGCGGTCGGGACCGTAGTGGCCGGGGGGCACATCACCGCGAAGACCCCAAGGGGACACCCGGATATAAGAGGTGTTTGACATTGTTTCAAATTGCGTCGAGAGAAAGGCTATTGACGATCGTATTGCGTGGGCGAAAGGGCGCACGCGCTCCGGCGTGCGGTGTAGCTTCTACCCGTCAGTAGGGGCTTGAGCAAGGGTGGAAGTGTGGTTGCCTCTCCGCATACCGATAAGTTCGCCGCCTGTCTTCGCATGCTGAAGGAGCGCAGCGGCCGGGGTTACGACCGCCTCGGCAAGGAGGCGGGCGTCAGTGGTTCCAGTCTGCATCGGTACTGCTCGGGGCTCGGTGTTCCGGCGGACTACCGGGTCGTGCACTCCTTCGCCAAGGTGTGCGGCGCCAGCGCGGAGGAACTCCGCGAACTGCACCGGCTCTGGGCACTGGCGGACACCGACCGGGACGCATCCGCCGGGACCGCCAAGGAGGACCCCGCGTCGGAACGCGAGGCCGCAGCGGAGAAGGGCGGGCGATCCGACGCCGAGGCGAGCCCCGCGGACGGCCCGGCGGCGACCACGGCTGCGGCCGGGGCCGCGGACACGGCTGCGGAGCCCGGGTCCCGGCAGGGCGCAGCACCCGCGGACGCGGGGGCGGGGGCGGGGGCGGACGACGTGGTCCCGCTGGAGATAGAGCTCGGTGCGGCGCGGCGGCCCGGGCGGTCCCGGATGCCCGAGAAGCTCTCGCCCCGTTTCGCGGTACTGGCGGCCGTGGTCGCGGTGCTGCTGGTGGCCGGTTTCGTGTGGCTGCCCGGTGGCCGTTCCGCCGACGGGTCGCCGACGGCGGAGGACGGACTGCTGTACTCCCCCGCGTGCAGAACGGTGAGCATGGGCCAGCACGACGAGTGCGTGCGCGAGGTCCAGAACCTGCTGGTGGCGGCGAAGGGCCGGCTCGCCGTCGACGGGGACTTCGGGCCGGAGACCCTGCGCAGGCTGACCGCCTTCCAGGTGCTGGCGGGCCTGCCGGCCAGCAACGTGGTCGACGAGACCACCAAGAAGGCGCTCTACGCGCGGAAGGTGAGCATGTCGACCTGGTCACCGGTCCGGGTGGCGGAGCGGATCCGCCAGGTGTTCACCGAGGATCCCGCGTCCGCGGTGGCCGTCGCCCGCTGCGCGTCGTTCCTGGACCCGCTGTGGGTCCTGCCCAACACCAACGGCAGCCGCAACTGGGGTGTCTTCCAGATCTCCGACGGCCGCCTGCGCGAGCTCGGCGGCACCCCGCTGCGGGCGTTCGACCCGGAGTGGAACATCAAGGCGGCCCACCGCCTGTGGAGTGCGCAGCACGACTTCCACGACTGGCCCTCCTGCGAGGCCGCGCTCAAGGACGAGCCGAAGGGCTGAAGGCGCGAAGCCCCGGGTACCGCCGCCGCGGTACCCGGGGTGCACGGTCGCGGCCGGGCCGCGACCGCGTCAGATCGTGCCGCTCTCCCACCACCAGTCGCGGCCCAGGTCGGCCCGGCTGTCGACGTGCTGGTGGTCGACGGTGTACCGCTCCAGGCCGGAGAACCCGCAGGTCTCCGCCTTCTGGTAGACGGTCTTGGTGGCGACGCCGGGCACGTCGAGGTCGGCCGCCGTGCCGTACAGGTGCATGCTGTCGCTGGCCCCGCCGATGTCGGCGTTGTGCGCGATGCTGCGGAAGCCGGAGTTGACCGTGATCGGCTTGTCCCCGAGCTTCTTGCGCAGCGCCTCCAGCTTGTACATGCAGCGGCGGGCGTTCTCCTTGGTCTGCGCCGCGCTCAGCTTGCCGCCGTTGAAGGTGCCGCTCGACTGGTCGACGAACTCGCTCCAGTTGAAGTGGGCCGTGGAGCCGTCCGACTGCTCCAGCGCGGTCAGCTTCGCCTGGGTGTTGGGGCCGGCGACCCCGTCGTCGTCGAGGCCGTACGCGGCCTGGAACCGCTTGACGGCCGCGAGCGTGCCGGGGCCGAAGTCGCCGTCGAGGCCGACCCGGGTGTGGCTCGCGCTGTCGGCGGCCCAGCCGGAGACCCGGATCTGGAGCTCGAGCACGTCGGCGCCGCTGTCGCCCTGCTTCATGGTGCGCGACCAGGAATAGGCCTGTGCGGTTCCGGAGAGCAGCAGCGGGCCGAACGCCAGGCCGGCGCCGACGGCCAGCGTGCCGCGCAGCATGCTTCGGCGGTCGAGGGGGCGGGCGGCGGAGCGCCCGGCGGCGGACCGGAAGAGGAAGGTCATCGTCGTCCTTTCGGAACGGTCGGAACGGTGGTGCGAGAAGTGCGGCAGGAGATCAGTAGGCGAGCTGGAAGTTCACGTTCTGCGCGTCGGTGTCGTAGGGGCCGACGCGCAGGACGAAGCGGGTGCCGTCCTTGACGTCGGTGGCGACCGTCGCCCACGGAGTGCCGTGCAGGGAGTAGGTGTTGTCGTGGTTGCACTTGTCGGTGTGGTCGACGAACACCACGCAGGCGTAGAGGAACGCGCCGTTGTCCGTGGTGAGCCGCATGTTGATGTCACCGCACCGCGAGGACGTGGTGAACGGCCCGAAGTCCTTGGGCCCCACCTGGTAGCGGTAGTTGAGGTTCTTCGCGCCGCCGTAGCAGCTGGTCGCCGCGGCCGAGGACTGTGCGGCGGCGGGCGCGGCACCCGCTGCCAGCAGTGCGGCCACGGTGACGAGAGCCGAGGCGAGCGCCCGGGTCTTGATCATGGTGGTCTCCGTTCGGTGAAGTGGGTGGGACGTCAGAAGGCGATCTGGAAGGTGGCGGAACTGCCCTCCAGGTCCACGCCGTTGGGCACGGTGAACTTCGTTCCGTTCAGGACGTCGGTGGCGATGGTCGTCCAGCTCCGGCCGATCTTGGTCCAGTAGTTGCAGCCGCCGGCCCGCGCGAACTGCACACAGGCCCAGCCGAAGTCGGCGTCGCCGCCGGTCATCCGCATGTTGATGTCCGTGCAGCGGCTCGTGGTCACGTACGGGCCGAAGTCGCGGACCTCCCCGTAGTGGACCGTGACCGCTCCGCCGTAGCAGCTCGTGGCGGCGGTGGCGGCCACCGCCGCGGGCGCCGGGACGACGAAACCCAGGACGGCGAGCACGGCGACGAGGGCCGCGCGGGAGAGTCGGTCGGTCATGGTGTTCCTCCTCGGAAGGGCGATGGCCACGGGCGGGATCACCGGTTGGCCAGCCGGTCGAGGTCGGCCTGGGTGCCGTTGAACACGTCCCCGGTCGCCGGCGCCCGCAGGCCGGGGAAGACCGCGGCGTCCGTGTACTGCCACATCGCCCAGGTCGTCGAGCCGTTCGGCAGCGGAGGCTGGGTGATGGACTGGCGGTAGTCCGCGAGCTGGAGCGGATACCGGGCGAAGGCGGTGGTCGACCCCATGCAGTCGTCCAGGAAGGACTTCTGGGTGTAGATCATCGGGACGCGGCCGAAGGCGCTCTCGACCCGGTCGAGCCAGGCCTTGGCGTCGGCCACCGTGCCGTAGGTGGGACAGCGTCCGCTGCCGTCGTCCATGCGCTCCAGGTCGAAGATCGGCGGCAGGTCGCCCGCGCGCTTGCCGGTGTAGCCGGTCGTCCGCACGGCGGCGATGAACCGGTCGGCCTGCGCGGCCCCCGTGTCGGCGGCCGAGCCCGTGTAGAAGTGGTACGGCGCGACGGCCAGCCCCGCCGCCCGGGCCGCCTCCAGGTCGGTGGCGAGGTACTCGTCGGTGACGTTCATGCCCCGGGTGGCCTTGACCGTCGCGAACTCGACGCCCGAGGCACGGACGGCCTTCCAGTCGATCGGCGCGCCGCCCGGGTGCTGGTACTTGGCCGTGTCCAGCCCGTCGATCGGGTGCCCGGCCGGGCGGGGCGGGGTGCAGTACGTGTTACGGCTCGACCAGTCGACCAGTTTCGCCCACGTGTTCGGGCCAACGGTGCCGTCGGCGCTGAGGTTGGCGCAGTGCTGGAGCTCGATGACCCGCTCCTCGGTGCCGCCCCCGAAGTCGCCGTCGATCGTCAGCGGCGCATAGTGGTACGGCTCCATGGCGAGGTTCAGCCGGCACTGCACCTCCTTGACCTCGTCGCTCTTCGCCCCCTTCTTCAGGGTCGGGCGTGCGTCGGTGTGACCGCACACGGTCGCCTGCGCCGTGGCCGCCGTGCCCTGGGTCGCGCAGGTGTGCGGCTGGGCGGCCCAGGTGTTGAGCGCGGCCCAGGTGTTCGGGCCGAGGACGCCGTCCGCGCTCAGCCCGGCGCACCTCTGGAACTCCTTGACGCGCGTCTCGGTCGCCGATCCGAACGTGCCGTCGGCCGCGATCGGCGCGTACCGGCTCGGCTTCGTCGCGAGGTCGAGCTGGCACTGCGCCTCGACCGTCGCGTCTCCCGTCGATCCCTGCTGAAGCGTGGGCTGTGCGCTCGTGTGCCCGCAGACCGCGACCGCGGTGGCCGCGGCCTGTGCCGCCTGTGTGGCCGTTTGCCCGTACAGGGGCAGGAGCGCTGCCACGGCGAGGGTCAGACCCCGCAGAAGCGTCCTCTTTCCCATCTGGTGTTCCCCCTCTTGCTGGTGAGTGGCCGGGAGCGCTCCCGGCCCGAGTGATGCTGGCAGCGGACGTCCCGTCGTGGTCGCGTCCGGCCGGGATCGGGACGCCGGGACGCCGGCACGGCTGCGACCTGCGCGGACGGACCGGCGCTGGGACGGGCCCGGGACGCGGGCGGCCGGGGCGGGTCCTGCGGCCGGGGGTGGCGGCGGCCGAACGGGACGTACGAGGGCGGCCGTCGGCGAGCCGGGAACGGCCGGGCAACGCTCGCGGGGCCGGGTGAATGTGGCGCTCGTTGCCCTACCTTGGGCGTATGGCGCTGCATCACCACAGTGACCGTCCGTGGCGCGTGAGGGTGGACGACGAGGAAGGCACGCCCTGTGGCGCCGGAGTACTGCTGGACGACCGGCACGTGCTCACCTGCGCGCACGTGGTCCGGTTCGCCGGGGCGGCACCGGGAGGCGTCACGTCCCGGGTGCGGGTCAGCAGTGCGGCGTGCCGGCCCGAGTGGACCCGCACCGCGCGCGTGGCGCCGGGCACCTGGGTGCACGACCACGGCACCCAGCGTGGTGACGTGGCCCTCCTGGAGCTCGACGAGCCGGCCGGCTGCGGTGTCCGGACCACCTTGTGGAAGGCGCCCCTGTCCGGTGGCACGGTGCAGGTGTACGGCTTCCCACGGGACGAACCGTTCGGCATGGGGGCGGACGCGCGGCTGGCGGGCTCCGGTCACCGGCAGGGCGAGTGGGGTCTGCTGAAGCGGATCCGCGAGGGCGACCCGTGGATCGAGCGGGGGTACTCGGGCGCCGGGGCGATGGCGGTCGGCGGCGAGTTCGACGGGCACGTCATCGGCATCGTGGTGGCCGACTACGTCCAGGGCGACGCGAAGGCGGCCTGGATGCTGCCGACGGAGACGATCCTGACGTACCTGCCCCGGATCGAGGAGTTCACCGGCGGGGACCGCACCAACGAACTGGGCTCCCCGGGGCCGGGGCCGGCCGGGGACCCGCTGGACGATCCGCTGCGGCTCGCGCTGACGCAGGAGCTCACCCGGCTGCTCGACAGCGACTGGTGCGGCACCGTCGTCGTCGGGACCGGCGGCACGACGGCGGTGGGCGACTCCTGGCTCGTCCGGCTGGTGCGGACCGCCGATCCGGCGGCGCGGGCCACCGTCACGGACGCCGAGCTCACCGGCGCTCCCGGCGGCACCGTCCTCGGGCTGGGCGCCATCGACGCGGCCTGCGACGCGCGGGGCAGGTCCGTCGCCGAGGTCGGCGGTTACCTCGCGCGGCGGTTCGGGTTCCCCGGCGGCGGCGACGCCGACGAGGTGCGGCGTCGGCTGCTGCGCCGCAGGCCGCCCGCCTGTCTGGTGGTCGGCGGTGTGGACCGGGCCGAGGATCCGCGGGCGCTCGTCGGTGATCTGCTGGGGGAGCTGGCCGCCCGTGCCCGCTCGCGCGGCATCCGTCTCGTCCTCGGCTTCGAGGGCGTGCCGCCGGCCGACGTCCCGCACGACGTGTGCCTCGACCCGGAACCCGTGAGCGGCGACGCGGCCCGGCGAGCGACGGCCGCCGAGGCCCGCACGGCCGTCGGACGGCTCGCGCAGGCCGAGGACGCGGCGTCCGCCCTGTACCGGGAGCGGGGCGTGCGGTTCTTCGCGGCGCCCCGGTTGCCGCCCTGCGTGGCGCCGCGGCTGCGGGTCCGCCTGGCCGTGGCCCGGGCGACGGAACCGCATCACGAACTCGCCGCGATCCGGGACCTGGCGGACGGCGCCCGCGCCGTGCTGGCCCGCTTCGACCGGGACGTGCGCCGGCTGATCGCGGCCCACGAGGACCTCACCGCCGTCCTCGAACTCCACCGGGTGCGGGCCGCGCGGTACTTCGGGGACGAGGACCGGCGGCTCGCCGAGCGGCATGCCCCGGCCGCCCGCGCGCTGCACACCGAACCCATCGATCTGGGGGCCGCCCGCACGCTGGTCGGGCGCTACGTCGACGAGGTGAACCGACGGTCCGAGGAAGGATGAGCCACGGGGATGAGCCGTCAGATGTGCGAACGGCCGGACTGCGGGCGCGGCCCGATCGACGAACAGGGCTTCTGCGACGTGTGCGACCGCCCGCCGCTGCCCGCGCCGCCGCGCCCGGTACCGCGGGACGGCGCCGCGGTGCGCGACGGCGCCGCGGAACCGGAGCGGACGGTGCGGGCCGGCGCGCGGGTGGGTGTGGCGCACGTCCGTCCTGACCCCTGGTACGGCCTCGGTCTGGTCGACGCCGATCAGGCCCCGGACGTCCCGGTGATCTCGTCGGACCCGGTGGCCGAGGCGCATCGCTTCTGCCCGGACCCCTCCTGCCGGCAGCCGGTCGGCCGCGGTCACGGCGGCGGGCCGGGACGGACCGCGGGCTTCTGCCCGCACTGCGGCACCCGGTTCGACTTCGACCGGCCCGACGGCCTCACCATCGCCGGCCGTTACGACGTCGCCCGGGTCGTCGGCTCGGGGGCGTACGGCGCGGCCTATCTGGCCCACGACCGCAACCTCGCGACCCAGGTCGTCCTCAAGGCGCTGCACAGGTCGGTCGCCAAGACGGCCCGGCACGAACGGGACGTCCTCGTGGGCCTCCGGCACGACAGCATCGTCCGGATCCTCGGCTACGAGCCCGAGGGGCCGCACCTCGTCCTCGAGTACGTGCCCGGGGAGCCGCTCTCGGCCCGGGACGGCGACCGTCTGGAGACCCTGCTCGCCCATGGCGTCCGGGTGCTCCAGGCGCTCGACTACCTGCACGCCCGGGGCCTGCTGCACTGCGACGTCAAGCCGCTGAACATCATCCGCTTCCGTGAGGAAGGTCCGGCGGGGGCGCTGGACCGGGTCCGGCTCATCGACTTCGGCGCGGTGCGCAGCCACACCAAGGACACCGGCCCGGTGGTGGCGTACACGAGGGCCTACGCCCCACCGGAGACCGATCCCGAGCATCTGCGCCCCACCCCCGGCTTCGACCTGTTCGGGCTGGGCATGACCTTGCGCGAGGTGTGCCGCTCCCGGTGGACGGATCCCGCCACGCCGGGCGTCGACTCGCTGCGGCTGCTCCTGGACCGGGCCACGGACCCCGAACGGCCGTGGTGGCGGTTCGTGTCGGCCCGGCAGTTCGCGGAACAGCTCAGCGGGGTCATCCGGCAGGTCGTGGCGGCCGCGCCGACGTGCCGTCAGGTCACGCGCCCCTCGGCGCTGTTCGGCTCCATGCCCGAACCTCTGCACGGCGGGCTGGGCGCGGCCCGGCCCCTGGCGCACTGGGTCGCGGCGCGGGCGGACGAGAGCGGGCTGCTGGACATCCTCGCGCCGTTCTCCTCGCCGGAGCCCGGCGACGTCGCGGCCGCTCTCCCGGCGCCCCTGTCCGATCCCGACGACCCGGGTGTCACCGGCCCGGCGGGCGGCGCGCTGGCCGAGAGCAGGCTCGCCCTGCGCAGGCGGGACGCCGTGTCGGCGGCGGAGCGGCTCACGGCGGCCGCGCTGCCCGACTGGCACTGGCTGTCCGACTGGTACCGCGGCCTGGTCGCGCTGGCCGACGGTCGGCCCGAGCGGGCCGCAGAGGTGCTGAACCAGGTGCGCAGGGCCCTGCCCGGAGAGCTGATACCGCCGCTGGCCCTCGGCCTGTGCGCCGAGCTGTGCGGGGACGGGGAGGTCGCGCGGGCGCACTACCGCATGGTCTTCGACACCACCCCGGCGCTCGGCGCGGGCGGCTTCGGACTGGCGCGGGTGCTGCTCCTCGCGGGTGAGCGGGCGAAGGCGGTGGAGGTGGCCGAACAGCTGGCGGAGGAGTTCCGCTACGAGCGCGAGGCCCGGGTGGCCGCGGTACGGCTGCGTGTCGTGGTGCTGCCCGGGCGGGCCCGGCCGGCACCGACCGGCGAGGACGTGGACCGGGCGCGGGCGGCCCTGCCCGGCCTGGACGTGGACGAGGCGGCGGCCGCCTCGCTGCGGGCCGAGATCCAGTACGCGGAGTTCCTGCGCACCCGCGACCGGCTGAAGCTGTCCGACGCGGTCCGCGCGCTCGGACCGCACGCGGCGACCGAACGGGAGTACGTGGCCCTGGTGGACCTGGCGAACCGGCTGCGGCCGCCGCTGGGCCGGGGACGGCAGGGCAGGCGCGGCAGAACGGGTCGTTCCCGTTTCGGAGCGGCGTCCGGCAGGCTAAGCTCCTAGGCGCTTTCCGTCGGGATGGTGAGCACGCTCCGTAGGGGAAGACGCAGCGACACGATCGGGTGGTGCCGGTGGGGGACAGCTCGCCCTTGGGGCTCGGCTTCGCCCTGGAAGTGGACGCACCCGCGGATCTGCCCTACGACGAGGAGCGGGCGGACGCCCTGATCACCGTCACTGCGCGGTCCGTCGCAGGCCCGGCCGCGGGGGCCCGCCGTGCCGAGGTCCTCATCATGGACCGCTCGCTGTCCATGGCGGGTCACAAGCTGGACGAGGCGAAACGCGCGATGTGCGCGGCCGTGGACACCCTGCGCGACGGCACCCTCCTGGCGGTCGTCGCCGGGCACCACGAGGCCGAGGTGATCTTCCCGGCGACGGGTGGCCTGGCCCGTGTCGACGCCCGGACCCGGGAGGACGCCAGACTCCGGATCGCGGGCCAGCTGCCCGAGGGGGGCACGGCGATCGGCCGGTGGCTGGCCTGTGCCCGTGAGCTGTTCGCGTCGGTGGACTCCCCCGCCACCGTGCGCCACGCGGTGCTGTACACGGACGGCAAGGACGAGCACGAGACACCCGGGCAGCTCGACGAGGTCCTCGCGAGCTGCACCGACCGTTTCGTCTGCGACGCACGGGGCCTGGGCGACGACTGGCACTACACCGAACTCCTGCGCGTCACGGAGGCCCTGCACGGCGGCGCCGAGGCCGTCGTCACCCTCTCCGACCTCACGGCGGACTTCACCCGGCTGATGGACGCGGCGCAGCGGATCGTCGTGCCGAGGGTGTATCTCGGCCTGCGGCTCAACAGCCTGTTCCGGCTGGCGTTCGTCCGGCAGACCCGCCCGGTCGAGGCGGAGCTGACGGCGCGTCAGCAGCGCGGCGAGGAGACCCACATACCTCTCGGCTCCTGGCCCCCGGAGACCCGGCAGTACCAGATGTCGCTGCGGGTGGACCCGGGAAGCCTGACCGTAGACGAGACCCTGCGGGCCGCCCGCGTCACGCTGCATGCCGAGTTCCCCGACGGAGGGCGGCGGCCCTGCTCACCGACCATGCCCATGATCGTGCGCCGCCGCTCGACGCCCGGCTTCGGGATCCCGCGCTCCCCCGACCTCACCCGCGTGGAGAACGAACGCGAACTCGGCATGGCCATGCGCGCCTGCGCCGACGCCCATCTGCGCGGGGACCTCGACCGCGCGGACCGCGAACTGCGTCTCGCGATCGGCCTCGCGCAGTCCCTCGGGGACACCACCCGCCTGCGGCTGCTGCGCTCGGTGGCGGCCGGGGGCCCCGACGGCGCGCTGCGGCTGCGGCGGGACGTCTCCCGGGGCCGGATCCTCGGCATCGGCGTCGATTCGACCAAGACCGCGAGAAGGGCGGTCGACGCCGGCGGTCCGCCGCCCCGGGAGGCCGGGCTGCCGCGCGTGTGCCCCCGGTGCGGTACGACGTCCACGTCGCCCACGGCGAGGTTCTGCGAGGAGTGCGGACACCGTTACGCGGACGCGGACCTCACCGACCGGCCGAGGGACGCGCCGTGACCCGCGCACGGCTGCGCGTCCCGCATCCGGTCGTGGCGCTGCGGCGGCTCAGGGCGGGGGTGCTGGGCACGGTGGCGGTGACGGCGCTGCTGTACCTGGTCGTGGCGGACCGGGCCGGGGAGCAGATCGCCGCCGCCGACCGCACGGGCGCGGCCGTCCGGCACATCCGGGAGGCGTACGACCAGGCAGGGAAGGCGAACGACGCGCTCGACGCCGTGTCCGGGATCGGCGCGATCGGTCTGACCGGTACCGGCGACGACTTCGCCAACGCCACCGCCCGCGTCCGTTCCCACCTCACCTCGGCGACGGAGGGCAACGCGGCCGGGGAACGGGGACTGAGCCACATCCAGTTCGTCCAGGGCCAGTTGGCGACGTGCGTGCAGCTGGCCAACACGGCCGTGCTGGACGGGGCGCCGGGCGTGGCCCGGGCACGCGACGCGCTGGACGACGCGCCGGAGTACGAAGGGAGCCGGCCGGTGCCCTTCACCGGCGGCCTCAGACAGTCGCTCAGGGACCTCGCGCTGCTGGAGGACCGGGCCAGGAAGGACCAGCTCCGCTCGGGCTGGCGCGATCCCGGCCTGCTGTGGCCGCTGTTCACCGGGCCGCTCGTGGTCATGCTGCTGCTGGTCGGCGTGACCGGCCGTATCGTCGTGCGTCGTTTCCGCCGCTACCCGAGCCCGGCGCTCGGCGTGGCCGTACTGGCCACCGCGGCGGTCGGCGTCGCCATGTGCACGACCGCGCCGCCCGCCGCGGCGATCGCCCTGCCGGTGCTCGCCGCCGCCGGCGCGCTCGCATACCTGGCCTACCGTCCGCGCCTCGCCGAGTACCGGTTCCCGCGCCCATGAGAGGACTCACGGCACCTCTCGTGCGCTGCGCCCTGGTCCTCGCGCTGATCGTGGCGCCGGTCGCGTGCGGCGAACCGGAGAAGGCCAAGGTGACGGTCATGGTCCCGTGGTCCGGGACCGAGTTCAAGGCGTTCTACGCGGTCGTCAAGGCCTTCGAGAAGGACCACGACATCGACGTCGAACCGCAGGTCACCCGCGCCCTGACGCAGCAGCTCGACGCGGCGGTGGCCGCGGACGCGGAGCCCGATCTGGCGGTGCTGCCCAGCGTCGGGGCGATCGCCAAGTACCGCGAGGAGGGGGCCCTGCGCAGACTCGACGTCGACACGGACGCGTTCGTGCAGCCGTTCCGCGGGCTCGGCATGCACGGCGCGGACGTCTACGCCGTTCCCGTCAAGGCCGACGTCAAGAGCCTGATCTGGTACGACGCCGCCGTCACCCCGCGTCCCCCGACGGACCTGACGGCGCTGCGCTCCCGTGCCGACCGGTGGTGCCTGGGCCTGGAGTCCGGTCCGACCTCGGGCTGGCCGGGCGCCGACTGGATCGCGGACATCCTGCTCGCCGAGCGGGGAGTCGGGCCGTACACCGCGTGGGCCTCGGGCGACGCGCCCTGGCGTGCGGGTGCCGTCGAGAAGGCGTGGACCGCGTGGGGGGACCTCGTGGCCGGCGCCCGCGAGGACGCGGCCACGTTCAACTTCCGTGACGCAGCCGAGGAGATGACGAGAAGGGGGTGCGCGCTGAGCCACGGCGCCCTGTCCGCGATGGCCTTCGCGCCGACCCGGGTGAGGGACGGCGGGTACACGTACGTTCCGTCCTCGCGGGAGACCCTGGAGGTCTCGGCGGACTTCGTCGGGAAGTTCACCGGGAACCGCAGCGCCGACGAGTTCATCGCCTACCTGGCCGGCGCGCGGGCGCAGCAGGCCTGGGTGGACGAACCCGGTTTCGCCCTCTCCGCCGACAGCCGGGTGACGACGTACGCCGACGCCACGCAGGGCCGGATCGCCGGGATGCTCCGCTCGCCCCGCTACACGCTGTGCTTCAGCGCCGCGGACGCGATGGATCCCGACGTGTCCGCCGCCTTCTACCGCGCGGTCCTGGACTACGCGAACGGCAAGCCGCTGACGCCGCTGCTGGAAGCCCTCGACAAGGTCCAGAAGGAACTGGGTTACACCCGGGGCGCGTCCCCGCCGCCCCCCGGACCGCTCTGCCGCCCGCTGAACCAGCCCTGACGCACACGGGAGCCACCATGCCGGACGCCGTACGGTTCACCCTCGACGACGGCACCGCCGTCCTCGTGGCGCCACCCGCCCGCTCCGGCACCGGAGCCGTGGGGCTCGGGACCCGCCTGGAGACCGCGGGAGCCACGCTGCGCGAGGCCCTGGCGCCGATCACCGCCGCCGCCTCCGAGGTGATCGGCCGGTTCCGTGACATCGCCGAGCGGCCCGACGAGGTGGAGGTCACCTTCGGTGTCGTCCTGGACGCCAAGCTCGGCGCGGTCCTGGCGAGCGCCGGCACGAGCACCCATCTCGACGTCACCCTCCGCTGGAGCGGCACGCGACCGACGCCCCCCGCCTGACCGCGCGGCGCTCAGTCCTCGGCGGCGTCCCCGTGGCTGCGGACGATCTCCTTCACCTTGGCGACGGCGAACCCCCAGCCCTGCTCGACGGTCGGCTTGGCGGGCACGGCGATCTCGTCGGGGTTGGTGAGGACGTCGAGCAGCACCGGACCGGGAGCGGCGAAGGCCTCGCGTACGGCGTCCTCCAGTCGCTCCGGGTCGGTCACCCGGATGCCGGGGATGCCCATCGCCCGGGCGACGGCGGCGAAGTCGGGGTTGTCGAGGACGGTGCCGAACTCGGGGAGTCCGGCCTGCTCCTGTTCCAGCTTGACCATTCCGAGGCGACGGTTGTCGAAGACCACGAGCTTGACGGGCAGACGGTACGTCTTCAGGGTCATGAGGTCGCCGAGGAGCATGGCGAGTCCGCCGTCGCCGCAGAAGGCCACGACCTGGCGCTCGCGGTCCAGGAACTGGGCGCCCAGCGCCTGGGGCATCGCGTTGGCCATCGAGCCGAGGTTGTAGGACCCGATCAGCCGCCGCTCGCCGCGCATCTCGACGAAGCGGGAGAGCCACACCGTCGCCATGCCCGTGTCGGAGGTGAAGACGGCGTCGTCCGCGGCGATCCTGTCGACGAGGGCGGCCAGCGCCTCCGGGCGGATGTCGTGGGTGCGGTTGTCCAGCGCGGAGCGGACACGGCCGAGGAGTCCCTTGTCGTGCGACGGGTCGGCCAGCCGGGCCTGGCCGGCGCGCCAGGTGTCGAAGCGGTCGCGGGCCTTCTCCAGGTGCGCGCGGTCGCGGGCGCCTTCCCCGCCCTCGGACGGCGCGGTGCCGAGCAGGGCCAGCAGGTCGCGCACGGTGGCGCCGGTGTCCCCCACCAGGCCGAGCTCGACCGGGACCCGCCGTCCGATGTGCGTGGCCTCGGTGTCGACCTGGATGACGGTGCGGCCCTCGGGATACCAGTCCCGGTAGGGGAAGTCGGTGCCGAGCAGCAGCAGGGTGTCCGCGTCCTGGAGCGCAGAGGCGGCCGCCGGATTGCCGATGAGGCCCGTCTGTCCGACCTGGTAGGGGTTGGTGTCGCCCTCGAACCCGGCCTTGGCCTTCAGGGTGAGCACCATCGGCGCGGCCAGCCGGTCGGCCAGCGCGAGCACGTCGTCGCGTGCCGCGCGCGCCCCGGCCGACGAGCAGCGTGACCCGTTCGGCGCGGTCGAGGAGTTCCGCGGCGCGCCGCACGGCGGACTCGTCGGGGCGGCTGAGGGGCGCGTTGAGGGAGAAGCGCGCCGGCCGGTCCGCGGTCAGTTCCCGTTCGCCCAGGTCGCCCGGCACGGTGAGAACGGCCACGCCCTTGCGGCCGAGCGCGGTGCGCACCGCCGTCTCCAGCATCTGGGGCAGTTGGTCGGGAGAGGTGATGGTCGCGCGGAAGACGGCCACGTCGCTGAAGACGGCGTCGTTGTCGATCTCCTGGAAGTAGTCGCTGCCGATCTCGGCGAGCGGTACCTGGCCGGCGATCGCCAGCACCGGGGTGTGGCTCTTGGCCGCGTCGTACAGCCCGTTCAGGAGGTGGAGGGAGCCCGGCCCCACGGTGCCCATGCAGACGCCGAGGGTGTCGCCGAGCTGCGACTGGGCGCTCGCCGCGAAGGCGGCCGCCTCCTCGTGGCGGCAGCCGACCCACTCCAGTCCCTCGGTGGTGCGGATGGCGTCGGTCAGCGGGTTGAGGGCGTCTCCGACCACACCGAACACCTGGCGTACGCCGAGTTCGCTCAGTGCGTCCACGATGACGCGGGCAACGGTTCGGGCCATGGGGTCCTCCGGTCGGACGGGGCGGGCGGCGGTCGGGGGCCGGATCTCGGGATCCGGGGGTCAGACGGTGAAGCGGTCGGGGTCGGCGGCCTGCCAGTCGGCCGCCCAGGACCGCGGGGGCTCGGCGAGCAGCCGTCCCGGCTCCAGCCACTCGTACAGGTCCGCGTAGGAGCGTTCCGTCCAGGGGTCGATCCGCCGCCGGAGCATGTGGGGGCGCAGTTCGGCCGGGTCGGTGACGCCCATGGACGCCATGAGCTGGAGGGCGCTGGCGACGGTGGCTTCCTGGAAGCGCTGGACGCGCGGTGTCTTGTCGCGGACGTCGAGGGCGCGGGCGCGCCGGGGGTCCTGGGTGGTGACTCCGGTGGGGCAGGTGTTCGTGTGGCAGCGCTGGGCCTGGATGCAGCCGACGGCGAACATCATCGCCCGCGCGGCGTTGCCGTAGTCGGCGCCCTGGACCATGCGTTTGACCAGGTCGGTACCGGTGGCGATCTTGCCGCTCGCGCCGATCTTGATCCGGTCGCGCAGGCCGGTGCCGACGAGGGCGTTGTGCACGGTGAGCAACCCTTCGGTGAGCGGGGTGCCCACGTGGTCGGCGAACTCCAGGGGCGCGGCTCCGGTCCCGCCCTCGCCTCCGTCCACGACGATGAAGTCGGGGGTGGTGCCCTCCTCCAGCATCGCCTTGCAGACGGCGAGGAACTGCCGGCGCGATCCCACGCAGAGCTTGAACCCGGTGGGCTTGCCGCCCGACAGTTCCCGCATGCGGGCGAGGAAGCGGACGAGTTCCCGCGGGGTGGAGAACACCCGGTGATAGGGCGGCGAGACGACCGTGCGTCCGCGGGGGACGTCCCGGACCTCGGCGATCTCGGCGTTGACCTTGGCCCCGGGCAGGACGCCGCCGATGCCCGGTTTGGCGCCCTGCGAGAGTTTCAGGGAGACGCACTTGACGTGGTCGTGCGCCGCCTTGTCCGCGAACTCGCCGGGATCGAAGTCGCCGTCCGGTGTGCGGCAGCCGAAGTATCCGGTGCCGATCTCCCAGACGAGGTCGCCGCCCGGGCGCAGGTGGTACGCGGAGAGCCCGCCCTCCCCGGTGTCGTGGGCGAAGCCGCCCGCGGCGGCGCCGCCGTTCAGCGAGAGGATCGCGTTGGCGGACAGCGAGCCGAAGCTCATGGCAGACACGTTCAGCAGCGCCATGTCGTAGGGGCGGGTGCAGTCGGGGCCGCCGATGCGCACCCTCGGCGGGGTCTGCGGTGCCTCACGGGGTGCCATCGACGGGACGAGGAACTCGTAGCCGGGCCGGTACACGTCCCGTTCGGTGCCGTACGGCTCCTCGGCGGCGGTGCCCTTGGCCCGCTCGTAGACGATGCTGCGTACGTCCCGGTCGAAGGGGCGCCCGTCGTAGTTGCGCTCGATGAAGTACTGCTGGAGTTCCGGACGGATCCGCTCCATGAGGAACCGGGCGTGGCCCAGGACCGGGTAGTTGCGCAGCACGGAGTGGCGGCGCTGTGCGAGGTCCCACGCTCCCAGCAGGGCCAGGAACATCAGCGGGAGGGCCGCGAACAGCCAGTAGAGCGAGATCCGGGCCGTCGCGGCCGCCGCCGTGAGGGCGGCGAGCAGGAGCAGGAGGACGATTCCGACGCGTGTCACCCCTGACGCGTTGCCCGCCGCCCGCTTCCCATGCGCCCGCTCGCACCAAGAGATCGTAAGAGTCCGCGAGGGGGGTCCGGACGCGGACGGCCCGCACCCCTCGTGGGTGCGGGCCGCGGGGCCGCTGCGGTCAGTGGCCCGAGCCGTGCCGTCCGCCCAGCTGGTCGCGGTGGCGCGGATCGCCCAGGTAGGTGTCGGCGTCGAAGACGGGCGCCGACTTGACCTGCTCCTTCGTCCGGGACAGCTGCACGATGCGCGCGTCGTGGTCGATTCCCATGACGGCGTCCGCCGGGACCACGACGTCGGTGCCGAGCACCCACAGGCCGGTGTGCACGACCAGGAACCGCGGACCGAGGTCCCTGGAGTACTTGCTGATCTTCCCGATGTGGCCGTCGGTGGCGTCCACCTGGTATCCGGTCAGGTCGTCGTCCGGGGTGTGGCCGGCGGTCGGCACGTGCTGTGCGCGGTACTGGGTCACGATGTCCTCCCTGTCGTCCTGCCGTGCGGGTACCCCGTGAGGCGCCCGGCAGACGTGCGGGACGGGGCGCGTGGCACGGGACGGCGGGCGGCTCGGCGGACTATGCGGTCCACACCCGTTCCGCGTAGTCGACGAAGTTGCGCCCCATGACCTTCTCTATGACGCGGGAGGGGAACCCGCGCCGTTCGAGCAGCCGGATCAGCTCGCGGAACTGGTCCACGCCCCGCAGATCGACCACGAACGGGTAGGTGTCGGGGCGCTCGCCGGCCGCGGACACCCCGGCCGCCCGGCGCTGGGCCACGTGCGCGGCCAGCCGGTCCCGGTAGGCGTCGAGGTCGTCGATCGCGGTGACGGGTCCGTCGGTGCCGATGCCGACGTGGTCCTCGCCGCAGACGTCGACGGCGTGCGCGAGGTGCTCGACGACGTCGGCGGCGCGGGCGTGCCCGGTGGGGCTGAGGAACGGCATGAAGTAGATGCCGACGAAGCCGCCGCGGGAGGCCACCAGGCGCAGTTCCTCGTCGGTCTTGTTGCGGGGCAGGTCGGCGAGTGCGCGGCACCCGGTGTGGTTGACCGACACCGGCACGCGGGAGTACGCGGCCGCGTCCAGGCAGGTCCGTTCCCCGCTGTGCGAGAGGTCGACCATGAGGTGGTGCTCGTTGAGGGCGTCGACCACCTCGTGTCCGAGCGCGGTCAGACCCGTGCCCGCGGGCGCCATGGAGCCGCCGCCGAGCCGGTTGGCCTGGTTGTAGGTCAACTGGACCACGCGCACCCCGCGTCCGGCGAAGGTCGCGACCCGCCCGGCGTCCTCCTCGACCGCCTCGGCGTTCTGGAACCCGTAGACGACACCGATCCGTCCGTCGCGTGCGGCCGTGCGGATGTCCGCGGCGGTCGTGACCTTCAGCAGGTCGTCCGGATGACGCTCGACGATGCCGTCCCAGACGTCGATCTCGTGCAGGGTGTGCTCGTAGGGCGGCAGGTCGCCCATCACGTAGCCCAGGGTGATGTTGACGGCGGTGAGGCCGGAGGCCCGCGCGTCGGCGAGCGCGCGGGCGTCCACGGTGTACTGCTCGCCGGTCGGGTTCAGCTCCGCCGCGGCCGCCATCGACTGCGGGGCGTTGGGGTTGTCGAGCTGTCCCAGCGCGTTGACGATCAGGGGCGTGCGGGTCAACGGGTCTCCCGGGGTGAGGGGGCGGCGTAGGCCTCGCGCGGGAAGCGGCGGCCGCGCTTGACGGTCAGGGTGATGGTGCGCAGGTGGTCGATGTCGGCGAGCGGGTCCCGCCCGAAGACCGCGAAGTCGGCCTGCCGGCCCGGCTCGACGGTGCCCGTCAGGTCCGCCGTCCCGGCGCTGCGGGCGCCGACGAGCGTCGCGGAACGCAGCACGTCCCGGACGGGGATGCCGCACCGCTTCACCAGGAAGGCGAGTTCCTCGTACAGGGCGGGGAACGGCTCGCCGGGAGGGGTCTCGTAGTCGGTTCCGGTGGCCAGTTCCACCCCGGCCCGGTGTGCCTGGGCGGTGAGGGCGACGGCCAGCTCCGTCTGCCGGCGGGCGCGTTCGCCGCTCTCGGGGTCGTCGCCCGCGAGTGCGTCGCTCGCCCACATGCCCGCGGTCGCGTCGAGGACGACGCCCTGTCCGCGCATCCGGGCGAAGAGCGCGTCGAGCCGCGCGTCCTCGCCGGTGACGAGGCTCTCGTGCGCGACGGGCGGCTTGTCCCGGTAACTGGTCAGCGGCCCCTCGGCGGCCTCGTGGGCGAGCAGGGTCACGTGCGAGACGGTGTCGACGCCGGCCGCGACGACCTCGCCGGGCGTCGCGGGGAACACGGCCGCGTGCGCCCAGACGGGGATGCCCTGCCGGTGCGCCTCGGCGGTGATCGCGGCGACGAGCGGCGCGTCCAGATCGGCGTAGATCTTGATGGCGCGGGCGGAGGTGCCGCGGGCCATGGCCACCGCGAGGGGAAGGTCGGTCGTGTCGGTGACGGCCTGCATCCAGGGCACGTGTCCGGGCACGGCGCCCCGGGTCACCTGGTGCGTGCGGGGGTCGTCGAAGAAGCCGGGCCCCGCCATGAGCGCCGCGTAGTGGATGTCCGGGGCGGCGATCTCGCCCACCCGGGCGGCCCGCGCGAGGTCGCCGACCTGGCGCAGGTCGTCCGCCATGTCCCGCACGGCCGTGACCCCGCTGTGGACGAGCCGGCGCAGGACCGCCTCGGCGACCGGGCGGTCGGGCGGAGTGGCGAGGTGCTGATGGGCGTCGACGAGACCGGGCGTGACGAACAGGCCGTCGAGACCGACGACTTCGGCCCCCTCGGCGACGGCGGCCGCGGTGTCCGCGTCGTCCCCGACCGACCGGATCACCGGCCCGTCGACGACGATCGACACGCCGGGCCGCTGCGCGCCACCGGTGCCGTCGAAGAGCGTGAGGCCGCGGTAGACCACCAGTTCGCCTTCGGCGGGCGGCGCGAAGGGGGTCGCCGCCCCGGGACTCTCGTTCGTCAAGGTCACCACTCTCGATCTGTTACGCTCTAAGTAACAAGTCTCTCGCTCTACGAAACAGCGGTACCCTACCCCCGAACCTCCGCGCGGAGCACGCCCGCGCCGGGAGGGTCCGCCCACTCGTACGGGAAGGGTTCCGATGCCGCACACCGCCCAGGCCACGCGCACCGCCGTGGACAAGGCGCTCGACCTGGTCGAGGCGGTCGCCCGGGCACCGCGGCCGCCCCGGCTGACCGATCTCGCCGACGAGGTCGGACTGCACCGGGCCACCGCCTACCGCATCCTGGTGGACCTGGTCCGCCGCGGCTGGGTCCTGCGCGCCGACGACCGCTATCTGCCGGGCACCGCCGTCCTGCGCCTCTCGGCCCGGGCCGCCCACAACTCGCTCACCACGCTGGCCCGTCCCGTCCTGGAGGACCTCTGCGCGCGGACCGGCATGATGGTCAACCTCCAGGTCCTCGAGAACGACGGCTCGCGCGTGGTGGACGTGGTCCGCCCGGACCGCCTCGCGATGATCAGCACGCTCCGCGACGAGGCACTGCCCGTCCATCGCTTCGCCGGTCCGCTGGCCCTGGTCGCCGCCCTGCCCCCGCAGGCGCGCGGCCCCTATCTCGACGTGGCCCGCAGGGCCGGCCACCCGATCGAGGGCGATGCGGGACTGCTGGCCGACCTCGACCGGACACGGGCCGACGGGTTCGCCGTCGAGCACGGCCGCAACGAGCACCTCGTCTCCTCCCTGAGCCGCGCCGTCGTCCCGTCGCCCGGGGCGCCGGTGTGCGCCGTCACCCTGGTCGGGCCCGCCGCCGAGACCGACGCGTCCCGGATGCCGCTGCTCCGGGAGGAACTCGCCTCGGCGGTGGACGCCCTCGGCGCCCTGCTGTCCGGTCAGGACCGGTCGGGTGACGCGTGAACGAGCTCCTCGTCCTCGACCGGGCGGCCACCGCGGCGGCGCTGGACCCCCGCCGTCTGATGGCCGCCGTCGCCGACGCGCTCGTCGCCGTGGCACGGGGCACTGCGTCCGCGCCACCGCGTACCGCGGCCTTCGCGCCCGGCGGGCTGCTGGGCGCCATGCCCGGATACGTGCCGGGGCTGGGACTCGCGGCCAAGCTCGTCTCCGTGTTCGCCGACCCGGAGCACGCGGGGCGCAGCAGCCACCGGGGCATCGTCGCCCTCTTCGATCCCGAGGACGGCCGACCGCTCGCCGTCATGGACGCCGAACCCGTCACCGCCTGGCGCACCGCGGCGGCTGCCACCCACAGCGCCCTGGCGCTGGCCCGGCCGGGCCCCGTCGTGGTCGTGGGGACCGGCGCCCAGGCCCGGGCCCAGGTCTGCCTCCTGGCCGCCCTGCGCCCGGCCGACCCCGTCACCGTCGCCGGCCGCGACCGCGCGGCGGCCCGCACGCTGGCCGGCCTCCACCCGGCGGGCAGCGCGACGGACTCCATCGAATCCGCCGTACGCGAGGCGGCCACCGTCTACTGCTGCACGGGAGCGACCCGCCCGGTCCTGCGCCGCGCATGGCTCGCTCCGGGCGCCCACGTCAGCTCGGTCGGCGGTTCGCACGGCCCCGAGCTCGACGAGGACACCGTCCGGGACGCCACGCTGTTCGCCGAATGGCCCGGCGCCGCCGCCACCCCGCCTCCCTCCGGCGCCCACGAACTGCAAGGGCTGCCCCACGGCCAAGCCGTCCGTCTCCTCGGCTCGGTCCTGTGCGGCAAGGCCCCCGGCCGGACCTCGACCGATCAGCTCACCGTCTTCAAGTCCACCGGCCACGCGGCCCTGGACGTGGCCGCGGCACACGTCGTCCACAGCACGCTGGGCGGCCCCCGTCCGGACACCCCGCACCGCTGACGCACCCCGCCTGCGCCCTCGCCGGGAGCGGCCCACGGGCCCCGCGCACCGTCCGGGGCACCCGCGCGGGCGGCGGGACGCGGACGCCCCGCAGATCACCGGCGTGCCCCCTCGCCACACCGCCCACTTCCACAACACCCGAGGTCAGAGCCCCTTGACGGCCCTCACCAGCGAGTTCACGGAAGTCTCTGCGCACGCTCCGGCGCCCGCATAACGTGCGGATCCCGAACAGTTGAACCGCTCTCCCATTTCTCGCGGTCCGCACTCCTGGGGCCCACGACCCAGTAGGAGATCCTGGGATGTCCTCCGACAGCTCCGAGTTACACCCGGCCCACCGCCGGCCCGGACGCCACGCCTTCCCCGCCGCCGCCCCGCGGTGGGCCGCCCCACCGGACGGGACCCCGCTGCCCGCACCCGCCCGGGCGAGCACCGGCGGCCACCGCGACCTCCGGCGCCTGCGCCGGGCCTGCCGCTGGCAGCGGCGCGTCGCCACCTTCGCCGCACTGGGCTACTTCGCCGTCTTCCTCGGCCTCACCGTCGAGGCCCCCTCCGTGATGACCCGCCCGGCACCCGGCGGCCTGCCCACCGGGCTCCTCCTCGCCCTGGTCCAACTGCCCGTCACCTGGCTGGCCGTGATCCTCTACGAGTTCACGGCGCGCCGCTACGTCGACCCGCTGGCCCGGCGCGTGCACCGCGGGCCCGACCACGTCCCGCACGAAGGGACACGGTCGTGACGGAGCTCGACGGCACCGCGCAGTCCTGGTCCCTGGTGGCGTTCGTCAGCGTCGTGACCGTGACCCTCATGCTGTGCGTGCTCACCGGTCCCGACCGTGACGACCTCGACGAGTTCTACACCGGCTACCGCTCCCTCTCGCCCCTGCGCAACGGCCTCGCCATCGCCGGTGACTACATCTCCGCCGCCACCGTCCTCACCATCGGAGGCGTCATCGCGCTGTGCGGCTACGACGGTGTCGTCCTGGCACTGAGCACCGTGCTCTCCCTGCTGCTCCTGATGGTCCTCCTGGCCGAACCCCTGCACCACACCGGCCGGTTCACGATGGCCGACGCCCTCGGCCGACGCCTGCCCGGCCGCGCGGTGCGCATCACCGCGTGCCTGGTCACCCTCGCCTCGCTCGTGCCGATGATGGTCGTCCAGCTCGCCGGTGTCGGCCAGTTGCTGGCCTACGTCCTCGGCTTCCCCGACGGCGCGACGCGCACCGGCTGCGTCATCGGGGCGGGCACCCTGATGATCAGCTACGCCGCCATCGGGGGCATGCGGGGCACCGCGCTGATCCAGATCCTCAAGACGGTCATCCTGCTCGGGTCCGGGCTCGTCGTCTCCGGGCTCGTCCTGCACACCTTCGGCTGGAGCCCCGGGGCCCTGTTCCGGGCAGCCGCCCACGGCAGCGGCGCCGAGCAGAA
The DNA here is from genome assembly GCF_016860545.1 of Streptomyces asoensis. Lineage (NCBI taxonomy): Bacteria > Bacillati > Actinomycetota > Actinomycetes > Kitasatosporales > Streptomycetaceae > Streptomyces > Streptomyces asoensis. Next base: position 1,736,384 of record NZ_BNEB01000002.1, on the reverse strand, counting down.
CTTCCTGCACTACGGACTCCAGTTCGCGGACGGGCCGCACCGCGGACTCGACATGGTGAGCACCCAGTGCGCCATCGTCCTGGGCGGCGCCTGTCTGCCGCACGTCACCATGCGGATGTACACCGCGGGCAGCGCCCCCCAGGTGCGCCGCGCGATGTCCTGGGCGATCTCCACGGTCACCCTCTTCATCGCCGTGATCACCGTGATCGGCGTGGGCGCCACCGCCCTCATCGGGCGCGCGGGGGTCGCCGGCGCCGACCCGCGCGGCAACACCGCCTACCTGCTCGGCTCACGAGCCGCGTTCGGGATGCACCTGTCCCGTCCGGAGAGCCTGCTGTTCGCCACCGTCACGACGGCGATCTTCCTGACCCTGCTGGCGTCCGTGGCCAGCATGACGCTGGCCTGCGCGAACTCGCTGGCCCACGACATCGCGGCCGCCCGCCCGGGCGTCTCGCCGCTGCGCGAGATGGCACTGGCCCGGGCGGCCGCGCTCGCCGTGGGCCTGCCCGTCATCGTGCTGGCCGTCGTCGCCCAGCACCGCAGTCTCCAGCCGCTCGCCACCGTCTCCTTCTGCCTCGGCGCCTCGGCCATCGCCCCCGCCCTCGTCTACAGCCTCTTCTGGCGGCGATTCACCCGTGCGGGGCTGCTGTCCACGCTCATCGGCGGAACCGTCAGCGTCCTCGTCCTGATGACCGGCACCAACCTCGTCTCCGGCTCTCCCGGATCGGCCTTCCCCGAAGTCGACTTCAACTGGTTCCCGTTCACCACCACCGCGCTCGTCTCGGTACCGGCGGGCTTCCTGTGCGGCCTGCTCGGCACCCTCCTGTCCGGCCGGAAGGCGACCGCGCGCGAACGCGAACGGTACGCGGCCATCGAACCCCTCCTCCTCGCCGGCCCACCACGCCCCCGGAGCCGCTGAACCCGCCCGGTCCGGCCCCGCCCGTGACCCCGGGCCGAGCATGATCGTTGCTTCCGTTGCCGAACCCGCACCACCCGGTGAGCGCGTCGGCGTCACCCCGTGTGTGTCTCCCCCGAGGCACACACACCGTCAGCGGAGAGGAACAGCACCGGTGAGCGGCTGGATCACCCTCGGTATCGGAACGGCCGCCGCGCTGTGTCCCCTGCCGGGCGCCGGCGGACCCGCGGTCGTCGTCGACACCACTCCCCCCACCGCCCATGTGGTGCTGTGCGCCGCCGACGGACGGGTGGAGATCGGCACCTCCCCCGAGCGCGGTCCGGCCACCCCCTCGCCCTCACCTGTCCGACGGCCGCCACGCGCCCCGGCCCCCGCCACGCCGGCGCCCCGCCCCATGGGCCGCCCGAAGGCCCCGCGGCCCCTCGTGGCGCTCCCCCGGCCCGCGCAACGGCCCGCGCAACGGCCGTCGCCCGCGCCGCGGCCGACGCCCCCCGCCGTGGCCCACGACGCGCCCGCCCCGGCGGCGGCCCCGCCCCGTCCCGCGCCCTTCCGCTGGGTGCCCCGCTTCCACTACGGCAGCCGGGCCGCCCGCCCGGCGCCCGGCGGTCTGTCCACCATGACGACCACCGTCGTGATCACCACGCCGGCCGTCCTCGCCGCCGCCGCGCTGCGCCCGGGTTCCCGCCGCCGCAACGGCCGCTGACCCCGGGCCCACCGCTCCCCCGTCCACCCGCTCGCCCTGGAGTACCGCTGTGCCGGAATGGCTGATCTACACCCTGGCCTGTGCGCTGGTCTGCGCCTTCGTCGTCGCCGCCACCGTGATGCGCCACCGCCGTGTCGCCGACGACGAGGACACCTCGCAGACTCCCGACGTGCTGGAGTACATGGTGATGATGGTCGGCGTCGTCTACGCCATCGTCCTGGGGCTGGCCATCGCGGGAGTCTGGGAGGCCCGCGGCGCCGCCGAGGACACCGTGCAGCGCGAGGCCCAGGCGCTCTACGAGATCGACCAGCGCCTGGACGTCTACCCCGCCGCCTTCCACACCCAGGTGCGCCGGCACATCGACGCCTACGCCCGGCACGCCGTCACCGAGGAGTGGCCGGCCATGGAGGACGACGGCGCGGTCGACGCCTCCGGCGGCCGCCTGCTGACCCGCATCCGCAGCGACATCGCCCACCGCACGCCCACCGACGAACTCCAGGCCCAGGCCTATCAGCCGCTCCTCGACCAGGTCGCCGCCGCCGACGACGCCCGCCACCAGCGCCTCGACAGCGCCGGCAGCACCCTGCCGGGCGTCGTGTGGTTCGGGTTGATCGCGGGCGGGGTGGTCACCCTCGGACTGCTCTACGCGCTCCAGATCCGCCGCTCGGCCCGGGAGCTGATGCTGGCCACCGCGTTCAGCGCCCTGGTCGTCTTCCTGCTCTTCCTGGTGTGGAGTTTCGACGCTCCGTTCGGCCATTCGGGAACCGACTCGGCCCAGCCCCTCCAAGAGCTGTACGCGAGCACGGCCTGAGCCCGCCGGGCCGCCCGCTCACGCCGGTCCCGACCGGCCCGGCGGCGGGCTCATGGCCCAGCGGATGGCCCGGGTCAGGGCCTGTCCGGTGGGCCGTACGGTGAGGCTCTCGACGACCGGTACCCGCGGCAGCCCCAGCATGGCGCGGGCCCAGGGCGGCAGGAGCACGACGGCGTTGGCGGCCAGCCCGCCGTAGAAGGGGCGCACCGCGAGCGGCACCGGCGGCCGCAACAGCAGGAAGCGGGCGGCGGCCCGGGCCTCTGAGGTCGCCCCGAGTTCGGGCCGGTAGGCGGTCAGGCGCTCGGCCAGCTGGCGGCGGTCACGCGGTGGGTCGCTCACGCCCAGCGCCTCGGCGACGCGCGCGGTGTCGGCGACATAGCCGTCGTACCCGGCGGCGTCCAGCGGACGGGCCCCGAAGCGTGCGTGGGCGCGCAGGAAGCTGTCCGTCTCGGCGGCGTGCACCCAGCCGAGGAGGTGCGGATCGGCCGCGTGGTAGGCCGCGCCGTCGGACGTCGTGCCGCGGATGCGCTCATGGATGGCGCGGACGTGGTCGACGGCGCGCTGGGCGTCCGCCGACGTGCCGTAGGTCGTCACGGCCAGGAAGGTGCTGGTGCGCTGCAACCGGCCCCAGGGGTCGCCGCGGTACCCGGAGTGCCCGGCCACGGCCGCCATGGCGAGCGGGTGCAGGGACTGGAGCAGCAGGGCGCTCAGCCCGCCGATGAACATCGACGCGTCACCGTGGACGGTGCGGATCGGCCGGTCCGGCGCGAACCAGCGCGGACCGGGGGTCTCGTGGATGCGGGCCCGGGTGGCGGGTCCGTCGGGGCCGGCGACGCGGCGGAACAGCGCCCCGCCGAGTTGTGCGCGCACTGCGGTCAGCATGATCGGTCTCCCGTCTCCTGCTCTCCAGTGTCCGCGACAGCCGCCCGGAACCGGTGTCAGGCGGGCTGCCACAGTTCGACGCGGTTCCCCTCGGGATCGGTGACCCAGCCGAACCGGCCGACCCCCTCCATGTCCTGCGTCCCCGCGGCCACCTCCGCGCCCGCGGCGCGCAGCTGCGCGAGCATCGCGTCCAGGTCGCGGACCCGGAAGTTGAGCATCGTCCGCTGCGACCGGGAGCCGAAGTAGTCCGTGTCGGACTCAAACGCCGCGAACACCGTCGGTCCCGGCTCCTGCCGCCACAGGCCGTGTTCGTCGGCCTCCAGCCCCAGGCAGTCGCGGTACCAGGCGCTCAGGGCGACGGGGTCGGCCGCCCGCAGGAAGTATCCGCCGATTCCGAGTACGCGTTCCATGCCGCCATCCTGCCAGGAGGGCACCCGCGCCGTGCGGCGTCACACCGCTTCCCGCCCACGGCCGCCCTCCACCGCGCACACCGCGGACACCGCGCCCGACTGTCACGTCCTCGTGGCGGCCCGGTCACAGGGCGCCGCCGAAACCACACCCCCCGAAGCCCTGACCTGCCCTGGCGTGGCAGCATCGTCCCGCAGACATCACTGTCCAGGGGGGACGACCACCATGCGCACTCGCGCGACCATCGCCATCGCGGCCCTGCTCCTCGGCGCGCTCAGCGCCTGCTCCTCGTCCGACGAAGCCCCGGCCGCCCGCGACGACGGGACGCCGTCCGCCGAACCCACCGTCAGCGTTCCCGCCGAGCACGAGGGCGACGACCTCGAGGCCGCCGTCGCCGTCTACACCGCCGCCTACTTCGCCGGGGACGCCGACACCGCGTACGCCATGCTGTCCGCGCGCTGCGCCGAGAAGGTCACCAAGGACGCGTACGCGGGCGTCCTGCGGCAGGCGAAGACGGACTACGGGCCCGACCACCTGGCGAGCGAGGTCCGGGCCGACGTGTCGGGCAAGAAGGGTCTCGCGACCTACAAGGTGGAGGGGCTGCCCAAGTTCGACCGGACGAAGCAGCCGTGGGCGCTGGAGGGCGACGCCTGGAAGTACGACGCCTGCTGACCCGGAAGCCCGCCTCCCGAGGGAGACGGGCACCGTCCGGGCACAGGGACACAGGGAGCGCGGGGCCGGCTCAGCGGCGGCCGGACATCTCCCGGCCGGCCCGGTACAGCTCCCGCGAGGTGGCGATCAGCTCCCGACGCTCCTTCTTCGAGCCCACCATGGGCTGCGAGCCGCGCAGGGACACCTGGGCGCTCTCCGGGAGGTGGCGGACCGTGAGCAGCCCGATGGCGCCGGCCGCCATGAGGTAGTACGCGGGCATCATGTCGTTCCCGGTGAGGCTCACCAGCGCTTCCGTGACCAGCGGGGTGGTACCGCCGAACGCGGCGACCGCGAAGTTGAAGCCGATGCCCATGGCGGCGTACCGGACGGCCGTCGGGAACAGTGCGGGCAGCGTCGCGGCGCTCGGCGCGGCGAAGCACGCCAGCAGGGTGGACAGGATCAGCACCCCGAGGATCGGCAGCCAGGTCCCGTCCGCCTTGATCAGGGCGAAGGAGGGCACGGCGAGCAGGATCATCCCCGCGGCCGCGTAGCCGTAGAGCGGGCGCCGGCCGACGCGGTCGCTGAGCCTGCCGAGGAAGGTGATCAGCACCACGATCCACACCATGCCCACGAGCACGAGGACGTCGGCGGAACTGCTGGAGCGGCCGAGCGTCTCCGTCTGGTACGTCGGCAGGAAGCCCGTGACCATGTAGTTGGTGACGTTGTAGAGCAGGACGAGTCCCATGCAGATGAGCAGGGCCCGCCAGTGCTCCTTGACGATGGTCCGGAACTCGGTGCCCGCCGACTCCTTGGCGAGGCTCTGCTCGTGTTCGTCGAGCTGCTGCTGGAAGGCGGGCGACTCCTCCAGCTTGAGACGCATGTAGAGGCCGATCACCCCGAGCGGACCCGCGATCAGGAACGGGACGCGCCAGCCCCAGGAGAGCATCTGCGCATCGCTGAGGGCCAGGTTCAACGCGGTGACCAGGGCGGATCCCAGCGCGTACCCGACGAAGGTGCCGAAGTCGAGCCAGCTGGAGAGGAAGCCGCGGCGGCGGTCGGGCGAGTACTCGGCGACGAACGTCGTGGCGCCGCCGTACTCACCGCCCGTGGAGAAGCCCTGCACCATCCGGGCGAGCAGCAGCAGGACCGGCGCGGCGATGCCGATCGTGGCGTAGCTGGGGATCAGGCCGATGGCGAACGTGCCGGCCGCCATCATGATCATGGTGGTGGCGAGCACCTTCTGCCGTCCGAGGCGGTCCCCGAGCGGACCGAAGACGAGACCGCCGAGCGGGCGCACCACGAACGCCGCCGCGAAGGTGGCGAAGGACGAGATCACCTGCGCCGCGGGAGACGCCCCGGGGAAGAAGACCTTCCCGAGTGTCGCGGCGAGGTAGCTGTAGACACCGAAGTCGAACCATTCCATGCAGTTGCCGAGCGCCGAGGCGCCGACCGCGCGCCGCAGCAGCGGTCGCTCGACGACCTGGACGTCGTCGTCACGGAAGGGACGCTTGTTCCGTTTGAGCCTGCGCGTCAGGTCCTGGCGGACCTGCGCGGGCAGTCCGGCGATCTCGCTCTTCCCGGACCCGGCCGGTCCCGGCTGCCCGTCGGTCGATGCGTCAGCCACTGCGGTTCCTTACCTGTCTTGCGTGGGACGACCTGTGCGTGAAGAAGAGGCACGAGGTGCTTTCGATGCGTACAGAGCCTGCTGCCCGTTTTCGCACGCCTCACGCAGTGACCGTGGACACGCCCTCCCGCCGGTCGCCGCGGGCACGGGGCGGCGGTGTTCCGGCTACGGCCGGGTGCGGTCCGGCGTCGGGAGGTCCTGCGTCCGGCGCAGCAGGGCCGCGCCCAGCGGGGTGAGGGTGTGGAGCACCGCCGGGCCGACCTGACTGCTGGTCGTCAGCCCGGCGTCCCTGAGCACCGAGGCGTGCCGGCTGGCGGCGGAGAGCGAGACGCCTGCGGCGCGGGCGAGCTCCCCCGTGGTGAGGCCGTCGGCCACGCATCGCAGGACACGGGCCCGTGTGGCGCCGAGCAGGGCTCCCAGGGGCGCCTCGCCGACCCCGGGCGGGGCCTGCGGCGCCGTCGGGTGGTTCAGCGGGTACGACATCACGGGCGGCAGGTCGGCGTTGGCCAGCGCGACGGGTGTCCCGCAGGAGAAGTACGTCGGTACGATCCGGAGCCCGCGTCCGCGCAGGTACAGGTCGCGGTCGTTGCGGTAGTCCACTTCGAGGACGGGTCTGCGCCAGCGCATCCGGGGCCCGAGGCCTGACAGCAGCCCGTCGATCCCGTCGGTCAGCAGGGCCCGGCCGAGCAGGCTCCGGTTGGCGATGAGCCCGCCGTCCATGTGCTCCGCGAAGGGCGCGACCGCCACGGCGTGGAACCGGCGGATCAGGTCGGTGAGTTCCCTGCGCTCGGCCGCTTGTCCCAGCCGAGGGGCCCAGGAGGGCACACCGCGCACGCGGTCGAGGAGCGCGACCTCGTCGAGAATCTCCCGCCGGGGCTTGCCCAGGATGCCGTCGAGGCCCGCGTCGAGGCCGCCCTCGGACTCCGGCGGGGTCAGGAAGTCGGGCAGGTACGGCCCGAGGGGGTACAGGGCGAACAGGACCTCCCGCACGGGGCGCGCCAGTCCGGCCGCCCCCAGCTCGGCACGGACCGTGCGGTGCCAGGCGGCGAACCGCCGGCGGCCGAAGCGCGACTGGAGACGGTGCAGCGTCGCGAGCACTTCCCACAGGGGGTCCGGCTCCGTGGCGACCCGCACACGGGCCAGATCGGCGTCGGTGAAGTGAATACGGAGCACGCGGCTCCCCCCGGGGATCTCCCTGTTTGCGCTCAGCCGCAAGAGTGTGTCGCCCCTGACGGGACCCTGCAAAGGTTCCGCCAGGCCAAGTAGTTCCCGTGGCCTGAATCAGACGGTCCGCCGTCGCCCGAACCAGGAGGGATTTCCGTGACCTCGAAGAGAGCCCGGTTCGCCGCCTGCACCATCGGCGCCCTGACCGCCGGCGTCCTCGCGCTGAGCGCCACCCCGGCATCCGCGAGCGGGACCTACAGCGGCCTGGACTACGTCTACGGCGGCGGGGTGTTCGCCGACGACTGGGACAACGAAGGCATCGTGGACACCGGGCACAACAAGCAGTCCAACGCGACCTGCCTGTGGCAGAAGATCCTGTGGGCCGACGGCGAACTCGCCGCCTCCGGCATCGACGGCGACTTCGGGAGCAACACCGCGGCGGCGACCGCGAGATGGCAGACCAAGTTCCAGGTGGGCAGCGACGGTTCGGCCGGTCAGAACACCTGGACCGCGGCCGGCAACTGGCTGCGCAACTCCGACTACGGCACGAGCGGCAACACCGTGGCGTACTACATCGGCACCAGCCACGTGATCAGCGTCTCGCGCGACAGCGACGGCTACTACCACTTCACCGACGGCGACGGCAGCGGGCGCATCGCGGGCTACAACTACCGCACGTGCAGCTGACACCCATACGGGCGGTGTGTGAGGGAGACTCGGGGGAGCCTCACACACCGCCGTCTCCACCCGCCCCCGACGGGACGCGGGACACACCCCGCGCAAGGTCGGGGCCGGGCAAGGGCAAGTAGTCCGGTGCTAGCCGATCAGAGTCCGCTTCGGGCGGACCACGCAGAACTCGTTGCCCTCGGGGTCGGCCAGCACCGTCCAGGACTCGGCGCCGCTCTGGCCGACGTCCGCCCGGCGGGCGCCGAGCGCGAGGATGCGCTCGATCTCCGCCTCCCGGTCCTCGGCGCCGCACGTCAGGTCGAGATGCAGTCGGTTCTTGACGGCCTTCGGCTCCGTCACCGGCATGAAGCAGATGCCCACCGGCGCCGTCTCCTCGGGCCCGATGACGATCTCGCGCTCCCGTTCGGACAGGACGCGCCAGTGCAGTACCTCGGCCCAGAACCGGGCGAGCGCGGGCAGATCGTGGGCATCGATGACGAGGTGGTGCAGCGAGACGGGCATGACGGCCAGTGTGCCCGGCCTTCGCGCGCGCCGCCCTCAGTCCTGTCCGACACGGGCGAGGAAGAACTCCCGGACGTCCTCGGCGAGCAGTTCCGGTACCTCCGTCGCGGCGAAGTGGCCGCCGCGCTCGAACTCCGACCAGTGCCGGATGCGCCGCCGGCGCGTGCGTGCGCCGCGAACCGGATCCCGGCGACCGCCGCCGCAACGTCGTCAGCCTGACCCCCGCCGGCCGCCGGCGCCTGGAGCGTCTCGACACGCTCGTCGCGGACGCCCAGCGCGAACTGCTGGCCCCCCCTCGCCCCGGAGCAGCAGCGCGAACTGGTCTCCCTGCTCACCCTTCTGACGGAACATCACCGGGCCTCGCACCCCGGCCCCGACGACGCCGGGTAGCCGTCGGGCAGGCAGACCGGCGGCCGGGGTGTCGTGGGGGCCCGTCGCGCGGCGGGCCCGGCGCGCCGGCAGCCGCGGCTCAGCCGGCCGGTGACGGCGTCCGGCTCCCGGCCACGCCCCAGCGGTCGAGCGTCCCGCTCTCCTCGTCGTAGGTGAGCCAGGTCCCGTCGCCCAGCGGGCGCACCCCGCCCGTGACGGGGCCCGACGGATACGCGACCGCCTCGCGCGTCTCCAGGGTGCGGGCGTCGAGCAGCCAGTGGACGGCCTGTTCCGGGTCCTCGTCGTCCCCGACCGTGCCGGCGATGACGGTGTCGGCGTCGACGAAGCCGCCGCCGTAGTCCCAGGACAGGTCCTCGTCGCCGGCCGGGCCGGGCTCCCGCTCCGCGAGCACGGTGCCGTCCAGGGCGTGCAGTTGCAGGTCCGCCCCGTAGTGCTCGACGGTGAGGAACCCCGGATGCCCCGCGTGGACGTCCGTGAGGATGCGGTCCATGGTCACGTTCAGGTCCCAGCCGGTCAGCCGCTCGCCGTCCAGGCGGGCCCAGTGCAGCAGGATGCCGTCCTGGCCCATGCCGACGCACAGGCCCATGTGGACCCCGTCGGGGTGGGAGAGGTGGTGCGAACCGGCGGCGGCGCCGTCGAGCGGCAGACCGGCCAGCTCCCGCCCGTCGCGGGCGTCGAGGACGACCCAGCGCTCCGCCCCGTCCTCCGCGTCCGCGCCGACGACGTGCGCCCAGACCAGCCGGCCGTCGTCGGAGATCCGGCAGGAGCCGTGTTCGAGGCCGCGGCACACCTCCTGCTCGTCCCCCGTGTGCGGGTGACCGATCTCGGGACCCCAGCAGCCGTGCCGGTACTCCCACAAGGTCTGTCCGCCGGACCCCACGGCCCTCACCGCCCGCTGGCCCGAGAACACCGCGAACGAGCCGTCGGGGCCGACCGAGTGGACTCCGCGCTCCCAACCGGGCCAGGGACAGGGGAAGACGGCCATCGGCGCGCGTTCCCCGGCGAAGACCTGGTGCAGGTCGTGGACCTCCAGCTCGTGGCCGTTGCGGAGGAGAGCGCGGCACTGCGTCGCCCCACGGCTCTCGAAGGCGAAGCCGTTGACCAGCGCGCGTCCGCCCGGCAGCTTCACCGAGTCGCGCAGTTGTGCGGTGATCGACATGGCCCGAAGGTAGCGGAGCCCTCCGGTCACATTCTCCCGGCGGGGTCCGTCAGTGGAGCAGCACGCCGGACACCCGGCGTCGGACCGAAGAACGAAACAGGCGAGAAGCACGAGAAGGACGGGCCATGCTGAAGAACATCATGTACGTGACGCTCTATGTCACCGACCAGGACCGCGCGCTGAGGTTCTACACGGAGCAGCTGGGTCTGGAGAAGCGCGTCGACCATCCGGGTCCCGAGGGACGCTTCCTCACGGTGGGCGTTCCCGGCAGCCCGCTGGAGATCGTCCTGTGGCCGCACGCCGCCGCCGCGGGGCAGCCGGGCAGCACGACCGCCCCGGGGCCGGTCTTCCTCGAATCGGACGACCTGCGCGCGGACTTCGAGGTCCTCCGCGACCGCGGGGTGCCCTTCGACCGGCCCGAGCCGGAGGACTACGGCTTCGGGATCCGCGCCGAGGCCGTGGACCCCGACGGCAACCGGATCTCGCTGCGTCAGCGGGCGGCACGGCAGAGCAGCGACGGCTGACCGCGCGGCGCGACGGTCCGCCGGGCTCCCGGGCGATCGGCCGGTCCGCACGGCGGTGAACACGCCGACGGCTCCCGCCCTGGCATCAGGGGGGAGCCGTTCACGCGCCACGCGCCTCGGCGCGCGCACCGTCAGCGCGTCATGTCATGCGTGCCGGTGGGAGTGCCGGTTGCCGGTGACGAGGCGGTAGAGGGCCAGCAGGATGAAGGAGCCGACGATCGCGGCGATCCAGGTGGACAGGTCGAAGAACCCGTCGATCGAGTCGACACCGAAGATCACCTTGCCCAGCCAGCCACCGAGCAGACCACCGGCGATGCCGATGAGCATGGTGATGATGATGCCGCCGGGGTCCTTGCCCGGCATCAGGGCCTTGGCGATGGCCCCGGCGAGCAGGCCGATGATGATCCACGCGATGATGCCCATGATGCGTCTCCGCTTCGTCTTGTAAGGACAGTGTTAGGTTCTCGTGTGCACCGTCCGCGTCCGAACAAACGTGTCCGGGCCAAGTCAGTTCGCGGAGCCGGGAAAGAGGGCGGCCCCCGCCCCGGGGCGGAACCCGTCCGGTCGGGCCCTCAGCGGGGCAGTTCGATCTGGTAGCGGATGAACCCGCGGTTCTCGGCGACCTTGTCGTAGAGGCGCCGGGCCGTGGTGTTGGACTCGTGGGTGTTCCAGTAGACGCGGCAGCAGCCCTGGGCCCGCGACCACTCGGTGACGGCGGCGATCAGCGCGCGGGCGACACCCTGGCCGCGGACTTCCGGCGCGGTGTAGAGGTCCTGGAGGTAGCAGACGTCCGGCCCCGAGGTGTTGGGGTGGACGAAGAAGTGGGCGATGCCCACCAGCCGGTCGTCGAGCCTGGCCCCGAGTGCGTGCACGCGTGTGCCGGCCCGGAAGTCCCGCCACGCCCGCTCGTACATCTCGGGCGGCTCGACCCGCTGGTAGAAGTCGATGTAGGCGCGGAACAGCGCCTCCCAGGCCTCCCGGTCGGACGGCAGGAGCTCGCCGGTTCGGATCATGTGGTACCCCCAGGTGGACGGTGATCGCCGGCATCACATCCAACCAGTCGGCGTCACCGGTTCGGCCGCCGCGGCTTCAGCCGCCGCCGGTCCGGTCGTCGTTGGGGCGGGCGAGCCCGTGGTCGTAGGCGAAGATCACGGCCTGTACGCGGTCCCGGGCGCCGATCTTGGCCAGGACACGGCCCACATGGGTCTTGACGGTGGACTCGGACAGCACGAAACGGGCCGCGATCTCGCCGTTGGTCCAGCCCTTGCCGACGGCGACGAGGATCTCGCGTTCCCGGTCGGTGAGCGAGCCGAGCCCCGGGTCCTCGGCGGCGTCCCGGCGCGCGGGCACGTAGCGGGCGAACTCGTCCAGGAGGCGGCGGGTGAGGGCGGGCGCGATGACGGCGTCGCCCACGGCGACGGCGCGGATGCCGGCGAGGAGTTCCTCGGGGCGCGCGTCCTTGAGGAGGAAGCCGCTGGCACCGGCCCGCAGGGCGGCGTGGACGTATTCGTCGAGGTCGAAGGTGGTGAGTACGAGGACGCGTGAGCGGCCGCCGGCGGCGGCGATGCGGCGGGTGGCCTCGATGCCGTCCATGCCGGGCATGCGGACGTCCATCAGGACGACGTCCGGGCGCAGTTCGGCCGTCTTGCGGACGGCCTCGGCGCCGTGGACGGCCTCGCCGACGACGTCCGTCCCGGCGACGGACTCCAGGAGCATGCGGAAGCCGTAGCGTTGCAGCGGCTGGTCGTCGACGATGAGGACGGTGGTCACCGGGCACCGCCCTGGGGCGCCAGGTCCAGGACGGCCTCGACGCTCCATCCGCCGCCCGCCGGACCCGCGCTGACCGTGCCGCCGTACAGAGCCGCTCTCTCCCGCATGCCCACCAGGCCGTGCCCTTCCTCGTTCGGCCGGCCGGACGGTGCGGCCGGGCCGGTGTCCTGGACCCGGACGGTCAGCCGGGCGTCCTTCTCGACGATCGCCAGCCGGACGACGGTGTCCGGGTCGGCGTGCTTGAGGGTGTTGGTGAGGGCTTCCTGCACGATGCGGTACACGGTCAGCTGCACGCCGCTGTCCAGGGCGTCCATGTCCCCCGAGGTCCGGTAGACGATGCCGAGGCCCGCGGCGCGCACCTTGGCGCACAGTGCCTCGATGTCGGGGATGCCGGGCTGCGGGCTGAGTTCGGGCCCCTCGGCCGTGCCGTCCGCCGCCTCGCGCAGCACGCCCAGGACCCGCCGCAGTTCGCCGAGGGCCTGCCGGCCGGTGTCGCCGATGAGCCGCAGGGCCTCCTTGCCGCGTTCCGGGGCGGCGTCGGCGGCGTAGGCGCCGGCGTCCGCGAGCGTGATGATGACGGACAGGTTGTGTCCGACGATGTCGTGCATCTCGCGTGCCACCCGGGTGCGTTCGGTGGCCGCGGCGAGCCTGCTGCGCTGGTCGCGCTCTATCTCCAGCCGGGTGGCCCGGTCCCTCAGCCCGGCGAGCTGGGCCCTGCGGATCCGTACCACCAGGCCGAGCGCCAGGGCCGCGGTCGCCGTGCTCAGCAGGAAGAACAGCCCGTCCCAGACCGACACGGCGGGGGACGCGCGGACCGCGACCAGGGCCAGGGCGCCCGTCATCACCGCGCAGGCCCACGGCAGCTGCCGCAGCCACCCGTGCAGGGCCAGGCTGTAGAGGGCGACGAGAAGGGCGACGTCGGCGCGCAGTGCCGCGCCGATCGCCCACTGGAGGACGAACACCGCCGCTGTCACCCCGAAGGCCACCGCGGGCTTGCGCCGTCGCCACAGCAGGGGCAGCACGAGTCCGGCCTGGAACGCCAGCATCGCGGGGACGGGGAGCCCGGTGAACGCCAGACGGAAACGGCGGGGGCCGTCGCCGTCGTCCCGCACGCCGTGGACGAGGTCCGGCAGGCAGAACATCAGGAAGACGACGACCACGACCGCGGTGTCCAGCACCCACGGCCGGGCGCGGTCGGCGTGTCTGAGCCGCTGGCCGCCCCGGGTGAGCCGGGCGACCAGCGGTCCCATCCCGCTGAGTTCGTCGGTGGTCACAGGTGTCACTCGTCCATGGTGCGGCCGTCAGACGTCGGTGCGCACGAGCCGGTACGCCGCGCCGCCCAGCGCCAGTGCCGTCCAGCAGAGGAGCACCAGCAGTCCGGCGCCCGGCGAGAGGGTGGTGGAGTCGTGGGTGAGGGCGAACATCGCCCCGCCCGCCTCGGACGGCAGATAGGGGCTGATGTCGCCCTGCCAGGAGCTCGGCAGCAGCGAGATCAGTCCCGGGACGAGCATGAGGCCGGCCACCAGTACGGAGATGCCGCCCGCCACCGACCGCAGCAGCGCGCCCAGGGCCGCACCGATCACGCCGACCAGGCCCAGGTAGAGGCCCGCGCCCAGCAGGCTGCGCAGGACACCGGCGTGCGAGAGGTTCATGGCCGCGGGTGTGTCCGAGACGATCCCGCTGCCGATCAGGAAGGCGGCGAACGCGCCGAGCGTCCCCACGGCCAGCGCGACCAGCCCGAAGACGGCCGCCTTCGACCACAGCACGGGCAGACGGCGGGGCACCGCGGCGAGTGTCGACCGGATCATGCCGGTCGAGTACTCCCCCGCCGTGACCAGCACGCCGAGCACGCCCAGGGCCAGTTGGGCGAAGTTCGTGCCGAAGAGGGACAGGCTGACGGCCGTCGAGTCGGCGAAGTCGCGGTCGATGCGGCCGGTGCCGATCCCCGAGCGGTAGCGGCTCGAGGCGATCAGGCCGAACGCCACCAGGAACACCAGGGCGAGGCCCAGGGTGATCCAGGTCGAGCGCAGGGACCACAGCTTGGCCCATTCCGAGGCCAGGACGCGCCGTCCGGTCACCCGGTAGGCGGGGCGGGCGGGCGTGGCCCGGTTCTCCTGGGGGGTCGTGGTGAGGGTGCTCACGCGGGCCTCCCGAGGTTCTCGTCGCCGGTCGTGGTGCCGTGGTACTCCACCGCATCCCTGGTCAGGTCCATGAACGCCTCCTCCAGTGACACCGTCCGCGCGCTCAGTTCGAACAGCGCGATGCCGTGCTCGGCGGCCTTCAGGCCGATCTCGCGGGCGGTCAGCCCGGTCACCTGAAGCTCCTCGGAGCCGATCCGTCCGGTGACGCCGACGCCGGGCCCGGCCAGCACGTCCCGCAGCCGCGCCGGCTCACCGGTCGCCACCCTCACCGTGTCGCCGCCCGCCTCGCGGATCAGGTCCGCCACGGTCGTGTCGGCCAGCAGCCGGCCGCGTCCGACGATGATCAGATGGTCGGCCACCAGTGCCATCTCGCTCATGAGGTGCGAGGACACGAACACCGTCCGGCCCTCGTCGGCGAGCCCCTTGAGGAGGTTGCGGATCCAGAGCACCCCCTCCGGGTCCAGTCCGTTGACCGGCTCGTCCAGCATCACCGTCTGCGGATCGCCCAGCAGGGCCGCCGCGATACCGAGCCGCTGGCCCATGCCGAGGGAGAAGGCCCCGGCCCGCTGCTTCGCCACGCTGCCGAGACCCGCGAGAGCGATGACCTCGTCGACCCGGCTGCCGGGGATGCCGTGGGTGAGGGCGAGCGCCCTGAGGTGGTTGTACGCCGAGCGGCCCGGATGGATCGACTTCGCCTCGAGGAGGGCGCCGACCTCCTGGAGCGGGGCCCGGTGCCGGGCGTAGTGACGGCCGTTCACGGTGACGGAGCCGCTCGTCGGGGCGTCCAGACCGACGATCATGCGCATGGTGGTGGACTTGCCCGCGCCGTTGGGCCCGAGGAACCCCGTCACGGTTCCCGGCTCGACGACGAAGTCCAGCCCGTCGACGGCCGTCTTCTCGCCGTACTTCTTGGTCAGCTGCCGTGCCTCGATCATGCTCGTTCTTCCTGTCGGACTCGGGCGTCCGTCGCCATCGACGCCACACCGGCAACGCTAGGCGCCGATCACCGCGCCGCGGTGGTACCGCAAGGCTGAACCCGGCCGTGCGCGTGGTACCGCGGTACTACGTCCGCGCGCCGCCTTCCCCGGCGTCCCGCCCGGCCCGTCGGCCTCGCACGGGCCGGTCAGGGGGCCTCTTCGCCCTGGGCGACCTCGACCTCGTGGTGGAAGTCGACGACGCCCGCCGCTCCGGCGGCGACGGACAGGACGGTGCAGGCCACCAGGAGGAACGCGGTACGACGGGTGGCGCGCGGGCGCTTGCGGACGGGCGCGAGAAGGGCCGCGACGCGCTGCGGAACGGGTCCGGCCGTCGCCGCGGGCGCGATGTCCGGACGGGTCGAGGGCGAGGTCTGCCCGGCGAGGGCGGCGCGGGCGATGGCCGTGGCGATCAGGCGCCGGTCCCCGGTGACCTCGGCGGCCGCCTCGTCGGCGGCGCGCTCGGCGGCGAGCCGGACGCTGTCGCGCGCGGCGCGCAGGGCGGGGTGGCAGTGGGCGGCGATCTCGGCGGCGGCCAGGAAGTAGTGGTGGCCGGACCGGTTGTGGGCCCGCTCGTGGGCGAAGAGCGCCTCGCGCTCGGCGGGCCCCAGGGTGCGCAGCATGGCGGTGGTGACGACGATGCGGTGGGGGCGTCCGGGCAGGGCGTAGGCGTCCGCGTGGGGCGACTCGACGACGCACAGGTCCCCGGCGGCGGGACGGCGGTCGGCCAGCGTACGGGCCGTACGCAGGGCGCGCGCCTGCCGCAGGGCCGAGCGCACGAGGGTCCAGGCGCTGAGGGTGAGCACCCCCGTGGCCGCCGCGGCGACGGGGACGACGACGAGGTCCGAGGGCGTCCGCAGGGGGTGGACGAGTTCCCCGAGGGCGGCGAGGGCGGGGATCTGGAGCAGCCCGGTGAGGACCAGTGCGCCGAGGGCCGCGACACAGGCTCCGGCGAGGGCCAGGACCGAGGCGGTGACGATCCACAGCGCGGTGGCGGGGGCGAGGCGGTCCAGGGTGCGGCGGGCCAGCGCCGGCGCGAGGAAGGGCAGGACCAGCGGTACGAGCAGCAGGGCGGTCATCACTCGCCGCCCTCCAGGAGCCGCCGCAGGTGCTGCTCGTCGCCGGGGCTGAGCTGGGCGACGAAGCGGGCCAGGACCGTCTCCCGGTCGTCGTCCCGGTCGAGTTCGGTGTGCATGCGCCGGGCCGTCAGTCCGGGGGCGTCCTGCACGGGGAAGTAGGCGTACCCGCGGCCCTGTCGCTCGCGGGCGACGACGCCCTTCTCGTGCAGCCGGGTCAGTATCGTCGCCACCGTCGTACGGGCCAGACCGGAGCCGAGCTCGGCCTGTACCCGGCCCGCGGTGAGCGGGGCTCCGGCCGCCCACAGCGCGGCCATGACGGCGGCCTCGAGCTCGCCGGCCGGCCGCCTCTCGTCCCTCGCGTCCGTCATGGGAACGTTCCTCATTCCGCCATCGTCTACAGTTCAGTAGACCGTCTACAGGATTGTAGTCATCCGTCGGGTGCCGCCTTACCGGTGTCGTCATCGCCTCCGGCGGTCCGGACGAAGGAGGAAGGGGCTCCCCGCGATGGCCACAGCCATGCACCTATCGTCGCAGCTCGTCGCCGAGGTGCCGGAGGCCCGGTCCCCGCTGTTCTCGTCCGGCGTGCCGGGGGTCGATGCGGTGCTGTCCGGCGAGGCGGGGCCGCTGTCCGGCCGGGCGGGGCCACTGCCCACCGCGGCGGGGCCGCCGTCCGCTCGGCGCGGGCAGGCCGGGGCTTCTGCGGCGCGACACACGGCCGTCCGGCCGCCGCGTCCCCTGCGGGTGGTGGCGGTATGAGGGGCGACAGGACCGCCGCCCGGGCGGGCGGCTGCGGCCTCGGCGCATGGGCGGCGTTCGGTCTGCTGACCGCGGTCGTCGTCGGGCATGACGGCAGGCCCCTTCCCGTGGACCGTGCGCTGCTCTCGTGGTCGGTCGGCCACCGGCCGGACGTGGCGCTGGCGTTCGCCCGCGGAGTGACCGCCACGGGGACGGGCGTCGTCCCCTTCGTCCTGGCCGCGGTCGCCGGGGTCGTCGCGGGGCGTACCCCACGGCAGCGCGCGCTCGCCGTCGCGCTCTGCCTGGGCTGTCTGGGAGCGGGCCAGGCGCTGCGGTACGGCGTGATGACACTCGTGGCCCGGCCCCGTCCGCCCCTGACGGACTGGCAGACCCATGCCTCCGGCTGGGCGTTCCCGTCCGGGCACACCACCACCTCGGCGCTCGCCGCGGGACTGCTGATCGTCGCCCTCCGGGTGCGCGGTGCGCGAGGCGGCGCCCCGCTCGCCGTGGCCGCCGGCGCGTGGGCCGCGCTGGTCGGGCTGACCCGCGTCTACCTCGGGGTGCATTGGTTCAGCGACGTCGTCGGCGGCTGGCTCTTCGCCGCCGGCTGGCTCGGCGTGTGCCTGTACGCCCTGGCCCGCCGGCGGCCGGGTGCGGAACCGTTCCACGGTGTGACGGCCGCAGGCGGCGGCACGGGCTCCGGGCCGCCCCGGCCGCCCGGCCCGGCGGGCCCGGAGGGCCCGGCACAGCAGCGGACGGCGGCCACGGCGCAGCACCAGACTGCGGGCGCGACTCAGGGGCGTACGGCGGCCACGGCGCAGCACCAGACTGCGGGCGCGACTCAGGGGCGTACGGCGGGCACTGCGCAGCACCGGACTGCGGGCGCGACTCAGGCCCGGACCGCGGGCGCGGCGTAGCACCGGACGGCAGGCCCGGCACAGCCGCGGACGACGGGCACGGCGCAACACCGCACTGCGGGCGCGGCGCAGCACCGGACGGCAGGCCCGGCACAGCCGCGGACGACGGGCGCGGCGTAGCACCGGACTGCGGGCGCGGCGTAGCACCGGACGGCAGGCGCGGCTCAGGAACGTACGGCGGGCGCGGCTCAGGCCTGTAGGGCGGTGACGGTTGCGCGGCGCCCCGGCCACCGGCGCCGGGCCTGCGGCGCCGGGTCACTCCGTGACACTCACGCCGTCGGATCCCTCCGGACTCCCGGCGGTCCTACGGCCCTGCGCCAGCCGCAGCGTCACGAAGGCGGCCAGTCCGGCCACGACGCCGAAGGTGACGGCGGCGGGCACGCCCTCGCCGAGCCTGGAGAACAGGTGCACCGGCCCCCAGACGCCGACCGTGCCGTCGATCGCCGTCAGCAGCAGCCGGCTCACGAGGAGACCCAGCACGGTCGCGCAGATCGCGCCGGCGACGACCCCCGGCACGGTGGTCCGGGTGAGCATCCCGGGCAGCAGCCGCAGCGCCCACCACACGACGGCCAGCACCAGCGCGTCGATGGCCCGGTAGAGCAGCCAGTCACCGAGCGGAGCGGTCCCCGGTCCGCTCCAGCCACCGAGCAGCAGCCACTGGCGCAGGAGGTCGCCGGGTTCGGACAGCAGCCCGGAGCCACCGAACGAGGTCTGGATCGCCGCGGCCACCCGCTCGTAGGACAGGACCACCAGGGACAGCGCGATCGCCGCGGTGCCGACGCTCGCGGCGAGGCGAGCGGCGCGCGGCGGCACGCTCTGCCGGGCGGCCGGCTCCTCCCCCTTGGCGGTGACGCGCGCCACGGCCACCGTGAGCAGGGCGGTCACCAGCGACACGAACACCACGACCGGTCCGCTCGACGCGGCCACGCCCGCGAGTTGGGGCAGCAGCCGGTAACTGCCGTTGCCCCGGGACGCGATCAGCCACGGCGCGGAGAGCGTGACGGCCAGCGTGCCGGCCACCGGGCCCCAGGCCCACAGGGCGAGCACGGTGGCCGGCGTACGGCCTCGCGTCGGCGGGATGCGGCGCACCAGGAGCAGGGCGCCGGCCACGAAGACGGCGAACACGACCACGAACCTGATCTGCATCCCGGTGCGGTACAGATCTGTGTACCGGGTGGCTGCGCCCGACGCCGGATCGCCACCCGCCGGCCCACCGGGCAGCGAGGGCACCGACGGGTCGTAGGACCACGGGGCGAGCCACCGCCGGAGTTCGTTCATGGAGTCGATGTCGAACACGCCGCCAGCACCGCGCAGTTGCAGGGCCTGCGCGCTCGATCCGGCCCACCACAGCAGCAGTGTGACCAGCAGGCCCCCGACGAGTGCCGGTATCACCGCACGCCGATACGTCATGTGCTCTCCCCCGTACCGCTCCGACCCTGGAGGCCGGCATTGTCATGATCAGGAGAAGAGTAGGACGTGGTCGTCCCGCGCTGCGCACGTGGTGCGGTCGGGCGGGGCCCCGGGAACGGAGCCGCGCCCGGCACGCCGGTCGTCCCGGGTTCAGGTGATCCGCCGGGAGCGGCCGCCCCCGAGGCCCGCGCTGATCGCGGTGCCGGTCCGCCGTACGACGTCGGCCAGCCGCTCCGGACGGCGGGCCGGGCCGGTCGCCGCGAACAGCGCGGCGACCGGGGCGCCGCTCATGTCGTACAGCGGGGCCGCCACGCAGCACACGCCGGGCGTCAGGACGCCCCGGTCGACCGCGACACCGCGCTCCCGGATCGCGCGCCCCTCGCGGGGCCACGAGGCAGGCGTCACCGTGGGCGGGAAGCGGTACTCCGGTGCCGCGGCGAGCACCTTGCCCGCCGCGGTGTACCAGGGCCAGGCCGACCGGTCGCACAGCGCCGGGAGCGCCACGGCGTCGCCGGGCGCCCAGTCCAGGACGAGGGTGCGGTCGTGGCGGAGCACGGCGACCCCGACGGCCGCGCCCGTGACCGCCGCGAGCCGGCGGGCGGGTCCGGCGGCCGCGGCCCGCAGCCCCGGGTGCGGCTGCCACGCGTTGCCCAGCTGGAACATCCGCGAGCCGATCCGGTAGCCGTCCGCGTCCCGCTCCACCGCGCCCAGGCCGAGCAGTTGCTCCAGCAGCCGGTGTGCCGTGGCCTTGGGCAGTCCGCTCTCGCAGGCGAGCCGGGTCAGCCCCGCTCCCCCGGTCCGTTCCACCGCGGCCAGCAGCGCGAACGCTCCCGCGAGCACACTCCGCCCGCCACTGCCACTGCCACGGCCACTGCCACTGTCTTCGCCCGCCGCGATGCGTTCCGCGCCGATACCGGTGCGCGCGCGTACGGATCCTCCGCCGTCCCGCATGATCCCCCCACGTCCCCGATTCCCCGTGTCCCCGGTGCGCCCCGCGCGGGCGCGTGTCGTGGCGCGTCCGGTGGTCGGCCGCCGCGCCGCGCTTCCATGGTGAGAGCCAGGTCTGGGCGAAATGTTGTCAATAGTTTGTCGTCCCCCGCCGAGGACGCTGTCGCTCCCGGTCCGGACGCGGGCAGACTCGTGCGACGCCGAAGGACCTGGGGGGCCAACATGCCGCAAGTGCGATTACTCGGACCCGTCGAACTGGCCGGGCCGGAGCGGACGACGGAGGTGGGACCACCGCAACGGCGCGCCGTACTCGCGGCGTTGGCCGTGGACGCGGGCCGGCCGGTGGCCGCCGACGTGGTGATCACACGGGTGTGGGGCCCGGCCCCGCCGCAGGGGGCCCGCCGCTCGGTCTACTCGCACATAGCCCGGATCCGTCAGATCTGCGAACAGACGCCGGAACCCGCGGACCGGCGGCTGCGGCTGACGCGCCGGTCCGGCGGCTACGTCCTGGAGGCCGGCCGGGAAGAGGTCGACGTACACCGCTTCCGACACCTGATCGGTCAGGCACGGACGGACGCGCTGCCGGACCCCGCGCGGGCGTCGCTGCTGGGCGAGGCCCTCGGTCTGTGGCGCGGCGAGCCGCTCAGCGGACTGGACGGTATCTGGGCGGAGCGGACACGGGAGGCGTGGCGGCGCGAGCGGGTGGACGCGACCGTCCAGTGGGCCAGCGTCCGGACCCGGCTCGGTGACCCCGCCTCCGCGATCGGGCCGCTCTCCGCGCTGCTGGGCGAACACCCGCTCGTGGAGCCGCTGGCCGAGGCGCTGATGCGGGCGCTGTACTCCGCCGGACGGGGCCCGGAGGCGCTGGAGTGCTACGCCGCGGTGCGACAGCGTCTCGCGGAGGAGCTGGGGACGGATCCCGGCACCGCGCTGCGCGAGGTCCATCAGCTCGTCCTGCGGGGCCGGTCGCTCGGCTCGACGGGTCCCGCGGCCGCGCCGGAGCCCCCGCGCCCCCGTCCGCAGCGCGAGGTGATCCCCGCCCAACTGCCGCTTTCGGTAAGGGGGTTCACCGGCCGGGAGAAGGAGTTGTCGCACCTGGACGGCATCGTCGACACGGCACGGTCGTCGGCCCCCGTGGTGATCTCGGCGGTGTCCGGCACCGCCGGCGTCGGCAAGACGACCCTGGCCGTGCACTGGGGACACCGGATGCGCGGGCACTTCCCGGACGGCCAGTTGTACGTCAACCTGCGCGGCTTCGACCCGGGCGGACCCGCCCGCGACCCGGCCGAGGCACTGCGGGGGTTCCTGGACGCCTTCCAGGTGCCCCCGGCCAGGATCCCCGCGGGCGTGGAGGCCCAGGCCGCCCTCTACCGCAGTCTGCTGGCCGACCGGCGGGTGCTGGTGGTCCTGGACAACGCCCGGGACGCCGAACAGGTCCGGCCGCTGCTGCCGGGCGCACCCGGCTGCCTGGCGCTGGTCACCAGCCGCAACCGCCTCACCAGTCTGGCCGTGGCCGAGGGCGCCCATCTGCTCGCCCTCGACGTGCTCACCCCGGCCGAGGCCGGGTCCATGCTGGCCGACCGGCTCGGCGCCGCCCGCACCGCGGCCGAGCCCGCCGCCGTCGCGGCCGTCGTGGAAAGCTGCGCGGGTCTGCCCCTGGCCCTCGCCGTCGTCGCCGCGCGCGCCGCCGCCCAGCCGCACATCCCGCTCGCCACGCTCGCGGACGAACTCACCGGCACCGGCGACCGGCTGGACGCGCTCGACGGCGGCGACCCGGCGAGCCAGGTGCGGGCCGTCTTCTCCTGGTCCTACGACTCCCTCGGTCCCGCGGCCGCCCGGCTGTTCCGACTGCTCGGACTGCACCCCGGCCCGGACGTCACCGCGTCCGCCGCGGCGAGTCTGGCCGGTTCGTCACCCGCGCAGGTCAGGGCGCAGCTGTCGGAACTGACCCGGACGCACCTGCTCGCCGAGCCCGTCCCCGGCCGCTACACCTTCCACGATCTGCTGCGGGAGTACGCAGGGGAGCTGGCCCGGGCCGAGGACCCGCGGGACGACCGTCTCGAGGCGACGCACCGGATGCTCGACCACTACCTGCACACCGCCGTGGAGGCACAGCGCCTCCTCGGGCCGCCGGCCGACCGCGTCGTCCCCGCACCGGCCCGGCCCGGGGTGGCGCCCGAGCGACCGGCCGACCGGGAGGCCGCGACAGCGTGGTTCACCGCCGAGCACCCCGTCCTCCTCAACGCCGTCCACCACGCCTTCGACGCGGGCTGCGACCGTCACGTGTGGCAGCTGGCCGCGGCGCTGACCACGTTCCAGCAGCGCAGCGTCCTGTGGTCCGACTGGACCGCCGTCCACACGGTCGCGCTGGCCTCGGCCCACCGGCTGGCCGACCCGGCGGCGGAGGCGTGCGCCCGGCGCAACCTCGGCAACGCCGCCTCGGCCCTCGGGCGGCAGGCCGAGGCGCGGGACCATCTCGAACGCGCCGCCGAGCTGTACCGGGAGCTCGGTGATCCCGGGGGCGCGGGCCACACCTGCCTCGCCCTCGGCCGGGTCTCCACCCGCCAGGGACTCCGCTCGCAGGCACTGGACCACTCGCGCAGGGCGGTGGACCTGTTCGGCGCCGCGGGCGACCGCGCCTGGCAGGCGATGGCCCTGAACAACGTCGGCTGGGACCAGGCCGAACTCGGCCACTACGAGGAGGCCATCGTGCACGGCAGACAGGCACTCGCGCTGGTCGCGCACACCGGGCACACCTCCGGCGAGGCGCACACCTGGGACACGCTCGGCTACGCCCACCACCATCTCGGCCGGCACGAGGAGGCCGCCACCTGCTACGAACAGGCCACCGTCCTCTTCCATGAGCTGGGGGACCGCTACTTCGAGGCGGACATCCTCGCCCACCTCGGTGACACCCACCACGCCGCCCGCAGGCCGGACGCCGCCCGCGACGCCTGGACCCGCTCCCTGGGCCTCTTCGAGGAACTCGGGCATCCCGACGTCGATGCGCTGCGGGCCAGACTCCTGCACCACCTCGGCAAGGACCCCGCCGACACCGTGCTCCCGGACCGCGCCTGACCGGCCGTCCACCGGATCCGCGACGGACCGTTCAGTGGAACTGGGCATGACAACCGCGCTCCGCCGGGCCACAGTTTCGGACCACCTGACGGCCCCGCGAGCGGCCCCGCCGCCCGCACCAGCGTTTCGAGAGCAGGGATGAGGACGATGGAGACTCCCGGGCTGGAACTGCGCGTACTGGGACCACTGGAAGCAGCCGTGCACGGCCGGCCCGTCGCTCTCGGCGGTCCCCAGCCACGCGGTGTCCTGGCCCTGCTGGCCGCCGCACCCGGCCGGACCGTCGGCGTATGGGTGCTGGTCGACGAGTTATGGGGTGCGCGCCCTCCGGAGGGCGCGCACCGGACGGTCCGCACGTACGTCTCCCGGCTGCGCGCGGCCCTTCGCCGCACCGGTGGCTCCGACGCCGCGAACGCACTGGTCACCCGGCCGCCGGGCTACCAGCTGCGGATCGACCCGGCCGCGGTGGACGCCGTACGGTTCGAGCGGCTGGTGAGTGCGGGCCGGCAGGCGCTGGCCACCCGGCCCGGGCTCGCGTTCGAGCACCTCACCGACGCGCTCGCGCTGTGGCGCGGAGACGCGTACGCCGAGTTCCGCCACCTGCCCGCGACGGCCGCCCGCTCGACCCAGCTGGAACAGCTCCGGCTCTCGGCGGTCGAGACCCGGATCGAGGCCGCGCTCGCCCTGAGGCTCGACGCCCAGACGGCCGTCGAACTGGAGGGACTCGAGCGGACCCACCCCACGCGCGAGCTGCTGTGGGGCCAGCTGATGATCGCGCTGTACCGCCTGGGGCGGCAGGCCGACGCCCTGGCCGCGTTCCGCACGGCCCGCGCCCTGCTGATGGACGGACACGGGGTCGACCCCTCGCCTGCCCTGGCCGAGATCCACCACCGGATCCTCCGGCACGACGTCACCCTGGCGCACGGGTAGCGCGGGCCCGCGCCCACCGGGACGGCCGTCGGGCGCGGGACACGCGCCGGGCCCGACGGTCGTCCCGCGTGCCCCGCCCCGGCCGCTCCGGGGACGGAGACGACGGTCAGGAGACGACGATGCGCACGTAGGCGTTCACGGAGTTCAGGCACTGGTTCCCGGTGCCGTTGTCGTGCGCCGTGTACCCGTTGTCGGAGTAACCGTCGTCCTCGTAGCCCAGTTTGAGGCTCCCGCCCCGGCCGCCGACGACGTACGGCCGTCCGACGACGTTCACCAGCCGTGCCAGGTCGGCCGTCGCCCCCGGCACGGTGATGAGCCCGTGGTAGAGGTCGTTGTCCGAGGCCGGGTCGACGTACCGCTTCCAGGTCAGCCCGTGGCCGCCCGTCTGCACGCAGCCCCCCGCGGTCACGGTGACGTGGTCGCCCGGCAGGAACGAGAAGGGGTACGTCGTCTCGCGCTGCGTGACCACCGGCTCGGTGATGGTGCAGTCGATGGGGAGGGTCGTTCCGGAGCAGCCGGGGCTGTAGATCACGTTCGCCGCGGCCGGCGTGGCCGGCACCCGCCTGACGTTGCGGTTGACGTTCGCCGCGGGGTGCGACGCCCGGGCGGCGGCCGCCCGCGCCGTGCCGCCGGCCGCGTCCGGGGCGGCGGCGAGGGCCGAGGGAGCCGTGCTCACCGCGGCGCCCGCGGTGAGGGCGACCGCGGCGATGAGGGTCGTCACGTGCTTTCTCATGCTGAACTCTCCTGAGGCATCGGGACCCCGTAGACGAGACCGACGGGATCGACGAGTCGACGCATCGACAGATCGGCGTCGCCATGCGGCGAGGTGCCGATGTGACAAGTGCCGATGTGGCGATGTGACGTTGTGACGAGGCGGCGAGGCGTCGCCGTGCCGAGGAACCGGCGAAGCGGGAGCCCGTCCGGCCTCGACACCTTCAGTCTGCCGAGGGCCGTCGACAGTGCGTTCGCAACGCGTCGACAGCCCCCGGCGCCGGCACCGGCGCCCCGCCGGGCCGGTCAGGGCAGGGCAGGGCAGGGCAGGGCAGGCTCACGCACGTGCGCCGGGACCGCGAGTTCCGCGATCCCGGCGCACAGGGAAGGAGTTGACAGGTCAGTTGCACTGTCTGGGGGGCGCGGGCCTGCGTCCGATGTCGATCGACACCGAGGAACCGCGCACCAGCGGAGTACCCGCGGAGGGGCTCTGGCTGCTCACCCTCTGCACGTTCTCGCAGTCGACGACACTGCCCACACTGCCGAGCACGTACCCCTCGTTCGTCAGCGCCTGCCGGGCCTGGGCGAGGGTGTCGCCCGTCAGGTCGGGAACGGTGGTGACCTGGGAGACCGATGTCGTGACGGACGCCAGATGCCGGGAGAACCCGGTGTCCGACGACAGGTCGACGACCGTCACGTCCCAGGTGGCGGTGCCCGTGAAGCCGACGAACACCGCACGCGAACCGCCGCCGACCGGGAAGATCTCCGTGGCCGGATCGAAGCCGGGCCCGCTGATCTGCAACGCGTCTTCGGAGAAGCAGTTCACACCGTCCGCGCTCCACTGCACCTGGGCGTTCTGCCCGAACACCACGGGTGACGGGGAGACCGAGACCGTGGCGGTCGCGGTGAGCGCACAGTTGAGCCCCGGGTCGTCCGCGTACGCCGGCGTGACGGCGAAGGCGCCCGCCAGCAGCGCCACGACCACCAGCACCCCGGCCCTGGGCGACCGCGCCCACCGGCCCGCCCGACCGCGCGGCCCCGCGCCCCCGTCTCCGCCTCCGTTGCTCCGGCGAGATCCCGCACTCGATCGTCTGTCCATGACTCCCGGTTCCCCCTTCTCGTCTTCCGCTGTGCCCCCGTGCGACGGGTGCCGTCGGCGGCACCCTCGGGCTCGTCAGCGACCGGCCGCCAGTGTGTTGCACGCGAACCGGCCTGTCGCCCGGCGGTCCGCTCAGCGGGCCACTCTCCGCACGACCGGCGATCGACGCAGGTCGGCCACGTAGGGTCGGGGCATGACGCCACCCCTTGCCGCCAGTGCCTTCGACTCGCTCCGCCTCGACGCCGTGCCCGACCAGGAGACGCTGCGCCGGGTCTACGCACTCCCCGGCGACGCCGCCGTGCGCAAGCAGATGACGGAACTCACCGAGCAGACGCGGCGGTTGATCGCATGCTCCGCGCTGGTCCTGATCGCCAGCGCCGACGCCGAGGGCAACTGTGACGTCTCCCCGCGCGGCGGCCCCGCAGGGTTCGTCGCCGTCCTCGACTCACGGACGGTGGCGATACCCGACGCGACCGGCAACAAGCGTCTCGACACGCTTCAGAACGTCCTCGCCACCGGCCGGGCCGGGCTGCTGTTCGTCATCCCCGGGCGCACGACGACCCTCAGGGTGAACGGCCGGGCCTGCGTCTCCACCCGCCCGGACTTGCTGTCCCAGCTGACCGCCGTGGGGAAGCCACCGGCCAGCGCACTGGTGCTGGGCATCGAGGAGGTCTACCCGCACTGCCCCAAGTCGCTGCTGCGCAGCGGCGCGTGGAAGCCGGACCAGTGGCTCCCGGCGGACGCCCAGCCGACCTCGGCCGAGGTCACCCTGGCCCAACTGCGCATGCCCGACCTGACGATCGCCGACATCGAACAGGCGGAAGCGGATTCCCTGAAGTACCGCTACGAGTGACACCCCACCGCGATCGCCCGAGGGCACCCCCGACGGGCCCCTGCGGCCCGGTGGACAGGATCGACGTTCCGACGCCCGTGGTCTCCCCCGGCTGCTGAGGACGTCCGCACCCCGGCTCCCGGGCCCCGCACGAACCTGACGCGAACCGGGGGCAGGAGGGACTCGGCCGCTCGTCGGGAAAAGGGAAGCCGCTCCCCTTCCGTGCAAGGGAGCGGCCACCCTGGGAGTCACATCAAGTGGACCTCGACGTGGAATCCCTCCGCAAGCACCTCATTCAGATGTCCGGCATGGGCGCCGAGCCACTGGCGTGTATCGGCGGAGGGGGCGGTCAACTCGACGAGTACGTAGTCGGGCGAGTCGTCGGTCGACCCTCCACAGACGCAGCACCGCAATCGCTCCGTGACCGCACCGGTCCAGGAGGGCTGATCGTCGATCATCCCCATCTCCCGCTGTTGAGTTTGTTGTCCAGGTAATTCTGCGTCGCATCCTTGATGACGGTGGTGGGTGCACCGGTCGGGTTGCTCATATCGCGCACGACGACATCGTATGTTCCGTTTCCGGTGTTCAGGACTCTGACTATCTGGCCGTCTTCCTGGGTGTACAGCGTCCCGTTCTGCCACACATGGTCGACGTCGACTCCGCGCATCGCTGTCCGGTCGGTGCCGTGCACGTCTCGAGTCGCGGTTCCGGAGTTTCCGGAGGGAGCCTTGGCACGCGGTACGACCGGCTGCCCCCAATTGCAGTAGCAGTCGGCGGCGTGCGAAGAATCACCGCAGCCGTTGTGCACCAGGACGGGTGTGTCCCCGGCCAGTGCGTAGTAGGTGTGAATGTCGGCGACGATCAGGTTGTGGACCGTGGCCGGCTGGGTCCAGCGTCGGATCGTGGTGATGCGGACTTCGGCGTGGGCGGACGAAGTGAGTCGTTCGCCGGCGGCCAGGCGGGTGGCGTCGACCCATGCGCCGAGTTCCGGGACCCAGAAGGGGTGTCCGTCGGTCGCCGTGATCGACGTGGTCAGCTCCTTGCCGTCGGCCGTGATGGAGAGGGTGATCCGGACCAGGTTCTTCAGGCCCTTGCCGGTGATCTCGGCGGTGACGGTCTTGACCTTGGTGCGGCCCGTCTCCGGGTCGGTGGCGAGGACCTTGTCGCCTGTCTTCACGTCCTCGATGGGTTTGGTGGTGCCGTCGGCCATGAGGACTTCGGTGCCCGGGACGAAGCTGTTGCAGGGTCTCTCCGCGCCGGCGGCCCCGCCCACATAGGCCAGCAACGCGGTGGCCACGGCGTCCCGGATGACGTTGCCGCGGGCGACCGCCGCGGCCTTGTCGTTGCATTCCTCGGCGTTGTAGACGCAGTAGGTGGCCGCGATCTCCTTCGCCTTGTCGACGTCCTTGCCGCCGTGCAGCACGTAGAGATAGGCCTGACGGCACCCCTCGCGCCCGTAGCAGGCGGAGCCCTCCTTGGACGACTCGTAGACCGGGTTGTACCAGAAGTCGTCCGTGAACTCCCCGTTCATCCGCGGGGACCAGTACTGGTCGGCCAGCTTGTCGATGTCCTTGGTGACCGGGGTGTTCGACGCCACCCAGTGCTTCTTGGCGGCCTGGGAGCGCTTGTAGATGTTGCCGCGGTGGTAGTCGGACGTGCCCGACTTCGCGTCGTAGCCGACTTCCTTCTGCTGGTGCTTGGAGCAGTACTTGATGTCGTACTGGCAGGAGTTGGGGCGGGAGCCGATCTCCGTGCCGGCCGGGTCGGAGTAGGTGAGCGGGTTGCTGTTGGCGTAGCTGTACCCGTGCATCTGCTGCGGGTCGGCGGCCGTGAAGACCGGGTCCACCGAAAGGAAGCGGCCGATGGCCGGGTCGTACTCGCGGGCGCCGAGGTGGGTGAGGCCGGTGACGGTGTCGGTGGTGCCGCCGACGAAGCCCTTGGTGCCGGTCCAGGTGCCCGGGACGGTGCCGCGCAGGCCGCCGAAGGGCAGCGTGCGGCGCTGGGTGAGCGCCTGGCTCGCCGCGTTGACGGACAGCTGGGAGGTGCCGTGGTGGTCGGCCAGGGTGAAGGAGATGGTGCCGTCGTCGGCCTGGACGGCCTGGTGTCCGCCGCCCAGGTCGAAGTAGCGGGTGCCCTTGGCGGTCGTGGCGCCCTTGGCCAGCGTGACCTCGGTGGAGCCGAGGTACAGGGTGGTCTCGGTCGGGGTACGGCCGATCAGCCGGTTGCCGGCGGCGTCGTAGAGGTAGTCGGTGACCTTGTCGCTGCCGCCCTCGACCGGCTGGGTGACCTTGGCGAGGTGGCCCTCGGCGTCCCAGTCCAGGGTCTGGGAGGTGCCGTTGCCCAGCTGGCGGGTGTGGGTGTTGCCGCCCGTGTCGTAGGTGAAGCTGTCGGTGGACTTGACGGTTCCGGTGGTCGTGTCGATCGAGCTCAGGGCGTGCGGCCGTACGGCACCCGCGTCGGGGTAGTGGTAGGTGCGGCTGGTGTCCGAGGCACCGGAGGTGGTGGCGTGCTGGGTCTCGGAGAGCCGGTTGCCGACCTTGTCGTAGCTGTACGACGTCCAGTACGGGGCCGGGCCGCCCAGCACGGTGCCGCTGGGCGCGGTGGCGCAGCTGGTGGCCGACTGGGCCCACGCCTCGGTCAGCCGGCCGAGGTAGTCGTAGGAGAAGCACTGGTTGTCGGTGCCGGAGCGGGAACTGTCGGCGACGGACAGGACGTTGCCCGCCTCGTCGTAGGAGTAGGTGTTGAACTGGTCGACGCCCGTGACGTCCTGGCGGTCCACCCGCGAGGTGGCCAGCCGCTGGGTGCCCCACTGGTAGGTGTTGGTCTCGAGCGTGTTCTTGCCGCCCCCCGCGGCCATGCTGTATTGCAGGGGCTTGCCCACGAAGCTGTAGGCCGTCGTGGCGGTCAGGTCCTGCGGACCGCTGACCTTCACGGGCCGCAGTGTGCCGTCCTCGTAGGTGTAGGTGACGCTGCCGGCGGCCAGGGCACCCGCCTTGGGGTAGCCGACGCCCTGCACGGTGCCCGAGGCGTTGTACGAGGTCGTCGACAGATAGGTGCCCTGGAGGTCGCCCTCGGTCGACGGGATCGTCACGGACGTGCGCAGCGGCCGGTACTGGCGGTCGTAGGCGACGACGCTGGACTTGTACTCCTGGCCGCCGACGTAGCGCGAGCTGGACGCGAGCTGTCCCTTGGCTCCGCTGACGGTGTCGTAGACCCACTTGGCACGCAGGGTGCCGGTCGCGGACGTGTCCCGCAGTTCGGTCTTGCGGCCCAGGCCGTCGTAGACGTGGGCGAGGACCGCGTTGCGGCCGTCCTTGGTGCTGGTCACCTGGGAGCGGTCGTCGTAGTCGGTGTGCCCGGCGCCCTTGTCGGGGTCGGTGGTGTCGGTGACCCGGCCCATCAGGTCGTAGGTCCAGGTCCAGGCGTTGCCCGCCGGGTCGGTGACCTTGGTGAGCTCACCGCGCGGCGAGTAGCCGTACAGCGTGCTGTCGTAGGCGGCCTCGGCGGCCCGGGCGTGCAGCAGGCGCAGTTCGGTGGTGTTGCCGCGGGCGTCGGTGAGAGTGGTCCGCGCGGTACCGCCGACCGGGGGGATGACCGTGGTGCGGTCGCCGCCGTAGATCGTCCGGGTGACGCCGAGGACCGCTCCGCCGTCGCCGTTGCCGGCGATCTGCTTCAGCTCGGTGACGCGGCCCAGTCCGTCGTAGGTGTAGCGGTTCTGTGTCTCGACGGTGAGTGCGTCCGCGGGCTTGAACATGGTCGTGGACGGGGCGGTGGTGTCGGTGTAGTAGGTGGCGAACTCCTTCGCGGTCAGGCCGCGTTCGTCGTAGAAGGTGTCCGCGAGCAGGGTCTTGCCGTTCGGGCCGGGGGACTGTGTCTGGCGGGGGCGCAGGAAGCCGTCGTAAAAGGCGTACGAGGTGTCCTGGGCTCCGTTGTTGCCGATGGTCTTCGTGCCGACCACGACCGGCTTGTTGTCGGTGATGGTGTAGGTGAACTCGTAGGTCGGTGTCTGGCCGGTGAGCCGGTCCGCGAGCCATACCTTGGACGTGCGGCCCAGCGGGTCGTAGGCGTAGGTGATGACCTTGCCGTTGGTGTCGGTCTCCGTGAGAGGCTGTCCGCGCAGCGCTTCGTAGGCGGTGGTGGACGTCTGGGCGGTCGTGCTGTCGCCGGGTGTGGCGGGCGGGGTGGTGACCGAGCTGCTGGTGGGGAATCCGGTGGTGGGGTTGTAGGCGGTGGTGGTGGTGCGGCCGTCGGTACGGGCGGCGCGGGTGAGCGCGCCGGCGGAAGTGACCGTGACGTCGGCGGTCAGGTCGGTGGTGGTCAGCGCCCGGCCGTAGCCGTCATAGGTGGACGTGGACTCGAGGTAGAGCGCGCTGGAGCCGCTGTACGTCTTGAGTTTCGCCGTCCTGGTGGCGTCGCCCTTGGTCGCCGCGGCGCCGTACGCCGCGCCGTCGTAGGCGGTGCGCACGTCGGACATGACGTCGGCGGGGCGGCTGGTGGCGGCGTCGCAGGCCTTGGCGACCGTCTCGACCCGGGCGGGGGCCGCGACGGGAACGCTGCCGGAGACGAAGGTGGTGCGGGTGCACTGGTCGTCGGCGGAGGTGGTCGTGTCGCCCAGGTCCTCGGTCTGGGTGACCAGGCCGGTGGCGGGGTCGTGGGTGTCGGAGGTCGCCGTGGTCTGCCACTTGGCACCCGCGCCGTCGTCCAGTGACGTCCACGACCTGCTGGAGGCGTTGCCCGTGAGGTCGGCGGTGACGGTGCCCCAGGTGCGGACCTTCTTCGCGGTCTCCTTGTACCAGGGCCTGTTCACCGTCTTGGCGAGCACCTTGCCGCCCGGTCCGGAATAGGTGACCGTCCTGTAGGCGAAACCGGCCTGCGAGTCGTGGTCGGTGATCGGGTCGCCCTCACCGGAGTCGAGGGTGACGGAGACGCTCTTGGTGCCGCCGGAGATCGTCTTGCGGTCGCCGTCCATGCCGCGCAGGAAGTAGCTGTCGGTCTGCGTCTTCATCGCCGACGCGCCGCCCTGCCCGCCGGTGCGCACGCGCACGTGGCCGTAACCGCGCCACTGTGACCAGGTCTTGGACTTCTCCTTGGTCATGCCGTCGTCATCGTCGTAGTGCCAGGCGGCGCCGTCCAGGTAGTCGTACATGGTGACCTGGTCGGGTGCGCCGCCGGTGCGGTCGGTGGAGGTGACCGTGTTCACGACGTACTTGTTGAACCACTGCCGGTCCGGGTCGTCGGTGGAACTGCCGCCGATGTACTGGGGGAAGCAGCGGGTGGTGTTGGTCTCCGGCGTGGGCAGCGCGGCGGCGTCGCACACCGGGGCGGAGTAGCCGACGTCGATCTGCCCGCCGGACTCGTCGGCGACCGTGGACAGCCGGGACTTGATGTACGGGGCGTAGCCGTCGCCGATCTTGTCGAGCCGGTTGGCGAGCTGGGTGTAGGCGAAGGTGACCTTCGGCAGGGTGACCGAGGTGGTCGCGTCGTAGCCGGTGCGTTCGACGGAGTCGAGCAGCAGCTGGTAGTCGGTGTCGGCCATGCCCCACCGATGGGCCAGCTTCCAGCCGTCGACGTTGCTGTAGGCGCCGGACACGAGCACCTGGGTGGTGACGGACGTCAACCGCTTGCGGGTGAAGAACACCGGGGAGAAGCGGCCGTCGTCGCAGTCGGTGCCCGCCTCGCAGTTCAGGTCCCACGGGGTGTCGTACCAGTGGGCGGGGTCCGTGGAGATGGACGAACAGGTGGTCGTGGCGTCGGCGATGCAGCGCTCGCTGCTGGTGAAGTCGACCTTGGCCAGTGCCTTCGCCGAGTACACGGCCGTGGACCTCAGGCCGTACTCGACGCGGTCCAGCGTGCCACCGCGCACGTAGGGGGTGTCGTCGGCGGCCTTCAGGTTGCGGCCGTAGGAATTGGTCTCCTTGTCGTAGTAGTACGCGACGGCGTCGCCGTGCGGGTCCACGACGTAGTCCAGGTTCCAGCGCCATCCCTGCTGGCACCAGGACGCAGCGAAGGTCGAGGCGTTGCACGGTTCGTCGGTGTTGTTACCGAAGACCGGCACCGTCCAGGCCGAGTCGGTGGTCTCGGCGCCGCTCGTCCAGCCGGGCAGCCGGTTGTAGCCGAAGTAGTACTGCGTGCCGTCGGGGGTCGTCACCCGCCAGTACTCGTCGTTGCGGGCGCCGTTGGAGCGCACGTCGGACGACGAGCCGTAGATGCGGTCGACCTTCGTGCCGTCGTCGTTCTGGAGCTTGAAGGAGTTGGCGCCGGTCGGGACCAGTTCGCCGCCCGAGCCGTTCAGCGACAGG
The DNA here is from genome assembly GCF_016860545.1 of Streptomyces asoensis. Taxonomy (NCBI): domain Bacteria; kingdom Bacillati; phylum Actinomycetota; class Actinomycetes; order Kitasatosporales; family Streptomycetaceae; genus Streptomyces; species Streptomyces asoensis. Next base: position 1,703,044 of record NZ_BNEB01000002.1, on the reverse strand, counting down.
GTGGCGTTGTCGTAGGCCCAGCACAGGTCACCCGGCTTGTTGCCATCGGCGTTGGTCGCACCGTCGTCCGTGCAGCTCTTGTAGCTGCGCTCGATGAAGCCGGGTGCCAGGTCGAAGCCGTCGCCGACCCACGAGGCCTGGTTGTTGGTGTTGCCGGTGCGGCCGTCCATCCCGCCCGAGGAGTAGGACAGTCCGACCTTCGGGGTGAGGCCGCCGGGCACCTGCGGCACCGCCATGTCGTACGACCAGGCGAACGCGCCGCTGCTCTGGTCCGTGGACCAGGCCGACGAGGCCGCCAGGGAGGTGGCCGTGTAGTCGCCCGTGTCACCGGCGGCCGCCGTGGTCGCCGCGAGCACGGTGGCCGAGCTCGCGCTGAGAGCGACCGAATCCGTCGTCAGCGTGTGCTTCTCGGTGTCGTTGACGGTCGGCACCGGTCGGGCCGCACGGCACCGGGTCTTCTCGGGTGTCGTGAGCGCACAGGCAGGCAGCCGGACCAGGGTCAGCCGGTCTGCGTAGCCGCCGCCGTACAGGCCAGCGAACGAGGAATAGTCCAGCGCGGCCCGCACCTTGCCGCCGCGTGGCGCGCCGTCCGGCCGGGGGGTGAGGGCGAAGACCGGCCCGTCGGCACCTGCCCTCTTCGACACCTCGCGGGACAGCGTGGTCACGGTGTAGCGGCCGGCGGCCGCCTCCGCCGGGCGTGCGGCCCGGGTGGCGAGAGTGAGCGGCGCGCCCTCGACCCGGGTCGTCCGCGACCCCAGCGTCACCGCAGCCGTGCCCGCCTTCGGCCACCCGGTGGCCGGAGCCTCGGCGGGTGTGCGGGGACCCTTGGTCAGTGTGCGCGGGATCGCCTTGCCCACCGGCCCACCGGCCACCGGCGACTCCGCCCGGGGCAGCGGCGGCCTGGTCCAGCCCTGCGCGACGGCGGGCACGCCCGACGCCTGGAGCAAGGTTCCGGTCAGCACGGCGGCCGTGGCCATGGCCGTGCGGCGCCAGTACCGGCCCGTTCGTGTACGTGCTCTGACTCTCATGCGGTGGTGTCGTCCTCCCGTTGAGTGCTCCGCGGGCAGCGGGAAGCCGCGCTCGGCGGAGCGGGATGCGCGGTGGTGCCGGGTGGTAGGGGGCGGGGACGGGCCGGTCGCGTGCGGCGGCCGGCCCGTCCCCGTCGGCTGGACCTCAGCCGCCGCTGGGCACGGCGGTCGCCTCACCCGGCATGCCGAGGGCGAGGTGGTCGATCTGGGTCTCGGTCAGCGCTCCCTGGAAAACCCAGATGTCGGACAGAGAGCCGGGGAAGTACTGGCCGGACGTCGTCCCGCTCGTGTCCCGCCCGAGTTGCAGGGTCTTCGCGGCCTTGTAGGTCAGCACGTCGTCGGACCAGGACACGATGTCGGTGCAGCCCGTGTCGTCCTGCACCCCGTCGTCGTCGGCGTCGGCGCAGGCGGTCTCCTGGAGCTCGCCGTTGACGTAGAGGCGGAGCTCCTTGGCGAAGCCGTCGTAGACGAGGGCGACGTGGTTCCAGTCGGTGGGACTGTAGAACATGCCGTTGCCGATGTCGGAGACCGCGGCGGAGTCGCTGTCGGAGTCGGCCGTGGTGATCCGCCAGCGGCCGGGATCGGTGGACGGGTTCGCGCTGGGTTCGTACCGGACGGCGAACGCGCTCTTCCTGGTGCCGGGGGCGCTCATGACCGTGACGGGAGCCGTGGGTGCGGCGGCCGCCTGGACGTAGGCGCTGACGGTGAAGCTGGTGCTGGTGTCGACCGGCACCACGGGGGCCGCGGCATAGTCGTCCGTGCCGTCCAGGGCGACGGCACCGTCGACCCATCCCGCGTCGGTGCGGGCGCCGTTGTAGAGGGTCATGGCGTTGCCGGAGGAAGAGGCGTCCGGCGAGACCGGCGGAGTGCCCGTGGCGGTCTCGAACTTCCAGCGGCCCTTGACCACCGCCCGCTGCTTGAACAGCTGCTGCACCTCACCGGCCGACACCGGCCGGTCGAAGAGCCGCACGTCGTCGATCTGGCCCGGGAAGAACGAGGTGGGCACCCCCTGGAAGGCGCTGGCGCCGATCTGCACGGCCCCTCCCGCGTACCAGCTGGAGGGCAGTGCTGCGGTGCCGGCCAGGGTCCCGTTGACGTACAGGGACAGCTTGTCGGCCTCGGTGTCCTGCACGCCGACGAGATGCGTCCACTCACCGCCGTACGCGGTGGTGCCGTCGGGCTGCATGGCCCGCACCACCGTGGAGTCGGCGGTGTCGGCGCTGTGTTCGTTGAACACCCAGCGGTCGTAGGAGTTGGAGTAGTACAGCTCGGGGCCTGTCACCGTGGTGCCGATCTGCGAGGCGACGGTCGCGGCATGTGCCGGTTTCGTCTTCGGCAGCTTCACCCAGGCCGAGACGGCGAAGCTGTACGAGGTGTTGATGTGCGGGCCGCTGGTGGCGGCGTAGTCGTCGGTGCCGTCCAGGGTGAGCGCGTTGCCGTCGACTCCCGCGGCACCGGTGGTGGCGCCGCCCTTGAGGACCGCCGGGTTGACGTCCGCCCGCCCGCTGAGCACGGTCGCGTCGGCCGCGTCGTCCAGGTGGAAGACCGCGCGAGCCGGGCGGCCGGCGCCGATCGAGTTGGAGCTGTACAGGCTGGACACCTCGGCGGCGGACAGGGGCTTCTCGAAGGTCTTCACCTCGTCGATGGCGCCCGGGAAGGGCGAGGTGGGTGTCCCGCCGAGGAAGCTGCCCCCGATCACCAGGCCCCGGCGCGCGTTCCACGCCGTGCTGTAGGAAGTGGTTCCGGCGAGCGTGCCGTTCACGTACAGCTTCAGCAGCTTCTCACCGGCCGCGTACATGCCGACCAGGTGGGTCCACTCCCCCGCCTTGACGCCGCCGGCCGCGGCCTGCATCGCGCGCACGGGGGTGGCGTCGGCGCTGTCGGCGCCGTACTGGTTGAACACCCAGCGGTCGTAGCCCTTGGAGTAGTACAGCTCGAAGCCCGGTGCGTTGTTGCCCCGCTGGGAGGCGACGACCGCCGCTCCGGACGGCATGGCCGAGAGCTTCACCCATGCGGAGACGGAGAAGCTGACGTCGGTGTTGATCGTGGCGATGTCGGTGGCGGCGTAGTCGTCGACGCCGTCGAACTGCACCGCCTTGCCGAACTTGCCCTCCACGTTCGGTGTGGGAGCGCCGTGCAGGGCCGCGGTCTGCTCCGGTGCGCCTCCCGCGACCTGCGTGGCGCCGGTCGCCTCGTCCATCGACCAGTCGGCGCGTTCGAGCTGCCCCGACTTGACCCGGAACTGGTAGGTGCGGATCTCGGAGCCGTTGCCGGCGGCGTCCCAGGACCGCGCGGTGAAGGTGTTGAGGCCCGGCTTGAGCGGCAGTACGGGAACGGTCCTGGCCGCTCCGCCCGAGGTAGTCACCGTGTTGGCGGACACCGGGTCGCCGTTGATGCCGTACCAGTACTTCGTGACGTCCGAGACGGCCCCCGTGATCACGAAGTCGCCGTACTGTCCCACTCCGTCGTACCAGGGGTCTTCCGGGTCCTCGGGATTCGAGGCCGGGTAGATGGCCGAGGCGATGGTGGGCGCTTTGGGCACGCTCTTGTCGTACACGAAGTAGCAGGCGGTCGGGTCGCCCGTGTACGACCAGGGCGAATACTGTGCTCCGTCGTAGGAGTGGACGTACCAGTTCACCGTCTTGTCGGGGGGTACGGAGGACGGCAGACCGATGGCGAAGTCGGAGCCGGACTTCTTCGCTGTCGTCAGTCCGGACTTCCAGCGGGTGACGACGCCCTTGCCGTCACCGGTGTCCCAGCTCGCGCGGAACTCCACCGACACGGAGTCGCCGTCGGGGTCGGTGACGTCGTTCGCGTAGATCTTGCCCAGAGTACGCACGCGCGCTGCGCTCGCGGGCTTCTTGCACGATCCGCCGTACTCCATCGTGAGCTGCGACATCTTGACCTGCGGAGGCGGCCGGTTGTACTGCACGCGCAGGTAGGCGTCGTCCGAGAACCGCTTCCAGGCGTAGCCGTCGCTCTCGCTCGCCGCCCTCAGCCCGAAGGTCATGGTCGACCACTTCTTGTCCGCGGCCTGCTGCACCGCGGACTTCACGTCGAACTCCGCGTCCTTGGCCGCGCAGCCCGTGAAGCCGTAGGCGAAGGACGCCGTCCTGAGGTGATCGATCCAGAAAGCGTCGTTGTCCTGCGAGTTCCACGTGGTCGACGAGGAGATGTCCTTGGTGCGCCAGAGCTCCACGCTCTTGGCGGTGCACGACGCCGACCAGGTGTTGCGGACCACGAACTCCGCCTGGAGCACGGTGCGTCCGGCGAACTTCGAGGTCGGGATCCGGTAGAAGAGCCGTTTGGTGTCGTACGGCGCGCAGTACGACCAGTTGCAGTAGCCCATGCCCGCGTCCGAGTCGCCGTTGAACTTCCACTGCGGGGACGACGCCCAGTACTTGGAGGCCATGGTCCACGCCGTGGCCTTCGGGGAGTACCACTGCGGGTCGATGAACACGGGGTACACCGTGTTCTTGCCCTTCAGGACAGTGCTGTCCGGCGTCAGCACCAGCGTGTTCTGCCCCACGGGCACGTCCACGCCGACAGGCGCCACGTTCGCGGACTCCGCCGCGACGGCCTCCGGCGCGTCGGCGTCGCCCGCGGCCGGGGACGCGATGGCGGACGCCGACGCAGCGGCACCGGCCGTGTCCGCCGCACCGGCGGCCGCACGCTTCGCGGTGCCCTGCGCCGCCGCCGATGCCGTCGGCGTGGCAGACTGTGTCGCCGCGGGTGTGCGGGTGCTCGAGTCCCACATCACGGGACGGGGGGCCTCGAAGACGGCGCTGCCGGCGCCCCGGTCGATCGCCGCCAGGCCTCCATCACCCGTCTCCTCGACCCGCAGCCCGCCGGCTTCCATGGCCAGGTGCAGGGACTTCAGTTCGCTGCTCGCTGCGGCTCCGGCCGACTTGACGACCAGGAGCTGGGTGAAGCCGTCCTGCTGGGCCGTCATCCGCAGATCCACGCCGGGCAGCACCTCGGGATAGGTGACGGTGTTCGCGTCCAGTTGCGGGGCAGGCAGCTCCCCGGGCCACGACAGAGCCAGCTCGCGGCCGTTCTTGGTCATGCGCACCAGCGGGGCCGTGCCGCCGCCGGAGAACGTCAGGCCGACCGTCGTGGCCTTCGGCGTCACCGCGCCGTCCGCCGCACGGGTCAGTGTGGTGTCGATGTCACGCCACACGCCGTCCACCCGGGTCCGCACCGGGCGCAGGTGTTCCCGCGCCTCCAGGTGTCCTTGCGGGGTGGCGTACACCTCACTGCTCTCACCGCGCAGCGAGGCGATCTCCACCGGTTTGCCCGTGCGTGCGGCCCGGGCGAGCGCCTTGGAGTCCTCGCCCGCGCCCTCATCCTGCCCGGACTCCCGGGAATCGGCTGTCCCGTCCGCCGCGGGGGCCGCTGCGCTCCCGTCGGCCTCGACGGCCGAGGCGCCGGCGTTCCCGTCGGGCACCGCCGCGGCTTCCCCGGATGCGCCCGCCCCCAGCACCAGGGCCGCGCAGAGCACGACGCCGACGGCACGCAGCCGACGTCTCCCCCCGTACGTATTCATATGAACTACTCCCCCACAAAGCCCAGTTGAGCCACAACCGTCGTTCGTCGTACCGACGGCAAGGTCGCAACTTACGGGCGGGGCAAGCGCGTTCACCAGAGCCTCGCGAGCGGACAAAGCAAACAAGATCTACTTACCGGCCGAGCCCGGACGTGAATTACTTCACGTTTGTCACGCAGCTTCACCGCGCTTCGGCACGGGTGACCCTTTTGTCATGGACCCTTGCAGCGAGGGATCCCGGCGCGTCGCCGACGTCAGGTGTCCGCGCCCTGCGCGGCAGGCAGCAGCTCGGCCAGTTCGGCCGGGTCGGGGCGATGGGCCGACTCGGCCGCCTTGCGCAGAGTGGCCCTGCCGACCTTGTCCACGTCGGCGCTCAGCCGGATCAGCACGCCGTCCGCGGGTACCGCGTATTCGTGGTGATCACCCGCCTTGCGGTACCAGGCGTCGCCGTCGCGTTCACAGGTGACCCGCTCGTCCGACCCGTCGACCAGCGGCTGCCGGGGACAGCTCTGCGCCGTCAGCGTGCCGCGTTCCCCGAAGAGACCGAACCGGGCGGTCCCCGTGTCGGACCGGTACACGGCGGCGAACCCGCCATGGCCGTACGCCCCGACCGACTGCGGCTCCACGGTGAAACCGTGGACGTCGGTGATCCGGACGAGTTCCGGGGCGACGCCCCAGGCGCGCGCGGCAGCGTCGAGGCCCGAGGCGTCGGCGGCCGCCCCGGGCCGTGTGTCTCGTGTCCCGCCCTCGTCGTCCGTACCGCAGCCCGTGACGAGGACGGGCAGCAGGAGGAAGGGAAGCAGCGCACGCGCGGTTCGCATCATGCGCACATCCTGTCGCACAGGAGCGCCCGTCGGTCCGCCTCCGTTCGCGTGCCCTGCCCGGCTGAGCGGGCGCGCGGGAACAGGAGGCAGCCGGACGGTCATACCTCGCGGACCTGTTCTTCGTGCAGCGGCCGACGGTCCCCCGCTGTTGTACCGGTAAGGCTCGAACTCCCTTGTGTGATCAGGGACTTCCAGGATCTGTTGCGCTTGAAGGGGAGTTCGAAGAGGCGGGAGAAGGTCCGGGCCGCGAGGACCGAGACCGGGAGGGCCACCGCGAGGGTGAAGACGAAGGTCGGCAGGCCGGGGGAGACGAAGTGCGGCGCCACCCGGCGGATCACGGCCATCACGATCGGGAGGTGGATCAGGTAGAGGCTGTAGGAGAAGTCCCCGAGGCTCCGGACGGGTCGTGCGGTCAGGAGCCGTACGAGGAGGGCGGGGCGGCCGGTGGCCACCGCGGCGATGAGCATCGTCATGGCCGGGGCGATCGCGAGGTCGATCCAGAAGTAGTGGTGGACCGTCCAGACACCGCCCCGCAGGACGATGAGCGCCACGACGGGCAGGGCGGCCAGAAGGGCGAACCAGGCCCACGGCAGCCGCCGGACCCTGTCCGCCGCGACGACCACACCCGCGCCCACCATGCCCGCCACGAACACGGGGGCCAGATGCGGAGTGAGCCAGTTGTCGCCCTCCACCGGGTTCGAGCCCGCCGCCAGCAGACCGCCGACGACCACCGGAAGGGTCACGCCCACGACCAGGGCCACCGCGTTCAGCCGTCGCCGCACGAGGAGCAACAGCGGGAAGACGACGTAGAGTTCGGCCTCCACGGCGATCGACCAGAACGCGCCGTTCGGCGTCGGGGCGGTGAACACGTCCTGGAGGACGAGCCCGTACACCAGGACCGATGATCCGGTGGGCGGTCCGAAGTGGGAAGCCGGCACCACGAACAGGGAGATGACGAGACTCATGGCCAGCGCCGCCCAGTAGGGAGGCAGAATGCGCCAGGCACGTCGCCGCAGGAACTCTCCGACACCCCCGGAGCGCCAGCCGTGGCGCGCCGGGGAGATCGCCAGCGAGAACCCCGACAGCACCAGGAAGAAGACCACCGCGAGCCGCCCGAACATCAGCCCGTCCAGCCACCACGGTGCCGAACTGCTGGGGTAGCCCGGGAAGGTGTACAGCCAGCAGTGGAAGAGCACCACGTATAACGCGGCCAAGCCCCGCAGGCCGTCCAGCCCCGACACCTGCCCCCGGACGGGCGGTCGGCTCTCCCCCTCCTCCTGTCTCACCGGGACGGCCGGGTCGAGAGTGCTGCTGACCGAACGGCTCGAATCCACTGGAATCCTTCAACCCCTTCTCGGACACCGTGCAGGCCTCACGCCGATGATGCCTCGACGACCGCCGCCCGGTGCAACGACAGCGGCAGGCGTGTGCCCGCCGACCTGTCTGCCTGGCCGTGACCGGGCGGCACAGTGTCCCCCCGGTCGACTGGTACGAGAGGTGCGGCCCGGCGGTTCAACGGACAGACCACCGAGATCCTCCTTCCTCCTCGGCGCCCGCCGATTCCGGACATCTGCTGCCCGCCCCCTCCCGGGCAGCCTGGATCTCCCGGTCCGGCGGGATGCTCTACTGGCCGCATGGGCAGCTCGTACATGGACTACCGCGAACAGGGTTTCTGGGCACGTGACTTCCAGGCCGAGGTGTGGCTCTTCCTCCTGTCCGAGGAGGCCGCCCGCCTCACCGGGCGTCCGGACTGGCTCGACGCGGCGAGGAGCGACTGGCACCTCCAGGCCACGGCCGGCTTCACTGGCTTCGTCTCGCCGTGCCTCGACGAACACCTCGGCACCGCGCCCGACAGGGTCGCCACCGTCCTCGCCCTGTCGCTACGGCTGCGTGAGCGGCTGCTGCGATGGGCCCCGGCCATCCCCAGGGATGTCGTCAACGGGTTCGGGACCGGGGGCCACGGGTCCTCCTTCGGCCGGGACCTGGACACGGACGTCCTCCTGAAGTTCGCCGACGCCTTCGAAGCCCTGCTGCGCGGGGAGATCACAGGGGGGCCGGGCACGGTCGAGGCGTACTGACCACCGCGTCCGAGCCACGGCCGTAGTCTCCCGCCCCGGCGGCGGCCCGCCGCCGCTGCGTCCCGCTCGCCTCAACCGTGCCGCACCAGCAGGTCGATCACCCCCGTCAGGTCCTCCGCGCCACCCCCCTCGGCCAGGCGGCGCCGCATGAGCGTGAAGTAGGGGCTGAGCAGTTCCGGGCTGACCCCCTGTTCTTCGGCGGTACTCAGGAACGTCGGCGTGCCCGCCACCTGCATGGCGAGGCTGGAGACGACGCTCCCCGTGTAGTCGCCGCTGCGCAGCCGGCCGGCGGTCGTGTGCACCGACGGGGCCATCGCGACGAGCCAGTCGGCCAGCAGCGGGGCGAGCGCCGCGGGATCGATGTCCTCCTTGCGGATCAGGGCGAACGCGTGCGCGGCACCGGCGAACATCCCGTACATGGCGCTCAGCAGGGCCACGTCGTACAGGGCGGCGAAGCCCGCGTCCTCGCCGACGTGGACGGTGCCCGCCGGGACGGCCAGGGTCTCGCGGTGCCGCTCGAACACCTCCGTCGAGCCGCTGTAGAGGACGTAGCCGCCCGCTTGCGCGGCACCGATCATGGGAGGGACGGCCATGACGGCGCCGTCGAGGTAGCGGGCGCCCCGCTCGCGGGACCGGGCGGCACGTGCGCGGGCCTGGGCGGGGGTGCCGGTGACCAGGTCGACCAGGTCCTTGCCGGCCAGATCGGTGCCGGCCAGCACCTCCTCGACCGACGCGTCGTCCAGCAGGCAGACGACGACCAGGCCGTTCGCCGCGACCGCCTCGGCAGCGGTCTCCGCGACCGTGGCGCCCTCGGCGGCGAGCGCGGCGGCGCGGGCCGGGGTGCGGTTCCATACGGTGAGCGGATGGCCGGCCGCGAGCCAGGCGCGGGCCAGTGCCGTGCCCATCGCGCCGAGGCCCAGCAGGGTGACGGGTGTCTTCTCGACAGGGTGGTGTGTCATGCCGATTAGGCTGGCCGCAGGGCCGGAGGTGATCAAGTACGCACTTGGCGGTGGGTGGTTACCCCGGGGTGAGCCGGCACGTCAGAAGGGTGGGGCATGACGACGCTGAACCGACCGGGCGCACCGCAGGGGCACGTCTGCGGGATCGACGCCGCGATGGAGGTGATCGGCGGCAAGTGGAAGGTGCTGATCCTCTGGGCACTGCACGAGCAGCCCTGCCGTCGCTTCGGCGAGTTGCGCCGGCTGCTGCCCGGCATCACCGAGAAGGTGCTGGCCTCGCACCTGCGTGAGCTGGAGGCGGACGGTGTCGTGCACCGCGCCTCCTACGACGAGGTGCCGCCGCGCGTGGAGTACTCGCTGACCGAGGACGGGGTGCGCCTCAACGCCGCGCTCGGGCCACTGGCCGCCTGGGGGCGTGAGCGGTCAGCCGGTCGAGGTCCGCGGGAGTAGCCGGGGGGGGCCGGCCCGGCACGCGGCACGCGAGGAGCGTCGGCGGCGGGCCCGTGCGTCGGCGGCAGCCGTCCTGGTGGACGGGCCGTGCGTCTGCGGTGCCGCGTGGGTGCCGCGAAAAAGCCCGCTTCGCGTGGCGCGTGGCCACGCGAAGCGGGCTTCCCGGGCTTCCCGGGAGGGGCTGTCGCCCGATCAGCGAGCCGTCGGTCAGCCTTCCGTGCGGGCCGGCAGGCGCCATCCCGGGCGCGGGAAGTGGCAGGTGTAGCCGTCGGGGTAGCGCTCCAGGTAGTCCTGGTGCTCGGGCTCGGCCTCCCAGAAGGGGCCGACCGGCTCGACCTCGGTGACGACCTTGCCCGGCCACAGCCCGGAGGCGTCCACGTCCGCGATGGTGTCCTCGGCGATCCGCTTCTGCTCGTCGTCCACGTAGTAGATCGCCGAGCGGTAGCTGAGGCCGATGTCGTTGCCCTGGCGGTTCTTGGTGCTCGGGTCGTGGATCTGGAAGAACAGCTCCAGGATCGTCCGGAAGTCGGTCTTCTCGGTGTCGAAGAGGATCTCGATGGCCTCCGCGTGGGTGCCGTGGTTACGGTACGTGGCGTTCGGCACGTCCCCGCCGGTGTAACCGACCCGGGTCGCCGTCACCCCCGGCTGGCGGCGGATCAGGTCCTGCATTCCCCAGAAGCATCCGCCCGCGAGCACGGCCCTCTGCGTCTGCGCTGCCATGTCGGCACCTTTCGATCTGTCGCCTCCGCCGTGCGCTGACCGCTCGCACACCGTCGGCTTCCGTTCTACGTGGCTACAACAGCGCGTGGGAGGGCCGAACAATTCCACGCCCGCGGGTCCGGTCCTTGCGGAGGCCCCCCGGGCAGGGTTCGGGGGCGGCCGCGGCTCTGTCGCGCGGGTGCGCCGTACGGTCGGTCGGGGCCCGAACGGGTCGGACGCGGCGCGCCTCGGGGCGGCGGCCCGGCGCCCGTGCAGGATCGGTGGCGCGGTGGCCCGGCGACGGGTCGCCCGGCACCGCACACCGCGTGAAGGGGTCCAGCCTTGCGACCGTTCGACGACCCGTTGTTCCTCTCCCCCGCCGACCGAGCACCGGCACCAACAGCGACACCGGCACCGGCACCGGCACCGGCACCGGCACGAACCCTTTCCGGAGCCCGCTCCCCGGGCGTCACCGCATGAGCGCCGCCGCACCCGGGGACGGGCCGGGCGTCGGGCGCTACGGCGAGGACGTCTTCCGTCCCGAGCAGGCGGGCGAGGACGAGCGCATCGACCTCGGTGCCCTCGCCTACGACGACATCACCATGGCCCGGCTGCGGGCGCTCGGCGTCGGCCCGGGGTGGCGCTGCCTGGACGTGGGCGCCGGTACGGGCACGGTCTCGCGCCGGCTGCTGGAGGAGGCCGGGGTGACGAGCGTGCTCGCCGTGGACCGGGACACGCGCTTCCTCCGCGCACGGCCCCCCGTGCCCGGCCTCGATGTGCTGGAGGCCGACCTCACCGCCCCGGGTTCCGTCCGGGGCCGTTTCTCCCTCGTTCACGCCCGCTTCGTGCTGATGCACCTGGCCGATCGGGAGCGTGTCCTCTCCTCGCTGGCCGCGCTGGTCGCGCCCGGCGGTCTCCTGGTGCTCAGCGACGCGGTGGACCTGACCAGCGACCTGTCGCCCGGCACGCCGTACGGCGACGCCATGCGGGCGATGTGGCAGGGATTGCGGGCCACCATCGGCACGGACGTCTCCTGGGTGCCGTCGTATCCTCGGCTGCTGCGCGCGGCGGGGCTGCGGTCCGTCGCCGCCGAGATCCATGTGCCGCCGCTGCTGCCGGGCGGTCCCCTCAGCCGTTTCTGGGCCGATACGTGGGAGCGCAGCCGGGAGGCGATGCTCGCCACCGGCCTGGTCGACGACGCGTCCCTGGACACGGCGGTCAGCTGTCTGGACTCCGGCGACTGCGCCGCGCTGTCGGCAGGCATGCTCACCGCCTGGGGCCGCAAGCCTGACGGGACCGACGAGACCGACCAGACGGATGCGACCTCAGAGGGCTGAGGGGCTGGTGACGCCGTCACCGCCGGTAGGCCGACGCCGTCACGGTCACCGCCGGTACGCCGGACACCAGGCGCGTCGGCGGCGGACCGTGTACCCCGGCCTCGCGCTCACCACGCGCGGATGAGCAGCAGGGCGATGTCGTCGCTGGGCGGCCCGAACGGCTGGGCCTGGTCGACCAGGGTGTCGGCCAGCGTCTGCATGCTCTGCGCGGGGGCCAGGGCCAGCCGGCGGGCCAGGCCGTCGATGGCGTCCTCGATGTCCACGCCCGGGGCTTCGACGAGTCCGTCGGTGTACAGCGCGAGCAGGGCCCCGGGCGGGAGCGGGATCTCGGTGGCGGGATAGTCGGCCGCGGGGTCGATGCCGAGCAGCAGACCGGGCCGCACGGGAAGCACCTCGGTGCGGCCGTCCGGGTGGCGCACGATCGGGGGCGGATGCCCGGCCGTCGCCAGACAGGCGTGATGACGGGCCATGTCGAGGGCGAGGTAGGTGCAGCTGGTGAACAGGCCCGGGTCGAGGTCGGTGAGCAGGCGGTTGGTGCGGGCCAGGACCTCGCCGGGAGGCGCGCCCGCGCTCGCGTGGACGGCGGTGCGGACCTGTCCCATGAGCGTGGCGGCCTGCACGTTGTGCCCCTGGACGTCGCCGATGGCCGCCGCCGTCGTCTCGTCGAGGCGGATGAAGTCGTAGAAGTCGCCGCCGATGCCCATGCCGCGGCCGGCCGGGAGGTAGCGGGCGGCCACGTCGAGCCCGGGGACGCAGGGCAGCGTACGCGGCAGCAGACCGGCCTGGAGGTTGCGGGCCAGGTGGTGTTCGGCGTCGTAGAGGTGGGCGCGGTCCAGGGCCTGCGCGATCAGCCCGGCGAGGGCCGTGAGGACGGAGCGTTCCTGCGGGGCGAAGTGATGGGGCCGGTCATAGGCGAGCACCATGGAGCCGACGGGGCGGCCGGTGGTGATCAGCGGCAGGAACGCCCACGAGGACATGCCGTCCTGGAGCACGGCCGTCGGATGTTCACGTCTGAGCTGAGCGAAGTCCGTGAAGAAGCGGGGGTTGCCGGTGGTGAGGACGCGCACGGCGGGCGTGTCGGCGGTCAGCGGGATCGCGTCGAAGCGGTCCATCAGGTCGGCGGGGAAGTTGCGGTAGCCGATGATCCGCAGTCTGCCCTCCTCCGCCGTCATCAACGCCAAGGCCCGCGCCCCGAAAGCCGCCTGGACCTGGTCGGCGACCCTCTCCACGACGTCGTTCACGCCGACGGCCTCGGTGAGGGCGACGGCGAGGTGGGTCAGGGCGTACAGGGCGGTGGCCCGGCCGGGTTCGGCGGGCGGCGCGGGGCGGACGAGGAGCGGCGGGTCCGGGGTGTGGGCCGGCGGGGTGCGGACGACGCGCACACTGATGCCGGTGGCGTCCGGGTAGAGGTGGAAGGAGAGCCAGTGGTCGGGCGGGCGCAGCGTGGTGAAGGACGTGGCCCGGCGGCTGAGCGCGGCGGACCGGTAGCGGTCCTCGGCCACCGGGGTGTCCAGCCACGGCAGCGCCTCCCAGGGCCGGGCCCCCAGCAGGTCGGGAACACCGACGCCGAGGAGGTCCGCGGCGGCGGTGGTGATGAAGGTGATGCGGCCGTCGATGTCCAGCGAGCAGCAGCCGTCCGGCAGGCGCTCGGCGAAGTCGACCGCGGCCTGTGCCTCGTCCTGGTCGGCGGAGCGGCCGCGCGACGGGGGCAGGATGCGTGGCTCGGTGCCGGCCAGGACCGGCCGGCCCCCGGCGGCGGCCTCCCGCAGGATCGCGCCCAGACGGTCGCAGACCTCCCGGATCGCGTCGCGCTCGTGCGCGCTCAGCGTCGGGGGGTGCGAGGCGGGCCAGTGCAGCACCAGGCCGCCCCAGACGTTCGGGCCGGTCGCGACGGGAGCGGCCGCGAGGGCGAAGGCATGGGGCAGGACCAGCGCCATCTTGGGGTAACGGCGGGCCCGTTCCTCTTCGTTGCCGATCCACACCAGTCGGCGCTCCCGTACGGCGTCGGCCACCGGGGTGGCCGCGTCCAGCGTCACCTTCGCCCAGGGAACGGCGATCCGCCACGAGACTCCGCTCAGCAGCGCCATCTGGAGGGCGGGCTCGTCCGGCAGCAGCAGATAGAGGGCGCCCACGCTGGCGCCGCTCTCCTGCGCGAACCGGAGCAGCACCCTCTCCAGCCGTCCCGTCGGCCCCTCCTGGCCCTCTGGCCCCTCCGGCTGTCCCGGCTCCTGCCGCTCCGGCGGGGCCGGAGGTTCGGGTGATGCCCGCGGCCCGGGCGAGACCAGTGGCGCCGGCGGACCCTGTCGTCCGGACGGAGTCGGCGACGCCTCCAGCGGGCTCGGCGGTGCCTGGCCCTCCGGCGACGCCTGCCGTTCCGAGGACGTCAGGGATTCCGACGGCCTCAGCGGCCGCGGCGACGGCCCGGATGCCGACGGGCCGGAACCCGGAAGGTCATCGGCGGACGCGCAGTCGGACACGCGCTCACCTTCTCCCGTAAGCACCGGCCGGTGCGGGCAGGCAACCGGACGGCCGCCCCGTGACGTGCGCCGTCGCCGCCGTCCGGTCTCCTGCCGGGCCGGTCGGGTGCCGTCGACGGGCGGGCACGGCCACCTGCCGCCGCGCCGGACGCGGACACGGGCACGGGCGCACCCGGCCCGACGGCCCTCGCGCGGGGGCTCGGCTGCGGCAGTACGGAGCACCACCCATATACGGACCATACGCCCGCCGGATGGCACCGCCCACTTCCCCGTGATCGCCGCACCCCCTGGGCATATCGTCGTTCTGACGATATGGTGTCGGTGCCGCCGGGCGCAGCCGAACCGGAAAGCTCCGAACGCGTCGACGAGCTGCCGCACGGGCGCGAGCGCACGCCGTCCGCCGCCACCATCGAGAGGGTCCCGCCTTGGCTCCCGCACGCAGCACTCCCGCCCGGTCAGCCGGCGGCACCAGCACGCTCCGTCTCGTCCCGCAGGACCCCGAGTGGCTCCACGACTTCCGCGAGACCCACGACCTTCTGCTCGCGCCGTACCACGCGGCCTGGTCCGCCAGGCGGCGCGGCGTGCGCGAACACCTCGCACCCCCCTACCCGGCGGGGCTGGAGGATCTGAAGGGTCTGGACGCGCCCGCCGCCCTTGACGCCTGGCGCAACGTCCACCGGGCCTTCCCTCCCGTCCTGCGCGGACGCACCCCACGGACCGCGCGGGACCCCGCCCGCCGCAGCCTTCTGCGGGCCCCGGACGGCGGACGCCTGGTCCCGCTGCACCCCGTCCTGCTCGACGAGGCCGACGTGAAGGCGCTCGTCCGCGTACGACGTGCCCTCCGCGCCGGAGCGAGGGCCCGGCCGTCACTGCTGGTGACCCACGGCACCGACGGCTCGGTGGCCGTCGAGGCCGTGCCCGGACCCGGTGACTACCGCGGCACGGTCGACCGGACCGTGGCGGTCCTCGGTCTCTCTCCGGACGAGGACGTCGAGTTGCTCGCCGCGGCCCTGGCCCCCGCGGCGGCCGGCGCACGACCGCACCGGGTGGACCTCTCCGAGCAGGAGCACGCGGCCTACGGGCGTTTCGCCGACCGGCTCGCGGCGGCCGCCATGACCGGCCTGTTCGCGGGCGACCGGGCGGTGTTCAGGAGCCGGTACCGGGCGCGGGGGACGGACCCGCTCGTGTCCGCAGAGGGCCGCTCCGTCGGGTGATCCCCGCGGAAGGCCGGAGGCTCACCACCTGCGGCAGGCGAGCGGCACCACGCCGAGGGATCCCGCGGGGACCGACCGGCATCGGCCCCCTGCGCCCCTGGCGCCCGCCGACCGGGCATGCCATTGACCAGGGGCACGGCCCTGACATGGAATACGCCTACCGCCGCGCCGCCGGCGTCCCGGCCGACCAGCAGGAGCCCCATGTCGCACTCCGCCTCCCCCGTCGCCCTGTTCGCCATGGACCCGGTGCACCTGGGAGGACTCTTCCCGCCGGCGGTGATGGAACGGCTGCGGCAACTGGCGGAGATCGACCCGGAGTTCGTCGTACGGGACTTCTCCGATCCGGCGGCGGCCGTCGCACTGGCCCGGGCAGAGGTGCTCATCACAGGCTGGGGCTGCCCGCACCTCGGGGCCGAGGTGCTGGAGGCGGCACCTCGCTTGCGGACCGTGCTGCACGCGGCGGGCAGCGTCCGGCAGTTGGTGGGCGACCCGTTCTGGGAGCGGGGGCTCACCCTTTCGAGCGCGGTGCAGGCCAACGCGCTCCCGGTCGCGGAGTACACGCTCGCCGCGATCCTGCTCGCCGGGAAGGACGCCTTCGGGCTGCGCGAGCGCCTGCGGACCGAGCGCGCACATCCCGGCCCGGCGGAGTACGCGAAGGTGGGCAACCTCGGTCGCCGGGTCGGCATCGTCGGCGCCTCGCGCGTGGGCCGGCGGGTGCTGGAACTGCTGCGGCCCTTCGACTTCTCGGTGAACCTGTACGACCCCTACGTGGACGCGGCGCAGGCCGCGGACCTGGGCGCCGTCTCGCTGCCGCTCGACGAGCTGCTGCGCACCAGCGACATCGTCAGCGTGCACGCCCCGGACATCCCGCAGACACGCCACATGCTCAGCCGTGAGCGGCTGGCCCTCATCCCCGACGGGGGCGTGCTCATCAACACCTCGCGCGGTGCCCTCGTCGACCAGAACGCGCTCGTCGGCGAACTGACCGGCGGCCGGCTCAGCGCGGTGCTGGACGTGACGGACCCCGAGCCGCTGCCTGCGGACTCGCCTCTCTTCGACCTCCCCAACGTGTTCCTCACCCCGCACATCGCGGGATCCCTCGGCAACGAACTGGCCCGCATGGGCACCACCGTGGTGGACGAACTCGAACGCCTCGTCGCCGGCCGGCCTCCGGCCCACCCGGTCCACCGGGCAGCACTGGCGAACAGCGCCTGAGCCGGGGGCCGGGCCCCGGGGCGGCGCACGGCATGATCGGTACGGTGGTGGGGCTGTACGACGAGAGGGGTTGCGGACCGTGGACGAGCAAGCGGGGATCACGACGGCGAAGGAAGCCGCGGACCACGAGTTGATCCTGGCCTTCGGGCGCTTGCAGGGGGCGGCGAACCGTCTGGAGTACATCCTCGGCCGGGCGCTGGAGGTGGAGTGCGGGATCAGCCACCTGATGTTCGAGGTGCTGCTGATCCTGGGCCGCGCGGGCGCTCCGGGTCTGCCGATGCGGGCCGTGGCCCAGGAGCAGGTGCTCACCACGGGGGGCGCCACCCGCCTGGTGGACCGCATGGAGGCCGCCGGGCTGGTGGCGCGGGCCGAGTCCCCCGAGGACCGGCGCGGGAAACTGGTGACGCTCACCGCGCTGGGCGAGGAGACGGCCGTCCGGGCCTCCCGGGTGCACGTGGAGAACATCAAGCGCTATTTCGTGGAGCCGCTGCCCGCCGGGGACCGTGAACGGTTCGCCGAGGATCTCCGCATCCTCAGCCACTCGGCCCGGGACACCCTCCCGCGCCTGCCCTGACCTGCCCTGACGCGGCCCGACCGACCCGACCTCACCCGCCCCGCCCTGACCTGACCTGACCTGCGGACGGTCGACCCGGGCACGCACTGCCGCGCCCTCCCGAGCACCGCCGAACCGGACCTCCGCCGAGGGCGGCCAGACATCCATGATCAGGGCCCCGCCTGGAAATATCTGACGAGTCAGCTACTGTTGTGTCAGGTGAAGCGTCCGCACCCCGTGGACCGCACCCCTGTGCCGAGGTTCCCGATGAAGCTCATCTACGTTTTCGACGCCTACTGCGGCTGGTCGCACGGATTCTCCGGAACGCTGCGTGAGGTCCTCGCCCGGCACCCCGAGCTGCCGGTGGACGTGATCTCCGGCGGACTGTTCACCTCGCAACGCCGGGTGCCGATGCGCGGCTTCGCCCACATCGGGAGCGCCAACGCCGAGATCGGCAGGCAGACGGGCGCCCGGTTCGGCGAGCCGTACCGGCGGCTCGCCGCCGAGGGTTCCTTCGTGATGGACTCCGAGGCCGCCGCCCGCGGGCTGGCGGCCCTGCGGCACGGCGCGCCCGACCGCGCCGCGGAGCTCGCTGTGGCGCTTCAGCGCGCGTTCTTCCACGATGGACGAAGCCTGTCCGCTCCGGGCACGTACCGGGAGCTCGCTCACGCGGCGGGCCTGGACGCCGACCGCGTGGTGGCCTCCTTCGAAGGGCCGACGGCCCGGGCGGAGGCCGAGGCCGACTTCGCGCGCGCCGCCGCACTCGGCGTCGGGGGCTTCCCCACGCTCCTCGCCGTCGACGGCCCGCGCACCGTCACCCTGGCCCGCGGCTACGCCACCCCCGACGAGGTGGACCGCCGTCTCGCCTCGCTCGGCGCCACCCACGCCTCCTGATCCGCCGTTCCACCGTCCCCCTCAAGGAGCACACCATGAGCACCCTCTCCTTCAAGGTCCTCGATCTGGACTTCCCGGCCGGCAGCAAGAACAAGACGGCCACGCTGGTCACCGGCGAGGAGGAGGCCCTGCTGATCGACGCGGCCTTCACCCGGGCCGACGGCCACCGCCTGGCCGCCGAGGTCCTCGACTCCGGCAAGAAGCTGACCACCGTCTTCGTCAGCCATGCCGACCCCGACTTCTACTTCGGCGCCGAGGTCGTCGCCGACGCCTTCCCCGAGGCGAGGTTCGTCGCGACACCGCTCGTCATCGAGCACATCCGGGACTCCTACGAGGGCAAGCTCAAGGCCTGGGCGGCCCTCGGCCCGAACCTGCCCACCCGGCTGGTCGAGATCGAGCCGCTGACCGGTGACCTCACGCTCGAGGGCCACCGCTTCGAGCTCAAGGGCGGTCCGGCCGCGCTGGCGGACCGCCACTACCTGTGGCAGGCCGACCACCGCGCGCTGCTCGGCGGCGTCCTGCTCTTCCAGCAGGAGCACGTCTGGGTCGCCGACACCCCCACCCCCGGCGACCGCGCCGCCTGGATCGGCCTCCTGGACGAGATGGCCGCGCTGGAGCCGGACCTGGTCGTGCCCGGCCACCGGCTCCCCGGCACCGCGGCCGACGCCTCCGCGATCGCCGCCACCCGCGCGTACCTGCTCGCCTTCGAGGAGGAACTCGGCCGGACCGCCGACGGCGCCGCGCTCACCGAGGCGCTGGTCGGCCGCTACCCCGGCAACGGCATGCTGATCGCCGCCCAGATCGGCGCCAAGGTCGCCAAGGGCGAGATGAAGTGGGGCTGACATGAGCGACTTCGACACCTCCGCGGCGCCCGCCGACGTCGTACGGCGCCAGTACCTGGCGTCCGCGGCGGGCGACCTGACGGCCCTGCGCGCGACCCTGGCCCCCGACGTGGAGTGGACGGAGATGGCCGGCTTCCCCCTCGCCGGCACCTACCGCACCCCCGACGGCGTCACGAGCAACGTGATGGAGCAGCTGGGCAAGGACTGGGAAGGCTGGACCGCCCACGACGACACCTATGTGGTCGACGGCGAGAACGTGGTCGTCCTCGCCCGCTACACCGCGACGAACCGGGCCACGGGCAAGCCCGTCGACGTCCGGGTGGCGCACCACTTCGTGGTGCGCGGCGGACTGATCGTGCGCTTCGAGCAGTTCGTGGACACCGCGCTCGTGCGCGCGGCGATGCCGAACTGATCCGGCGGACGCGCGCGGGCCGTGGTGACGCACGGCCCGCCCGCCCGTCGGTGCACGAGCCCGTCAATGCACGCGTCCGTCGGTGCACGCGCCCGTCAGTACAGGCGGGTGTAGGCGCCCCAGCCGGTGCCGATCCTGACCGTCGCCCCGAACGAGCCCGCCGCGTTGCCCTTGTTGAGCAGCAGTCTGCCGTCCGCGTGCCGCGAGACCAGGTCCGGGTAGCCGTCCCGCGTCACGTCGCCGGCCACGAACATCTCCCGGCGCCCGGCGCCCCAGTCGCTCAGGAGCAGCTTGCGGGGCAAGAACCGCCCGCCTCCCAGGCCGTCGTAACGCCAGACCTCGCCGCCGCTGTCCCTGGCCACCAGATCGCCGAAGCCGTCGCCGGTCAGATCGGCGGCGCCGAGGATCGTGCAGCCGTTCCAGCCGGAACCGATCAGGACCGGCCTGCCGTATCCGGTCACGCCCACGTGACCGGGGTACAGGTAGAGGCGGCCGGTCGACGCCTGCCGGGCGATCAGGTCCGGCGTGCGGAACTGCCCGTCGTCGTCGGCCGCCGGGACGATCACGTCGAAGCCGGCCCAGCCCGCGCCGACCAGGGTCCGCGGGGTGGTCGGGGTGACGGGGCTGCCGCAGCCCGGGGCGTAGCGCCACAGGTCGCCGTCCGGGGTGCGGGCCACGACGTCGCCGCAGCCGTCGCCGGTCAGGTCCCCCGCCGAGACGAAGCGGGTACGGGTGTCCCATCCGGTGGACGTCCAGGAGCCGTTGTCACGGGAGAGGTGGTGGAGGGCGAGCTTGCCGGCGCTCGTCATGGAGAACATCTCGCCGTAGCCGTCGGCGTCGGTGTCCCGGAAGGCGCTGCGTCCGCCTCCCTCCCGGGTCAACGTCAGGGCGCCGCTGGTCAGTTCCCGCTCTCCCGTGCCGTCGCCCGAGTCGACCCCGAGCGTCCAGGTGTACGCGCCGGAGGCGGCCGGGACGCCGTCCGCGTCGGATCCGTCCCAGCCGGTCTGCACCGAGGCGCCCTCGCGGGTGCGTCCGCGGATCTCCTTCACGAGGTTGCCGTACGGATCCTTGACGGTGAGGGTCCAGGACGCCGCCGGGCGGCTGAGCCGCCAGTCCCCTTCCCAGGGGCCCCAGCCGTTGTCGACGGAGCTGTCGGTGACGGCGACCGGCCGGCGCGGCACGGTCACCGACCGGAGGTGGATCCTGCCGTCCGTGTCCGTGAACGCCACGTGACCGCCGAACCGGTCCACGTCCCACGGTCCCGCCGGCACGCCGGAGACGAAGGTCTTCTCCACGTACGGGAAGCCGCCGCCCCGGTGGAAGTCGAGCAACTCCATCCGGCTCACCGCCGGTTCGTGCCAGACGAGGAACCCGTCGCCCATCCGGACGCCGTCCTGCGAGGGGACGGCGATGTTCCTGCCCGTCGCGAAGTCCCACACGCCCGCCCTGGCGACCGAGGGGCAGCGCCAGTAGAGCCACCGGCCCACCACCTGGAGCTCCTCCGCCGTGCACCCCGTCCCGAGGTCGAGGTCCGCGGACTCCGTGCGGCTCTTGATCTCGAACGACTTGACGGTGCCGGGCCGTTCACCGCGGACCCACACGGTCGTCCCCCAGACGGACGCGGGCCGGCCTTCGGCGATGTACTGCGCCTCGGGGTCTCCGTCCAGGTCGCCCACGCGGGTGTGGAATCCGTCGTACACGGCGATGTAGCGCCCCGCCGCCGAGGTCAGCCGGTCCTCGTCGTGCCCCCACTGGAGGTCGCGCTGCTTCGGCGCGCGCGTGCCGCCCACCGACCGGTGGACGCCCGACGGGTCCTGGTAGGCGATACGGCCGTCGCCGAGGCCCCACAGCCGCGCGTCGAACTCCGAGCAGGACGAGCCGGGTTCGCCGGGGCACGGGTAGGCGTTCCAGAAGTCGTCGACGGCCAGGCGGCGCGGGCCCGCGGTCGGCACCCCGGTGACGGCGAGGTCGTACTCGTAGAGGCTGCGCCGGCCGGCGTCGTCGGGGCGGCCGGTGACGTGGAGCCGGCCGCCGGACAGCGTCAGGCCCTCGGGCGGCACTACGGCGCCGTCACGGGTCCCCAGGGTGATCACCACGTCCTCGGCCGCCCTGGCGCCGCCGGGTCCGGCGACGGCGTTCCCGGCCGACACCACGGAGGCGCCCAGCGCCAGTACGGTGGCCGCCACCAGAGCGGAACGGATTCTGTGCCCGGAGTTCTTCATCCCGGTCCCCCATCGAAGACGTCGACGTCCTGACACCCTCGACCACTCGAACCGCCTTTTGGTTGTACATGTCTGACGGCGCCTCAGTCGTGTGGCCCGGGAGCGGTCCGGCCCTTCGAGGTCCGGCGTGCGGTCACCCGGCGGCGGCGAGCCGGCGCGCGAGCTCCTCCGGCGGGACGTCCTCGACATGGGTCAGGAAGATCCACAGGTGGCCCGACGGGTCGCGGAGGACCGCGGTGCGGTCGCCGTGGAACATGTCCGTCGGCGGCTGGAGGAGTTCGGCGCCGGCGGCTGTCGCGCGCTCCGCCAGGCCGTCGACGTCGGGGACATGGACGTGCAGGGCGACGGAGGTGCCGCCGAGCGAGGCGGGCGCGGTGAAGGCGGACGGCCCCTCGCCACCGCCCGCGTCGCCCAGCATCAGCACGGAGCGCCCGACCGTGATCTCGGCGTGCAGGATCCCGCCGCCGGGCGCGTCGATCCTGAAGTCCTCGCGGGCGCCGAACGCACGCCGGTAGAAGTCGATGGCCGCGGCGGCGTCGTCGACCATGATGTGCGGGACCACCGCGTAGCGGTACCGGTCGGGGATCTCGGCGTGCACGGCGTTCTCGGTCATGGCGTACCTCCCGGGTGACGGCGCCGCCGGTCGGCTCCCGCGGCTCCGGAAGGGAACCTAGAAGCTCAAGCCCGGTCGAGGTCAACGGCCTTCGGAGCGCGCCACCGGCAAGGTCCGTCCGAGCGGGTCGGTCCGAGCGGGTCCGCCCGGTCAGGTGCTCCCCCAGCGGGCCAGCGCGCGCAGGGCGGGGCTGTACCCCCGGTCGGGCACCGTCCACAAGGTCTGACCACGGACCCCCCAGCGCTCCAGCAGGGCGTTGGCCGCCATGAATCCGCTGGTCGCCGCTCGTTCCATCAGCGCCACGGGGAGTTCCGTACGCACCAGGTCGCCGGCGACCACCAGGCCCGGATCTACGGTCCGGACGGTGGGACGGGCCGCGTAGCCGCCGACCGGGAACAGCGGGCAGTCGGCCCGCCACTCGTGACGCTCGTCGACGATCCTCGCCGCCCGCGTCTCCGGGTACACGTCGTGCAGCCGCTCGACCAGGCGTTTCTGCTCCACGTCACGGGCCGCGCCCTCGGGCAGCGCGTAGGCGTGCAGTTCGACGACGGAGCCGCCGGTACGGGCCGCCCAGCGGGCCGCCTCGCCCTCCCAGCGTTCGAGGACGCTGACGTTGTCCAGGGTTCCGAACCCGCTGGTGCCCAGGAAGCCGGGGCGGTCCGAGGCCACGGGCCGGTCCAGCCAGAGGCGGGAGACCAGGAACGGCGGCGCGTTGCGCAGCAGGGCCACCCGCTCGCGCCACGCCTCGTCGGCCAGCCGCGGGGAGCTGCCGACGACGGACCGCAGACCCGCCGTGTCCAGGGCCAGGACGACCGCGTCGTAGCGCTGTTCCCCGTCCCGGGTGGCGACGACGTGACCGCCGTCCGCGGTGGGTTCGACGCTCTCGACGGCCGTGGAGGTGCGCAACTCGGCGCCGTGGCCGCGCAGATAGCCGGCGAGGGGTTCCCAGAGCGCGTCGGGGAAGGGCTCGTCGGGCACGTCGAAGAGCAGCCCCTCGGCGGACCCGAGGAAGTAGATGTGGAACATCAGCACCATCTCGGCCGCCGACAGCTCCCGCGGGTCGGCGAAGAAGCTGCGGGAGAACACCTCGAAGGCGAGGTGGTGCGCGGCCTCGGGGAAGCGGACCGAGTGCAGGAAGTCGTGGGCGCTGACGCCGTCCAGGCGCTCGTACACCTCGGGGACGCGGACGTCGAGCAGGGGCAGCGCCGCCACCGGGTTCATACGGGCCAGGTCCCGCAGACCGAAGGTGGGGCTCAGGGCGACGAACCCGAGGGCGCTCCAGGGCGGGGTGCGCGGCACGCGGCGGAAGCTGTCGTGCAGGCCCGAGCTGTGGCGCAGCGGGTAGTCGGGCAGGCCGGTCAGCCGCGTGAGTCCTGGATCGGTCCGGCGCAGCAGGCCGCGCAGGTTGTAGTACTGACGGAAGAACGCGTGGAAGCCGCGGCTCATCGTCACGGTGGAGCCGTCGTTCAGCTTCACCGACTGGCCCGCCAGGCGCCCGCCGAGCGCCGGTTCGCGTTCGAGGAGCGTGACGCGCACGCCGCGCTCGGCCAGGGCGGTGGCGGCCGCGAGTCCCGCGATGCCGCCCCCCACGACGGCGGTCGTCGGCGGGTGGTCGCCGCGGACCCGCGGCGCCCCGGGCCGGGGCGTCAGCATCCGGGCGCGCCGGTCCCTGCCGCGGCGGGCGGCCGCGGGCCGCTCGGTGGCCCTCATCGGTCGCCCGCCGTGTCGAGGAGCTCGCGACGGGCGACGAAGGTGTGGGTGATGCCGGTCTGCCAGCCGGGCAGGGGCAGCACCCGGACATGGTCGAACCCGGCCGCGCGGACCCGTGCGGCGAACTCGCCGGCAGTGTCGAAGTCGACGACACTGCGCCACAGGTGGCGGTACAGCCGCCCGTCCCCGAGGGCGGTCGCCACGGGCAGGACGAAGCCGCCGCAGACCGCCGTCCACACCGCGCGATGCGCGGCGCGGCCGCTGAGCGTGTACTCGTGGACCGCCAGCCGGCCGTGCGGGCCCAGCAGGTCGCGCACGGTGGCCAGTACGGCGTCGGGGTCGGCCGCGTTGCGGAACAGGTAGGCGGCGAACACCGCGTCGAACGGGCCCTCGACGCCCGCCCGCGCCAGGCCCTCCGCCGAGGCGCGCACGAACGTCACGTTGTCCGGCCAGGGTTTCGCGGCGGCCCGCTCCAGCATGCCGGCGGAGGCGTCCACCGCCGTGATCTCGGCGCCCGGGAGGACGGCGGCGAGCGCGGCCGTCGAGGCGCCGGTGCCGCAGCCGAGGTCCAGCACGCGCATCCCGTGGCCGCCGTCCGGCAGCCCGAGACGGCGTGCCGAGCGGCGCAGATGGGCGTGGTAGCCGGGGTTGGCGGCCACGAGCGTGTCGTAGCTGCGGGCGGCGAGATCGAACGCGGCGGCCAGGTCCGCGTCGCGCAGCAGGGTCATGCGGTCTCCTCGGATGGGGGCACGGAGCGCGCCCGCGGGGCGGTCACGGTCCGGGAAAAGGACGGCGGGGCAGGTAGGGCAGCTCCGCGGCGGAACGGAGCATCGGCAGCACGGGGGTGCGGACCCCCACGGAGAGGTCCTCGTGCAGGCGGGTGCGGCCGTCGAGGAAGCGCAGCAGGCGTTCCATCGGCACCCGGGTGAAGAGGTGCGCGAAGAAGTCGGCGCCGTCGACCCGGCCGCTGTCCAGGGCCCGCAGCATGACGGCGTCCATCGCCCGGGACCGCGCCGAGTGCGCGGGCGGCGGCACGGGCCGGCGTCCTGCCGCCAGGGCTTGCGCGACGGCTCCCGTCTGGCGCTGCACGGCGGCGAAGGTGTAGCCGGTCGAGGGGCGGGTCGCGCCGCCCGCCGCACCGATCCGGAAGACGCAGGGGGCGGTCTGCCGGGCGAACGGGGCGTCGGTCATCGGGATCACGCCGGTCTCCGTCGACACGACCTCCAGCCCGGTGAGGCCGAGGACGTCCTCGGTGTAGTGGCGCAGCGCGCTCTCGTAGCCGCTCCGGGACAGCAGGTGCGGGGAGAACTCGGTGTACTCCACGAGTGCCTGCCGGTCGCCGGTGGGCAGCACGTAGCCGAAGGACAGGCCCGACGCAGGCTGGGGCATGCGGAAGTCCATGAGCTCGACCGTCCCGGCGTCGAAGACGGGCCGGTCGGAGCGGACGAACCAGCCGTGGAAGTGCTGGAGCAGGGTCGTGCGGGCCGCCGGGAGACTGCCGAGCGGGCGCGAGTCGAAGACCCAGCGGGCCCGCAGGGTGAGGGGGTGCCCGTCGGCCGTGCGGGCGAGGACCCGGGCGCCTTCGGGGACGCCCTCCACCGTCTCGACGGCCGCCTCGATGCGCCGCACCTGTCCGCTCCGCCCGAGGTCGTGCTCGACCAGGCTCTCGAAGTCCTCCGAGCGGATCATCTTGTAGCGCAGCGGCGTGATGTCGTCCTCGATGACCGCGCCGCCCGGGGTGCGCACCCGCAGCCGCCGCCAGGTCGCGGTCACGGCAGCGTCGTAGCGGCCCCGGCCGCGCTCCCAGAAGCACCACGTACGGCTCGGCGGCCGCAGGGGGCCGGGCGGGGCGTCCACCAGCACCACCGAGAGACGACGGGTCGCCGGGGCGCGGTGCGCCAGCCGGTGGGCCAGGGACAGCCCCGCGGCTCCCGCGCCCACGATGGCGACGTCCGCGTCGAGCATGAGCGCTCCACTCCTTTCCCCGGGCGCGTCGGCGTGCGCGCTGTCGGAAGCATTCCCGCCCGGGTGCCCCGGCGGATGCAGGCCACGCTGGGCAGGGGGCCACCCGTGCGATCAGGCGCCGGCCGGCCGTACGAGCCGACCGGGCACGACATACCGACCGCGTCGGAACGGCGTTCACTCGGCGCGCGGGAGCCGAGCGGTCGTGCGGACCGTACTCGTGCCCCGGCGCGGCGCGGCCCGGGCACGGTGTGCCGCCCCGGCGGGTCCGCCGTTCGGTCGGTGTCGCGGTGGCGGGTGGGAGCCGGCAGGTGAGGCGGAGGCCCGTGCGTGGCACTCGTTACTCGCGTCGTGCGGCCGGTCCCGTCCTCGGACGGGCAACCGCAATTCCACCGCATGGCGCATCCGACTTCGCCGTCGGCGCGGAATGCGTCTACACAAGGCGAGCTTTCGAGCACACGAGAGGAACCGGGATGCGCCCCAGCAAGGCGAAGGACCACCATGCGGCCGTACCGCAGCCGCCCGGCCCGTCCCACGCGTCCAGGCAGACCTCCGCCGCCGGGACGCATCCGCGTCCCGTGGACTTCGGCGCGTCACCCGGCAGCCTGCCCGAAGGTGCCGTCGGCGTCCCGCTCCTGCCGGACGTGAGCGACCTGCGGGTGGTCGACGACGACGTACCCGCGGCCGTCGGACGCCTGCTCGGCGAACTGCTGGCCGAGCGCACCGCGCAGGCCGCCGTCCTCGACCAGGTGTTCGCGCACGATCTCGCGGAGCGCGTGGCCCGGTTCACCCTGGACGGCGGCAAGCGCACCCGCTCGCAGTTCGTGTGGTGGGCGCTGCGCGCCTGCGGCGGCGAGGGCCGTGCGGCGGCGGCCGCGCTGCGGGTCGGCGCCGCCCTCGAACTCATCCAGACCTGCGCGCTGGTCCACGACGACGTGATGGACGGCTCCCGGCTGCGCCGCGGCCGGCCCGCCCTGCACGCGGACGTCGAGACCCAGTACGCGGCCGTGGCTCCCACCGCGCAGGACGCGCGGTTCGGCGAGGCCGCGGCCATCCTCGCCGGGGATCTGGCACTGGCCTGGGCGGACGACGTGCTCGCCGACACCGAACTCGCGCCGGACACCGCGCGCCGGGTGCGCGGCGTGTGGAGCGCCATGCGGATGGAGATGGTGGCCGGGCAGTACCTGGACCTCCAGGGCCAGATCACCTCGTCGCGCTCGTCCGCCCGCGCCGTGCGCGCCGCCTGCCTCAAGAGTGCCCTGTACTCGGTGGAACGGCCGCTGGCCCTCGGCGCGGCCCTGGCGGGCGCGGACGCCGCCACGACCGCCGCCCTGTGCTCGGCCGGCCGGTGCGTCGGCATCGCCTTCCAGCTCCGCGACGACCTGAACGACGTCTTCGGCAGCGCGACCCGCACCGGCAAGGCCTCGGGGGACGACATCCGCTCGGGCAAGCCCACCTACCTCGTCGCGGTGGCCCAGGCCCGGGCCGAGGCGGCGGGCGACCGGGGCGCCCTGTCGGTGCTGCGGCGCTCGCTGGGCCGGGCCGACCTGTCCGAGACCGGTCTCGCCGAGGTGCGGGGCGTGCTGGTCGCCACCGGGGCGCGCGAGGCGGTCGAGGCCCGCATCGAGCGGCTGGCGGTCCAGGGCATGCGCCATCTGGACTCCGTGACCCTCCGCGGGGACGGACGGCTGCGTCTGCGCGCACTGCTGCGCTCGGCGGCGGGAGCCCCGCCCGCCGGACGCACGCCGTACGGCCCGTCCGACACGGCTGCCCCGTCCGACCCGCCCGTCGACCGGACCGCGGCCGCGGGCGGCCCGTCCGGCTCACTGCTGCTCACCGCCGGCGCCGAAGGGGCCACCCGATGACCAGAACGATCCCCGGCCGCACCGACCACGTCGTGGTGGTCGGCGCCGGTCTGTCCGGGCTGTCGGCCGCGCTGCACCTGCTCGGGGCGGGGCGGCGGGTCACCGTCGTCGAGCGCGATCGGCTGCCCGGCGGACGGGCCGGCCTCCTCGAGCGCGGCGGCTACCGCATCGACACCGGCCCCACCGTGCTGACCATGCCGGAACTCGCCGACGAGGCGTTCGCCGCGGTCGGCGACAGCCTGTACGACCGGGTCGACCTGATCCCGCTCCACCCGGCCTACCGGGCCCGGTTCGCCGACGGCAGCAGTCTCGACGTGCACACCGGCGCCGAGGCGATGGAGGAAGAGGTCAGGCGGTTCGCCGGCGCCGACGAGGCCGCCGGGTACCGTCGTCTGCGCGGCTGGCTGGAGGGGCTCTACCGGGCCCAGATGCGCCGCTTCATCGACGTCAACTTCGACTCCCCCTGGCAGTTGCTGACGCCCGATCTGGCCCGGCTGGCGGCCCTCGGCGGCTTCGGCCGGCTCGACGCGGGCATCGGCCGGTACCTCAAGGACGAACGCCTGCGCCGCGTCTTCTCCTTCCAGGCCCTGTACGCGGGCGTACCGCCGGCCCGGGCGCTGGCCGCCTACGCCGTCATCGCCTACATGGACACGATCGCCGGCGTCCACTTCCCGCGCGGCGGCATGCACGCGGTGCCGCAGGCGATGGCGGACGCCGCGGCGGAGGCGGGCGCCGACCTGCGGTTCGGGCAGGACGTCACCCGGCTGGAGCGGTCCGGCGACCGCATCACCGCGGTCGTGACCGCCGAGGAGCGCATCCCGTGCGACGCGGTCGTCCTCACCCCCGACCTGCCCGTCACCTACCGCCTCCTCGGGCGGGCCCCGCGACGGCCCCTGCGGATCCGGCACTCCCCTTCGGCCGTCGTCCTGCACGCCGGGACCGACCGCACCTGGCCCGAACTGGCCCACCACACGCTGTCGTTCGGCGCGGCCTGGCGGAGCACCTTCGAGGAACTGACCCGGACCGGCGAGCTGATGAGCGACCCGTCGCTGCTCATCACCCGCCCGACGGCCACCGACCCCGGACTCGCCCCGCCCGGACACCACCTGCACTACATCCTCGCGCCCTGCCCCAACACCGACATCGGACCCGGCGCCGCCGCGTGGGGCGACCTGGCGCCGCGCTACCGCGACAGCGTCCTCAAGGAGCTGGAGCAGCGCGGCCTGGACGGCATCGGCTCGGCGATCGAGGAGGAGTGCCTGATCACACCGGCCGACTGGCAGGCACAGGGCCACGCGGCGGGCACGCCGTTCTCCGCGGCCCACACCTTCGCCCAGACCGGTCCGTTCCGCCCCCGCAACCTGGTGCGGGGCACCGAGAACGCCGTGCTCGCCGGTTGCGGCACCACACCCGGAGTGGGCGTGCCGACCGTCCTGCTGTCCGGCAAGCTCGCCGCGGCCCGCGTCACCGGACGCACGACCCGTACCCCCCGCCCGGCGTCCGCGCCGCGGGCCACCCCGGAAGGAACGCCCTCATGACCGACCGCGAACTCGACGCGGCGGGCATCACGGATCCGGCGCTGCGTGACGCCTACACGCGCTGCCGTCGGCTCAACGCCCGGCACGGCAAGACGTACTTCCTCGCCACCCGGCTGCTGCCGGTCGAACGCCGGCCCGCCGTGCACGCCCTGTACGGCTTCGCCCGCTGGGCGGACGACATCGTCGACTCCCTGGACGCCACCCTCACGACGGAGGGCCGTGCCGCGGACCTCGACCGTCTGCGCACGCGACTGGAGCACGGGCTGCAAGGCGGGGACGCCACCGACCCGGTGGTCCTCGCGGTGGCCGACACGGCGGAGCGGTACGGCATCGACCACCGGCACTTCGCCGACTTCATGATCTCCATGCGCAGCGATCTCGAGGTCACCGAC
The DNA here is from genome assembly GCF_016860545.1 of Streptomyces asoensis. Lineage (NCBI taxonomy): Bacteria > Bacillati > Actinomycetota > Actinomycetes > Kitasatosporales > Streptomycetaceae > Streptomyces > Streptomyces asoensis. The sequence goes on along the minus strand of NZ_BNEB01000002.1, from coordinate 1,673,214 downwards.
TACCCGACCTACGCCGATCTGCGGACGTACATGCACGGCTCGGCGGCGGTCATCGGACTCCAGATGCTGCCGGTGCTCGGCACGGTGGTCCCGCGCGAGGAGGCCGCGCCGCACGCGGCCGCCCTCGGCGTCGCCTTCCAGCTGACCAACTTCCTGCGGGACGTGGGCGAGGACCTCGACCGCGGCCGCGTCTACCTGCCGGCCGACCTGCTGGCCGCCCACGGCGTGGACCGTGAGCTGCTGCACTGGAGCCGGCGCACCGGCCGCCGCGACCCCCGCATCACCGAGGCGCTGCGGGCCGTCGAGGACCTCACGCGCGGGGTGTACCGGGAAGCGGCGCCGGGCCTGGCCATGCTCGACCCGGTGTCCCGTCCGGCGATCCGGACGGCCTTCGTGCTGTACGGGGGCATCCTGGAGGCCATCGCCGCGGACGGGTACACGGTGGTGCACCGGCGCGCCGTGGTGCCCCGGCGGCGCCGTGCCGTCGTGGCCCTCGACGGCCTGGTGCGCGTGGCCGCGGCCCGGACCGGGTCACGGGTCACGGGTTCCCGGCCGGTCGCGCTCCGGGCCCCTCGCCGACCGGCGGCGGGGGCGACCGGGCACTCGCCCGAGCACCTTCACGAGGAGGTCGCGTGAGCACCGAGCCTTCCGGCCGCCGTCCTGGGCCCTTGGGCCGTCTTCCCGGGCCCTCCGGCCGCGCGGGCCGTCGCATGCCGGGCGGCCGGTTCCCGTTGTCCGTGCGCCGGCGTGCCGTGCCGTGGGAACGTCAGCGCCCCACCTGGCGCGAGGCCCGGCCCGCCGTGATCGCCCAGGCGCTGAAGCGGGCGCAGGCCCGCCCTTCCGGCAACTGGTACGTGGTGGGCGCCACCCGTGACGTCCGCGCCGACCGGCCGCTCGCGCGCACCGTCGCCGCACGGGAGGTGGTCGTCTGGCGCGACGCCGAGGGCCGGCTCGTCGCCGGGCCCGGCGTCTGCCCGCACCTGGGCGCGCCGCTGAAGGACAGCCCCGTGCGCTGCGGCACGCTGGTCTGCCACTGGCACGGACTCGCCCTGAAGGGCACGCCCTTCGCGGGCTGGGAACCGCTTCCCGTCCACGACGACGGTGTCCTGGTGTGGGTCCGGCTCGACGACGTGGGCGGCGAGACCCCGCTCGACGCACCTGTGGTGCCGGTCCGGCCGGCGCTGCCGGGCGCGCTGTCGGCCGTCTACGTGGGCGTCGGGAGCTGCGAGCCGGAGGACGTCGTCGCCAACCGGCTCGACCCCTGGCACGGCGCCTGGTTCCACCCCTACTCCTTCGTCGACCTCACCGTCGTCGAAGCGCCGGGAACCGGGAGCAACGAGGCGGAAGGGAAAGGGGAGGACGGGTTCGCCGTCGACGTCTCCTTCAAACTGGCCGGGCGGCTCGTCGTCCCGGTGCGGGCCGTGTTCACCGCGCCGGAGCCGCGTACGGTCGTCATGCACATCACCGAGGGCGAGGGGCAGGGCTCCGTCGTCGAGACCCATGCGACGCCGCTCGGTCCCGATGACCGGGGCAGGCCGCGGACCGCCGTCGTCGAGGCCGTCGTGGCGGCCTCCGACCGCCGCGGCTTCGCCGTCGCGCGCACGATGGCCCCGGCCCTGCGGCCGCTCATGCGGGCCGCCGCCGGACGCCTGTGGCGCGACGACCTGGCCTACGCCGAACGGCGCTGGCACCTGCGCTCCACGGGCCGCTTCCCGGGCTGAACCCAGCGGCAGCACCACCGGGCGGGCAGCGCGGCCGGGACGACGGGTCCCCGTCGTCCCGACCACCGCGAGTCCGGTCGCGTCCCGGCGACGGTCACCCCCGGACACGTCCGAGCGGCGGCGCCCGCGCGGGGCACGGCCCGACGACGGCGATTGTGCGGGCACGGCCGGACGACCTCGGCGGTCACGCGAGTCACGGCTCGACGGCAGCGCTCGCGCGGGGCGCGGTCGGACGGCGGCCACGGCGGCCGGACGGCGCCCCTGGCCGGGGCAAGCCGCAGCCGGACGGCGAGCACAGCCGGGCCGATGGGCACGGCACGTCGGCGGGCGCGACGCCCTCGGCGGCCGTGGCCCGGCGTCCCCGGGCCGACGCTCCGGGACGGCCGGGCGACAGGACACCGGCAGACGGCGGCCGGGCATGGCGGGCCTCGCGGCCCCGCGGTCGCGGCGGGAGCGATCGGTGCGGCCCGTGCCGTCGGGGGCGTGTGGGGGGCGTGGAAAGGGGCAGGCGTAAGGCTGGTCAGGACGCGCTGGATGTCCTGTTTCTGCCGGGAAGTGGGCCTTGTCTGTGAAGAGCTACCGCCTCGACCCGACCCACCGGGTCGTCGAGCTGAGCGGGATCACCGATGCCGATGACGCGCTGGCCGCCGAACAGGAACTGCGGGCCTTGCTGCGACGTTGCGACACCCCCGCCGTCATCGTGGACCTGGAGTGCGAGGAACCGCCGCCCGCCGTCATGAACCTCCTGGTGCGCCTGCGCCGGTTCGCGGAGCGGTACCGCGTCTTCCTGTGTGTCACGGCACGCGACCCGCAGGCCGCGCAGGCGCTGCGCGAGGCCGGTCTGGAGCGCATATTGCGCGTCACCCGCACGCTGTCACAGGCCCGGGAACGGACCGAGGTGTGCTGTGCGGCGGCGACGGCCTCACCCCGCCCCCCGGCGTCCACGGTCCGCACCCGCCTCAAGGTGCGGCTCTACCGGTTCGTCTGCCCCGACACGAGGGGGCGGACGCCCGTGACGTCGGCGTCCCGCCCGTCCGACGTGCTCTGAGGCCCGTACGCGACGAGAGGGCGAGGGACGGATGGACGCGGAACTCGGCACGGCGCTGGTGACGGGAGCGTCGTCGGGGATCGGCGCGGCCTACGCCGCCCGGTTGGCCGCCGACGGCTGGGACACCGTGCTGGTGGCCCGGCGGGCGCAGCGGCTGGAGGACCTCGCGGACCGGCTGCGCGAGGAGACGGGGACGAAGGTGGAGACCCTGGTCGCCGACCTGTCGGACCAGGAGGACCTGACCCGTGTGGCGCGGCGGGCGGCCGGCCCCGACGTGGGATTCCTGCTCAACAACGCGGGCATCAACGGCTACGGCCCTTTCGCCGGACTCGACCCCGCGCTCATGACCAAGGTCCTGACCCTCAACGTGCTCGCGGTGACCGCGCTGACCCGCGCGGCGGTTCCGGCGATGCTGGACCGGGGACGGGGCACCGTCGTCAACGTGGCTTCGCAGCTCGCCTTCGCCGGCTCCCTGCCACCGCATCCGCTGCCCGAGCGCGCCGTCTACGCCGGCACCAAGGGGTATGTGGTCACGTTCACCCGTACCCTCGCCGCCGAGCTGGCCGGGACGCCGTTGCGCGTCCAGGTGCTGTGCCCGGGTCTGACGGCGACGGAGTTCCACCGCTCGCGCGGAGAGGAGCCCGTCCCCGGGCGGGAGCCGTCCGTCCATGACGACGGCGGCATGCCGGTGGGCCGGGTCGTCGACGCCTCGCTGACCGCCCTGGAGCAGGGGCGGGTGGTCTGCGTTCCGGGGCTCTCCGACCCCGCGCCGGTCGCCGACCTGACCAGGGCCGAGCTGGGAATCCGCACCGGCGGAGCCGGACACGGTGGCGCGCACCGCCACGACTGAAGCGCGGAGCCCCGCGTCAGTCGAAGCCGTCCACGAGGGGGCGGCTGAAGAGATCCATGCGCGGCGGGTCCCCCGCGGACGGGGGGACCACGTCGGGTCCAAGGTCCACGGTCCTCAGGCCCGCGCCTGCCGCGGCGCGACCGCCGACGGATCGAAGCCGTGGGGCCCGGGCGGGAGCCGGGTCAGCGGGTCAGTGACACGGCCGTGGCGACGACCAGTCCCCCGCACACGGTCAGCGTCCACGCCACGCAGCGAAGCCGCAGCTTCCGGTAGCGCTGCTCGTACTCCGCGCGCAGGGACACGCAGCGGGCGGCGATCCGTTCCAGGTCCTGACGGGCGCGGTCGAGGCTGTCGGTGACGTAGTGGCCCTGGATCTCCACGCGCTGCGAGGTGGTCAGCCAGTCCATCGGCTCGACGAACACACGCGCGCGCTCCTCGGCCACGGCGATCCTGGACTGCCACAGGAGGTATCCCTCGGCCTCGTTCCCGAGGCGGGCCCCCGCGTCGTCCGGCCCGGACACCTCGTTCGCAGGTGTCCCCCGCCGGTCCTCAGCGGACCCCATGGGCCTCGGCCTCGGCCAGGGCGATGTCGGGGTGGTGCAGGTCGAACGCGGGCGATTCGCTGCGGATCCGGGGCAGGGTGAGGAAGTTGTGGCGCGGGGGCGGGCACGACGTCGCCCACTCCAGGGAGCGGCCGTAACCCCACGGGTCGTCGACGCCGACCGGCTTGCCGTACCGGGCGGTCTTCCACACGTTGTAGAGGAAGGGGAGCATCGACAGACCGAGCAGGAACGAGCTGATCGTCGAGATGGTGTTGAGGGTGGTGAAGCCGTCGGCCGCGAGGTAGTCGGCGTACCGGCGGGGCATGCCCTCGGCGCCGAGCCAGTGCTGGATCAGGAAGGTGCCGTGGAAGCCGACGAACAGCGTCCAGAAGGTGACCTTGCCGAGGCGTTCGTCGAGCATCTTGCCGGTGAACTTCGGCCACCAGAAGTGGAAGCCCGCGAACATCGCGAAGACGACGGTGCCGAAGACGACGTAGTGGAAGTGCGCCACCACGAAGTACGAGTCCGAGACGTGGAAGTCCATCGGCGGCGAGGCCAGGATGACGCCGGTCAGACCACCGAAGAGGAACGTGACCAGGAAGCCCGCGGCCCACAGCATCGGTGTCTCGAACGACAGCGAGCCCTTCCACATCGTGCCGATCCAGTTGAAGAACTTCACGCCCGTCGGGACGGCGATGAGGAACGTCATGAAGGAGAAGAACGGCAGCAGCACGCCGCCCGTGACGTACATGTGGTGCGCCCACACGGTGACCGAGAGGCCCGCGATGGAGATGGTGGCGGCGACCAGGCCCATGTAGCCGAAGATCGGCTTGCGGGAGAACACCGGGATGATCTCGGTGATGATGCCGAAGAACGGCAGGGCGATGATGTACACCTCCGGGTGGCCGAAGAACCAGAAGAGGTGCTGCCACAACAGGGGGCCGCCGTTGGACGGATCGTAGATGTGGGCGCCGAACTTGCGGTCCGCCTCCAGGGCGAACAGCGCGGCCGCCAGCACGGGGAAGGCGAACAGGACCAGGACACCGGTCAGCAGGACGTTCCAGGTGAAGATCGGCAACCGGAACATCGTCATGCCGGGCGCGCGCAGGCAGACGATCGTGGTGATGAAGTTGACCGCGCCCAGGATGGTGCCGAAGCCGGAGAACGCCAGGCCCATGATCCACAGGTCGGCGCCGAGTCCGGGCGTCCGGATCGCGTCCGACAGCGGGGTGTAGGCGAACCACCCGAAGTCGGCGGCGCCCTGCGGGGTGAAGAAGCCGCCCATGGCGATGGACGAGCCGAACAGGTACAGCCAGTAGGCGAACATGTTCAGCCGCGGGAACGCGACGTCCGGGGCGCCGATCTGGAGCGGCATGATCCAGTTGGTGAAACCGGCGAAGAGCGGGGTGGCGAACATCAGCAGCATCACGGTGCCGTGCATCGTGAACGCCTGGTTGTACTGCTCGGGCGAGACGATCTGAAGACCCGGCCGGGCGAGTTCGGCGCGCATGAGCAGCGCCATGACGCCGCCGATCAGGAAGAACGCGAAGGACGTGCTCAGATAGAGGGTGCCGATCGTCTTGTGGTCGGTGGTGGTCAGCCACTTCACCACGATGTTGCCGGGTTGCCTGCCCCGTACCGGCACTTCGCTGTCGTACGAGGCGGCGGCCGACTGCTCCGGGCCGTTGAGGATGGTCACAGGTGTCTTTCTCCCTGATGCTCGCGGTTCGCTCTCGCCATGACGTGAGTCACCGGTCATCCTCGCGGCTCGAGGTGGCGAGGGAGGTGCCACGGCGGCCGGCGTACGGCCGAACGGGCGATCGCCACCCACGGGTGGAGTAATCCCCGGCCGGACCGGGGGGCCGGCCACCGGCGTCCGCGCCTCCCGCCGCCGGGAACACCTCACCTCCGCTCAGGTCTGCTCAGGCGATGCCGCCGTTCACGTAGAGGACCTGTCCGTTGACCCAGCGCCCCGGTCCGGCCAGGAAGGCGACGGTCTCCGCGATGTCCTCCGGTGTGCCGAGGCGCTCGAGCGGGGGCTGTGCGGCGAGCCGGTCGACGGTCTGCCGGTCCTTGCCGTCGAGGAAGAGCGGGGTCGCGGTCGGGCCGGGCGCGACGGCGTTGACGGTGATGTCCCGGCCGCGCAGCTCGCGGGCGAGCACCAGGGTCATGGCCTCCACCGCCCCCTTGCTCGCCGCGTAGGGCGCGTAGTCGGGGAACGCGAGCCGGGTCACCGAGGTGGAGAAGGTGACGACGGCGCCACCGTCACGGACCCGGCGGGCCGCCTGCTGGGCCACGACGAAGGCGCCGCGGACGTTGGTGCGCATCAGCCGGTCGAACGCGTCGAGGTCGAACGCGGCCACCGGCCCCAGGGTCATCACACCGGCGGTGTGGATCACGACGTCGACCCCGCCGAACGCCTCTTCCACGGCGGAGAAGGCGTCGGACATGGCGCCCTCGTCGGCCACGTCGCCGTTGACCGCGATCGCCCGGCCGCCCGCCGCCTCGACGGCGGCGACGGTCTCCTCCGCCGCCGCCTTGTTGCCCGCGTAGTGCACTCCGACGGCCGTTCCCGCGGCCGCGAGCCGTCGCGCCACGGCGCGGCCGATCCCCCCGGAAGCGCCGGTGACAAGGGCGACGCGCGTGATCTCGGACATGGTGTGCCTCCACTCTGTTTATGAACGCTGAGTCCATATAACCATGTTGTGAACGCTGCGTCCATATGCGAGGCTGAAGGTCGCTCGTACGACCCCCGGGAGGCAGGCGTGACACAGGACGCCGTGCAGGACGCCCAGAAGCCGGCCGAGGCCGGTCCGCCACCGCGCCGGCGCAGGGGCCGGGGGCGCCGGCCCGCCGCCGAGGTGCGCTCGGACGTCCTGGACGCGGCGGGCGGCCTGCTCCTCGACGCGGGCATGGGCTCGTTCACCATCGAGGCGGTCGCGGAACGCGCCGGGGTCAGCAAGACGACCCTCTACAAATGGTGGCCCTCCAAGGGCGCGCTCGCCCTCGACGGCTACTTCCACGCCGTGGAGTCCGCGCTGGCCTTCCCGGACACCGGCGACCTCCGGGCGGACCTGACGGCCCAGCTCCGCGCGTTCGTGCGGATACTCACCCTCACCCCCGCCGGGCGGGTGATCGCCGAGCTGATCGGCCAGGCGCAGACGGACCCCGAGCTCTCCGCCGCCTTGCTGGAACGCTACTCGGGCCCCCGGCGGGACCTGGCGGTCCTGCGGATGCGCGGGGCACAGGCCGAGGGCCGGCTGCGCCCCGACGTCGACCCGGAGGTCGTGGTGGACCAGCTGTGGGGCGCCTGTTACCACCGCCTGCTGCTGCCCAATCTCCCCGTGGACGAGGACTTCGCGGACAGCCTCGTCGCCAACCTGTGGCGGGGCATCGGGACCTGATGGTCAACCCGTTCGCTCCGGGCTCTGGCCCAGGTGACCTACCGGGCGGTATACAAGCCCAGGCAAACGGCGTGCCGGCCGTACGGGACGACGTCGTCGGCGAGGCACGGGCCTGCGGGGGCTGCTCCATGCCCCCGAGGCCTCCAGGGACTTCAAGGGGGAGGGACCTCGATGCAGCGGGATTCGACGCAGCGGGACTCGGCGCGGCGCGGCAAGAGCACGGGCGTACCGGTGGGGCGCGGCCGGAAGAGTGTCACCCTGCTCGCGGCACTGGGCAGTTGCGCCCTGGTCGCGGCCTCGGCGGTGCCCGCGGCGGCGCACGGCGGGAGCGGTGGGGGCGGGGGCACCCGCTATGTGGCCCTCGGCGACTCGTACACCTCGGGCCCCCTCATCCCTCGCCAGGTGGACGCCAACTGCGCCCGCTCCGACCACAATTACCCGTCGATCGTGGCCGGGCGGCTGAAGGCGTCCGGCTTCAAGGACGTCAGCTGCGGCGGGGCCACGACCGAACAGATGTGGAAGGCGCAGGGGACCAACGGGCCCCAGCTCGACGCGGTGGACCGCAAGAGCGACCTCGTGACCGTCCAGATCGGCGGCAACGACATCGGTTTCGGCTCGATCATCGGCACCTGTGCGCAGCTCGCCCCGCAGGACCCGACCGGCAACCCGTGCCAGCGTCACTACGGCGCCTCCGGGGTCGACCACCTCACCCTGGCCATCGCCCGGACGGCGCCCAAGGTCTCCAAGGTCCTGCGCGCCGTGCACGAGCGGGCCCCGCACGCCCGGATCCTCGTCGTCGGCTACCCCGACCTGCTGCCCGACGACGGCAGCGGCTGCGCGCCCACGGTGCCGTTCGCGACCCGGGACTTCCCCTACCTGCGGGACACCGGCAAGCACCTCAACCTGATGCTCCGTCTGGTGGCCCGCTGGAACCACGCGGAGTACGTCGACACCTACGGTCCCACCATCGGCCACGACATGTGCAAGTCGCCGGCCGACCGGTGGATCGAACCGTTGCAGCCCACGTCTCCGGCGGCCCCCGCGCACCCCAACGCCAAGGGCGAGGCGGCCATGGCGGGGGCGGTGTGGCAGCGCCTGGCCCACGGGCGAGGCGGCCGCTGACCGCCGGCCCGCGCCCGGTCTGCGGCCGCCTCCTCCCGCGGCTTCGGCCAGGCTTCAGAGGTCGGAGTCGATGCCGGTGACGACCGCGGGTCCCAGCGGCGCCTCGGTGTCGTCCAGGCCGACGGCGCGCAGGGCCGAGTCAGCGAGCCGGCGGGCGTCCTCCTCCGCGAGGGGGGCGCTGTCCGCGTCGACGGCGAGCCGGATCGTGAAGGTGTCGTCCTCGTTCACGGTCAGGGGGTCGAGGTCCTGCTCGCTGCCCATCCGCGTGTGGTGCGGATCGACCGGGCGCAGGGCCCGACCGAGCCGGGCGCGCGTCTCCTGACCGACCTCGGCCGTGAAGGTGCCGGGCACGGTGATCACGTACGTCGTCATCGTCTTCCTTTCCTCGCATCCTGGGTCATGGGCATGGAGCACTGGGTCCTGATTCCTCGGTCCTGTTCCTCGCCTACCCCGCGAAGGGCTGTCGATCTCCGTTTGCCCGCGCCCGGTCCCGCTCGTGCCCGCGGTCACGGGGGCCGGCCCCGGCAGGACGGCGCCCACCTGCGTGATCACCCGGCCCGCGCGACACTGGAAGCCGCGGACGATCTCGGGAGGAGCGCTGATGGCCGAACGGCCGTCGCTCGCAGAAACCGTGGGGGCCGGCCGGCGTGCCGCGCGTGTGTCGGCCGCCGCGGCGGCCGGGTTCTATCCGGCGGCGTACCTGCTCGATCAGCCGGTGACGGCCGTATACGCCCTGTTCACGCCCATCGCGTTCGGTGTGCTCTCCCCCGTGCCGGGGCCAGGCCGCAGGCGGGCCGCGACGGTGCTGCGCGCCTGGCCGGCCGCCGCCGTCCTCACCGTCGCGGGGACGGCCCTCGCCGTGGACACCTGGTCGGCCGTCGCGGGCATGCTGGTCGTCGGGTTCGTGCTGACGTTCGGCGCCGTGTGCGGGCCGCGGCTGGCGGGTACCGTCCCCGGCCTCGAACTGTTCTACATCCTGGCCTGCTTCCCGCCCTTCGCCCCGGACACGCTCCCCCAGCGGTTGGCCGGGGTCGCCCTGGGCGGGGCGGCGCTCGTCCTGTGCGAGGTGGCGGTCTTCCCGGACCCGCCGGATCCGCCGTACCGCGCGAGGATCGCCGACACGCTCGGCCTCGCCGACCGGGCCGCCCGCTCGCTGGTCCGCGGCGGGCCCCCGGGGCCCGGGACGGCCGGACGGCTGAGGGCGGCCGGCCGCGGTCTGCGCTTCTCGCAGCAGCCGGCCGGTTCGCGGCCGACCGGTGCGGGGCGGACGGACCGGGCGCTGGCGCAGGCCGGCTCCGCGACCCGGCGGCTCGTGGACCAGCTGGCCGCCCTCACCGAGATGCGGCCGGTACCCGGGGACCTGGCCTCGCAGGAGCTCCTGCGCGGTGTGGCGGCCGCGTGCGCCGAGACGGCCGACGCGCTGCGCCGGGCGCGCCCGGGGACCGGTCCCGAGCGGATCGAGGAGATGATCGCCCAGTTCCGGGCCTCTCGGGACGGTCCGCCGGGCGCACGTGTCCCCCGCGCGCACCGGGTGCTGCGGTGGCAGTCCACGGTGCTGACCGTGGCGGTCTCGGCCGTGACCGTCCGTACGGCCGTCGACCTGGCGTACGGGGGCCGCCGGCCGGTGTACGGCCTGCCCCGTGAGCAGTTCTGGTACGCGCGGACTTCGACGGTCCGCCTGTTCCTCGTCCGGCTCGACGGCAATCTGACACGGCGTTCGGTCGTCTTCCAGAACGCGATGCGCAGCGCGTGCGGTCTGGCGCTGGCCCGTCTCGTGGCGGGCTCGCTCGACCTCTCGCACGGCTTCTGGGTGCTGCTGACCGTACTGACCCTGGGGCGGACCACCGCGGTCGCCGCCTGGTCCGCCGTCCGCGCGGCCGTCGTGGGGACCCTGGCGGGCGCGCTCGTCGCCGGACTGCTGCTCATCGGGGCGGGCGGGGCCACCGGGGTGTACGCCTGTCTGCTCGTCCCGATGATGCTGATCGCGTTCGCGGTCGGCCCCCTGGAGGGGCCCGCCTGGGCTCAGGGGCTGTTCACCCTGGTCGTCTCCACGGCGTTCGCCCAGATCGCGCCCGTGACATGGCGGCTCGCGGAGATGCGCGTCGTGGACGTCCTGACGGGCAGCGCCGTCGGCCTGCTGTGCGGTGTGCTGGCCTGGCCCTTCGGCGCCCGCGCGGAGACCCGGCGCAGCATGGCGGCCCTGCTGCGGGCCGCCGCGCCGGTGGTACGGGCGACGACGGTGGCAGCGACCGGCGGGGGTCCGGTGGACGGTGGGGGTCCGGTGGACGGGGACGGCTCCGCGGGCGGCCGCGATCCAGCCGACCGGGCCGTACGGCTGACCCTGCACCGGCTCCGCATGGCGGAGGGCTCCTACGCGCAGTACCGCACGGAACCCTCGGCCCGCGCCCACCCGCACAGGCACCCGGACGGGCAGGGGCGGGGGCTCGGCCGCCCGGACGAGGACGGACCCGGCCGGGCGAGGGAGCCCGACTACCTCGCCACCCTGAACTTCGCCTCGCGTGTCATGGTCGGCGCGTACTGGCTGCCCCGCACCGACCGCTCCCCGGATCTCCCTCCCGCCGCACTGCGCTGGGCCAGGGAGGCCGCCGAGGAGGCGGAGGCGGCCGTCCTCCGGGCCGCGGACTTCCCGCCGGGCGGCATCCCGTTCCGGCCGAAACCTCCACCCGCGCCGACCCCCGACACCCCGCCCCACGTCCTGTCGCTCCTGGCCGACGTCGAGGTGTGGCTCGGCGCTCTCGCGTCCGACCTCCGCACCGGCACCGGCCACCCCGACTCCCCCGGGGCCATGACGGTGGGCGCCGAGAAGGACACCTCGTGACCGGCGCCCCCTAGGGCGTGTTTCGAAAGTAGCGTCGTCCGCCCGGAGGGCGGGCCCGGTGGCGTCTGGTGCGTGCGATCGCAAGGCGGAGGGTCGCCCCGATACTGGTTGTATCGGGGTGATCCCGACAACGCGGCGAGCGTGCGTGCCAGGCGTCGCCGGGCAGACGGGACTTTCGAAACACGCCCTAGCCCGCCAGCGTCGCGGTGGTGGGGCCGACGGGGCGGACCGTGAAGCCGTACGCCGTCTTCGTGGGCGTGGACGAGAAGGACGGGGTGCAGGCCGGCAGCAGATGTTCGAGCAGGACGGTCGACTCGCGGAGCGCGAACTGAAGACCGAGGCAGGCGCGCGGACCGAGGCCGAAGGGGAAGTAGGCACCGGGTTGCGCGGGCCGGCCGTCCGGGGTGACGAAGCGCCGGGGGTCGAAGCGCTCCGGCTCCGCCCAGAGGCGAGGATCGCGGTGCGTGAGGTACGGGCACACGAGGATGTCGCTGCCGGCCTGCACGCTGTACCCGGCGAGGGTGTCGTCCTCGGTGGCGTACCGGGGCAGGATCCAGGCGGACGGGTAGAGCCGGAGTGTCTCGTGGACCAGGGCCTGGACGGCCTGACGGCGTCGGGGCGAGCCGTCGGGCCCGGCGGCCAGCGCCTCCTCGCGGGCCGCGGGGTGCCGGTCGAGGAGCAGGTACAGCCAGGTCAACGTGGTGGCGGTGGTCTCGTGTCCGGCCGCGAGCAGCGTGACCAGTTCGTCCCGCACCAGCCGGTCGGTGTACTGCGGGTGCTCGGCGGCGGCGCCGGTCAGGACGTGCAGCAGGCCGGGACCGTGCGGTCCCGCCGCCCCGTCCCGGGCGGCCTCGACGGCCTGCCGGGCGACCGCGTCGATCCGGGCCAGCTCGTCGGCCACGGCGTCCCGCGCCTCGGTTGTGTCCGAGGGCAGCGTCGGCAGGGCGGTCGCCACGGCCGCCACGGCGTCCAGCTCGCGCTCCGTCCCGTCGTCCAGCGCGTGCCCGGTCAGGGAGCGCCAGATGGCGTCCAGGGCGAAGCGGCGCATCTCGCGGCCGACGTCGAAGCTCTGGCCGCTGCGGGCGTATCCGGCCCAGCGGTCGGCGGTGGTCCGGGCCGCCTCGGTGATCCGCTGTTCGTGGCGGCGCATCCCCGTGCCGGTGAACTGGGACTGGAGCAACCTGCGTTGGCGCTTCCACGCCTCACCGGTGGCGGAGAGGACCCCGTCGCCCACCAGCAGCCGGGCGCGATGGGAACGCTTGACGTACCGGTCCGGGTGCCGGGCGAGTACGTGTTGCACCGCGAGCGGGTCGGTGACGAGGACGGTGGGGGCGGGCCCCAGGCGGAACGCGGCGACGCCGCCGAACCGTTCACGCACCTCGGTCAGCAGCTCGACCAGCTCCCCGCCCCGCGAACGCCACCGCCGCACGAGCTCCGGCTCCGCCTCGGGGACCGGACCCGCGGCTGCGGGCGTGTGCGGGTGCGTCTCGGAGCCGAGTCCGGCTTCGGGGCCCATGAGCCTTCTCCTGTCGGCCGCTGCGTACCCGGCGACCGGTCCCGGCCACCGACACGCGGACTGTACGGGACAGATGACGACACGTCACACATACGGCATACGACGTACACCGCCGCTGGTCCTCCGGCACCGAGCCTCAAACGCGGCGGCCCCACTCCCGGCTCCCTTCGTCCGCCGTGCTGCGATCATGGTCGGATGGCCCACGACATAGCCTTCTTCCTCGCCCCCGACGACGAGGCCGCCGCCGCGACACGTCTGCGGGGACCGGGCAGGGCCTTGAGATCGGTGACCTGCCATTTCATCGAGGCGGACAGTGCCATCGCGGAGTGGGACATGTACTTCGAGAAGCCCTCGGCCGAACTTCCCCCGCTCGGGCGACTCCATGAATGGACATGGCCGGAGTACGTCACCGCTCCCCTGAACGACGGCATCGAGGTGTTCGCCTTCCCGATGCGGCTGACCCGGGCACTGGCCGGCGCGAGCGCCGCCGCACTCGACGAGCTCGCAGGCCGCTGGAGCGCGCGGCTGCGGTCCGAGGACCGCGACGACATGACCGACGACGATCTGACGGCCGTCCTCAAGGGGGTCGCCCGGCTTGCGGTGTCTGCCGTGGACACGGGTGGCGGCCTCTACAGCTGGAGCTACTGACCGCCCCCGTCGGAACTGAGCCCGCCGCGTCGAGGGATCGGCAGGCCTCCCCCGGGCGCAGGGGCACGGTTGACGGCGGGGTGGGTGGGGCAGTGCGGGGCTGCTGTGGCCGGCGCGGTTCGCGGAGCCGTCGTCGGGCTGCGGTACGGGGTGTGGTGTCGTGGGGCGGTCGTGGCAGCTAGTTCCGGGTTCCCGGGTCCGTTGCCTGCGGGAAGGGCGAGGGGACCGCTCGCCCGTGTCGTGCACCGAGGTGACTGAATGCGGCGTTCCGACAGGGACAAAACGTGTGCGACACATGCATTCCCGATGTGCCGTTCGGGCGGAGTGGAATCCGGGTCCGCCCTTCGCGTCTCCGCAGTCGCATCATCGCAAACTCGCGGCCCGTACGCGGTCGCCGAGGCGGTGTCGGCGTGCGCCGGGGTCATGCGTCTAAACAGCAGGAACTTGCTGGTCGGGACCTCCTGCGGGGAGGAAGGGCTTGTGCCAATGTCGATGTATGAATCGGTTGATCACTGCATTCGGGGAAATCTGTGTGCGGGTCGACGGGGGCGGGACAGCCGATCTCGGCGGGCCGAAACCGCGTCTGTTACTGGCCGTTCTCGTCAGCCAGGCCAACAACGTGTTATCGGTCGACGGCCTCATCGACGCCCTGTGGGACGGCCGGCCCCCGCGGACCGCGAGAAAGAACCTTCAGGTCTACGTCTCCCGTCTGCGCCGCGTGCTGGGCGGCCGGTTGACGCACACGCCGGGCGGATACCTGCTGCGGCTCGAACCGTCGGAGTGCGATCTGCTGCGGTTCGAGGAACTGGCCCGGATCGGCAGGCGGCGCACCCGTGACGGGGACACGGACTCCGCGTGCGACGCGCTCGTCAGGGCCCTGGAACTCTGGCAGGACCGCCCGCTGCGGGAGTTCGGCGATGTGCCGTATCTGACCGCGGCGGTGGACCGGCTCCAGGAGATGCAGGTGTCGGTCCTGGAGGACTGGGCGGAGCTGGAGAACGGCCGCGGCCGCCACGCCCTCGTGCTCGACCGGCTCCAGGAACACGTCGTGCGTCACCTCCTGCGCGAACGGCTCGCCGCCGCATGGATCACGGCGCTCGCGGCGACCGGCCGGCAGAGCGAGGCCGCGGCCCACTTCGACAGCGTACGGCGGGCGCTGACAAGGGAGTTGGGCGTGACGCCGGGTCCCGCGCTGGCGGCGCTGCACCGGCGTCTCCTGGGGGCTCCCGCGCCGGAGCGCCGTCCGGGGCCGGGCAATCAACTGCCGCGCGACCTGCCGGACTTCGTGGGCCGTGCCGACGAGGTGCAGCGGGCGCTCGGGTATTTCCGTGCCCGTCGGGAGAGCGGTGTGATGGTCGTGTCCGGGCCCGTGGGGGTGGGCAAGTCCGCGCTGGCCGTCCGGGTGGCGCATCTCCTCGCCGACGCCTTCCCGGACGGGCTGATCATGACCGAGCTGGGCAACCGCCCGCTGGGGTCGGTGCTGCGGGCACTGCTGGACAGCGTTGGTCTGCCGGGGACGCAGAACGTCGCGCAGGCTCTGGCCCGGTGGCGGACCTGGGTGGCGGGCCGACGGATCCTGCTCGTGCTGGACGACGCCGTGGGGCAGCAGACCGTGCTGGCGCTGCTGCCCGGGTCCGGTGCCAGCTGCACCCTGGTGACCAGCCGGTACCGGCTCAGCGGGCTGGAGGCGGTGGCGCGGGTGGAACTTCCCCCGTTCCAGGGGGGAGAGTCGATCGAACTGCTGGGCCGGATCGTCGGGTTCGGGCGGGTGATGAGCGACCAGGCGTCGGCGCGGCGGATCGTCCAGTGCTGCGAGGGGCTTCCGCTGGCCATCCGGATCATCGCTGCGAAACTCGAATCGCTGCGCCATGTGCGGCTGGCCGACTACGCCGACCGGCTGAGCGTGGCTCCCTCCCTGCTGGACGAGATGGCGGTCGGTGAACTCGTGCTGCGGGAGCGGTACGAGGCCTTCTGGCGCGATCTTCCGCAGCAGCAGCGGCTGGCCTATCGGAGACTGTCGTCGCTCACTCCGCCGTTCCGGTACGACCAGGTGATCGCCGAGGTGGAGGAGTTGCACGAGTGCAATCTGCTGATGCCGCCCGCGGGAGAGGTCAGTGCCCATTTCGCCGCGTACGGCATGTCCGGGTTCACCCATGAGTTCGGCCGCCGGGTCACCGGCCTGACGGCCGTGGACCTGCCGCCGGTGGCGGGCACGTGAGCGGCGAACGGCGTGCCGCCGAACCGGACATCGCCCTCTCGGATTGTCATGATCATGCTTATCATCCGTCGGGGCTTGAACTGCGGCACGCCTGGGCTTCGTCGGTCCGCCGTCAGTGGGAGCGATCGCGCAGGAAGGCGCGGAACGCGTCCGTCAGCTGCTCGTCGGTGGCGCCCGGGGCCGTGGTGCCGGTGCCGGAGGAACGGCCGGTGACGCGCAGGGCGATGGCCGCCTGCGCGGCGAACAGGGAGAGCAGGTCGAGGTCTTCGAGGCCCGCCCGGGGCCGGGGCGAGGGGTCGAGCACCTCCAGGACGCCCAGGACCCTCTGCTGCGACAACAGCGGTGCGGCCATGAGGGCGTTCGGGACGTAGCCGGTGGACTCGGCGAGATCCCGGGCGAAGGTCCGGGTGCTCGCCAGATCGTCGGCGATCATCGCCTGCCCCGAGGAGGCCACCCAGCCGGCGATGCCCCGGTGGGCCGGGAATCGGGTGCCGACGAGCATGTCCTCGCCTTCCCCGGAGACGGCCTGGAAGACCAGTTCGCCGGCCGTGTCGTCCAGCAGGAACACCGAGCTCGCGGCGGCGGCGAAGATGGCCCGGGCCACGTCGACCACGGACTGCAACAGCGCGTGGGTGTCGTCGGAAGGAAGAATCGGGGACACCGCGGACCTCACTTCTCCGGTTCGGTTTCTGGGGGCGGGGGTGATCCGGGCCGGCCGTCGTGGCGTTGCCCGTCGTCCCCCGGCGCGGCCGGCGGGCCGGCACCGTGCGCGTGTGCGAGGCCGTCGCCCACCGGGTCCGCGCCGGACCCGGGCCGGGGCGGGGCGGCGGCGGCGGTCACAGGATCGGCGGGCGTAGGCGTGGTCCCGTCGGCCCGGTCCGGCACCCGGACGTTGGCCGCCGTCAGGTAGAGCACGGTCTTGAGCTGGAAGACGGTCAGGGCCGGATGCTTGGCCAGGATCAGCGCGCACAGTCCCGCGACGCGCGGTGTGGCGAAGCTGTTGCCCGTCGTGCGGGTGACGCAGTTGTCCAGCCACGCCACGCGTACGTCCTGACCCTTGGCGTAGAACTCCACCGGCGGATCCGGGTTGTACAGGTGCAGTCCGGTGTCGTCCTCCTGGTGGCTCCCGACCGAGACGACGGAGCTGAACCGCCAGGGGAAGCTGACCACGGGGCTGTTGTGCGCCGACGCGACGACGACGCACCGGCGGAAGTACGCCTCGTCGGCCAGCTCGTGCAGCTCGCGCAGGAAGCGTTCGTGGGTGGTCGAAAGGCTCATGTTGATGACGTCGAAGCCCTGTTCGACGGCCCACCGCAGACCGGCCAGCAGGAAGTCGCCGGTACCGGTGAACCGTTCGCCGAGCACCCGCACGCTGTGCAGCTCGCAGTCGGGGGCGACCTCGCGGACGATCCCCGCGCAGGCGGTCCCGTGGCCGCACGCGTCGCCGCTGTCCGACGGCACCGTACGCGGGCGGCCGTCGTCCCCCTCGACGACCACGTGCGCCGACGCCACCCGCCCGACCATGAGGTGGTCGCGCTCCACCCCGCTGTCGACGATGCACACCCGGACACCGCGGCCGGTGGAGCCGCCCCACGCCCAGTCGGGCGTGACGGGGCCGCCCATGGCCGCCGCCGGGACCCGGATGTCGTCCGGCCGCCGGTCCCCCAGTCCCCAGCTCAGCGCATTCGTCACCGGCCGTCTCCGCTCGCCTCGGTACGGTCCGGGATCGACTCGGCCGCCCGGGCGGCCAGGTGTGCCGCGGCCGTCGCTCCCACGGCATGGCCCTTGGCCCGGAACAGCAGGGCCGCCCGGTCGGCGCTGCGGACGGCGGCCTGCGGACGGCCCGTCGTGTACAGGACCTGCGCCATGTCGAGCCGGGCGGTGGCGCGTCCGATCGGTGAGTCCGTGGTGTCCGCCGCCGCCACCGCGCGGCGGGCCAGCCGCAGCGCGTCTGGGGCGTTCCCGGCCGCGGCGGCGGCCAGGGCACGCACCCCGAAGTCGTCGGCAGCGTCCGCCGGGGGCAGCGCCATGGCCGGCGCCGGGACGGCCTCGCCCGGCCGGCCCGCACCGGCGGGCTCGGGGCCCGGGGTGACGTCACGGATGTCGTCCGGCGCCGCGGGCCAGGGCAGGCCGCGGGCCAGGAGCACCCGTGCGAGGTCCCGGCAGGCGGCCGCGTGCAGCTGCGGACCGCCCACCGTGCGGAACGTCTCCACGGCCTGCCGCAACAACCGCTCCGCCTGCGCCGTCGATCCCGCGAGGACCTCCACCCCGGCGGCGAACAGCGGCCCGAACGCGGCCACTTCCGCGTAGCCGAGCCCGACGGCGAACCGCTCCGCGTCCGTCAGGCAGCCACGCGCCTCGCCGGTCCGGCCGCACAGGGCGAGCAGATTCGCCAGCGGATAGTTCAGCGCGACCACCACGACGGGGTTGCCGGGGCCGTGCTCGGCGAGCAGGGCCCGGCAGCGCTCGATCGCTTCGCCGGCCGGGGTGGGTCCGTGCCACAGGGAGATGCCGAGCGCGCCGAGCGCCATCGCCCGCTCCGGCGCGGCGTCGGCGGCCAGTGCGTGGCCCAGCGCGACGGCCAGCAGATCGCTCGCGGCGCGATGCCGCCCGGCGTACTGCTGCTCCTGCGCGAGCCGGACATGGGCGCGTGCCAGGCCCAGCCGGTCGTCGAACTCCCCGAACACCGCGAGTGCGGCGCGTGCGGCGTCGGCGGCCGCCGTCGGCGAGGCGTCGGGATACAGGGAGGCCAGTTGCAGGCCGGCGTGGGCGCCGGAGAGCCGGTCCTCGGCCGTGGCCGCCGCGTCACGCACCTGGGTGAGCAGGTCCCCGCCCTCGCCGGTCCGGCCGAGTGCCAGCCAGGTCTCTCCCAGTCCCTGCGCGGCATGGCGCCACCGCGCCTCGCCGGGGGCGCAGTGGGCCAGGGAACGGGCGTGCAGCTCCGCCGACCAGGACAGGTCGGCGCGGGCGAGCGCGTGCCGGCCGGCCCGGCTGAGTGCGTCGGCGGCCCGGCCCCGCAGGCCCTCGACGTGTTCACCCCGCAGCCCGAGGTCGCGCCGGAGCACGTAGGCCGCTTCCAGGTGGTGCGAGGCCAGGGCGGGCGCGGTGCCTGGGCGGGTCGCCAGTCGCTCGTGCCAGGCGGCCCGCCGGCTCTTGCTCAGGCACCGGTAGGTGACGTCGCGCAACAGCCCGGAGCTGAAGCGGTACGTCGCCGGGGCCCCGGGAGCCGGTTCGACGAGGCCGCGTCGTACCAGTTCGTGCACCGCGCCCGTCACGGGCGTGTGCTCCGGGAGGGCGGTCTCCGCGGGCGGGTCGTCGAGGAGCCGGCGGACCTCCTCGACGGTGAACCGGCGGCCGATCACCGCGCCCGCGTCGAGCACCGTTCGCTGCGGCTGCGGCAGGACGTCGATGCGGGCCGCGAGGACGGCGGTGACGGTCACGGGCAGCCCGCCCGGGTCGGCCCCGTCCTCGACCATGGTCAGCAGCTGTTCCAGGTGCAGCGGGTTGCCCTCGGCGCGCTCCACGACCGTGTGCAGTACGCCGTCGTCGGGGCCGGCGCCGGCGAGGGCCCGGGCCAGGCGCAGCGAGTCGGCCCGGGACAGCGGGCGCAGACGGATCTCGTCGGCGGTGGTCGGCCGCTCGTCCTCGCCAGGGCGCTGCGAGCAGATCAGCAGGACGGGTGATTTGGCCAGAACCTCGGTCAACCGGACTATGCCTTCGAGGAGTTGAGGTCGGGCCCACTGGAGCTCGTCCAGGACGAGCGCGACCGGTCCCACGGCGGTCAGGCCGCGCAGCACCGCCGCGGCGGCCGCCCAGGTCGCCTCGGCGGACGGGCTCGGCGTGCCGTCCGCGAGCAGTCCGCCGCGCAGCACCTCGTAGGCGGCGCCGTCCCACGGCCGGGCCGGGGCGGGGCCCTGCGGTGCCCCGGAGCGTACGGCCGCCGGTGCCGTTCCGGCGGTCGCGGTGTCCAGCACCTCCCTGATCGCGGCCGCCAGCGGGGCCAGGCTGGCCTCGTCGCGGTAGGAGTGGCAGCGGCCGGTGCCGACGAGGGAGCCCTCGGCGGACCGGGCCGCGAGCCATTCCCGCAGCAGGCGCGTCTTGCCGATGCCGGCGTCTCCGGTGAGCCGGATCAGACGGCCGGTGCCGTCGCGCGAAGCCCGCCTCCACGCCGTCGCCAGCCGGTCATACTCCCGCGTCCGTGCGACGAGGTCGGCAGCGGGCCGCGCCGCACCCGGGGGCCCGTCCTGGGCTGTGAGGCGGAGCAGCCGGAACGCGTCGACGGGGTCGCGCTTGCCCTTGAGGGTGAGGGGGCCGACGGCTTCGACGACCGCCGCGGGGCCCAGGAGCGTGCGGGTCGCGGGGCCGATGAGGATGTGTCCGGGCTGCGCCGCCTGCTCGAGCCGGGCGGCGACGTTGACCACCTCGCCCGAGACGACCGTGCCGTCGTTCTCCAGGTCCTGCGAGGTGACGGCCTCCCCGCTGTTCAGGCCGATGCGGACCGCGAGGGTGCTGCCGAAGTCCCGGTCCAGCTCGGTGTTGAGCCCGTCCAGGGCGGCGATCATCTCCAGGGCCGCCGAGGCGGCCCGGTGCGCGTCGTCCTCGTGGACGTGCGGCACGCCGAACACGGCCATCACGGCGTCCCCGATGAACTTCTCCACCGTCCCCCCGTGCGACTCGATCCCGCCGCGCATCGCGTCGAAGTAGCGCAGCACCACGGAGCGCAGCGTCTCCGGCTCCAGCGTCCCGGACAGCTCGGTGGACCCGACCAGATCGCAGAAGAGCGCGGTGATGACCTTGCGTTGCTGCATGAGCGGTCCCCTCGCTGTTCGCCGTCGGACGTCGTCGCGGGTACGGCCGGTCGTGCGCCGCCGGCCCCTCGTGCGGCCCGTGGTGCCCGGCCGCTCGTGCGGGCCGCTCAGAACAGGGCCGCGCCCGCGACGACGGTGTGCGCCTGCACTTCCGGCTCCACGGCGTCGAGCCGCGTCTTCAGGTCGAGGATCAGTGCGAGCTCCTGCGGGGTGAGCCCGGCGAAGACGGCACGCTGTTCGCCGGTGAACGCCCGCACGGGGAAGCCTGCTTGTTCCAGGGCCCGCAGGACGGATCCGGTGTCGTGCTCCCCCGCGCCGTCGACGGCGCTTTCCCCACCGCTGTCCGCTGTCATGTCAGGGCTCCTCTCATTCCGCGGGACCACCGGTGCGGTCCGTCAGGTCGGCCAGGGAGTTCAGTACGTCGGCGAGCGCCGTCACGGTGTGCAGTGCGCTCAGCCTGACCGCCGCCCGCACCTGTGGCGCCGGCGCGCTCTCGTCGAGGGCTCCCAGCACCGCCGTACTGTGGCCGTCGTCGATCTCCGCATGCAGGCGCAGGGTGTCGAAGGCGGCCGGGGGCAGACCCGTGCGGGCGGCCAGCAGGGGGATCAACGACGGTGCGGGAGCGTTGAGTTCGAGTACCGCCACATAGCCGAGCAGGCTCAGCGGGTGGAAGTGGTCGATCCAGTAGTACTGGGCGCCGACCAGCCGGGCGACCTCCGGTGAGGGGGGCCGGGCGAGTTCGTGACCGGGGTGGAGCCCGGCGGCCTCCATGTCCCGCAGCAGCCAGGTGTCGTGGTGGCGTTCGCGCGGGATGTGCGCCGTCAGGTAGCGGTACAGCGGCCCGGCCGCCGGGTCGGTGGCGGGCGCGTCGCGGCAGGCGGCCCGGGCCCGTTCCATCAACGGTACGGAGGCCCGGATGACCGTGTGCATCGTGACGAGATAGCGCAGATAGCGTGCCCGCAGGTCCTGCGGCTGCCACAGCCGGGCGGCGCTGTGGTGCAGGACGGGGGCCACCAGCGCGAGGACGGTGCGCAGTTCCGCTCCGAGAGGTGCCCGGGTGTGGCACACGCCCGGTGCGGCGGCGAGGGGGCCGGACGGCGTCGTCACGGCGTGTGCTCCTGCCGGGGGCGGACGGCCGGGCCCTGGCCCGGGTCGACCAGGTGCGCGTGGCGCGCGGGGCCGTGGCGGGCCACGAGCGCCGCGGGGCCCCCCGCCTCGCCCCTGTGCACCGCGGCCGACTGGAGCAGCTCGCCGGCCGGGCCGGTGCCCGCGCGGTCGGTCCACTCCCGTGCCGCGTCCGAACCGTCGAGCCGGTGGCAGGTGGCGCAGTAGCCGTCGGCGGGAAGGCCGGCGCGGGTGGCGATGTGCACGGGGCCCACCGTGCGGATCATCCGCAGCATCGGGCGGGCCCGCGCCCGCTCGCGCACGGTCTGCCAGGTCGTCGTACGGATGTCGCCGAGGCCGAGGTGGCCGGGGCGCACCCGGCGGTCGGCGACGTCCTGGTTGCAGCAGGCAGTGACGGCGCCGTCGGTGGTGACGACCGGCCAGGCGGCCATGTCGCAGGGGGCGGCCGCCCACGGGTCGGGGCCGGCCGGCGGGCGGGGGCGCGGGCGCAGCGTGCCGCCGCGGCCCACCGGGCGCACCTGCCCGACGAGCATCGGTACGTCGGTTCCGAAGCGGCGCCGGACCTGCGCGCCGACCTCGTCGGGGTAGGGGTCCGCCGGGCCGTCCGCGAGGAGGTGCAGGCTGACGTGGACGCCGGTGCCGAGCAGTGCGTCGAGCACGTCGAACACGTTCCGGCGCGGGACGTAGCGCTCGTGGAACGCGTCGAGGCTGAGCGAGAAGTGGTCGACGGCGCGGGCGACTTCCCGCACGGTGGACGGCAGCGGGCCGCCGTCGGCGAAGAACGCGCCGGAGAGCACCGCCGTGCGGGTGCCGCGCGAGCGGGCGGCGGTGGCCGCTTCGATCACCAGGCCGGGCCGCAGCAGGGGCTCGCCGCCGGTCAGCATCAGCACGTCCGGGCGGTCCGCGGACGTGAAGGTCCGCAGGAAGCCGAGCAGCGCCGCCTCGTCGAGGTCGCGGCCGAGGCGGGTGGCGGCCGTGGAGCAGTGGGCGCAGCTCAGCGGGCAGCGCTCGGTGAGCGAGACCAGGACGCCCGCCGCGATCCTCTGGCGCAGCGCCATCAGCTCGGCCAGCCGCATGGCCGCCCCCTTCTCGGTGAGGCCGTGGTCCGGCACAGGTCGTCCTTCACCGGCCCGAGTGTCGAACCCGTGGCTGCGAAGCGGTTCGAAAACGGTATATGTGCAGGTCAGGCCTGCGTGGTGCGGAACGGCGGCGGTCGGCGCACACCCGGAGGGGCTCCTCGGCATCCCTCCACAGGGGGCCGGAGCTGCGTGTTCACCGTCCGTCAACCGCTCTTGTGGCGGGGGTTCCTACCGTCTGGGGCCAGCCGGACCGGGATGGGCCGGACCGGCCTCATGCTCACGAGGGAGGGAGATCCCATGGCGGAAGCGGAGCAGGTACCCGTGCAGGGCGAGGACGACTCCACCAAGGTCGAGAAGGCCGCCGAGGTGGCCCGCGCGGCCGAGGTGGCCGCCCACTCGCTCGCCGACGCCGTCCTGCAACTTCAGCGGCTCGACCCGGAGAAGGAGGCCTCCATCATCAGCGACCCCGCGGGAAGCGGGGGCTCCTGCCACAACATCAGCTGCTTCTAGAGGGCCGATGACCGGCGCCGGGCGTCCAGGGAGCCCTGCGGCCGGAGAACCGCGGCAACGCCGTACACCCCGTACCAGTCGATGTGAGGAGTGACGCCATGTCCGAGGAGATCCGTCCCGACACCGAGCCCGTCGAGCCCGGGGACGCCGCACAGGCCGACGGCGACGTGGAGGCACACCTGGCGGCCGGCCAGGACGCCGTTCTGGGTCTGCAGAAGCTCAACCCCGAGAGGGAGGCCT
This sequence comes from Streptomyces asoensis, assembly GCF_016860545.1. Taxonomy (NCBI): domain Bacteria; kingdom Bacillati; phylum Actinomycetota; class Actinomycetes; order Kitasatosporales; family Streptomycetaceae; genus Streptomyces; species Streptomyces asoensis. Next base: position 1,649,544 of record NZ_BNEB01000002.1, on the reverse strand, counting down.
CCATCATCAGCGACCCCGCCGGAAGCGGGGGCTCCTGCCACAACATCAGCTGTTTCTGACAGCTGGCGTTCGCGCGATCGCGGCGTTCCGCCGGGCCGGGGACAGCGGTTCCCCGGCCCGTCCGGACGGCGCGTCATCAACTTCCGGTCTCGGCAGAGGGGATGGGCGGAATGCAGCTCGAGTGGGAAATCATCCAGACCTATATGACAAACCACCCGCGCTGGTTCGAGGACTTCGAGCGCCGCGCGCCCGGCGGAGAGCACTTGCGCGAGTACCGGGCGGTGATGCCCGCCTCCTGGCCGCTGTGGCGCCGGGGCTACTGGCTGCTGGCCTCGCCGCCGCAGGTGCCGGCCGTCGCCCAGGGGTGGAAGCTGCATGTGTCGGCCACCTCCGCGACCTGCGCCGCCACCCTGCGCGCCGTGCTGCCGCTGCTGCGTGACGCCGGCGTGCACTTCAAGTTCCTGATGGACCCGGCGGCGATGCTGGAGTCCAACGGCAAGTCCTTCCCCAGGGGTTCGAGCGGGAAGTTCATCACCGTGTATCCGGCCGACGAGCGGGAGTTCCGGGCGGTCGGCGACGCGCTGACCGAGGCCCTGGCCGGCTTCGACGGCCCGCACATCCTCTCCGACCGGCGCTATCCCGGATCGCGGGTGGTCCACTACCGCTACGGTGGTTTCGTGTCGATCTCCCGGATGCGGCCCTCCGGGATGAAGGAACTGCTGATCCGCACCCCGGACGGCGAGCCGGTCGTGGACATCCGGCACCCGTACTTCCATCTCCCGGCCTGGGTGACGGATCCCTTCACCGGGGAATCCGCCCCGGAGCAGCCCGCGGCCCCGCAACGGGCCGACGCCGCGCCCGGGGCGACGACCGGGTCCGCGGGCGGTGACACCGGCATCACCCTCGCCGACGGGCGCTTCACCGTCGTGAGCGCGATGAAGTTCTGCAACCGCGGCGGCATCTACCGCGGCATCGACAACGAGACGGGCGCGGACGTGGTCGTCCGTGAGGCCCGGCCCGGCGTGCAGATCGGACCGGAGGGAACGGACGCCGTCCGGCTGCTGCGGCACGAGTACGACATCCTCACGGAACTCGCCGACACGGGCCTGTTCGTCCGCCCGATCGCGTTCTTCACCGACTGGGAACATTCGTTCCTCGTCGAGGAGTTCATCGAGGGCACCCATCTCGGGCACCTCGGCATCGTCGAGAACCCCGTCTACAACCTCGATCTGAGCGCCGAGCGCCTGACCGACTACTACGAGCGGTTCCGCACCCTGTGGCTCCAGGTGGCCGACGCCATCGCCGTGTGCCACGAACGCGGCATCGTGATGGGCGATCTGTCGCTGACCAACGTCATGGTCACCGGGGACGACCGGGCCGTGATCATCGACATGGAGTCCGCCTTCCACGAGGACGCCCCCGCAGGCCCGGCGCGCGGGGCCCGGCTCTACACCCCCGGCATGGTGACCCGTCGCGCGAGGCTCGCCGCGCAGGGCGACCGGCGCACCGATCACTACGCCCTCGGCGGTCTGATCCTGGGCTGCGTCCTGCTCTGCCACCAGACCGACTTCATCGACCCGACGATGCCGCGCAGACTGCTGGCCCTGGCGGCCGCCGACCTCGAACTCCCGGCGGAACTCACCCGGTTGATCACCGACCTGTACGACGAGGACGCCGACCTGCCCGACCCCGCCGACCTGCGCCGGCGGATCGAGGCGCTGCCCCTCGCGGACGCCTGGCGACAGCCGCCCCCGCTGGGTCTGCCCCCGGTGACGGACGCGCCGGCGCGCGCCGAGCTGCACAAGCGGGTGGAGGCCACGCTCGAGGGTGTCGCCGACTTCTGGACCGCAACCGCCGACCTCGACCGTCAGGACCGGTTGTTCCCCGCCGACGTCACGGTGTTCCGGACCAATCCGCTCTCGCTCGCCCACGGGGCGTACGGCCCGCTGTACGTGCTGCACCGGCTGCGGGGCACGGTGCCCGACGAGCTGCACGCCTGGGCTCTGCGGCACTCCACCGGGCACGACGTGATGCCGGCCGGCCTGTACTTCGGCGCGGCGGGCGTGGCCTGGGCGCAGTCGGCCCTCGGCCACCTGGACATCGCCGTACGGACACTCCACGACGCGCACGGCCACCCGCAGGCCCTGTCCGAGCCCGGTGTACTGACCGGCGCGGCCGGCTACGGCATGGCGTGCCTGCGGCTGTGGCTCGATGCGGGGCTCACGGAGTTCCTCGACCGCGCCGTCGCCGTCGGCGCTCACCTGACCCGCACGGCGCACCGCGAGGACGGCCTGGCCCACTGGCCCGACGCGGGCCGGCCGACCCCGATCGGCTACGCGGACGGCGCCGCCGGCATCGCCCTGTTCCTGCTCGCCCTGCACTGCGCCACCGGGGATGCGGCGTCGCTGGAACTGGGCCGGGCCGCACTCGACTTCGACCTGTCCCAGGTGGTCGCCGGAGCCGGAGGCCGGCTGTCGTTCCCCGCGACGGTGTCCACGGACGACAGACCCGTCATGGTCGTACGGCACTACTGGGACCACGGCACGGCCGGTGTCCTCACCACCCTGCTGCGCTACCACCACGTCACCGGCGATCCCGTGCTGCGCGAGCGGATCGCCGCGCTGCTGCCCGACGTCCGCCGCAAGTACACGGTGTTCCCGCAGCTGTTCCACGGGACGAGCGGACTGGGCAACGTCCTGCTCGACGCCTACGAGTTCCTCGGCGACGCCGAGTTGCTGGCGGAGGCGGAGCGGGTGGCCGAGTCCGTTCTGTGCATGGCGATAGAGCGACCGGAGGGCATCGTCTTCCCCGGTGAACAGACCGTGCGGGAGAGCTGCGACCTCGCGAGCGGGTCGGCCGGGGTGGCGCTGTTCCTGGACCGCCTGCGCACGGCCCGCCCCGGCGGCCGCACCAACGGCAACTTCCTGCTGGACGACCTGCTGCCCGCCGCCGCGGGCCGGACCGGTGCGTGATGAAGGCGACCACGGCCGCCTCACGAGCGGCCGCCGCCCCGGTACCGCTGCGGGCCAACCGCGAGTTCCGGCTCCTGTGGGTGGGGCAGGCGCTGTCCGACTTCGGTACGTCCATGACCGCGCTGGTGCTGCCGCTCGCCCTGCTGAGCAGCGGGTACTCGACGTCGGCCACCAGCACCATCGGCACCGCCGTGCTGGTGACGGCGATGGTGCTGCGGATGCCGGCCGGGTACCTCACCGATCACTACAGTCACCGGCTCCTGATGCTCGTCGCCGACCTGGCCCGCCTGGTCACGGTCGCCACCGTCGCCGTGTGGACGTACCTGGACCGGCTGCCGATCGCGCTCGCCGTGATCACGGTGGTCGTGGCGCAGGTGGGGGTGGAGCTGTTCCGGCCGAGTCAGAACGCCACCGTCCGCCGGGTCGTGCCCGCCTCGCAGCTGGGCACCGCCATCTCCCTTAACCAGGCGCGGGCCTACGCCGCCGGGATCGTCGCCCCGGCCGTGGCCGGTGTGCTCATCGCGGCTTCGATGTGGCTGCCGTTCGCCATCGACGCCGTCACCTACGCGGTGTCCGCGCTGTGCGTACTGGCCCTGTACCGGCCCCTGCGCCGGACCGGGGCCGCTCAGGCCGCCCGGCCCGACAGCCACGCGGACGGGGCACCGGGGCAGGGCGGGACGCAGGACGGGTCGCAGGAGGCGAAGGCGGAGGCGGAGGCAGGCGACGGAGCGACCGAGGCAGCGGCAGAGGCAGAGGCGGAAACAGGCGGAGGTGCGCGGGGGACGGTGTCGGACGGCGGGACGAAGGCCGCGCCGCGCGAGCGCTTCCTGCCCAGGCTGACCGCGGGGCTGCGCCATGTCGTCCGCGACCCCTTCCTGCGCACGCTCGCCGGGCTGGCCGCGGGCGACAACTTCGCGTTCCAGGCCCTCGCCTACGCCCTGCTGCTGGGCATCGGGCGGGAGCACAACGGCGCCGCGGCGGTGGGTCTCGCGATGAGCGCGGCGGCGGTGACCGGACTGACCGGGTCGCTGATCGCCCCCTTCGTGCAGCGCAGACTGCGCATGCAGACCGTCATGGCGGCCGGTCCCGCGCTCGCCGGCGTCATGCTCGCCCTCGCCTGGTACACCGGGAGCGGCATCGCGTTCGCCGCCGGATACTCCGCGCTGTGCCTGCTCACTCCGGTCAACGGCGCCGTGTTCGGGACCATTCTGGCCACGACGGTGCCGGAGAACATCTACGGCCGCACCACGACGGCCCTGGGGTTCATCACGGAGATCCTCCAGCCGCTCGGCCCTCTGACGGCGGGCCTGCTGCTGGCGTACCTGTCGCTGTCGGGCACCGCCGCCGTGTTCGCCCTGGCCTTCGCCGTGCTCGCGGTCGTCGCCCTGATGATGCCGTCGCCACCGGCCGCGCCGAGCCCGGAAACGGCCGCGGCCTGACCACCACGAGCGCCGCCCGACCCCTCCAGGGAGGTTCCATGGTTTCGCTGTCCGTGCTGGACGTGGCGCTGGTCGCGCCCGGCGGCACCGCCCGGCAGGCCTTGCACGACGTCGTGCGCACGGCGGTGGCCGCCGACGCCTGCGGCTACCACCGCTTCTGGGTGGCAGAGCATCACAACTCCCCTCGATGTGCGGGCAGTTCACCGGCCGTGCTGATCTCGCACATCGCGGCGGTGACCCGCCGCATCCGGGTCGGTTCCGGCGGGGTGATGCTGACCAACCACGCGCCGCTCACCGTCGCGGAGCAGTTCGCCGTGCTTCAGTCGCTGCACGACGACCGGATCGACCTGGGCGTCGGCCGCGCGACCGGCGGCACGGACAGCAGCACCCTCCTCGACCGGGCCCTGCGCCGTCCGCCGCAGGCTCGCGCGCAGTTCCCGCAGCTCCTCGACGAACTCGTCGGCTTCCTCCACGGCCGCTGGCCGGCCGAGCACGCCTTCCAGGACCTGGAGCTCTCCCCGGCACTGCCGGTGCCACCGGACGTGTTCGTCCTCGGTACCTCGGAGAACGGCGCCCGCACCGCCGCCGCGCGCGGGCTGCCCTTCGCCTACGGCGCCCATCTCGGACCCAAGTCGCGCCCCGCGGCCCTGGACCGCTACCGGTCGGCCTTCTCCCCCGGCCCGCTGGGCGCGAGTCCGTACGTCGTCGCGTCCGTCAACGTGCAGTGCGCGGAGTCCGACGACGAGGCCGAGCGCCTCGCCCACGACACCGTCGCCGCACGGTTCCGCCAGAAGCACACGGCGACGTCCCCGGACGTCTCCCTGCCCGCACCACGGGAGCGGTACCTGATCGGCAGGATGCTGGAGGACCTCCAGCTCGTGCGCGGCGGCCCGGCCACCGTCGCCGCGGGCCTGCGGCGGCTGGCCGCCACGCTGGGCGCCGACGAGATCATGCTCGTCCCGTACGACATCACCGCCGCCGGCCGCGAACGCACCCTGCGCCTGACAGCCGCCGCCTGGACACCTCCCGCACGGCCCGACGGGCCCGGGCTCCACGGCCCACAGGTCCGTCCCGCGGTCTCCTGAGACGAGGACCGGTCCGGCACGGCCGGTTTCAGGACCAGGCGATCTCTCCGTGGCGGGAGACGAAACGCCCGGTGCCGGCACCGGGCTCCTCGGTGGCGAGGGCGACGATCGCGTCCGTTCCCTCGGTGACGGTCTGGGGGCCGCTGTGACCGTTGAGGTCGGTGGCGGTGTAGCCGGGGTCGGCGGCGTTGACGCGGATGCCGTCGAGTCCCTTGGCGTACTGCGTGGTCAGCATCGTCAGCGCCGCCTTCGAGGAGGTGTACAGCGGCGCTACGACGTGCGACTCGGGCCGGTCGGGGTCGTGGGTGAGGGCGAGGGAGCCCATGCCGCTGCTGACGTTGATGACGACAGGGTCCGCCGAGCGGCGCAGCAGCGGCAGGAACGCGGTGGTGGTGCGGACGACACCGAGGACATTGACGTCGAGGACGGCGAAGGCGTCGGCGGCGGTGAGGTCACCGGGGTCGCCGACGGGACCGTGCACACCGGCGTTGTTGATCAGGACGTCGATCCTGCCCTCGCGTGCGGCGACGTTCGCGGCCGCGGCGGCCACGGAGGCGTCGTCGGTCACGTCGATGGGGACGTGGCGTGCGCCGAGGGCGGCGGCGGTCTCCTCGCCCCGCTCACGGTCGCGGGCGCCGACCAGCACGGTGTGGCCGTGCTCGATCAGGCGGCGGGCGGTCTCACGGCCGAGCCCCTTGTTGGCTCCGGTGATGAAGGTGATCGTCATGCGTTCGATCCTCGCCTCGCCGCGGGAGGCGGGCCAGGGACGCCCCGACGGTAGGACGACCGGTACCACCTTCGCGAGCCGGCGCACGACCGGGGATGCGGGAGGATGGAGACCATGTCGACGACCCCTGGAACCGGTCTGGGCGCGATGATCCGCACGTGGCGGGAGCGGCTGCCCCCGTCGGCCGCCGGGCTGCCGGTCGCCCGCGGGCGCCGGGCCACCGGACTGCGGCGCGAAGAGCTGGCGGACCTCGCCGGGGTGTCGGTCGACTACGTCGTGCGTCTGGAGCAGGGGCGGGCCACGACACCGTCGGCGCCTGTGGTGGGGTCCCTTGCGCGTGCCCTCCAGCTGTCCACCGCCGAGCGGGACCACCTGTACCGGCTGGCCCGGCTCCTGCCGCCGGTGGGCGGGACGATCTCCGACCGTCTTCCGCCCGGCATGCAGCGGGTGCTCGCCCGCCTCGCGGACGTGGCGGTCGCCGTGTTCGCGGCGGACTGGCGACTGGTGTGGTGGAACCGCGGGTGGGCGGCCCTGCTGGGCGACCCGGCCGCCTCGCCGGCACCGCTGCGCAACTTCGCCCGCGACAGGTTCCCGGTGGACGCCGGCCCCGCCCGCCTCGCGCTGTGGCCGGTGACCGAGGCGGACCGCGACGGCACCGACGCCGCCGTCGTCTCCGACCTGCGCCGCGCCACCGGCCGTTTCCCTCAGGACGGCCGCTTGACCACGCTGATCCGTGAACTGAACGCGGGCAACGAGAGGTTCGCCGAGCTGTGGGCGACGGGAGGGGTCACCGCACACCGCGAGGACCACAAGACGATTCACCACCCGTCGGTGGGCCCGGTCATGGTCGACTGCGACGTCCTGACCGACGGCGACTCCGAGCTCAAGATCGTCATCATGACCGCCGCACCCGGCAGCGAGGACGAGACCAAACTCCAGCTCACCCTGGGTCCGGTCGAGCTCCTGCCGTGCTCACCGAGTGCGGCCGGCCGTCGTTCGGCGGTTGCCCGCCGTCCGTGAGACAGCGCCGACGGAGGCGGGTGAAGGCGGTGGGGCTGGGGCGGCGCGGGAGGAACTCCTTGATCTGCTCAGCGCATTCGCGTGGACTCGCCGTGCTGGTGTCGCACTCCAGGTCGTAGTCGCCATGGCGGTGAACCAGGTCGTACTGGTGCGCCGCGAGGCCTGGCGGACGGTCGCCCCGAGCCGACTCTCGGCGGGTCAGTTCCTCGCGCGGACAGCGGACGCCTACGAACAGGACATCCTCGGGCCGCAGCACCGTCAGACAGTCGAGCAGCCGCCACGGCTCGCTCAGCACATGGTCGACCACGACGTCGTTGCCCGCCTCGGCCATCGCCGCGATCGAGCGGTGGAAGCCCATCCGGGTGCGCCGCAGCGCGGCGTCGAGCTCCGCGGCCCCCAGCTCCCGCTTGCTGCGCATCGCGTTGAAGGCGTCGACTGCCAGGTGGAAGAAGACACCGTCGTCCAGGATGTCCAGCAGCTCGCGCGCGATGCTCGACTTCCCCGAGCTGGAGGTGCCGTTGAGGAAGATGATCCGGCCAGATGTCATATCAGCATGGTCACATGCCGTCGTGGCGCCTGTTCGGCTGCGATGTGCTCGCACGGCAGCGGGCGGGGTGCGGCACAACTCACCGGCAACGATCAGGAAGCATGTCTAACGCGGCAGCCGGTCCAGCACAGCGCGGAACCTTTCCCGCCCCACGGCGACGCTCGCGTCCCACAGACCGGAGGCGTCGCCGCTCAGAGACAACGACTGGAGCCGCTGTTCGTCGGCGAGAAAGCCGGCACCTGCCACGTTCCGGTCAAGCATCCCCATCGCGGTGAGCGCCGCATGGCCGCAGGACAGCGCGTCGTCGACGCTTCCCGACCCATGGGCCGACAAGGCATGCCGTAGGCACAGGACAGCGAAGAAGGCGTAGGTGTCGCCGACCTCGGTGATCCCCTCCTCGTCCGGCCGGAGCTCAGAAAACTGCTCCAGCAGGCTCACGCGCTCGGCTGCGTCGGCCAAGGGCCGGTCGACATACCAGAGATCGCGCACGGACTCCGCGTAGAGGTCCAGGTCGGCCTCGCGCCCCGCCTCGCCCGCCCGCAGGCCCACGAACAGGGGCGCCATCCGCTCGGCACAAGCGGCCACATACAGACGGATCACCTCGCCACCTCCCCGACGAAGCATCTCCCCGGCAGTCTCCTCCGCTTCGGCGCAGACGCCCCACACAGGGGCGTGCCCCGTCTCGGTGAGCGCGTACGGCGTGCTGCGGTGCGCCTTCTCGTTCTCATGCACAGCAGAGATCATGCCCCAGCCACGCGGGGGTGCTCGGGGCGGCGGCGGTCAGTGCGGATGCGTCGGGACGGTGGTTGCGTGCGAGGTGGCCGAGGGGGGTGTGCCTTACGAAGATGGCTGCTCCGGGCGAGGAAGTTGAGCCACCCGGCGGGCTATGGGGACCGTTTCCGACCGCATGGCGTTCGAAGCTGACCGTCTTGCACGTGCACCGGTGTCGGATACCGCAGCGATGTCATTTACGTACGGTAGTGCTATGCGTTTGTTTGAGTGAGCATGTACGTTCCCCTCAACGCGCGAGTGAGCCCCGGCGACGGCGGGATACCAAACCGGGGCTCGACTCAACTCTTCTTCTAGATCAAGGAGTTGATATGCCCCCTGACCCCACTTCTCTCTTCGGCCGGTCACTGGATCCGGCTCGGCCGAAGCGGTTCGACCGTAACATCCCGCAGCAAGCCGCGGTTGAAACTCGCGATCTGCGTGACAGGGAAGTCACCATGCAGGTAGGGGCGTTCATCGCGGCCCCCGTCCTCGGCATCGTGCTGGTCCTGCGGCCCGAGGCGTACGACCTCGCCGCAGCGGCGGTCTGCATGCTGCTGGCCGCGACACGTCGCTCGCACCTGCGCTACCGGCGGCTACGCACCGCCTGACAAGCAGGTGTCCGTCGCCCGGCAGCAGCAGGCTGCCGGGCGGCAGGCACCGGGTGCACGGAGGATTCATCCACCCGGACCCGCACGGCCGGCGCCACGCCGTGTCGGGATCTGCCGAATCTCTCCATTTACGCACCGGCCTGTTTCCGGCGGCACTTCGCGGAAGGGATGCCCCCTGTCATGACACCGAAAGACCCAGGCCCCGCCTACTGCCTCAACCCGGCGTGCGGCAAGCCCATCGGCCGCACCATCGGGTCCGGCCGGCCCCGCGCGTATTGCAGCGACGCCTGCGGCCGCGCCTACCGCAAGGCCCGCGAGAAGTCCCTCACCCCGGACGCCCTCGCCCACCAGGCCTTCACCGGCCAGGTCGCCGACGAGCTGGCCCAAGTCATCACGCGCCTGTTGCAGTTGGCCCACACACGCCAGCCCCTGGCGGCGCTGAGCCTGATGCGGGTGGCCGAGGCCGACCTCGAGGACCTCAAAGCCGCACTGATCCAGCAGGCCCGCGACGACCGGCAGAGGAACGCCGACATCGCCCAGTGCCTGGGGCTGCCCTCGGAACAGCTCACCCGCAAGTACTCCACCGAAGCCGTGCGCCGCCGGAAGGAGAGCCGCCCCCTGCGCACCAGGACCCGGGTCCGCCTGCCACGCCAGGCCACGCCCGCGCCCTCCCCCGTGCCGCAGACGACTCCGGCGACGCGGCTGCCGGCCCACCGCCGCACACCCGACGGCGGTGGAGAGATGACGACATCCCGTGCCAGAGCTCCCGACCGGCACACCCACGGCCCGGCCGCCGTACTCACACGGGCCCTGGCCCAACTGCACTACGCGAGCGGCAAGTCCCGTCGCGAACTCGCCACCGACGTCGAGGTGTCCGCCTCCTACGTGTCGCGTGTCCTGAACGGCGAACGCTGCCCGTCCTGGAAGGTCGCCCGCCGGCTCACCCTCGCCTGCGGCGGAGACCCGGCAGAGGTCCAGCCCTTGTGGGCGGCCGCCCGCGGCCGGATCCCGAGCCAACGCCAGAGCCTTCCCGCCGCCCTGCGCGGACTGCACCTGGCCGCCGCCCGGCCCCACACCGACCAGATCGGCCTGAGCACCCGCCTGACCGAGCACACCATCACCGGAATGCTCGACGGCACGGCCCTCCCCTCCTGGGAGGACGTCGAGGAACTCGCCCACGCACTCCACGCCGAAGCCCAGCCGCTGCGGCCCCTGTGGAACGCCGCCTGCGCCGCCCTCAGCGGCCCGCCGCCCCGCACCGCCGACCCCGCAACCAAGGTGACCGGATGACCACCTCCACCTCCACCACATACCGTCCCACCGCACCCACCCGCGCCACGGCGACGCGACTCCCGCGCCCCCGCCCGCACAGCGGACTGCCCCGGGAGCCGACCGACCTCACCGCGGCACTGCCCCCCGCCTTCGAGGCGTTCTGCGCCCTCAACCGCAGCAGCTACCTCGACTACGCCCGTGCCCACCTGCCCGACGTCCAGGCCCATCGCCTGGTACGCCGCCTGCTCGGCGAACTCGCCGTCGGCTGGCTCGACATCATCAGCAGCCCCGACCCCCAGGGCAGGGCCTGGACACAACTGCGCACCCGGGTGCAGATGGCCGCCCCCGCCCTGCCCGCGCTCGAGACCTGCCCCCCGCACCAGTACGACGCGCTCGTCCTGCACTGCAAGCTCGGCTACACCAGCGCCCGTGCCGCCGCCGTCATGGGCCTGGACGCCAGCAAGATCCGCTACCTGGTCCTGTCGGCGACGTCGGCCCGCCGCCAGGCCGCACGGCGCCTGCACCCTCCGCCCACAGCCCGCCACGCCGCCTGACGACCGCGCCGCGAACCGGAGCCGGCCCGGCGGCAAGGGGCCTGAGGAGGCCGCGACCGACGGGCGCCGCCCGCACGGGACGGCTCTCCTTGTCGTGGATCCCCCAAAGGCAGACGCCGATTGCACGCCGTACGGGCGCGCCGGTTCGCGAGGCGGCCCCCCGCCCCCGACCCCTGCCCGCCCGGGCGTCGATCGCCCGGTGGACAGAGCGTCCCGTGGACGGAGGGTCCGGTGGACGGAGGGCCAGGTGGACGGAGGGTGGGCGCGGTGCGGCGGGTGGTCAGCCCGCGGCGAGCAGTTCCAGGGTGTCGATCACGCGGTGGGAGAAGCCCCACTCGTTGTCGTACCAGGCCACCACCTTGATGTGCCGGCCGTCGACCCGGGTGAGGGCGGAGTCGAAGATGGACGACGCCGGGTTGCCCGTGATGTCGGACGAGACCAGCGGGTCCTCCGAGTACTCGAGGACACCGGCGAGCGGCCCCTCGGCCGCGGCGCGGTAGGCCGCCAGCACGTCCTCGCGCGTCACGTCGCGGGCGACGGTGGTGTTGAGCTCGACGATCGAGCCCACCGGCACCGGCACCCGGATCGAGTCGCCGGACAGCTTGCCGTCGAGGTTCGGCAGCACGTGACCGATCGCCTTCGCGGCGCCCGTCGTGGTCGGCACGATGTTGACGCCCGCGGCACGGGCGCGGCGCGGGTCGCGGTGCGGGCCGTCCTGGAGGTTCTGCTCCTGCGTGTAGGCGTGCACCGTCGTCATGAAGCCGTGCTCGATCCCGGCCAGGTCGTCCAGGACGGCCGCCAGCGGGGCGAGCGCGTTGGTCGTGCAGGAGGCGTTGGAGACGATCGTGTGCAGTTCGGGGTCGTACGCGTCGGTGTTGACGCCGTAGGCGAGCGTGACGTCGGCGCCGTCGGAGGGCGCGCTGACCAGCACCTTGCGGGCGCCCGCGTCGAGGTGGGCGCGGGCGGCCTTGGCCGAGGTGAACCGGCCGGTCGCCTCCAGCACCAGGTCGACCTCGAGCTCGGCCCAGGGCAGGCGGGCCGGCTCGCGCTCGGCGAGCACCTTGATCCGCCGGCCGTCGACCACGAGGACGTCGCCTTCGACGCTGACCGGGCGGCCCAGCCGGCCGGACGTGGAGTCGAAGGCGAGCAGCCGGGCGAGGGCGGCGGGGTCCGTGAGGTCGTTGACGGCGACGATCTCGAGGTCGCTGTCGCGCTCCAGGAGCGCGCGCAGCACGTTGCGTCCGATGCGGCCGAATCCGTTGACGGCGATGCGAGTCATGAGTGGGGTCCCTTCCCTGCGGTTCGCCACCAGCCTCGCGTGCGGCGGGCGGCCGCGCCGTAGGCGCGAGCGCCATGGTTCGAAAGGATCTCGCCATACCCCGCGAACCCGCCGTAGTCGCCGTACCCGCCGTACCCGGCGTAGTCGCCGCACGCGCCCTGCTCGCCCTCTCCCCTCCCCCGGTCACTCGCCCTTCGTGAAGGTGCGGCGGTACTCGCTCGGGGTGGTGCCGAGGATCTGCTGGAAGTGGGTGCGCAGATTCGCGCCCGTGCCGAGTCCGACGTCGTTCGCGATCTGCTCGACGCTGCGCTCGGAGCGTTCGAGCAGTTCGCGGGCCAGGTCGATCCGCGCGCGCATGACCCACTGCATCGGTGTGTACCCGGTGTCCTCGACGAACCGCCGCGAGAAGGTACGGTCCGAGACCGCCGCGTGCCGGGCCAGCGCCTCCAGGGTCAGGGGCTCGTCCAGCCGGTGCAGCGCCCATTCGCGGGTGGCGGCGAACCTCTCCCCCAGCGGCTCGGGCACGCTGCGCGGCACGTACTGCGCCTGGCCGCCGCTGCGGTAGGGGGCGGCGACCAGGCGCCGGGCCGCGTGGTTCGACGCGGCCACGCCGAGGTCGCGGCGCAGGATGTGCAGGCACAGGTCGATGCCGGAGGCGGCGCCGGCCGACGTCAGCACGCTGCCCTCGTCGACGAAGAGGACGTTCTCGTCGACCTGGACGAGCGGGTGCTTCGCCGCGAGCGCCCGGGTGTAGTGCCAGTGGGTCGTGGCGCGCCTGCCGTCGAGCAGGCCGGTGGCGGCGAGCGCGAAGGCGCCCGTCGAGATGGCCGCGAGCCGCGCTCCGCGGGCGTGGGCGGCCAGCAGCGCCCGCAGGACCGCTTCCGGCGGGTCCTCCCGGTCCGGCGTGCGGTAGCCGGGGAGGAAGACGACGTCCGCCCGGTCGAGGGCCTCCAGGCCGTGGGCGACGTGGTACGACAGCCCGTCGCCGCCCGTCACCAGCCCGGGGGCCGCCCCGCACACCCGCACCTCGTACGGCATGCTCGCGCGGGTCGTGAACACCTGTGCCGGGATGCCCACGTCGAGCGGTTTGGCCCCTTCGAGCACGAGGACGGCGACGCGTTGCAGACGAGAGGACGACACCCGAAAAGGGTACGGGGCGCGTCCCCCGGGCCCGGCGACGCACGGCGCCCGCCCGTCCGGCGCCCACCGGTCCGGCACCCGCGGCCCCGGTGCTGCCCCGGCTCGCGGCGCCGGAAGCCGTGCCGCGCGGGTCGGGGACGCCCGCGGCCGGGGCTTCGACAGGGGCGGTGGACTGCGGCACCGTGTGGAGGAGTGTCCGAGCGGGAGCTCGGGTCCGCACCGAGTACGAAGGACGCGCGATGAGCGCCACCCCGTCCGCCCGGCCCGCGCCGCCGGTCCGCATGTGGCCGTTGTACGCGGCCGGGTTCACGACCGCCTTCGGCGCCCACGGCATCGCCGCGAACCTCGGCGGACTGTCCGACGGCGCCGTCACCTCCCTCCTCGTCCTTGGCGGTCTGCTCGCCCTCTACGACGGCGCCGAGGTCGTCCTGAAGCCGGTGTTCGGCAGCCTCGCCGACCGTGTCGGGGCCAAGCCCGTCCTCGTCGGCGGTCTGACCGCCTTCGGCGCGGCCTCCGCCCTCTACGCCCTGGCCGACAGCCCCGGTTGGCTGTGGGCCGCCCGCCTGGGCCAGGGCGCCGCCGCCTCCGCGTTCTCGCCGTCCGCCTCCGCGCTGGTGGCCCGCCTCAACCCGGCCGCCCGGCGCGGGCGCGCGTTCGGCGGTTACGGGTTCTCCAAGTCGCTCGGCTACACCCTCGGCCCGCTGCTCGGCGGCGTCCTTGTGCGGGCCGGCGGCCTGCGCCTGCTGTTCACGGTCCTCGCCGTGCTCGGCGGGGCCGTCGCCGCGTGGGCCGCGGCGGCCGTACCCGCCGTACCGCCCCTGCCCAGGCGGCGTCAGACCGTCCTCGACCTCGCCCGCCGTCTGGCCGATCCCGTCTTCCTCGGTCCGACCGCCGCGCTGGCCGCCGCGACCGCCGCGCTCTCGGCCGGTGTCGGCTTCCTGCCGGTCTCCGGCGCGGCCGCCGGCCTCGGTCCGCTCGCGACCGGCGCCGCCGTCTCCGTCCTCGCCGCCACCGGCGCGGTCGTCCAGCCGTACGCGGGACGCGCCCTCGACGAGCGGCGCGTGACCTCCGGGACGGGTCTCGCCGCGGGGCTGGCCCTCACCGCCGCGGGTCTCGGGTGCGCCATGGTGTCCGGCCTCGCGGGGGTCCTGCTCGCCGCCGTGCTGATCGGTGCCGGCACGGGGGTGATCACCCCGCTCGGATTCGCCGCCCTCGCCACGCGCACCCCCGAGGAACGCATGGGCCAGACGATGGGTGCCGCCGAACTGGGGCGCGAACTCGGCGACGCGGGCGGTCCCCTTCTCGTCGCCGGGGTCGGCACCGCCGCGACCCTCGCCTACGGGTACGCCGCGCTGGCCGCCCTCATCGCCGTCGGCTGCGTCCTCGCCTTCCTGCGGCGCACCGGCTCCCCGGCCACCACCCCACGGCCCCGGTAACCCGACCGGTCCCGTCGACCCGGTCGACCCAGCCCCCCGACCGGGTCCCGCACCCCCAGCCGAAACAGGCCCCCGGCCGATCCCGGCACCCCCGTCGGGCCCGGAGTCGCCGTGACGGCCGGCCCCCGGTTGGGTCCGGCGCCCGCTCGCTCCCGGCGTCTCGGCGTCCCCTCCTGGACCGGCGTCCCCGCCGGTCCCGGCGCACCAAGCGGCCGATACGACGGGCCCGTCCGATCGGCCAGAACCGCCGGTGCGACCGGCCAAGTACCCGGCCCCGTAAAGGACTCGGAAGGGCCGGAGGCCGCTGCTCACGGCAGGGAACGCGCAGCTCGTCCGGGGTGTTCGCGGCTGCTGTCGTTGAATCGACGACTTCTGGGCGTACGGGAGTTGAACACTTGACGCGCGGCCTGCCGGGCCCCCGAACGCGTCCTTACGCTGACGCGCGTGCGAGATCAGCGACAGGCGGGCGACGACCGTCACGGCAGTGCCCGCGAGCGGACCCCGCGGGTGGCGACGGCGGTCCGGGCGCCGGGCCGCGGGGCCGCCCGCAACCCGCTGCTGGGGCTCCAGCAGACGGCCGGCAACGCGGCGACCGTCGCCGCCCTCGGCGCGGCCGGTCCCTCCACCGGCCGCCGCCGGCCCGCACAGGTACCGGCCGCCATCACGGAAGTCGGCGACGACTCCCTCGAACTCCCTTCGTATCTGCGGGACATGGAGGCAGCGGGACTGTCCACGGCGTACGGCCTGTCCGGGCACGAGTTCGTCACCACCACCCTGGCCGGCGCGGTCGGGCGGCGCGACGGCGTGGTCGCCGAGATCGCCGCGGAACTCGCCGGGCGGCCCGAGTCCTTCTACGGCTCGGGCCGGGCGTTCGCCGTCACGGGGGCCAGTGGCACGGACCGTTACGACGTCACGGTGCGCCTGGCCCCCGCGGACGACGACCGGCCGGGCGTCTTCTCGCCCGCGGGTCCCGGGGCCGAGGACGCCGCCACCAAGGTGGACGTGCAGCACAACTCGGCGGCCACGGTCGCCCAGAGCGCGGGAGGTTCCGCGTCGAAGGGCGTGGCGTTCACCGCCTTCGGGATGGCCCCGGTCGCGCCCGGCGTCTGGGCGGGCGGGGCGGCCACCGTCAACGCCCAGCCCTTCCAGTCGTCCCAGGACTCCCGCAGTCAGCGCAACGTGGCCGAGCCGCGGGTGCTGCGCAGCGACAAGGGGTCGGTCGAGGTGCCGCGCCGGGTCGGCTACCACGTGCGGATCATGAAGGACGGGGAGCGGACCGCCCGGCACGCCGCCGGGACCGGCGCCCTCACCATGCGAGTGCCGGTGGAGCACCTGGTTCCGGTGACCGCCGGTCCCGCGCCGCGGCCGCGGCCGGTGACCCCGCAGACCGCCAAGGCGGTGTCCCTCGCCGATTCGATGGCCCCGCTCGCCGTGTCGGACCGGGCGGCCCCGCACCAGGGCGGCGGCGGCCTGTTCGACGCGGTCGCCTCCGCCCTGCACCCGTCCCTCACCTGGCCGGGCGCTCCCGGCCGGGCCCGGCTGTACGAGGCGACGGCCACCGCGACGGTGCTGGAGGACCTGCCCCGGCTGCTGCGCGACGGTGTCGTGGGCGAGGATCTGACCAGCAGGGACGGCACCACGACGGGTACCTACCGGATGCGCGCCGCGATCACCGAACTGGCTCCCGGCTGGAGCACCGGCAAGACCCAGCTGCGCACCCATCAGCAGGCCCAGCACGGGGTGGCGGACACGGCGGGCAAGGGCCGGGGCGGCGCCCTGGGCGTGGGACCCGCGGCAGGGTTCGGCGTGCTCGGCAACGCGGCCGCCGTCCGGGGGACGGTCATGCCGGTCGCCGGGGCGCGCAAGGCGCGGTTCAGCGTGGCCGAGCAGACGGTGTCCAGCCGGCAGGGCGCGGAGGTCCGCGGTGAGAAGGTGCTCTACCTGGGCACCGTGCTGTTCACCGTCGAGGGGTCCGGTCCGACCTCGCCGCTGACCCGGGCCCGGGGCGGCGGCCGTACCGCGCAGCACACGATGCGGGTCTGGGTGTCGCTGCGGGCCGACGAGGCAAGGGAGTTGGGGCTGCCGCTGCCCGAGGGAGTGACGGCGGGCGAGTTCGTCAAGCGTCCGCAGGGCGCCGCGGCTGACGTCAAGGGCAAGGGGAAGGCCAGGGCGACGGAACAGGACCTGGCGGCGGAGAACGGCGAGAGCGCCGCCGGCGCCGAGGGCCGGGCGGCCGAGGAGGACACGCGGCACCTGCCCTTCGGCGCGATGGGTGCCAGCGTGGCGATCAGCCGTCTGGACACCGAGCCGATGATGCGGGCCGTGACACGGATGTTCGCGACGGACGCCCGACTGGCGGGCTACCTGCCCGCGTTCGGCGAGGAGGAGCAGCCGCGCGGTCTCAGCCCCGAGGAGGCCGAGGTCCAGCGGCGCAACTACCGCGAGCTGGTGGCCGTGCTGTCGGAGACCAACCTGCGGGTCAACAAGGACCAGTTGCTGTCGACCGGCATCCGGGTGCGGCTGCGCCGCAAGTCCCGCTTCCACGCGCACGACGTGCAGGTGAAGGTCACGGGTTCGCTGCGGGAGACCGGTCATCTCGGTGAGACCAAGGACTGGCTGGTGCGCAGCCATTCCGGTGTGACGAGCAACGTCCAAAGTGGCAGGGCGAGTTCGCGCACCATCGGCGGGATGGCGCTCGGCCAGTTCCGGCTGGTCCCGGGTGCGCTGACCATGTCGGCGCGTGCGGAGAAGGGCCGGACGACGACCCGGCGCGGCCAGGGCGGCCCGACCGTGCGCACGGACGTGCTGACCAACGGTTCGGAGGAGGCGAGCGTGTTCGGCGGGTCGCTGAGCCTCGCCGTCGACGTCACCATGACGTCGCGGCAGCGCAAGGCCGCCCGTGCGCTGACCCCCGGCGCGCCGGGCCGGGACGTGCCCGTTCCCGAACACGTCGGCACGCTGCCGCTCGACCCGCAGGACGTGCGTCTGCTCACGCCGAGCGCGTTCACCCTGGACGGCGACTCCAAGCGGGGCCTGGACGAGGCGACCGCCACCCGCACGGCACGTCACCGTGAGCCGCGGGTGGAGTTCGCGGCGGCCGGCATCGGCGACCTGGCCGGTCTGACGGCCCGGCAGATGGGCGGCGTGCGGGGCGTGCGCGACTGGACGCTCGTGGAGACCGTCGGCGACGCTCAACCGGTGCGGGACCTGGCCTTCGAGTTGCTGGCGCGTGCGGCCGCCCGCAACCGCGAGGCGCGGGAGGACCGCGCGCTGGAGACGGAGGGTCTCGCGCCGCGGCTGGCGATCGAGGACCGGTTGAGTCCGCAGGCGGTGACCGCGGCGCTGCGGCAGGGAGTGTCGTCCGGCTGGGTGGTGCGCAACCTGCGGCACGCACGGCGGCTGGCCGGGCTCGACGGCGCGGTCGGCACCCGGTTCGCGCTGACCCGGCCGCGGATCGTGCACCAGGGCACGGGCGCGGGCACCGAGACCTTCGTGCTGGGCGGCCACCAGGTCACCGGGCAGGAGGGAAAGAGTCGTCACGTCACCGTGCAGGGCGGCCTGACGGGGTCGGAGAACGGCGCCGAGTGGCGGCTCGCCGAAGGTGTCTCGGCGGGCCGCACGCTCGGTCAGGGCGACACGACGGCGTCCACCCTGGTCGGGACCGTCGAACGCAACGCGCACACCTCCCGCAAGAGTCCGCTGTATCTCGTCCAGTGCGATCTGGTGGTGCGGATGGTCGCGGAGGTCGCGGTCACGGGCGGCGGACCGTATGTGTCGCGCGGGGGCCGTACGGTGCCCGGTGGGGTCGCGGTGTGGCTCACCGAGCGTCAGGTGCGCGCCGCCGGACTGAGGTTGCCGGGCGAGGAACGGCGCGACGGTGCGGCCCCGGGGTCGGGCACGGTGCCCACGGCAGCGGGGTCGTCCGGGACGTCGTCGTCGCGGGCCGACGGGAAGGCGGCGGGCTCGTCCGGAAAGGCGGCGCGGTCCGACGGGAAGGCGCGGGCCGAGGAGCGGGCAGGGTCGTCGACGGCGGCCGGGACGCACACCGGCGCGGCGTCCGGGAGCGCGCCCCTGCTCCCCCCGGCTCCGGTCCCCGCGCTGGACCGGTCGCTGCCGCTCGGCTTCGGCATGATCGAGGACATGCCCGACTTCGTGCCGCTGCTGGAGGCGGTCCGCGGCCGGCTCGGCGCGTCCCTGGCCGACGACCTGCTGCCGCGCACCCGGCTGACCGACCGCAACGACAACGTGCAGCGGCTGCTGCGGGTGCTCGACCGCGACGGCTCGGCGGGCCTGCTGTCGAGCGCGATGGACGGCGGGGTGGGGGTGGAGCTGCTCGACGGGCGCAAGCGCCCCTACCGGGCGGTGTTCCGTGTCCGCAGGACCGGTCAGGGCAGTTATGTGGACACCGCGTCCGACGGCCGGGACATGGAGTACATCACCTCGGCCGCCGCCCAGCGGGCCTCGGCCCACGACGAGAGCGACAGCCGGGGCGTCGAGGCGATCCTCGCCGGGTCGGGCAAACCGGACGGCGGTGCCGGGCAGTTGAAGAGTCTCGGCGCGGCGGGCGGCCTCGGTCTCGCCGCGAGCGACGCGCGCCGCTCCGCGAGCGTGGGGCGGGCGCAGCTGGGCGTCAAGACCGTCGCCGAGGCGGGTTCGGCTCCGTCGGCGCTGATGAATCTGCCGATCGAGGCCACCTTGGAGGTCTTCTCGGGCGACCGCCGGGTGGCTCTCGCGGCGCAGAAGGGGCTGAGCCTGACCCACCGGGTGCTCGCCGCGGATCTGCGGGCGCTGTCGCGGATCGTGCCGGTGCCGCCCCGGCAGGCGGGGGCGCGCGCGGCGGCCGCCGAGGACGCGGGCGCCGACCGGCTCGGCCCCTGGCGGGCGTCCGGCGTCCGGCTGCCGATGGAGGCCCAGGTCAACGGGTTCCGGGGAGCGCCCCGGGTGCAGCAGGCGGTGGACGACGCGGTCCGGCGGGCGGGCGGCGGCGCACGGTTCCGCACGGGCGGTGAGGCGGCGTTCCACCTGCTGCGGGAGGCCGTCTCCACGGAGTGGCTGACGGCGGCGCTGCCGTTGCTGACCGCCGCGGGCGTGGACCTGCCGCCGGTGCACGCGACCGGCGCGTCGGGGCAGGATCTGCGCGCCTCGCTGCACGCCAGGCTGAGTGGCGGCCGGGTGCTGGGCGTGGGCGACAAGATGACCTTCGAGACGGTCGCGCAGAGCGGGCTGGACGCACCGCGCCCTTCGGGTGCCGATGGTCAGCAGGCGAACGACCACGGCCGGTCGGCGCGCGGTCTGCTCGGCGCGGGGGTGCTGAACGCGGACGAGTTCCGGCTCAACCAGTTCCTCGGCGCCGTGGACGGTTCGGGCGGCTCCACCGCGACCGCCGCCGGAGGGGCGGGGTCGATGCCGTTGCACAAGCCCAAGTCCGAGTCGGTGCTGGTGCAGTTCACGCTGACGGTCCGGGTGGTGGCCGAGGTGGCCGACCGGGTGCGTGAGGGTCGCCGTGCGACGGCCGTGCAGGAGGTCACCCTGCCGGAGCCGGTGGTGGTGCGGATGCCCGCGCCCGCGGTGCGGCGCATGCTGGCCGACGCGGCCGGCACGGAGCTGCTGCGGGATCCGGGCGGTCATCTGGCGCCGCCCGCACCGCCGGCCGCGGAGTGAGCCCTGGTGCGGGGCGGCCGCCCGCCCCGCACCGGGTCACAGCTTTGCGCCGAAGTTCTGGGTCCACCACGGGCCGCCGGACCCGTCGTGGATCCCGATGCCGATGTTCTTGAAGGAGCAGTTCAGGATGTTGGCGCGGTGGCCCTCGCTGTTCATCCAGGACGTCATCACCGACTCGGCCGTCTGCTGCCCCTTGGCTATGTTCTCGCCGTAGGTGGACCAGCGGTACCCGGCGGCGGTGATGCGCTGACCGGGGTCGGCCCCGTCGGGGTTGACGTGGTCGAAGAAGTCGCGGGCGGCCATGTCGTCGGAGTGGCCCTGGGCGGACCGGCGCAGCTGGGGGTCCTCGGTGAGGGGGCCGCAGCCCGCCTTCGCCCGCTCCTCGTTGACCAGGGCGATCACCTGGCTGGAGCGGGACGACGAACCGGACATGACGATCGGGGTCCTGGACGCGGACCGCTCGGGCTCGGGCGACTTGACGGGGGCCGCCGCCGACGCGGTCCTGCTCGCGCGCGGCGAAGGCTTCGAGCCGGCGGCAGGCGACTTCGACGCCGACGCGGACGGGGACGGGGTGGGCGAGGAGGAAGGCGACGGCGAGGCGCCGCGGGCGGCGTCCGGGGTGGGACTGCCGGTGACGAGCACGTCGTCCGCGGGCTGCACGGCGGTGCTCTTCTGCGTGCCGTCGTCGGGCTGGGTGCCGAAGTACCAGAAGCCCCCGCCCGCCACGCAGGCGGCCACGACCGCGCCGCCGACCGCCCTGCGCCGGGTGCGCCGCCTGCGCCGGGCGTCGGCCCGGGAGCCGGTCCGGTCCCTGGCGGCACGGTGACCGACCGGGGGGACGAGTCCGCCCAGGTCCTCGGTCCCGTCGAGCGGGGAGGCCGAGCCGGCGGCGACCGCCGTGCCCGCGGCGGAGCCGGTCCTCGCCAGGAGCGCGGACGACACGCCGACCAGCGCCAGCCCCGCCAGCAGCCCTTCGGCGGGCATCAGCCCGCTCCACAGGCCCGAGCACCGGGCGCAGCCGCGCGCGTGCCGGGCGACGCGCTTGCGCCACAGCGCCGAGGGCCGGCCGTCCCAGCCCGCGAGTTCGGCGCGCAGTTCCTGGCACTGCGGGCGCGCGTCCAGCGCCCGCACCACGACACGGGCCGCCTCCAGCTGAGCCTTCATCCGCTGGACGCGGACCGCCGTGTGCTGCGGCGACAGGGCGAGGGCCGCGGCGATCTCGGGGCGGGTCAGTTCGCCCGCGCACTCCAGCCACCACAAGGACAGCAGTCCGCGGTCGTCGGGCTCCAGCCAGCGGGTCGCGCGTGCGGTCTCCTGCCGCTGGCCGGACAACTGGAGCTGGACGATCGTCAGGTCGACGAAGTCGGCGCCCGGGTCGGCGACGTCGTCGGCCTCGTCCATCGCGCCCTGGGCGGGCTGCTGCCGGTGCCAGTGCGCCCGCACCTGGTTCATCGCGATCGCCACCAGCCAGGAGCGGAAGCTCGCCGGGTCCCGCAGTCCGTCCAGCGAGTCCAGGACGCGCAGCATGGTGTCCTGCACGACGTCGTCCACGTCCACGGAGCCGTTCAGCGCCCGGCCCACGATGTTGTAGACGAGCGGGAGGTACGCACCGACGAGCGCGTCCTGGGCCGCCTGGTCGCCCGATCGTGCAGCGGTGACCAGCGCCTCCGCCGTGTGCCGTGTACTCATTGCGACTTCCCTGTCCTCGACGCCGGACGCTGTTGTCCGTCACATGGGGGATCCCTGTGGACGCGCCGGATAACAGTTCCTCGGAAATTCGTGCGAGGAGAGACTCACCGGTGCGATGGCGTCCGTGCAAGGAGGGCCGTCACATCCCGGTCGCCGCCTTCGTCCGAGGGGTGCCGGGGCGCGGGCGGCGCGACTACGGTGGCCCGGCCGGCCGGTCGCGTCTCGCGCACCGCCGGTGCCGACGCCCGCCCTTCCCGGAAGATCCCCTGATGACCCGAATGCCCGGCACCGCACGGTGCGCCCGCGCTCTGCTCCTCCTGCTGGGCGTGTCGGGCCTCGTCTGCGCCGGACGGTTGGCGGTCGCCGCGGCCGGCTTCGAGTCCGGTGCGCTGGGCGGCCCGGTCCTCGCCGTGCTGCTGCTCGCGGCCGCCGCGTGCGGAGCGACCGCGGTGACGGCGCTGGCCGTCGCGGCGCGGTTCGCCGAGGGCGGCGGCCGGGTGCGCAGGGCCGCCGCGGCCGTCGGCTGGGGCTTCGCCGTGGCGGGCGCGGCCGCGGGACTGGTCCATCACGCCGCGTGGAGCGCCGGATCGGCCGCGGGCGCCCTGCTGGTGGGTCTCGTCGGCGGGGAGCGGGCCAGGGACTGGTTCGACCGCGGACGTCTGTCGCCGCCTTCCCCGGGCGGCGGCTGACGGGGCGGCGGGTCCCGTCCCGCCCGGCCGCGGGCGGCCGCGTCCGGGGTTACTGTCGCCCGCATGGACCGTGAACGGCGAGGATGGCTCCCCTGTCTGCTCGGCGGCGCCGTCTTCGCCGTGTGCATGGCCGGCACCACGCTGCCGACCCCTCTCTACGGCCTGTACCGGGAGAAGTTCGGCTTCTCGGAGCTGACCGTCACGGTCGTCTACGCCGTGTACGCCTTCGGGGTCATCGGTGTGCTGCTGCTGGCCGGCAACGCCTCGGACACGGTGGGCAGACGGCCGGTGCTGCTGGTCGGCCTGGGCTGCGCGGCGGCGAGCGCCCTCTGCTTCCTCGCCGCCACCGGCGTCGGCTGGCTGTACGCGGGGCGGCTGCTGTCGGGGCTGTCCGCCGGTCTGTTCACCGGGGCGGCCACGGCGTACGTGATGGACCTGGCGCCGTCCGGCGGCGGGTCACGGGCCACCTTCGTCGCGACCGCCGCCAACATGGGCGGCCTGGGCTGCGGGCCGTTGCTCGCCGGACTGCTGGCGCAGTACGCCGCCTGGCCGCTGTACCTGCCGTTCGCCGTGCATCTGGCCCTGGTGGCCTGCTCCGTCGCCGTCGTCCTGCGGCTTCCGGAGACCGTGCGCGACCGAGCGCCGGTGAGCGCCGTGCGGCCGCAGCGACCCGGCCTGCCGCCGCGGGTGCGGCCGGTGTTCGGACCGGCGGCGATCGCCTCGTTCGTCGGGTTCGCGCTGTTCGGCGTGTTCACCTCTGTCAGCCCTGCGTTCCTCGCCGAATCGCTGGACGTGGACAACCACGCGGTGAGCGGTCTGGTCGTCGCGCTGGCCTTCTTCGCCTCCACCGCCGGGCAGTCGGTGGTCGGGCGGGTCGGGGTCGGCCGGTCGCTGCCGCTGGGCAGCGCGGCGCTGCTGACCGGACTGGCGCTGCTCGCGGGCGCGCTGCTGTGGGACTCGCTGGCCCTGGTGGTGCTGAGCGCCCTCGTGGGCGGGGGCGGGCAGGGGCTGGCGTTCCGCGGGGCGCTGTCCGCGGTGGCCGGTGCGTCTCCGGCGGACCGGCGGGCGGCGGTGATCTCGGCGCTGTTCGTGGTGGCCTACACGGGCATCTCGTTGCCGGTGATCGGTGTGGGCGTGCTGGTCGGTCCCCTCGGACTCGAGGGCGCCGGGCTGGTGTTCATCGCCTGCATGGCCGTCCTCGTCTCCGGCGCGGCCGCCTATCTGCTGCGGCGGCCGGTGCGGACGCAGGAGGCGAACAGCTGAACCGCCGCCCGGCCGACGGCCCCCGGGCGCCGTACGGGACGGGCCGGTGTCCGCCGGCCGGGCTGTCGCGGAGCCGCTCGGCGCGCCGCGGAACGGGCCGGCCGGACGCGCAAACCGCCCGGCCGGCGGGAGCGGGTTCCCGGGCGTACGGACCCGCTTGGCCGCATCCGTACGGGTGGGGGTGGGGCGCGCGGCGAAGCGGGACGGGGGCGGCCGGCGTTGTGCAGAACCCGTCCCCCGGACGACCGACCGTCCTCACCGGAAAGGCCCCCCGATGCGACGTACCGCCCTCTTCGCCGTCTGTGCCCTGCTCAGCGCCGCGGCCACGGGATTCTTCACGACCAGCGTCTTTCGCAGCCGCTGACCCGCGCGGGCCGGGGAGGCCGCGCGTTTCCCCGGCTCCGGTACCGCCGGGCCCGCCGCCGTCGTTCCCGGCTGCCTCCTGCCGCCGTCGCCCCGGCCCGCGTCCCCGTCAGGAAGGACGGCCGCCGGCCGGCGTGCGGTCGCCGGGTGCCGGTGCCGCCTCGTTCCGCTCCGTGCCGATCGTGCCGCCGGGATGCCGCAGGGCGCACAGGTAGCCGATGCCGAGGGCGATCGCCATCCCGTAGAACACGTACTGGTTGGCCTCGGCGAAGTCCGCCCGGATCGAGGACATCGCCTGCTCCACCGTCCGCGCGACCGGGCCGGAGCCGGTGAGCTGCCGGTCGTCGGCGTTGCCGGTGATCGCCTCGGCGACGCCCCGCGCCGCGCTGTCGGCGGTCGCCGGGGGCACACCGCGCGACTCCAGCGTGTCGCGGACGTTGTCGGTCATGGAGTGGGTCAGCAGGGTGCCGAAGATGGCGAGGCCCACGCTCGCCGCGTAGTTGCGGATGGTCTGCGTGATGCCGGTGACCTCCCCGTACGAGGCGTCGATCGCCCGGTTGACGGCGTCGGTCGAGGCGGGCGCGAGGATGAAGCCGATCCCGGCCCCCGAGAGGGCGGCGTAGGGCCACTGGTCGTGCATGGACAGGTCGGTGAGTTTGCCCGCCCAGAGCGCGAACCCCACGGCGCCCACCAGACACCCGGTCTTCATGGCCGGCCGCGCGCCCCGCTTGTCGAGGATCCGCCCGCCCCACTGCGAGGCCAGCGCGAACCCGACGAAGAAGTACAGCAGGTACAGGGCCGCCTGGTTGGGCGAGGCGCTCAGGGACACCTGCGCGTAGACGGAGGCGAAGAAGAACAGCGGGACGAACGCGAGCATGGCGAAGAACAGCACGAGCCCGTCCACCACGAAGGCACGGTCGCGGAAGACGGCGAGCCTGACCAGCGGGTGGGCGGTGCGCAGTTCGTACCGGCAGAACAGCCACAGCACGGCGAGACCGCCCACGATGCAGACCCAGGTGAGCACGCTGTCCCAGCCCCAGGCAGACGCCTGCTGGAACCCGAGGACGCTCGCGCCCATGCCGATCGCGATGAGGACCGCGCCCCGCACGTCCAGGGATTCTTCGCGGCGGCGGTCCGACACATGGGCGAGCGCCGTCAGGATCAACGCGACGATCGCCACGGGTACGTTGACCCAGAAGATCGCCCGCCAGGTCCAGTCCGTGAGCCAGCCGCCGAGCAGCGGTCCGATCGCGGTGAGCGCGCCGGTGACGCCGAAGAACAGAGCCAGCGCGCGACCGCGTCGCTCCACCGGGAAGACCGCCACGACGACCGCGAGCGCGGCGGGGAAGAGCAGGGCGGCACCCAGCCCCTGCGTCGACCGGAAGACCACGAGCCAGGCCAGTGCGTAGTCGCCTCGGGGCACGCAGCCGCACAGGACGGACGACACGACGAACACCAGGGTGCCCACGACGACGACGCGCCGGGGGCCCAGCAGGTCCGCGAGACGTCCACCCAGCGCGAAGAACGCGGCCAGGGCGAGGAGATAGGCGTTGACCACCCACTGCATGCCGGAGGCGGACAGACCCAGTTCGCTGACGATGTCCGGCGCGGCGATCGCCACGATGGTCTGGTCGATGAACGTCATCGCGACCGCGAACATCATGGCCGCGAGTGCCACCGACTGCGAGGGTGCGGACGCATCACCGGGCGCCCCCGCCTGCTGTTTGGTGTACATGCCAGTCACGCCCTCAGTCTGCTCCCGCCGCCCTGACGACGCATCCGGTGCGCCCGTCGGCGTTCCCCGTGCGTGCGGGTGCCGCACCACGGCCGGGCCCCGGGATGCGCGGGCGCCCGGCCGGGTGGAATCTGCTGGTCATGGTGCGAAAGGGCGGAAAGCCCGGGGCGCGGCACGACGTGGAGGACCTGCTCGACGGGCTGTACGCCACGCCGCCGTCCGGCTTCGTCGCCCGGCGTGAGGAGCTGGCCGTCGCGGCGAAGCGGGACGGGCGGGCGGACGACGCCCGGCGGATCCACGCCGCCCGGCGCCCCACGCTCGCCGCGTGGGCGGCGAATGTGCTGCTGCGTACACAGCCGCGGGAGAGCGAGCGGTTCCTGGAGCTGGGGCGGGCGCTGCGCGAGGCGTACCGGACCCTGGACGCCGACGGGGTCAAGGAGTTGTCCGAGCAGCGCCGGAGCGTGGTCTGCGCGCTGTCGCGCCAGGCTGCCGAGCTGGCTCGGGAGGCGGGGCACCGGCTGTCGGAGACGGCGCTGCGGGACGTGGAGTCCACCCTGCGCGCCGTGCTCGCCGACCAGGACGCGGCGGACCGGTGGGCCACCGGGCGGCTGGAGAGCGCCCTCGTCCCGCCGGCCGACTTCCCCTCCGGCGGCGCGGCGGCCCGTCCCGCGCGCCGGCCCGCCCGGCCGGGGCCCGAGCGGCCGGAAGCGCGGTCCCGGGCCGAGGACGAAGTCGCCGAGCGGCGCCGCCGTCGGCGGGAACAGCTCGCCGAAGCCCGTCGGGCGGCCGAGGAGGCCGGGCGGCGGCTCGGCGAGCTGGAGGCCGCACGGGCCGACGCCGAGGCCTCGCTCGAGGAGGCCCGTGACCTGGCGGACCGGACGCACCGGCACGTGAGCGAGAGCGAGGAGCGGTTGCGGCAGGCCCGCGAGGACGCCGGGCGGGCCGACGAGGAGCTGCGGGAGGCGCGGGAGCGGCGGAGGACGGCCGGCGAGGCGGTGGCCGGGGCGCGGACGGCGGCCCGGGACGCCGAACGGGAGGTGTCCCGCCTGGCCGGGCCCTGAGAGCGGGGCTCCGCATGGTGAGGGGCGTCCGGTGGTGCGACGCTGGAGGCAGGGGCGTCCGACGAGGGGCGAGCCGGGAGGGCCGATGGGACGTGACGTCCCGGCGCTGGTCTTCACCCGAGAGGACCGCCGCCGGTACCGGATCAAGATGCAGGAGTGCCTGGACGTGTTCGCGCGGATGCTGCGCGAGTCACGGTTCGAGGCCGAGCGGCCCCAGGTGGGCCTGGAGATCGAGCTGAACCTCGTCGACGACGAGGCCGAGCCGGCGATGCGCAACAGCGACGTCCTGGAGGCGATCGCGGACCCCGCCTGGTCGACGGAGCTCGGCCGCTTCAACCTGGAGATCAACGTACCGCCGCGCCGGCTGACGCAGGGCGGCCCCGACGCCTGGGAGGCCGAGATCCGTGCCGCGCTCAACCACGCCGAGGAGCGGGCCAGGTCGGTCGGCACGCGTCTGATCATGATCGGTGTCCTCCCGACGCTGCGACAGGAGGACGTGGGCGAGTCGGCGCTGTCGGAGAACGCCCGCTACCGGCTGCTCAACGACCAGGTGTTCGCCGCGCGGGGCGAGGACCTGCACATCGAGCTGGACGGTGTCGACCGGCTGCGGACCTACGCGGACACGATCACACCGGAGGCCGCCTGCACCAGCACGCAGTTCCATCTCCAGGTCTCCCCCGAGGAGTTCGCCCCGTACTGGAACGCGGCACAGGCCGTGGCGGGCGTGCAGGTGGCGCTGGCGGCCAACTCCCCCTTCCTGTTCGGGAAGGAACTCTGGCACGAGACCCGCATCCCGCTGTTCGAGCAGGCGACCGACACCCGGCCGCAGGAGATCAAGGCGCAGGGGGTACGGCCCCGGGTGTGGTTCGGGGAGCGCTGGATCACCAGCGTGTTCGACCTCTTCGAGGAGAACCTGCGCTATTTCCCCGCGCTGCTGCCCCTGTGCGACGAACAGGACCCGCGCGAGACGCTGGCGGCGGGGGACGTGCCGGAACTGGGCGAGCTGACCCTGCACAACGGCACCATCTACCGCTGGAACCGCCCGGTCTACGCCGTCGCGGGCGACCGGCCGCACGTGCGCGTGGAGAACCGCTGCCTGCCGGCCGGTCCGACCGTCGCCGACACCCTCGCCAACGGCGCCTTCTACTACGGGCTCACCCGGGCCCTGGTCGAGGACGAGCGGCCGGTCTGGTCACGGATGTCGTTCCGGGCCGCGGAGGACAACCTGCACACGGCGGCACGCCACGGCATCGACGCCCGGCTGTACTGGCCGGGCATGGGTGAGGTACCGGTGCCCGAGCTCGTCCTGCGGCGGCTGCTGCCGCTGGCCCACCGGGGGCTGGAGCTGTCCGGGATGGACGCGGCCTGGCGGGAGCCGCTGCTCGGGATCATCGAGCAGCGGTGCGTGACGGGCCGCAACGGAGCGGTCTGGCAGAAGGAGACCCTGCACCACATCACGGCCCTCGCGCACGTGGGCCGCCACGAGGCGCTGCGCCGCATGACCCGGCTGTACATCGACTACATGCATCTCAACGCCCCCGCCCACACCTGGCCGGTCGACTGACGGGCCGGTGAAAGGGCTGTTCAAGGGGGGTCCGCGCGACCGACACGACCCCTCGATTCGGCTGTGCCGCCGGGAGCGTGCAGGATAGAACCATGACCACCAAGATCTACTTCGACATCACCATCAACGACGAGCCCGCCGGGCGGATCACCTTCAACCTCTTCGAGGACGTCGTCCCGAAGACGGCCGAGAACTTCCGCGCGCTGGCCACCGGGGAGAAGGGCTTCGGCTTCGCCGGTTCCTCCTTCCACCGCGTCATCCCGCAGTTCATGCTCCAGGGCGGCGACTTCACCCGCGGCAACGGCACGGGCGGCAAGAGCATCTACGGCGAGAAGTTCGCCGACGAGAACTTCGACCTCAAGCACGACCGTCCGGGCCTGCTGTCCATGGCCAACGCGGGCCCGAACAGCAACGGCTCGCAGTTCTTCATCACGACGGTCGTCACCGACTGGCTCGACGGCAAGCACGTCGTGTTCGGCGAGGTCGCCGACGAGTCCAGCATGGCCCTCGTCAAGAAGATCGAGTCCTACGGCTCGCGCAGCGGTGCCACCTCGGCCAAGGTCACCATCGCGGAGTCCGGCCAGCTCTGACCGGCCGGTCACCCGCCGCCGGCCGGGGGCGTCCCCCGGCCGGCGCCGAGCCGCGCCCCGAGCCTCCCCCGCGGGGGACGCCCGGGGCTCAGTCCGCGGCGGGCGCGGCGGACGAGTGGACCGGCGCCGCCCTGTCCCGCGCGTGCAGGTCGTAGACGGTGAAGGCCCGCCGGATCACCGGCTGGGCGACATGTGCGGACCCGGACGCCCCCGCCGGGTTCTCGGACGGTGCCTCGCTCACATCGGTGACGCGCACCGCGTACCCCTGGCGGCCCGCGTCCCACAGGCCGGGCCAGGGTCACCTCGACCGGCGGCTTCTTGATGGCGGGTCTTACGGAGTGATGACGTGCCGGGCGGGTCACGGGGGCCGGCCCGGCCGCGGCCCTAGCGTGGCCTCATGCGTGTACTGGTCACCGGCGGTGCCGGGTTCATCGGGTCCCATGTCGTCGACGCCCTGCGCGCCCGCGGGCACGAGGCGCTCGTGTACGACGTAAGGCAGGACCCCGACGCGGACGTGCGCGACCCCGTGGCCGTCGGCCGCGCCCTCGACGGCGTCGACGCCGTCTGTCACCAGGCGGCGATGGTCGGGCTCGGCGACGGGGTCACGGACGCGGCGGAGTACGTCTCGCGCAACGACCTCGGGACGGCCGTCCTGCTCGCCGCCATGGCCGGGGCCGGTGTGCCCCGGCTCGTGCTGGCCGGATCGATGGTCGTGTACGGGGAGGGGCGCTACGAGTGCGGCGAGCACGGGGTGGTCCGGCCGCTGCCGCGGGCCGTCGCCGCCTTGCAAGCGGGACGGTTCGAGCCGCCGTGCCCGGTGTGCGGGCGGGACCTCGCCCCGGGGCTCGTCGCCGAGGACGCTCCCGCCGATCCGCGCAACGTGTACGCCACGACCAAGCTCGCCCAGGAACACCTGGCCGCCGCCTGGGCCAGGTCGACGGGCGGGACGGCGGTGTCGCTGCGCTACCACAACGTCTACGGCCCCCGGATGCCCCGCGACACCCCCTACGCCGGGGTCGCCTCCTTCTTCCGCTCCGCCCTCGCCCGGGGCGAGGCACCCCGCGTCTTCGAGGACGGGCGGCAGCGACGGGACTTCGTGCACGTACGGGACGTGGCCGACGCCAACGTGGCGGCGCTGGAGGCCGGCGCGGCGAGCGGCACGCTGACGGCCTACAACACCGGCAGCGGTGAGCCGCGCACGGTGGGCGCCATGGCGCGCGCCCTGGCCGCGGCCTACGGCGGGCCCGACCCGGTGGTCACGGGCGAGTACCGGCTGGGCGACGTCCGCCACATCACGGCGGACTCCGCCCGGCTCCGCGCCGACCTGGGCTGGAGCCCCCGCATCGGCTTCGAGGAGGGCATGCGCGAGTTCGCCCGCGCGGGGCTCCACGAGGCGCAAACCTGACCGGGGCGTCCGTCGGACACCCCGGCCCGAGCCCCGAACGGCATCCGGCCCCAGCCCGCAGGTCAGCGGACACCCGGCCTGGGCCTGCGACCCGAGGGCATCCCGCCCAGGCCCGCAGGCCGAGGGCATCCGGCTGGGCCCGCCAGAGGGGGATCCAGCCCGACCCCGGAGGCCAGGGGGCATCCGACCCAAGCCGGCGAGCCGGGGGCGTTCGGCCCGCCCCCAGGTCGAGCGGATCCAGCCCGGCCCCAGCCAGCGGAACGTCCGGCCCGGGGCGGTGAGGGCTCAAGGCATCCGGGCCGGGGACGGCGGCAAGCCGCGGGGCGTCCGGCCCGGGGGGCGGCGGCGAGCCGCGGGGCGTGCGCCCCCTGGCCCGTGGGCCGGGGGGCGTCGGGCTTCAGGGGGCCGATGGGAGGGTTACCTCGAAACGGCAGCCGCCCGGGATGTTGCGGACCGAGGCCCGGCCCTGGTGGGCTTCCACGATGCCGCGCACGATGGCGAGGCCCAGTCCCGCGCCGGCCGGGGGTGTCCGGGCGTGGGTGCCGCGCCAGCCGGTGTCGAAGACCCGGTGCAGGTCCTCCTCCGGGATGCCGCCGCAGCCGTCGGTGACGGACACGACGACCCCGGCGGGCGAGCGTTCGGCGGCGACGGCGACCGTGCCGTCGGCGGGGGTACGGCGGATGGCGTTGACGAGCAGATTGCCCAGCACCCGGCTCATCTCCTTGCCGTCGACCTCGACCGGGAGCGGCTCGACGCGGTCGCCGACGAGCCGTACGCCGTGCTCGCGGGCGAGCGGGTCGGCCCCGGCGAGGGCGTCGCCGACGAGGTCGTACACCGACATGCGGGAGGGGGAGAGCGCGAGCGCACCGGCGTGGATGCGGGACAGCTCGAACAGGTCGCCCACCATGTCGTTGAGCCGCTCGACCTCGGTGCGGATCTGCCGCAGGTAACGGGCCGGATCGGCCGCCACGCCGTCCTCCAGTGCCTCCGACATCGCGCGCAGTCCGGCCAGCGGGGTGCGCAGGTCGTGCGAGATCCAGGCGACGAGTTCACGTCGGGACGTCTCCAGCGCCCGTTCGCGGTCCCGGGACTCGGCGAGTCTCGCGCTGGTGGCGGCCAGTTCGCGGCTGATCGCGTCCAGTTCGGCGGTTGTCGGGCCGTCGGGCGCGGTGAAGGCGCCGCCGTCGCCGAACGAGCGTGCGGCACGGGTGAGTTCGCGGCTGCGGGCGACCACCCAGCGGCCGAGGAGCAGCGCGGTGACCAGGGAGACCACGGCCGCCATGGCGACGACCGTCGTCACCACGCTCAGGTCGTGCCCCGACAGGAACATCGCCTGCGCCACGGCGAGGGTGCCCGCCATCATCGCGGTCACGGCGACGGCGGCCACCACGGTGAGCGAGGCGACGAACGAGCGGCGGCGCAGCAGCCACAGCGCGCCCGCGCCGACGAGCCCGGCGGCCGCGGCGCCGACGAACGCGAACAGGGCGATGAGCAGGGTGTCGCGCACGGTCACTCCCCCTCTTGCGCGGGGCCGGGTTCGAAGCGGTAGCCCACACCCCACACCGTGCGGATCAGACGGGGTCGGGCGGGGTCGTCCTCGACCTTGCCGCGCAGCCGGCGCACATGGACGGTCACGGTGGACAGGTCGCCGAACTCCCAGCCCCACACCTCGTGCATGAGGTCCTCGCGGCCGAACGCCCGCCCGGGGTGCCGCAGGAAGAACGCGAGGAGGTCGAACTCTCGCAGGGTGAGGGCGAGTTCCTCGCCGTCCTTGGTGGCGCGGCGGGCGCCGGGGTCCAGGGTCAGACCGGCCGCGCCGAGGGTCCGCCCGCCCGTCACGGGCCGGCTGCGGCGCAGCACCGACTCCACCCGCAGGACGAGTTCGCGCGGACTGAAGGGCTTGGTGACGTAGTCGTCGGCGCCGACCTCCAGCCCGAGGACACGGTCGTCCTCCTCACCGCGCGCGGTGAGCATGATGACCGGCACGGGCCCGTGTCCGCGCAGCCGCCGGCAGACCTCCAGGCCGTCCATGCCGGGCAGCATCAGGTCCAGCACCACCAGGTCGGGCCGGTGCGCGGCGGCCCGGGTCAGGGCGGTGGGGCCGTCGTCCGCCCGGTCGACGACGTAGCCGGCCCGGTCGAGGTAGCCGGCGACCACCTCCGACACCGTGGGGTCGTCGTCGACGACCAGGACCCGGGCCGGTCCCGGTGGAGAGGGCGGGGACTCGTACGACTGCTGCATGCGCCCAGCCTCGCACCGCGCTCCCCCGGGTGCGGCGTCGGCGGGGGCCCGGCGCCCCGACGTCCGCGTTTCGTAAGGAGCCGTAGCCCGTTTTGCCCGATTCGTATTCGTAGGGTGAGACCGTGACCACGGACACAGAAGTAGACGTCGTGCTCCCCTGTCTGAACGAGGCCGAGGCCCTCCCCTGGGTGCTAGGCCGTATTCCGGACGGCTGGCGGGCCCTCGTCGTGGACAACGGCTCCACCGACGGCTCGGCCGGGATCGCCCGCGCGCTGGGCGCGAGAGTCGTCCACGAGCCGCGGCGGGGGTTCGGCGCCGCCTGCCACGCCGGACTGACCGCCGCGACCGCCGAGGTGGTGTGCTTCTGCGACTGCGACGCCTCGCTCGACCCGGCGCTCCTTGTGCCGTTCGTCGAGGAGGTGCGCTCCGGCGCGGCCGACCTGGTGCTCGGCCGCAGACGGCCGCAGGGCCGGGGCGCGTGGCCCGCGCACGCCCGGGCCGGGAACCTCGCGCTCGCCCGGCTGCTGCGCCGCCGCACCGGACTCGGGCTGCACGACCTGGGCCCGTTGCGGGCCGCCCGGCGTGAGCCGCTGCTCGCCCTCGGCCTCACCGACCGGCGCAGCGGCTACCCGCTGGAGATGGTGGTGCGGGCGGCGGACGCGGGCTGGCGGATCGCCGAGCACGACGTCCCCTACCTGCCCCGCACGGGCGACTCGAAGGTGACCGGCACCTGGCGCGGGACCTGGCAGGCGGTGCGGGACATGAGCCGCGTCCT
The DNA here is from genome assembly GCF_016860545.1 of Streptomyces asoensis. NCBI lineage: Bacteria > Bacillati > Actinomycetota > Actinomycetes > Kitasatosporales > Streptomycetaceae > Streptomyces > Streptomyces asoensis. The sequence goes on along the minus strand of NZ_BNEB01000002.1, from coordinate 1,615,658 downwards.
CGGCGGCCTTCCGGCCCGTGAGGAGGCGGCCCGGTGACCACCCTGCTCGTCATCGCGAAGGAACCCCGGCCCGGGCGCGTGAAGACCAGGCTGACCCCGCCGTTCACCCCGCGGGAGGCGGCGGCGCTCGCGGAGGCGGCGCTGGCCGACACGCTGCGGGCCGTGGCGGCCGCCCCGGCGACCCGCCGTGTGCTGGTGCTCGACGGCGCGCCCGGCCCCTGGCTGCCGTCCGGCTTCGACGTCGTGGCGCAGTGCGGGGGCGGGCTCGACGAGCGCCTCGCGGACGCTTTCGGCCGGTGCGACGGTCCGGCCCTGCTGATCGGGATGGACACCCCGCAGGTGACGCCGGAGCTGCTGACGGCCGACTTCGAGGGCTGCGACGCCTACTTCGGTCCGGCGCAGGACGGGGGCTTCTGGGCGCTGGGGCTCGCGGAGCCCGATCCCGCCCTGCTGCGGGGCGTTCCCATGTCGACGGCGCTGACCGGCGCCGTGCAGCGGGCCCGGCTGGTGGGCGCCGGGCTACGGGTGCGGGACCTGCCGTGTCTGCGCGACGTCGACACCGCCCCGGACGCGACGGCCGTCGCCGCGTCGGCGCCGCACGGCAGGTTCGCCGCGCGGCTGGCCGGATTCACGGCGGCGGCGGGCCGGTGAGCACCGCGTACGACCTCACCGGGGCCGCCGACCCGGCCGCCGCCCCGGGTCCCGCACCTGCGGGCGCCGGCAGCGCGGGCGCCGGCGCCGCCTGGGCCGCCGCGGACCCCTATGACGACGCCGTGCGCGCCGGCCGGGGGCCGCTGTTCCTGCGCCGAGCCGACGGCTGGCTCCTGCCCCTGGAGGTGGAACGCTGGTGCGCCCGCGCCGACCCGGCCGACCTGGGGATCCTGGACCGCTGCGAGGGGACCGTCCTCGACGTGGGCTGCGGGCCCGGCCGGCTGGTGGCCGAACTCGCCGCGCGAGGACGGGCGGTGCTGGGCATCGACGTCAGCGCGGCCGCCGTCGCGCACACCCTGGGGCTGGGCGGGCAGGCGCTGCGGCGCTCGGTCTTCGATCCGCTGCCCGGTGAGGGACGCTGGGGCACCGTCCTGCTCATCGACGGCAATGTGGGCATCGGCGGCGATCCGCTCGCCCTCCTTCGGCGGACGGCCGCCCTGGTGGTGCCCGGTGGCCTGCTGATCGCGGAGACCCTGCCGGTGGACGTGGACGAGCGCGCCGAGGTCGAGGTCGTCGGTCTGCCCCAGGCTCCCGGCACCGGCCGTGTCTTCCCCTGGGCCCGGCTCGGCACTCCCGCCCTGCTCGGGTACGCGGGGCGGGAGGGCTGGCGGACGGCCGGTCAGTGGACGGCCGGCGGCCGCTCCTTCGTGGCCCTGCGCAGCCGCAGCGCGAGCAGCAGCGCCGAGCCGCCGAAGAGCACGGCGGTGATCAGCAGCCAGTGGTCGAGGTACCCCTCCGCCGAGCGGCCGGTGGCGGACCGGTAGCGGACGTCCACCATCCCGCTGATCAGCGGGAACCACACGAGCAGCAGCAGGGCCGAGAGCGCGGCCGGAACCCGGACGTACATGGCCCGGCTCCGGTGTCCGGCCGCCCCGAGCCCTCGCAGGACGGCCCGGTCGGCCGTCGCGTACAGGGGCAGCAGCACCAGGTCGTGGAGCAGGGCGGCCCCCACCCACCACAGCGCCACCCCGAACCAGTCGTCGGCGAGCAGGCGCACCCCCGCGTACGCGGCGAGCGCGAACGAGCAGGCCAGCAGCAGGAGTTGGAAGGGGCTGCCGATCAACGGGCGTCGTCGTGCCGGGGTCATCGCACCTCTCCGAACGTCATCCGGGCCACCCACTTGGTGTTGAGGACGCCGGGCGCCGCGGGGACGATCACCCGCGCCGGGTATCCGTGGTCCGCGGTCAGCGGCCCACCGTTGACGTACAGGGCGAGCAGGGAGCGCGGGTCGGCGACCTGGTTCGCGCGCAGCGCGGCGTGCCGGAACGCGCCGTGCAGCTGGAGGGACTCGACGATCACGTCCGGCGGATCGCCGTCGTGGCCGACGAGCGCGGCCAGGTCCCGCAGCCGTACGCCGCGCCACCGCTGGTCCGAGGTGGACCAGCCCTCGACGCACGCGATGGGCAGCGACGAGGTGTGCAGGGGCAGCCGGTGGAGCCGGTCCAGGTCGAGGCGGACGGTGCCCGTGCGCCCCGTGACGACGAGCTGCCAGGTGTCCTCCCGCGTCTGCGCGGCGGTGACGCCGGCGTACGCGGCGGTCTTGTTGATCTGGAAGCCGCCCGGGCCGCCCGGGTCGGCCCCGCCGTGCGGAGCGAGCAGGGCGGTGCCGCGCAGCGCGTCAAAACTCTGTCCGGCCGTCGTGGCGAACAGGAGCAGCGAGCCGCCCCCGACGAACCCGAGCGCCCCGCGCCGGGACACGGTGGGGGCGTCGGGAGACGGGGCGACCAGCTCCCGTCCCGTCTCGTCCGCCGGTGCGGCGGGTGCCGGTTCGTCCTCGGCGCGCAGCCGGCGCAGGTTGCGTACGGCCGCCGGGGTCTTCAGGACGGCGTGGGCGGCGAACGCGGCGAAGAAGACCCAGGCGCCGTAGAAGTGCAGGGGGTAGAAGGAGCCGGGGAAGACGTAGTCGAGCTGGATGTTGAGGACGCCGGTGGTGAACTCGAACAGGGCGCCCCCGACGAGCAGCAGCAGGGAGATCCGCTCGAGTGCGTGGGCGAGCGAGCGGGCCGGCGGCAGGGCGAACAGCTTCGGCACCACCGACCACAGCTTCGCCAGCAGGACGGGGACGAGGGTGATGCCGAGGGTGACGTGGACACCTTGGGTCAGCCGGTACAGCCAGTGCGGGTCGGTCGGCCAGGCGAAGAGGTAGAAGCCGAGGATCCCCTTGTCCGGGGTCTTGTCGTTCACCGGGGAGAGGTCCGGGTTGTAGGCGGCGTACGAGGCCAGGCCGGTCACGAACAGCACGGTGACACCGACGAGCAGGACCAGCCCGAGCACCGAGGTGAACCAGGGGCCGCGCAGCGGACTGCGCCAGAAGGCGGGAGAGGTGGGGAGCCGTGAGTCGTCTCGCATGCCCCGACCGTAGGCCGCGGGACCCCGGGTAAAGGGCGCGCGACCCATGACGAAACGCTGACGTCCGGCCCGGACGACGGCCCGCGCCCTGCTTCCCGGCCTAGCGTGCCGATGTGAACCGCACCCAGCTGAGCACCGGACCGCGCGCCTCCCGCTCCGACAAGGCCGACGACGGCGTGCGCCGTGGCGTCCGCCGCGACCTGTACGCGGCGGGCGCCGCCGTCCTGCTCGTCACCGCGGCCGTGCTGATCGGCCTGCACATCGAGCACACCCACCACACCCTGCGGGTGCACTGGCCTCCCGTCCTGGGCAGCTGGGACCCGCATGTCGGGCCCGGCACACCGGCGTCCGTGCTGCTCGCGGCCCTGACGGTGGTCCACGGCCCGACGCTGGCGGCACGGCTCCCCTGGCGGGCGCTGCTCGCGGCCTGCTGGGGCTCGGCCACGGCCTGGATCCTCTCCCTCGCCCTGATCGACGGCTGGCAGCGGGGCGTCGCCGACCGGCTCACCACCCGCCACGAGTACCTCCAGGCCGTCGGCCGCTTCCACGACATCCCGGCGGCGCTGCGCGGCTTCACCGGGCACATCCTCCTCGGCTCGCCCGAGAACTGGCCCGCGCACGTCGCCGGTCATCCTCCGGCGGCCACGCTGACGTTCGTGCTGCTCGACCGGGCCGGGCTGCGGGGCGGGGGCTGGGCCGGCACCTGGTGCGTCGTCGTCGGGGCGACGGCGTGCGTGGCGGTGCTGGTGGCGGTGCGCGCCCTGGCCGACGAGCGGCTCGCCCGGCGGGCGGCGCCCTTCCTGGTGCTGGCCCCGGCGGCGGTGTGGATGGGGACCTCCGCCGACGCCTACTTCACGGCGGTCGCCGCGTGGTCCCTGGCACTGCTCGCGCTGGCGGTCACGGCACGGCAGGACCCGGGCGCCTCCCGGCCCGCACGGATGCGGACGTGGGGCGGGGCGGCGGGCGCGGGTCTGCTCTTCGGCCTGACCTGCTACCTGTCGTACGGCCTCACGCTCGTCGCGCTGATCGGTGCGACGGTGCTGCTGCTCGGCCGGGGCCGGGTCCGGGAGCGTCCGCACCTGCTCGTCGCGCTGCTCGCCGGGGCGGCCGTCGTGCCGGTGGCGTTCACCCTCGCCGGATTCGACTGGTGGGAGGCGTACCGGCTGCTGGTCACGCGCTACCGGCAGGGCGCGGGCGGCGTGCGCCCCTACGGCTACTGGGTGTGGGCCAATCTCGCCTGCACGGTCCTCATCACGGGTGCGGCGACGGCGGCCGGGCTGCGGCGCACCGGGGCGGCGCTGCGGGGCCACCGCCGCGCGGCTGCCGGACGGCCGCAGGAGCGGCGCCGTCCCGACGCGGAGGTCCGGCTCGCCCTGCTCGTGTCCGCCGCGCTGCTCGCGCTGCTGGTGGCCGACCTGTCCGGCATGAGCAAGGCGGAGACGGAGCGCATCTGGCTCCCGTTCGTCGTCTGGCTCCTGCCGTCCTGCGCGTTCCTCACCCGCCCGCGTGCCTGGCTCACCGCGCAGGCGGTGCTGGCCCTCCTGCTCAACCACCTCCTGGCGACCGGCTGGTGAGCCGGAGCGCCGCGCCGCCCACCCGGCGAGTTCCCCGGGGAGCGCCCGGGTCCGGCGCGCGACGGGGCCGCATCCGGTGGGAGATCTGTGCAACCTCTGGGGCATTCGGGTTGTCTCACTTCATATCCGACACACACGACCTCTGGGGGAGATCATGGTGCGAAGCAGAACCGTATGGGCCGCCGCCGCTCTTCTGGCCGCCACGCTGGGCGTGGCCGCCGTCCCGGCCGGCACCGCCTCCGCCGCGACGGCACGGGCGGTCGCCGCCTGCCCCACCGGCTGGGGCAGCCTCGCCAAGGCCTACGACGCCGGCACCGCCACACCGCTGACCGACGTCAGGACCGGCCGTCACGACTGCTACGACCGGTTCGTCGTCGATGTGCCGGGCGCGAGCGCGGACACGCTGGGCTTCTCGGTCGCGTACGTCGACCGGCTCTACCAGGACGCGTCGGGCCGGCTCATCCCCGTCGGCGGCGGAGCCATCCTGGAGGTGCGGGTCAACGCGCCCGCCTACGACCCCCGGACGGGGGCCGCCACTTATCCGGGCCGGGTGGCGCAGCCGCTGCCGGGCGTGAACCTGGCCGGGTACAGCACCTTCCGCGACACCCGGTACGCCGGGAGCTTCGAAGGGGTGACGCAGTTCGGACTCGGCGTGCGCGCCCGCTTGCCGTTCCGCGTGCAGCGGCTGGCCGACCACCTCGTGGTGGACGTCGCGCACACCTGGTGACGACCGCCGCCGGTCCGGTCCTCGCGCGCCGGCTCCCCGAAGGAGCCGGCGCCGGGCGCCATGAACGGACGGCGGGGCGCCAAGTATTGATTGGTGGCCGTCGGCGGCCGAGGGACGGGCGCACATCCGTACGTCCGGCCCCGGGACATCGCGGCGCGGATTTCGTAGGCTGTCGTCCGCCGTTCGCCACCCCCGCCGCGCCCCGCAGAGGACCGGATGCAGACCTCCAGACTTGTCAAGTACCTGACAGCAGCAGGTGCCGTTCTCGCCCTGCTGACCCCCGCGCCCACCGCGCTCGCCGCCGTCCCGGTCACCGTCCCCGCCGGGACCCCGGCCGCGACCGCGACCGCCCCGGCGGCCGCCACCTGGCAGCCTCCCCTGTCCACCCGGGGCCGCTACGTCGTCGACGCCCAGGGACAGCGTTTCCGTCTCAAGTCCGCCAACTGGGACGGTGCCCAGGGCTCCTGGTCCGGAAGCGGCAGCGCCGCCGACCCCGCGAACCACCACGCGGGCCAGAACTCCTCCGACATCCCCCTGGGCCTGGACCGCGCCCCGCTGTCCGCCCTGCTCGCCGACTTCCACCGGCTCGGCATCAACAGCATCCGGCTGCCGTTCGCCAACGAGATGATCCACGCGACGGCCCCGGTGCCGGACACCGCCGTCGCGGCCAACCCCGAACTGCGCGGCAGGACGCCCCTCCAGGTCTACGACGCCGTCGTGGCCGCGCTCACCGGGGACGGGTTCGCGGTCGTCCTCAACAACCACACCAACACCTCGCGCTGGTGCTGCGGCGTGGACGGCAACGAACGCTGGAACAGCGGCCAGTCCACCGGGCGATGGGCGGACGACTGGGTCTTCATGGCCCGCCGCTACGCCGCGAACGCCCGCGTCGTGGGCGCGGACCTCTACAACGAGGTACGGCGTGACGTGCTCGACGACCCCAACTGGGGGCTCGGCGACAACCACGACTGGTACGCGGCCGCCCAGCTCGCCGCGGACCGCATCCTCACCGAGGGCAACCCCGACCTGCTCATCGTCGTCGAGGGCATCAACTGGACCGGGCTGCCCGTGGACGGCCTGCCCCACGAGCGCCCCACGCTCGCCCCCGTCCGCACGCTGTCGCACACCCTCCTCGACAGCCACAAGCTGGTGTACTCGGCCCACTTCTACGGCTACACCGGCCCCCGGCACAGCGGCGCCACCGGGATCGGCGAGACGCACGACGCGCGCTACCAGGACCTCACCAGGGACCAGCTGTTCCAGACCCTCACCGACCAGGCCTTCTTCGTGACCGGGGACGGACAGCACTACACCGCGCCCCTGTGGATCAGCGAGTTCGGCATCGGCTCCCAGGAGACCGGCGCCGCCGCCCGCACCTGGTTCGGCAACATCACCGACTACTTCGCCGACCACGACGCCGACTTCGCCTACTGGCCCCTCGTCGGCTGGGAAGGCCACGACGACTGGGCCCTCCTGCGCTACGACACCGCCGGGCGCCGGTACGGCCTCCTCGACCAGGCGGACTGGCGCGGCACCGCCTGGAACCACCTGATGACCGCCGCGTCCCGCACCGGGACCGTCCCCCAGGTACCCGTGCGCCGGATGCTCACCACGGATCACGGCGACGCCGTGCAGTCCCGGCGGGTGCGGGCCGGCGGGGACTGGGACCAAGGAGCCTCCAAGGCGGCGTGCCCGGACGGTCTGCGGCTGATCGGTCTGAGCCACTCCGGCGGCCGGGGCCTGTGCACCGACACGTCGGCGGGCGACCTGCGCGCCACGAGCGCCGCACAGACGGTCGTCACCGACGAGCGGTACGTGCCCTCCGGCGGCGACTGGGCGGGCGGCTACACCAAATTCCAGTGCCCCGCCGGTCAGTTCCTCATCGGTTACAGCCGCCGTGGCGAACGCGTGTCGGCCGCGCTGTGCGTGCCCGCCGGCAGCGCCCTGGGCCGCTCCGGGCGGACCGTCTGGTTCGACCGGTCCGACAACCGGCCCGCCGACGACAACGGGGGCGACTTCGCCCAGGGGCGGTACAAGGGCCAGTGCGCCGCCGACGAGTACGCGGCGGGCATCGCGTTCACCACCCGGTTCGCCGCCGCGCCGGGCCCGGCCGCCCTGCTGTGCGTCGCGCTGCGGCCCTGAACACAGGGACCAACCGGCTCTCCCCGCCCCCTGGTTGCCGGGACGGACCCGCTTTCGTCCCGGAACCTGCGCAGAAATGTCCGCGATCCGTAACAGGCGGATCCCGGCACGCCCTTTCACCGTCATCACAGCTGCACGGGATCACCCCACACACGGCGATCCACGGACACGACGAGAACAGGGCAGACATGGCGCGGCATGGCGGGCGGGGATGGTACGGCCGGGTACTCGCGGCGGCGGTCGGCGTGACGGCGGTGGCCGCCGCCACCTCGGTATGGACCGCGCAGGCCGGCCCCGCCGGCGGCAGCCAGGCCGGAGCCCAGGCGCGCCCGTCCGCCGCGGGCTCCGCCCCTGCCAAGGTGTCGGTGGACATCGCCCACGCCTCGGAAGGCGGCGCCCACGCCGTCAACATCACCATCGACGACGGCCCGGACCCCGAGTGGACGCCAAAGGTCCTCGACGTGCTGCGGGAGAACGGGGTGAAGGCCACGTTCTGCATGGTCGGCACCCAGGCCAAGGCCCACCCGGACCTGGTCAAGGCCGTGGTGGCGGCCGGTCACCGGCTGTGCGACCACACGGTCTCGCACGACACGAGCATGGACAAGAAGCCGGAGTCCTACCAGTCGCAGCAGATCCTGGACGCCGAGCGGATGATCACCGAGGCGTCCGGCGGTGTCCGGCCGCAGTACTACCGTGCGCCCGGCGGTGCCTTCACCCCCTACAGCCGCACCCTCGCCGCCTCCCGCGGGATGCGGCCGCTGGGCTGGAACGTCGACACCAAGGACTTCGAGCGGCCGGGTACCGCCGCCATCGTCGCCACCGTCAAGAGCGAGGTGGCGGGCGGCCCGACGATCCTCTTCCACGACGCGGGCGGGGAACGCTCGCAGACCGTGGCGGCCCTGGGCGAGATCCTGCCGTGGCTCCGTCAGCAGGGGTACACCTTCGGCTTCCCCGTGCGGTGAGCCGCGGGCTCACTCCACCCGCCGCTTCTCCTCGTCGCTCCACGCGCGGGTGTCCCGGGGCTGTACGTAGGGTTCCTCGTCCCGGGGCAGCCCGCCGGCGACCGCGCGCTGGCGGGCCAGTTCGGCGTCGAACTCCAGGCCGAGCAGGATCGCGATGTTGCTGATCCACAGCCACACCAGGAAGACGATCACTCCCGCGAGAGTGCCGTAGGTCTTGTTGTAGGAGCCGAAGTTGGCCACGTAGAACGCGAAACCGGCCGAGGCGACCAGCCACATCAGCAGCGCCAGGACGCTCCCGGGCGTGATCCACCGCAGGCCGCGGCCGCGGACGTTGGGGGTCGCCCAGTACAGCAGGGCGATCATGATCGTGACCAGCACGACCAGCACGGGCCACTTGACGATCGACCACACCGTCAGCGCCGTGTCCCCGATGCCGAGCGCGGCTCCGGCCTGACTGGCGAGGCCGCCGGTGAAGACCACGATCAGCGCGCTGGCGACCGCGAGCACCAGGAGCACCACCGTCACGCCCACGCGCAGCGGCAGCACCTTCCACACCGGCCGGCCCTCGGGCATGTCGTACACCGCGTTGGCACTGCGGATGAAGGCCGCCGTGTAACCGGAGGCGGACCACACCGCCAGCACGAGACCGACGACGGCCATCACCGAGCCGACACCGCCCCGCCCCTGCAACTGCTGCACCGCGTCGCTGATGATGTCCCGGGCCGATCCCGGCGCCACCTTGCGCAGGTTGGCCAGCACCTCGTCGGTCGCCGACTTCCCCGCAAGGCCGAGGAACGACACCAGGACCAGCAGGGCCGGGAAGAGCGACAGGACGCCGTAGTACGTCAGTGCCGCGGCCCGGTCCGTCAGCTCGTCGTCCTTGAACTCCCGCAGCGTGCCCTTCAGTACGGCCGCCCAGGACCGCTTCGGCAACTTCCCCGGTCCGTCCGGCGCCCGCCGCTCCACCTGCTCGTCGGGGCCCGCGGTCTGCTCCTGTCCGGGCGCCGACGACGTGAGTCCGTCGGGTCCGGGTCTCGATGTTCCTGCCATGACACCGGAGTAACCGCGAAGGGCCGCTCCATTCCTCACGCGGGACGGCAACCGCGGAACGTCCGTACGGCGCCCGCCGCCCCTCGGGCCCGATTCACCGACGGGCGCCGCCCCGGTGCGGCGTGCGTGCGACCGCCGCCGCGTACCGGCGGGCCAGGGCGTGGAAGGCCTCCTTGGGTTCCCAGTGCCAACCGCACTCGGGCCGGCCCGGGCGGTTCTCGACGGTCCTGGTGATCGCGTAGGAGGCCATGTCCAGGTCGTGACGCGGGTCGCCGGGGCGGTGCGGGGCGTCCGGGGTGACGAACTCGAAGGCCATCGCCGCGTACAGTCCCATCACCTCGAACACGTCGACGAGCCCTGCCACGTAGTCCGCCTGGGTGCGTTCACTGCGGACGAGGTGGCCCTTGATCTCCGCGGGATCCTTGTCGTGGTCGACCACGTCCCATCCCATGCCCCCGGTGTCGGGTGCCCCCACGTACGCGCAGGTGCCGAACTCGGTGACGGCCAGCGGCTTGCCCCACCGCAGATGGCGGCGCAGTTCCCGCACGTGGTCGGCCGGGCGGGGGAAAGAGCAGTAGTAGTCGATGCCCACGACGTCGAACAGCGACCAGTCGACCCGGTCGTCCTGTGCGGCGGCGTAGGACAGCCGGCCGTCGAAGACCGCGCGGCCGGTCCGGGCGGCGCGCGCCGTGAACGCGTCCAGCCGCCGCTGCATGACGACCGGGTCGAAGGTCCCGTTCATGAGGTTGCGCACCCGCTCCAGCACGGTGTCCCCCGGCACGATGCCCGGCACGAACAGCCAGAACTCGCAGCCCACGCTGAAGTCGACGCTCGCGCCCTGGCGACGCAGGCGCTGCGCCATCCGGCCGGTCTCCGCGAGGTGGTCGAGGATGTCCGCCGCCGGCACGTCCCCCAGCGTGGGCTGGAGCCAGACGTGCAGGCCGTTCTCGGCGGCCTCGGCCGCGGTCGCCGCGAGGCGCTCGACGCCGTCACCGGTGACGTCCACCGTGTCGGCGTGCAGATCGCGGCGGACGGCGCGCAGATCCGCCCGTATCCGCTCGGCGTTCCATCCGGTGGCCGGGGTCTCGCCCTCCCCGACGGTGTAGACGACCCCTCTGCGCCGCAGCCCGCGCCGCCGCCCGGTGGCGTGCGCCGCTGCCGCCGGTCCCAGCGCGGCCGCCGCGCCGACCGCCGCGGTCCCCGCGAGGAACCCGGCCCTGCTGATCCTGTTCGTCCGCTCCATGCGCTCACGGTGCCGGAGCGGACGCGGCAGCCGCAGTCGGCCGATGGTCTCCCTCCACGTGCCGAAGGTCGGTGAAAGGGCCCCGGACCGCGGTCACTTCGGCCGTCGGACCGGGTCCGACGGCACGGCCCGACGCCCACCCGGACCGGCCCTGCTCACCCCTCCCGGCGGCGGCCGCCCGCATCCACCGCCCGACACCGACCTCAGCCTCAGCCTCAGCCTCAGCCGACGGTGGCCTGCGCGTACGGCACGAGGCGTACCGGACCGACGAGACCGTGGTCCTGCCGGGCGACGGCGCCGAAGACCGCCGGCTGGGTGACCCGGAGCCGGTTGACGAGAGGGACCGCCACCTCCACCTCGATGACGTTGCGGCCGCGCCTGAGCAGGGAGCCGACGTCCACGACCTGGTGGAGCCGGTCCAGCGGCGGCGCGGCGACGCCGTTGACGGTGACGCGGGCCGTGTCCGAGACCTGGCCGAGCTCCAGATGGGCGCCGTGCGAGGAGGTCCAGTCGTACGGCAGGTCGACGGTCGTCCGGTACCGGCCGATGCCCGCGGAGTCGGCCAGTTCGGGGATCCGCGACCAGGGCAGCAGGGTGTCGAGGGTCAGCGTGCGGCGCACGTACTCGGTGCGGGTCGGGGACGGTCCGGGGTACCGGTCCTCGACCTCCAGCTGCCAGCTGCCCGGGCTGAGGGGAGCGGGCACGGCCGGGAGTGCCGTGGTGACCGTACGGCCCGAGGACAGACGCGTCGTGAGGGTCCGTGTCCCGGTCGAACGGACCGTCAGCGCCCGGCCCTTGAAGAGGACTTCGGACGCGTCCGAGTCGACGACGTGCGGCCGTGCGCCGCCGCGGTCGCCGAAGAGGCCCGGGCGGCCCAGCGCGACGATCATGACCTGGCCGGGCTGGAGTGCGACCCGCACGGTGACGTCGCCGTCCCGCTCGGCGTACCGGGCGATCCGTGAGACCTCGCCCGTCCAGGGGTCCAGCAGATACGGGATCGTCGTGCCGCCCCGGGTCCGGCGGGTGTGGCGCAGCGTCACCTCGTGGTCGATCGCGGCGACGGCGGGTTTGACGGTCTCCGCGTGCTTGCCGTTGCAGAGGTAGTAGAAGTCGGTGTCCCCTGAGACGCGGTGGGCGTTGAGCAGCGTGGAGGCGGTGGCGTGACGCACGTCCGGGGTGACGCCGAGCCCGGCGAGCGCGTCCGCGACGGCGGCCTTGTCGGTGACCCGGGTGACGTTCGGCAGGGCGAGCAGACGGCCGAGGAGGTCGCGCAGCCGGTCGCTCTCGCCGTCGTCGGGGACGCCCGGCGTGAGCGGCTGGTCGAAGGCGCCCAGCAGGACCACCGGCAGTCCGGCTCCGGCCAGGGCCAGGATGCGGCGGGCGTCGGCGACGGCGAGGGTGGGGGTGGAGGAGTAGAAGAAGTCCCCCTCGACGAACAGGGCCTTGTAGGCCGGTCCGTGCGGGGCGAGCCGGCCGCCCGAGACGGTGGCGTTCGGCAGGTCCAGCAGCGGTCCGCTGAGGAACTGATGGCTCCAGCCGAGCGGTACGCCCGTCGCGGTGAACCAGGAGGCGCCGATCCCGGTGGCGGCGTAACCGGTCTGCCGGAAGACGGCGACATCGGCGCGGACGGTACCGGACTGGAGGACGCCGTGCACGCGGCCGAGGTAGGCGGCGATGTCCGGCACGTGCTGCCAGCTGGGCTGCCGCGGCCCCCACGACTCGCCGTACCCGGGGCCGCCGTTGTAGGGGCTGAAGGCGGCGAAGCCCGGCCAGCTCGCGCCGGGGACGGTGGCGTAGGAGAAACCGTGGACGACGGTCTGGTTGACCCCCGCGGCGTAGGCGCCGCCCATGGTGCGCAGGAAACGGTCCCAAGTGGTGCTGTACGCGGTGCCGTTGTAGGCGCCCGCCTCACAGGACAGGACCGTGTGCCCGGCCATGTCCCGGCCGCCGGCCAGACAGCGGTAGTCGTCCAGGTTCTTGAAGCCGAGGGACTCGCCCTCGGGGATGTCGAGCAGCGCCGCGGACTCGATCGCGTCCGTCTGGAGACCGTAGGGCTGGGAGCGCAGGGACATGCCGAGCGAGTGGGCCCAGTCCCGCAGCGCGCGGACGTGGTGGCGGTTGAACAGGTCCGAGAACGTCTCCCAGAAGTCGTGCCGGATCTGCCGGGTGAGCTGCGCCTCGAAGGCGAACACCTGATTGCCGCCGCTGAGGATCAGGGCGGGCAGGCAGGGCAGCAGGGGCCGGCCGGTGTGCCGGGCGAAGGCGTCCGGCAGGGAGGCCGTCCAGGTCAGACCGTCCGTCTCGAGCTCGACGGAGTCCTCGAAGAAGGCGCCGCCCGCCGTCCTCAGCAGTCCCCGCACGGCGGGCGTCAGCAGCCGGCGCTCCCAGAAACCGGTGACCGCCGCGGTGCCGGCCGGGTCGAGGTGGTCGACGACGTAGGCGGCCGGTGCGCAGTGCGGTCCCGACTCGGGCTGCTGACCGCTGCCGCGCGCCCAGTAGGAGATGAGCACCCACTCCCCCGCGTCGGGCGCGGTCCAGGTCAGGGTGCCGTCCCCGGCGACGGTGGCGGTCAGGTCCACGACACTGGAGGGGTCGAGGCCGGTCTCCTTGCGCGTGGCGTACGCGGGCTCGACACGGGCCGCCTGCACCGCGAACAGCCGTTGCCGTGCGACCCCCGCGGCCGGCTCGTGCACGGGCGGCGGCACCGGCCCGCGGAAGGTGGCTCCGGCGGTCAACGAGGCCCGGCCGTGGACCAGTTCCTTGGCCGCCGCGTCGTCGTCGGGGCTGACTCCCGGAACCGCGACGGGCCAGCTCGGGCCCAGGGTGAGGTCGATGGTCAGTCCGCGTCTCGCCGCCCGGCGCAGCGCGGCCTCGACCCCGTCGCGCCAGGGCCTGCTGCCCCAGCCGTGGTGTGCGGTGTCCAGGACCGACTTGTCCTTGACGCTGTGGTGGACGGCGGCGATCTCCGCACCGCCGAATCCCGCGTCCGCGATCTGGTCGACCTCGCGGGCGATCTCGTCGGGGTCGACCAGGCCGTCCGGCCACCACCAGCGGAACTTGGGCCGCACCGGGCGGCCGGGAGCGGCGAACCAGGCGGCGTCGGCCCCCGTCGCGCCGGTGGCGGAGGGCGCCGCGGACGCGGCCGCGCCGGACCCGAGGGTGAGGCCGATGCCGGCCGCGACGCCCACCGTCGCCCCGGCGGCCAGCACCGCCCGCCGTGACATGCCGTCGCGCTGCTCGACCGGTTCCCGCATGAACGCTCCCAAGTGATCGTTCCCGAAGTTGAATCGTTTCAATCCGACTCGAACGCGGGAACGCTAAGCCGCGGCGCGGAGCAAGGTCAAGATGCTGGACGCATCCCGCCCGGGGTGAGCGGGGCGCGGGTCGGGGAGGCGGGCGGGGTGCGGCGTGCGTCCTGGCCCACGGCCGAGAGGTCGGCCGGGCGCCTGACCGCGACCGGCGGCGTGGACGGCGGCGGAGCCCGCTCTCGGCGGGCGGCCGTAGTTCACCTTCGGGAAGGGCAACGCAGGTCGCCAGCACGTAGGCGGTGTGCGGTGACGGGGCGGCGCGGCACCCTTGCGCAAGGCCGGAATTCGCCGTTCGGTGAGCACAACTACGCTCACAAAATGCCGAGTTGCCTCCCGCAGGGCGGCCCGGCGGTGTCCCGCGCGGGCCAGGGCTCCCCGGTTCTCGATGGCGGGCCGGCGGGTGACGGCGGTGGGCTCAAGAAGTTCGCGGATGCGATCCGTGGTGGCGATCTGTGGGGGCGGGCACGGCCCGGCCCCCGGTGCGGTGTCCGCACCGGGGGCCGATCTGCCGACCTCGACCGGGTGGGGTCAGATCCGGCCGCCCGTGAGCCGGGTCAGAGGACCGTGCGTGTGCCGGGCGGACCGACGGCCCACCGCGTACGACGCGGCGGTCAGCGCGGACAGACCGGCGCCGACACCGGCGGCGATCAGCTTGCGGTGCGCGATGACCGTCCAGGCCGTCTTGGCGGTCGCGGCGACCTGACCCGACGTCGCGACGATGGCCTGGCGGCTCGCCTCGACGCCGCGCGAGGCACTGTGCGCGGCGCTCTGCACGGCACCGGTCGTCACCTCGGCCGAGCGCTGGACCCCGGCCCTGGTGGCCGAGGCGGCGCCGTCGGTCTTGGCCGCGGCGGTCTTCGCCGCGCGGGACGCCGGAGCGGTCGCCTTGTCCGCGGTGCGCCGTGCCTTGGACGCGGTCACCCGCTTGGTCGCGGACTCTTCACTCGTCTTCCTGTTCGGTTCACTCATGGACTTCGCGTTGCCGCTCACCGCGACGGCAAACCCTTCCGTCCGGGCGACGTCCCGGACGGGGTCCCCCGGCCGAGCTCGGCGATCAACTCCCCGGCGGTCACGGCCTGGTCGTCCTTGTGCGCCTCCCACCGTCCGAACGTCGCGGCGGCCGCCTCGGCGAATGCGGCGGACACCCCAGCCGCCCGGCAGGCCCCGGCGATCTCGCGCATCTCCGGTTCCCGGCGCCAGGCCCTCGCCCCCGCGGTGGGTAGATGTTCCGGCGTGCCCAGCGGGGTGTCCGGCAGGAGGTGCCCCGCCAGGTCGACGAGGTCGTCCAGTACACCGTGGCCGTCGGCGAGAGCGCAGGCCCGGGCGGCGAGGGCGTACGTCTTGTTGTAGGCGGCGAACGCCGGCTTCAGCGCGGACGCCCGTGCGACGGGCCCCGGCAGGACGAACGGGGTGCGAGCGGTGCCCTC
The DNA here is from genome assembly GCF_016860545.1 of Streptomyces asoensis. Lineage (NCBI taxonomy): Bacteria > Bacillati > Actinomycetota > Actinomycetes > Kitasatosporales > Streptomycetaceae > Streptomyces > Streptomyces asoensis. The sequence continues at coordinate 1,600,165 of NZ_BNEB01000002.1, read as the reverse complement.
GAACAGGTCGCGGACGCGCGCCACGGCCGTGTCGTCCCCGGAGAGGTAGCACCGGGTCCGCGCGGGCTCGCCGGGGGCGGGCCGGCGATCCCCCCGTCCACCACGGTCACGGCGCCGCCCTCGAAGACGTCCGTGATCTCGGCCATCCGCTCGGGTCCCACGGCGTCGGCGTCGACGTAGACGCCCCGGAAGCCGGCGTCCGCCACCTGCGCCGCCACGTCGAGCGCGGCGGCGGGCGGGCACACGCTCAGCAGGATCTCGCACGCCCCCGCCAGCTCCCGCAGGTCGGCGGCGGGCCGCAGCCCGATGTCCCCGGCGCGCTCCCGGGTCGCCGCCGATCTGCCCTGCGGCAGCCACCGGAGCGTCGCTCCCGCCGCCACGGCCTGCGCCGCCACCTGTGCGCCCATCGATCCCGGGTGCAGGATTCCCACGTCTCGTCGCCCCATGTGCGGACCCTGGCCGCCCGGCCGGCCCTCCCGGCCACGGGCACGGGAGACGGACGGTCAGGTGGACGGTAGGTGGACGCAGGCACGGGGTGGGCGTGTGCCCGTGCGGTTCACGTCTCTCGTCGGACGGTCCCGCGTCAGGCGCCCGCGCCCGGCACGGAGCCGCCCTTGAGGCGTTCCAGGTCCGAGGGGCGGACCTGGATGACCACGATCGCGATCAGGGCGGCCAGGACCGTGAAGATCGCGGCCATGACGAAGGCGGCCGAGACACCGGACGTGAGCACCTCGTCGGACCACGGGGCGGGCAGCTGCCCGGTGCGCTGGAAGCGCAGCCGTTCGACCGGGGTGGCCTGGGCCAGGAAGGCGGGGACCTGCTTGTCCGCCTCGTTGCGGCTGGCGGTGCCGAACATCGTGACCAGGATGGACAGTCCGAGCGAACCGCCCACCTGCTGGGTGGCGTTGAGGAGTCCGGAGGCCGCCCCGGTCTCGCGCGGGGACACGTTGGAGAGGGCCATCAGTGTGAGCGAGACGAACTCCATCCCCATGCCCAGGCTGAAGACGAGCATCGGGCCGAGCACACTGCCCAGGTAGGTGGAGTCCACGTCGGTCAGGGTCAGCCAGGACAGGCCGCCCGCCGCGAGGAGGGCGCCCACGACCATGAACGGCTTCGGGCCGTACGTGGGCAGGAACCGTGAGGCCAGTCCGGCGCCGACCGCGATGACGGCGCTGACGGGCAGGAAGGCGAAGCCGGCCGCGAGCGGGCTGAAGCCGAGCACGTTCTGCACGAAGAGGGTGAGGAAGAAGAACATGCCGAAGATCGCCGCGGCGAGGCAGAGCATGATGCCGTACGTGCCCGCCCTGTTGCGGTCGGCGAACATGTGCAGCGGCGTGATCGGCTGCCGGGAGCGCCGTTCGACGAGGACGAACACGCCGAGGACGACGACGGCCGCGACGAACGAGGCGATCGTGAGCGTGTCCCGCCAGCCTTCCTGAGCGGCTCTGATGAACCCGTACACCAGCAGCACCATGCCCACGGTGGAGGTCAGCGCGCCGGCGATGTCGAAGTGGCCGGGATGGCGCTCGGACTCCCTGATGTAGCGGGGCGTGGCGAGGGCGATGAGCAGTCCGATGGGGACGTTGACGAAGAGCACCCACCGCCAGTCGAGGTACTCGACGAGGATGCCGCCCGCGAGCAGACCGATGGCGCCGCCGCCCGCGGAGACGGCGGCGAAGACACCGAAGGCCCGGTTGCGCTCGGGTCCTTCCCGGAACGTGGTGCTGACCAGGGAGAGGGCGGTCGGGGACGCGATGGCGCCGCCGACACCCTGCACGGCCCGCGCGGCGAGGAGTTGGCCCTCGTTCTGGGCGAGTCCGCCGAGCAGGGAGGCGAGCACGAACAGCAGCACGCCGAAGATGAAGACCCGTCGCCGGCCGAGGATGTCGCCGACCCGGCCGCCGAGGAGCAGCAGGCCGCCGAAGGTGAGGGTGTACGCGTTGACGACCCAGGCGAGGCTGGTGGTGGAGAAGTCCAGGGAGCGCTGGATGTCGGGCAGCGCGATGTTCACGATGGTGATGTCCAGGACCACCATCAGCTGGCACGAGGCGATGACCAGCAGCGCCATGGCCTTGCTGCCACCGTCCTGCCGGGTGGTGGTTCGGGGCGCTGAGGTCGGCTGCGAGGGCTGGCTCATGGCGTGTCGCCCGCTCGGGAGCGGGCCCTGGGAGAGGTCGGCGGACGTGGTGTCCGCCGTCGGGTCCACCGTTAGACGCTACGCCCGCGTCCGGACCGTCACCACTCGGGCCGCACGCGCCCGGTGCGACGGCGTGTGTCCGTGCCGTGCCAGGACTCCCCCGTCGTCCTGGCACGGCCCCGGGTTCCGCGGCGGTGGGCCGCGGTGATCACCAGGATGCGGGAGGCGCGCGGGGTGTGTCGTTGGCGGACGGTCCACAGCTGCTTGGCACTGCGTCCACCGGGGGCGGATCAGCCGACGTCCGGGGGTGGTGACGGGGCGCGCAGGACGCTGGGCGGATGGCCGTAGGCGGCGCGGAACGCCCGCGTGAACTCCGCGGCGCGGGGGAAGCCCCAGCGGGCGCCGATGGCGTGGACGGGCAGCCCGCGCAGCCGGGGGTCGGTGAGGTCGCGGCGGGCATTGGCCAGTCGCCGCTCGCGGATGTAGGCGGCGACGGTGAGGCCTTCGGCCTGGAAGAGGCGGTACAGGTAGCTGCGGGAGACGTGGTGGGCGGCGGCGACCGAGGCGGGGGTCAGGTCCGGGTCGGCGAGGTGCCGGCCGATGAACGCCTTGGCGTGGAGGGCGAGGGTGCGTTCGCGGGTCTCGGGCGGCAGGGCGACGTCGGCGTCCACGGCGTGTCCGAAGACGGCGCTGACCAGGTCCGTGGCGACCGTGCCGAGCCGGGGTCCGTCGGAGGGCCGGTAGGAGGCGGTGTCCGAGACCAGCCGGCGCAGGAACTGCGCCAGCAGGGCGCCCGTCCCCTCGCGGCCCGACACGCGGCGCCCGACGACCTGGTCGGCGCGGTGCCCGGGCACGGCCACGAGAGCGCGCGGGAGCTCGACGGCGACGAGGGTGACCGGGTCGGGGCCGGTGACGATCTCGTAGGACCGGGAGGAGGAGTTGGTGTGGAAGTCCTCGATCCGGTAGGCCGCACGGTGTCGGCCCCAGTCGGCCGCCCCTTCGCCCTCGATCAGGAGGGACAGGTGGTAACTCTCGGGGTCCGACTGGCGGATGAGCCGGGGTGTGCGGCGGAAGACCAGGTGGTCGAAGGTGGCCGACCACACCACGACGTCGCCGAGTTCGATCACCCGCTGGTGGGCGTGGTAGTCCGCGACACGGTCACTGGTGAGCCGCATGGGCGCGTGGGTGCGGCCCATGCGTTCCGTCCACGCCTCGAACCGGACGTCCACCGGCAGGTCAGTGGTGCGGAAGACCGACTCGTGCAGCACACGAGCAGTCAACCACACCGGTCCGGTGACCCTTCCGCCGCCGGACGGGTCAGCCCAGGTGGGCGGTGTCGACGGTGACGGAGTCCGCCTGCGAGGCGGTGATGGTGAGGTAGCCCGGGTCGCCGTTGCGGTCGAGGTAGCACATGGCGTAGCCGACGGAGACGGCCGCCTTGCGTGACGGGTCATCGGCGACGGCCTTGCGGCAGTCCTGCGCCGTGGGCACCCCGGACGAACCCCACGAGGCCAGCTTGCCGTCGGTGGACATCAGGAAGCCGCCCTGGAGGTAGAGGGCGTCCGCGCCGGGGCCTGCGACCACGGGCGGTGTGGAGGTGAAGTCGTAGCCGGTCGGGGCCTTCTGGCCGTCCGAGCGTTCCATGACGAAGCCGCGGACCAGGGCCGTCGAGGGCGAGGACGGCGAGTCGGGCAGGGCCGCGCTGATCGCCGCGCCGCCTCCCCCGACGACCGCCACCGCGGTGAGCCCCGCGATCAGCGGATGCGCGTACGCCATGCCGATGAGGGGTCCGATCACGGGGACGGAGAACTTCAGCTGGGTGTTCTTCTGCGTGATCCTGGCGCTGCCGCTCGCGGTCGCCGTCTGGTTCGAGGAGTGGTGGCTGCCGGTCGGGGGCGGTACCAGGGCGTCGTCGCGGGAGTCGCGGTCGCCGAGTTGCGTGCCGCGCGTGCGGTCGGTGTTCATGGCCGGGACGCTAGCCGCGGGCCGTCCCGGGGTTGCGCTTTGTCGGCGATTGACGCCAAGAGACCGCTTATGGGCGGCGGTTGCGGTGCGTCCGATCGCCAGGGTGAACGAAGCGAAGACTCCGCGTTGCTACCGCCTTGCTACTGGGGAGTCATATTACTGAAACGTAACCTACCGGCCGCTACCCGAGGTAACTCATCCCTCGCTACGGTCCTGACAGTTCGTCTAAGAGCGGTGCGGGGCAACGGTGGACGACCGGGGCCCCGCACCGCTCGGTCGTCACGGTCCGCACCCCACCGGGCCGTCCGCCACCCGAGCCGCAGACGAAGGCTCGGCCTCCCACCTTTCCGGAGGTCCGCCATGCCCGCCCCCACCCGCCTGCTGGCCGCAGCCGTCTCCGCTGCCGCCTGCCTCGGCGTCACCGCGGTACCCGCCCACGCGACCTCGCAGTCGGACGCCGTGGTCTCGCGCGGCGTCACCATCCCCGCGTTCTACAACCCGCCCGCCACCCTCCCGGCGGCCGACGGCACCCTGATCCGCTCCGAGCGGCTGCCCCTGGCCCTGAGCCTGCCGGGGCTCGACGGCCCGCTGCCCGGTACGGCCACCCGGCTCATGTACAAGTCCACCGACTCCGCCGGCCGGCCCATGGCGGTCACCGGCGCCTACATCGAACCGAGCGCCCGCTGGACGGGCAGCGGAGCGCGCCCCCTGGTCGTCGTCGCCCCGGGCACCATGGGACAGGGCGACCAGTGCGCCGCCTCCCTCGGCCTCGAACGCCCGCTCTCCGTCAACAGCCAGACGCTGTCCGTCGGTTACGAGGACCTGGCGGTCTACCGGCTCCTCGCCCGGGGCATCGCCGTCGTCGTCACCGACTACACCGGCCTGGGCGCGACCGACCGGCTGCACACCTACGTCAACCGGATCGACGAGGCCCACGCCGTCCTGGACGCCGTACGCGCGGCCCGGTCGCTGGACACCGCGTCGCTGACCGCCGGCTCCCGGGTGGCGCTCTACGGCTACAGCCAGGGCGGCGGTGCCACGGCGGCGGCCGCCGAACTCCAGCCCGCGTACGCCCCCGACGTCACCCTCGCCGGAACCTACAGCGGGGCGCCGCCGGCCGATCTGGTCGCCGTCACGAAGGCCATCGACGGCAGCGACCTGGCCGGCGCGCTCGGCTGGTCGGTGAACGGCTTCCTGGAGTCCGACCCCGCCCTCGCGCCGATCGCCGACGCGCACCTGAACGCCACCGGCCGCGCCGCGCTCAAGGACCTGTCGACGATGTGCGTGGGTGACGCCCTGCTCGCGTACAACTCCGCGAAGAGCACGGCCTGGACCACCGACGGACGTTCCCTCAGCGACATCATCCGGTCCGAACCGGCCCTCAAGGCGTTCCTCGCCGACCAGCGCATCGGCGCCCTCGCACCGGCTTCCCCGGTGCGGGTGGCGACCGGGACCGCGGACGACCTCGTGCCGCACGCCCAGGCACGCGCCCTCGCCGTCGCATGGTGCGCCAAGGGCGTCGACGTCACCTACAAGCCGGTGATCCTGCCCGGCCTCGGCCGCTCCATCCTCAACCACGTCACCCCCTTGCTCACCGACCAGGGCGACGCCATCTCCTGGCTGACCGACCGGCTCAAGGACCGCCCGGTCACGTCCAATTGCGCCCTGCTGCCCTTCATGCCCTGACACGAGTCAACACGCTCTGACACGAGTCGACGGCGGCCGGTACGCGTTCTCCCCTCGTACCGGCCGCCGCCGCGCCCGGGACCGCTCAGCCGATGTGGAAGCTGTCCCCGTACACCTTCCAGTCCAGGGGCGTGTCGAGGTCGAGGTTGCCCTTGCGCAGGAACACCCGCTGGGCGGTGTCCACGCGAGTGGTGTCGCTGTGCGCCTCCTCCTGCTTCATGGCCCAGACCCGGGCGTCGAGGAAGGCGTTCAGGTACGCCGTCTCGTCACCGCCCTGGGCCGGCGGCTTCGCCTTGTTCAGCGCACGCTTGCGGATGTTGCGGAAGCTGGTGGGATCGGTCCCGTCGCCGTGCATGACGATGGCGTCGTAGTAGGCGAACTGCCCGAGGGCCCGCAGACCGTCCGTCTTGCCCTGCCGCACCGCAGGGTTGAAGTACACGCGGTCACGCTCGTCGTTCTGGGCCTGCTGGAACGCCGTGTCCTGGGCGGCCTTGCGCCAGTCCTTCGGGTAGTCGGGGTCGAGACCGGCGTGGGAGTCGGAGCCGTCGACCGCACGCAGGGCGGGCAGGTACTTGGCGAGGACGTTGCCGGGCTTGCGGTCGCTGTAGAGCTGGACGAGGTCGAGCATGTCGTGGGTGCCGGAGCAGAACCCGATGATGCCGGCGGTGTAGCCGCGTCCGTCGCCGATGTCCTCGATGTACCGGTACTGGGCCTTCCAGTCGAGCGAGGAGTTCTCCGCGCTCGACACCAGCTTCATGGCGATCTCCTTCTTCGCCGGGTCGTCGAGGTTCTTCGCCGCGGTGACGGCGGACGCCCCGCGGGAGTCGAGGAACGGGGTCAGGGCGAGGGCGCCGGTGAGGGCGAGGAAGAGGCGACGGGAGGCGGGGGCGGGGCCGTCGGACGGCCGGGACATGTGCACCACAGTGGCTCCAGTTGGGGAGTGGGGGGTGGAATTACTCTGCACTGCAACTGACAGGAAAGTTTCCTATCAAGCTCGGACGACAGAAGTAACCCCGCCGAAGCCATGTTCGTACGATCGAACAAACGAGCCAGCCGCCACCGGGAGGTCATCGGTGACGGCTGGTCATGAACTGTCTGGAATAAGGGCGTCGGCCTAGAAGAGCCGGAACAGGACCGTGGCCATGAATCCGATGAAGCCGATGTGGAAGACGACCATGCAGATCCACTGCGTCACGGACATCCGCCACGAGGTCGCGGCGAGGATCTCCCACTCGCTCACGGCGAAGGCCGCCAGCACCAGGAGGAGCACCTCCCACAGCACGTTCCACCATCCCGACGGGGTCCCGCCCGTCGCGCCGTCCATGGCGGCCGGGACACGGGTGGCGCGACCCAGCAGAACGAGGCCGATGAGCAGTTTGTGCCAGCCGTGACGGACCACCGGCATGGCGGCCGCCGGCGGGGCTGTGGGTGTCGTTCCTGTGGACATTCGCACATTTGATCACCCCGCCGCGATGGAAGCCATTGTTCCGCTCGCCGCCGGGTCAGCTGTGCGCGCCCCACCAGACCCACGCGGTGCGGTCGATGCCGCCCTGGCCGATGTAGTCGGTGGTGTAGACGGCGTTCCCGTTGTCCGAGGTGCGCAGGAACACCCCGGTGCCGTTGACGAAATCGCACTCGAGGTAGTGGCCGTCGTTGCTCCACCACTGCCCGGGGGCATTACCGCAGCCACTCATCCAGACGGCGTTCGTCGCGGTCTTGCTGTCCGTGGTGAGGCACATGCCGTTGGCCTTGCTCACCAGCCGACGGAAGACGACGCCGTCGTAGTTGCGGGTGTAGGAGTCCGCGCCCCAGTACCAGTTGCGGGTGGAGAGCGAGTCGTCGCAGGCGTCCGACCAGACCTTGTCGCTCACGGTGGACGAGACGAGACAGTTGCCCTCGTGGTCGTTCGCGTACGTCCAGTACGTCGTGGCCGACGCGGTGGACAGCGAGCCGGCCACCGCGAGCAGGAGGGCGGCGAGTCCCATGGGCACGGTCACTCTCAGGGTCCTCAGAGATTTCATGATCGCGAGGATCGGCGACGGAGGAGGTGTCCATGTGAACCGGGCGTGAACAAGCCATGCCGCCTCAGTCATGTCCGCGCCAAATCGGTCGGCGCCGGATCCCTTTACGGGCATGTCATGTCCCTGTAACTTCCGTACGCAAGTCCTTTCAGGAAGTTGCCGGTTGCTCTTTCAAGGCGACTCCCTCCACCCCGCCCGGACCGGGAGAAGCCATGAAGCGCGCACCGAGTACGTCCGCCGGACGCAGGTCCCCACGCCCGCTCGCCGCCGTGCTGGCGATCGGCGGGCTGGTCGCACTGCTCGCGGCACCGTCCGAAGCGGAGACCGCCACCGTCCCGGTACGGACGGCCGCCGCCGAGGCGAACAGCGCGACGGTCTTCTACTACACGAAGACCAAGAACTGGTCCGCCACCTACCTCCACTGGGCTCCTGACGGCGGCGCCTGGACCACCGTGCCCGGCGTCCGGATGGAGAGCGCCTGCACCGACTGGGTGAAACAGACCGTCGATCTCGGCGCCGCCGCAGGACTCCAGGCCACCTTCAACAACGGCAGCGGCACCTGGGACAACAACGGCGGCGGCAACTACGCGCTGGGCACCGGCACCGTGACCGTCAAGGACGGGGTGATCGCCCACAGCGATCCGTGCTCGGGCACCGGGACGGGCGGCGGCAACCAGGCCACCGTCTACTACTCGACCGTCACCTCGGGATGGACCACCGCCAACATCCACTACGCCCCCACGGGCGGCTCATGGACGACGGCCCCCGGCCTCGGCATGACGACCGCCTGCACGGGCTGGTGGAAGAAGACCCTGGACCTCGGCACCGCGAGGGGACTCAGAGCCGCGTTCAACAACGGCAACGGCGTGTGGGACAACAACAACGGCTCCGACTACACGATCCCGCTGGGCACCACCACCGTGAAGGACCGCACGGTCACCTCCGGCGCCGCGGACCCCTGCGCGGCCGAGGCGCCCGACACGCAGGCGCCGACCGCCCCCGCCAAGGTCACGGCCAACGCCACCGGCACCTCGGTGGTGGTCGGCTGGGACGCGGCCACCGACAACAAGGGGGTGACGAAGTACCAGGTCACCCGGACCGGCGGCACCTCCGGCACGGTGATCACGGACGTCGGCTCCACGGTCCTGTCCGACACGGGGCTCGACGAGAAGACCACCTACACGTACACCGTGAAGGCGGTCGACGCGGCCGGGAACACCTCCCCCGCCTCCGCTCCCGCCACCGTGACGACCGGCGAGCGCGCCCCCGCCCCCGCGAGCGGCACCCCGCTGGGCACCGACCCCCGCAAGGACCCCATCTACTTCGTGCTCACCGCCCGCTTCTACGACGGCGACACCACCAACGACCGCGGTGGCAGCCAGCACGTCAAGTCCGGCAACGCGGCCAACAACGACCCGATGTTCCGCGGGGACTTCAAGGGTCTGGTCGAGAAGCTCGACTACATCAAGGCGCTCGGCTTCTCGGCGGTGTGGATCACGCCCGTGGTCCTCAACCGCTCGGACTACGACTACCACGGCTACCACGGCTACGACTTCTACAAGGTGGACCCGCGCCTGGAGTCCGCGGGCGCCTCGTACCAGGACCTGATCAACGCCGCCCACGCCAAGGGCATGAAGATCTACCAGGACGTCGTCTACAACCACAGCTCGCGCTGGGGCGCCAAGGGCCTGTTCACCCCGACCGTGTACGGCGTGCGCGACACGCAGTGGAGCTGGTACTACGACGAGAAGGCCGAGGGGTTCGAGTACGACGGCCTGACCGTGGAGCCGAAGTCCGGGAAGTCGTACTACAACGGCGACCTGTGGTCCACCGCCGAGCCGGCCGGCAACACCTGCCTGAACTGGGGCAAGCCCACCGGAGGCAAGAGCGCCGAGGGCTACACGCTGTACAACTGCCAGTGGCCGAGCCCCACTTCGGGCATGTTCCCGAAGGCCTACTACCACCGGTGCTGGATCGGCAACTGGGAGGGTGAGGACTCCCGTTCCTGCTGGCTGCACGAGGACCTCGCGGACTTCGACACCGAGTCGACGCCCGTGCAGAACTACCTCATCGGCGCGTACGACAAGTACATCGACATGGGCGTCGACGGCTTCCGCATCGACACGGCCGTCCACATTCCCCGCGTCACCTGGAACCGCCGGTTCCTGCCCGCCATCCACGACCGCGTCACCCAGCGGTTCGGGACCGAGGCGGCCCGCAACTTCTTCGTCTTCGGCGAGGTCGGCGCCTTCGTCAACGACAAGTGGAACCGGGGGTCGGTGAACCACTCCGCGCAGTTCTTCACCTGGAGGGAGCGCAAGGAGTACAGCGCGGACGACGAGACCGCGGCCATCGAGCAGTTCACCTACGAGAACGACCTGGGCACCGGCAACCAGCCGACGTCCACCAACGCCTTCCTCGACGGCAACAGCTACCACACACCGGACCGCAGCCGGTTCTCCGGGATGAACATCATCGACATGCGCATGCACATGAACTTCGGTGACGCGCAGAACGCCTACAGCAACGGCAAGGACTCCGACGACAGCGTCAACGACGCCACCTACAACGTCGTCTACGTGGACTCCCACGACTACGGCCCCAACAAGTCGAGCACGCGCTACAGCGGCGGCACCGACGCCTGGGCCGAGAACATGGCCCTGATGTGGACGTTCCGCGGCATCCCGACGCTCTACTACGGATCGGAGACCGAATTCCAGAAGGGCAAGCAGATCGACTGCGGGCCGACCTGCCCGCTGGCGTCCACCGGACGCGCCTACTTCGGGGACCAGCTCGCCGGATCCGTCACCGCCTCGGACTTCGGCACGGTGGCGAGCGCGAGCGGCACGGTCGCCACCACCCTGTCCCAGCCGCTGGTCCGGCACCTCCAGCGGCTGAACCAGATCCGCCGCGCGGTCCCGGCCCTCCAGACGGGCCAGTACTCGACCGAGGGGATCAGCGGCGGGATGGCCTTCAAGCGCCGTTACACCGGCGGCGGCACGGACAGCTTCGCGCTGGTCACGGTCACCGGCACAGCGAGCTTCACCGGCATTCCGAACGGCACGTACACCGACGCCGTCACGGGCGACGTGCGGAGCGTGTCGAACGGCACCCTGACGGTGGCGGCCCCCGGGAAGGGCAACCTGCGGGTGTACGTGCTGAACGGGCCCGGCAAGATCGGCGCCGACGGGCCGTACCTCAAGTAGCGCCGCGTGCGGGTCCCGGGCGGGTTCAGGGAGCGCCCGGGGCGTCGCCGCGCCAGTCGAACCGGCGGCCGTCTTCACCGCGTCGCCCGTACAGGGCGCGGCCGCCGGGTCCGTACCGGCCTATCTCCGTGACCAGGGCGACCTCGCGCAGTTCCTGCTCGGAGCGGTCCGTGACGTCCAGCAGCAGTCCGTCCAGCGGGCCCCCCACCAGTTGCGCGTACGCGCGCTCCGGGCGGGGGCCCGCGTCGTCGTGGTCGGCGCCGTACACCCGGCCCCGCAAGAATTCGGCCTCGTCCATGGTCAGCAGCTTGTCACCCACCACTGACAACGGCCCGCCGGACGGTCTTCGGCCAAGACGCAGGCGGAAAAGCGCCATCCGGGGACGACGCGCGGCCCGACGGGTATCCCTTCTGCACATCGTTCGTGCAGGGGGCAGGGGGGCCGACCCTGATGGCACGCAGGCGGGAGCGGGGGCGGGGTGGTGAGTCGGCGCGCGCCCGCAGACGCCGGACCGTGCGGGAGCTGCGCGCCTCGGGCCGCTACGGGCCCCGGTTGCCGGAGGTCCTGCCGGCCCTCGCCGGCTCGGTCGTCGTCGTGTCGGCCGCGCTCGCCGGACTCGCCCTGGTCTACCGCACGTCGGGCTGGCCGCTCTGCGCGCTGCTCGTGGTGCCGCTCGTGGTGACCGCCGCCGTTCTGCGCCGCAGGTCCCGGCGCCCCGCCCGGCGCCGGGGCGGCTACTACACCGCCCAGGAGCTGGCGGAGCTGGACATGTCCGGGCTCGTCGTCGCCGTGGCCAGGATGCTCCGGCGGGACGGCTGGCGGGTGCTGCCGCCGCCCCGGCACGACACCCTCCACCTCGCCGCGCGCGACGGCCGCGGACGGCTGCTCGACGTGGCCTTCCGACCCGTGGCCGAACCGCTGCCCGACGAGGCGGCGGCCTGTTCCTGTCTGACCCGGATCCGGCCCCGGGCGCGGACCGGTCCGCCGCTGCGGCTCGTGGTGCACCGCGGGACGTTCACGCACCGGGACGAGGTGTGGGCCTCGCGCGAGGGACACACCTATCTCATCGACGGTCCCCGGCTCCGGCTGTGGGCGTGCGGCACCTCCCTGGCCGAGCTCGCGGGCGGACAGGCGGCCGCGGGCCGACGGCAGTGAGCCGGCCCGCGGACGACCGTGGACGGCCGCGGGTCGCGCGCGGTGGCGCCCGGCCGGAAGGGCCGCGGCCCCCCGTCCGGGGCCCGTCGTGCGTCGGCGTCAGGCGCTGGTCGTCCGTTCCGGGGCCTCGACGGGTGCGAGGTCGTCAGGCCCGTCCGGTGTGCGGCCGCCGGTCAGTCTGCGGACGACGAGGTGCGCGCGGCCCGCGGCCACCGGGCCGAGCACGGCCAGGACGAGGACGTAACCGGCGATGAACGGGGCGAGGCGCTCGTCGAGCCCCGCGGTCGCGGCCATCGCGGCCAGGATCAGCGCGAACTCGCCGCGGGCCAGGAGCGTGGCGGCGATGTCGGCGGCGGGCCCGGGACCGTACCCGTAGAGGCGGGCCACGATCAGTCCCGCCGCCACGTTCATGAGCAGGGTCAGGGTGGCCGCGACAGCCACGGGGACCAGGACGGCCGCGAAGTCACCGGGGTCGATCGCCAGTCCGAAGGCGAAGAAGAAGATCGCGGCGAACGCGTCGCGCAGCGGGTGCACCAGCCGGCGGATGCGGGCGGCGGAAGGGGTCTGGGCGAGGATCAGACCGACCATGAAGGCGCCGATGGCGTCCGCGACCCCGAGGAGTTCGGACACCCCCGCGACGAGGACGGCCGCGCCCAGGAAGCTGATGACGAGGAGTTCGTCGTCGCGCACGTGGATGAGCCGGCCGATCAGGCGGGTGCCGTAGCGGGCGGTGGCGGCCAGCACCAGCAGGAACGCGAACGCCTTCGTCACCTGGAACAGGACCTCCGCGACGCCGTGCGCGCCGCCGATGACGGGCTGGAGGGCGGCGAGGTAGAGCGCGAGGAAGACGTCCTCCACGACGATCACGCCGAGGATGAGGCGGGTCTCCGGACGGCCGAGGCGGCCCAGGTCGATGAGGATCTTGGTGACGATGGCGGACGACGAGATGCCGAGGACGCCCGCGAGGACGAGCGCTTCGCGGATTCCCCAGTCGAGCGCGAGGCCGAAGCCGAAGCCGGCTCCGACGTTCAGCAGGAGGTAGCTCCCGCCGGCCAGGGCCAGGCGTCTGCCGCCGGTCTTCAGGTCGTCGAGGTGGAACTCGAGGCCCAGGTAGAACAGCAGCAGCACCAGGCCCAGAGCGGACAGCATCTCGAAGTCGTGGGCGTCCTCGACCAGGACGAAGCCCGGGGTGTGCGGTCCGAGCAGCATGCCCGCGAGGGTGAACAGGGGGATGGTGGGCAGGCCGATGCGGTTGCCGAGGCGGGCGAAGAAGGCCGCGGCGAGGAAGGCGCCGCCCATGGCCAGCAGGGTGTCAGCGTGTCCCATGCGTCACCTCCTCACGGGGGAGGCTGAGTCGGGCTCGTTGCAGGGCACGGGAGTGGATGGGCTGATCTCCTTCGTGGAGTGTCGGATGCGCCGGTGGCCGCGCTGGGCCCTCCTCGGCGTCGCCCGGCGTCGCGGGCCTTCTCCACGATCGCGTGACGACGGGGTCCGGCGCCATCGGGGCCAACACCCATTTGTCCCCCGTCACTTCCCCGCACGCACCGCCGCCCGGGCCGTGAGGGCCCGGGCGGCGGCATGGGGCGCTCGGTGGTCAGGGGGTGAGCTGCCAGCGCTGGATGTAGCCGACGTCGATCGACGCGCGGTCCTGGACCCGCAGTTTCCAGGTGCCGTCGACGGGCTGCGCCGAGGCGTCGACGGTGAACGTCTGGTCGACGTTGTCGGCGGAGCCGCCGCTGCGGTTGAGGAGCGAGTACACGGTGCCGTTGGGACCGACCAGGTCGACGGTCAGGTCACCGCGGTACGTGTGGACGATGTTGACGTAGACGGAGGTGGTGGCGGAGGCGTTGCCGTCGCGTCCCGAGATGGTGATCGGGGACTCCACGGCGGCGCCGTTGTCGGGGATGTCGACACGGGTGGCGGTGGCGTAGATGTACGCGACCCGCCAGGTGAAGGTGTCCGTCACGGAGGCGCCCGTGCTGTCGGTGACCTTCACGGTGACGTCGCTGGTGCCGACGGTGGTGGGCGTCCCGGAGATCAGGCCGCTCGCGCCGAGGGTCAGCCCGTCGGGCAGGCCGGTGGCCTCGTAGGTCAGGCCCGCACCGGAGTTGGTGGTGTAGGCGTCCACCTGGAGGCCGACCGACTGGCCCACGCCGCTGGTCTGGTCGGCGATCGGGGCGACGTTGACGCCGAGGGCTATCCGGTTGCCGACGTTGATGGCGGCCCAGGCGTCGGCGACGGCGAGGTAGGTGGGGCTGTAGGCGCCGAACAGGTCGGCGGCGGCCGACAGGGTGGCGGTGCGTGCCCCGGCGTAGTTGGTCGACGAGGTCATGTACGTCGTCAGCGCCCGGTACCAGACGGCCGCGGCGTTCTCGATGCCGATGCCGGTGACGGCCTGGCCGTCGAAGGTCGGGCTGTCGTAGGCGACGCCGTTGACGGTCTTGGCGCCGCTGCCCTCGGAGAGCAGGTAGAAGAAGTGGTTCGCGGGGCCCGAGGAGTAGTGGACGTCCACGCTGCCCAGCGTGGAACTCCAGTTGTCGCGGGAGGACCCGTCCTTGGAGGGCTTGTCCATGTACCGCAGCGGGGTGCCGTTGCCGTTGATGTCGATCTTCTCGCCGACGAGGTAGTCGCCCGGGTCGGCGGCGAGGTTCGAGTGGAACTCGACGGCGGCGGCGAAGATGTCGGAGGTCGCCTCGTTCAGGCCGCCGGACTCGCCCGAGTAGGTCAGGTTGGCGGTGGCCGCGGTGACGCCGTGACTCATCTCGTGGGCGGCCACGTCGAGGGCGGTCAGCGGGTGCGTGTTGCCCGAGCCGTCGCCGTAGGTCATGCAGAAGCAGCTGTCCTGCCAGAAGGCGTTGACGTAGCTGCTGCCGTAGTGGGCGCGGCTGTAGGCCGCGACACCGTCGTTGCGGATGCCGTTGCGGCCGTGCACGTCCTTGTAGTAGTCCCAGGTGGCCGCGGCGCCGAAGGCGACGTCGACACCGGCGGTCTGACGGTCGGACGGGAGTCCGTTGCCCCAGACATCGTTGTCGTCCGTGAAGAGGGTGCCGGTGCCGGACGTGCCCTGGTTGAGGTCGTACGTCTTGTGCCCGGCGCGGTCGCCGTCGGTCAGCTGGTACGTCGATCCCGACCGGGTGCTGCCGACGTTCACGGTGCCGACGTACTGGCCGGTGCCGGTGCCGGTGTGCACCTTCTCGGCGGCGAGGAGCTGCTTGCCCGTGGTCGCGTCGGTGACCACCTGGAGTTCGCTCGGCGTGCCGTCCTGCTGGACGCCCTCGACGACCGTCTCCCAGGCCAGGACGGGTTTGCCGGCTCCCGCCCAGACGACGAGGCGGGGCGCCCGCCCGGTCTCGGCGCCGGTCACCTCGGCGCTCCTGGCGGAGGCGAGCGCCTTGCCTCCGGCGTCGGCGGCGGAGAGCTTCGGGGTGAGCGAGGGCAGGGTGAGCGTCGCGGCGCTCGCCCTGGTGACGGTGGTGCGGCTGCCCTTGAGGTGGACGACCAGGTCGCCCCCGAGGACGGGCAGCCCGGCGTAGGTGCGCTCGTAGCGGGTGTGCGTGGTGCCGTCGGCGTCCTGGACGACGTCCTTGACGACGAGCTTCTCCTGGTCGCCGAGGGCGAGTTGCCGCGCGGTGCTGCCGGCCGCGGTCTGCGCGCTCTTGATCAGGGCGGTGCGGCGGGCAGGTGACAGGGGGGTCGCGGCGGCGCCCGCGCGGGGCGTGGCGGTGATCGTGGAGAGGCCGGGGTCGGCCGGGGCCGCTCCGGCGGGGGCCGCGGGGGCTCCCAGGGCGAGCAGGGTGCCGATGGCGGTCAGCGCGAGGGCGGTGGCGCGTCTGCGCCGGAGGGTGGGGTGGTGTCGCCGGGGCAAGGTGTTCTCCTTCTGTGCGACGGTCGGCCCGGGGTGCGGGCCGAGGTGGGGGCGGACCGACGGGATGGGGCCGGTCCGGAGCGCTGCACGGCAGGCGGGTGGAAGGAGGTGGGGGGTGAGTGGGGGATGCCCCGCATGATGCGGGTGTGAAGGAATGGTGAACTTCGGCAGCAGCGTGGCACTGCGTGCACAGGTTTGTCATGGGAATGCCAAGACAACGGCTTGAAATGACCATGTCCATGCGCGGAACCCGGCTGCTCACCGCACGTTTTCGGCCGCGGCGGCCACCGGCCTTCCCGAACGGGTGAATACGGCGACCGCCACGGCGTGTCGGGGCACCGGGCGCAGCACGCTGCGAGTTCAGGTGGCGACGGGAGCCGGCGGGAGTCGGCGGCGGCACACAGGGGGCACGGTGGAAGGGCAGCGGCGGGCGCCGGTCTCGTTACGGGACCGGCTGCGCTACCGGTTCGACAGCACTCTGGCCCGCAGCACGGGCCGGCTGGTCGGCTGGCTGGCCGTCGTCTGCCTGGGCCTCGTCGTCCCGGCGAGCGCCCTGCTGGTGTGGACGGATCCCTCCTCGCCGCGGTCGCTGTCCGGGCGGCTGCTCGCGGTGTGGCGGGTGAGCGCCGAGACCCTGCGGCTGGGCGCGGTGAGCGGGGCACCGCTGCGGATGCTGCTGTCCGTCCTGCTGGGCCTGGTGGCCCTGCTGTACGTGTCGACCCTGATCGGACTGATCACCACCGGGCTCACCGACCGCCTCACCGAGCTGCGCCGCGGGCGCTCCACGGTGGTCGAGACGGGCCACTCGGTGGTGCTCGGCTGGTCGGAGCAGGTGTTCACGGTCGTCCGGGAGCTGGTCGCGGCGCGGGCTCGGCAGCGCTGGAGCGCGGTCGTGGTGCTCGCCGACCGGGACAAGACGGAGATGGAGGAGGCCCTGGCGGCGGCTCTCGGACCCACCGGCACCACCCGTCTGATCTGCCGCAGCGGCTCCCTGACCGACCCCGGAGCGGTCGCCCTGGTCAGTCCGGCGTCGGCGCACGCGGTGCTGGTCCTGCCCGGCACCCGGACCGGCGGGGACGCCGAGACCGTACGGACCCTGCTGGCGCTGCGCGCGGTCCTCGGCGAGCATCCGGGCCCGCCCGTCGTCGCCTGTGTACGGCACGAGCGCTACCGCACCGCGGCGGCGCTCGCCGCCGGACCGCGGGGCCTCGTTCTCGAGTCCGACCGGACGGCGGCCGGCCTCCTCGCCCACTGCGCGCTCCACCCGGGCCTGATGCCCGTCCTTCGGGAACTGCTCGACTTCGACGGCGAGGAGTTCCACGTCACCGAGGCTCCCCCGCCCGCGGGGCGGCGGTTCGGCGACGTCCTGCTCGGCTGCGCGACGGCGGCCGTGGCCGGCCTGGTGCGGGCCGACGGCACTCCCCTGCTCAACCCGCCGCCGCAGACCCTCCTCGGCGCGGGCGACCGGCTCCTGGTCGTGGCGGCGGACGAGCACACCGCGCGGTGGGAGGACCACCGGGATCCCGTGGAGCCGCGGTCACCGTCCCGGCCCGGCCCGGGCGCGGACGGCCCGTCGCGCTTCCTGCTGCTCGGCTGGAACCGCCGGGCGCCGCTGCTGGTCGACCGGCTGCGCGGCAGCGCACGGCCTGGCTCGGTCCTCCACGTCGTGACCGGCCCGGCCGAGCAGGCACCGCCCTCGGTGCCGGAACCGCGCGGGGATGCCGCGCACCCCACGGGCCTCACCGTGACGCACGGGCGCGCCGATCCGACGGACCCGGTGTCCCTGCGCGGTCTCGAGCCGCACTCCTACGACCGCGTCGTCGTGCTCGCGCCGGACACCGGGGACACCGACGGCCGGTCGGACGACCGCACCCTGCTCGTCCTGCTCGTCCTGAGAGCGCTGGCGCAGGAGAGCGGGCGGCCCGTGCCGGTGGTCGCGGAACTCGCCGACGAACGCAACCGGGCGCTGGCCCCGCTGGGACCGGGCTCCGAGGCGGTCGTCGCCGGGCAGCTCACCGGCCTGCTGATGGCCCAGGTCTCCCAGAACGGACTCCTCGCCACGGTCTTCGAGGAGCTGTTCGCCGCGGGCGGCAGCGCACTGCGGCTGCGCCCGGCCCACCACTATGTGCCCGCGGACCGCCCCGCGTCCTTCGCCACCGTGGTGGCGGCGGCACGCGACCGGGGCGAGTGCGCGATCGGCTACCGCTGTCACGATCCCACCGCGACCCCGGCCGGGTACACGGTCCGGCTCAATCCGCCGAAGACCGGCAGACGGGTCTGGAGCCGCGCGGACGACATCGTCGTGATCGCCACGGAGGGCCCGCCCGAGGCCCGGTCCGGCGAGCAGGCGCCGGCTCCTCCGACGGCATGGGAGGACGTGTCCCGGGACATGGCGTGACAGGGCACTCCTGGGCCACGGCGCGGGGTGGGCGATGGGCCGTTCGAGTGGTCGCCTTCCGCTTGTCGTCGTAGCGTCGGTAGGGAATCCGGAATCCCACCGGGGCACGGCACGCAGACGGCTCCCGGTTCGGTCGGGCGGGAGCGGACATGCGACACACGACGAGAACAGCGGTCATGCTCTGTGCAGCACTGTGCCTCACGGCGGCCGTCGGTTCGGCCTCGGCCGTCCCGGCCACGTCCTCCACAGCCACGGCACGCGCGGCCGCGGCGCGGCAGACCGCGCCACCGGTACTGGTCGACTGCCTCTGGCACGCCAAGGTGCGGCCCGGCGACTTCATCCTGGCGTGCGGCGACGGCAACAGCAGGCTCGTCTCGCTGCACTGGGACACCTGGGGCCAGGGCTCGGCACGCGGGACGGGCGTCAACGTCGTCAACGACTGCGATCCCTACTGCGCGGCGGGCCACTTCCACCCCTACGCCGTCGTCGTGAAGCTGGACCGGCCGCAACCGTGGAAGAAGCACCCGCAGGTGCAGCACTACAGCCGGATCACCCTGACCTACCTCGGCGACCGGCCGGACCAGTTCGGACGCGTGGTGACGTACCCCCTCTGGAACTGAGCCGGTACCCGCCGCTTCGGCCCGGTGCACCGCGCAGACTCCCGGTGCCCCCCTGCCGGTTCAGTCCATCAGGCCGGCCGCCAGCGTCGCCCCCAGCTCCCAGCAGGCCGTGAGATCGTCCTTGCCCGGTTCCCCGGTGACCGTGACCGGATCCGCGGCGCGGCGCCAGTCCAGGCCCGTGGTGACGGCGTCGACGGCACGGACCGCACCCGTGACGTCGTTGCCGCCGTGCACGTAGTAGCCGAAGGGCCGGCCGCGGGTGGCGTCGAGGCAGGGGTAGTAGATCTGGTCGAAGAAATGCTTCAGCGCGCCGGACATGTAGCCGAGGTTGGCGGGCGTGCCGAGCAGCAGGGCGTCGGCGGCCAGCACGTCGGAGGCGGTCGCGGCGAGTGCAGCCCGCCGCTCGACCCGGACGCCCTCGATCTCCGGCGCGGTCGCACCCGAGACGACCGCCTCGAACAGCGCCTGGCAGTGGGGCGAGGGTGTGTGATGAACGATCAGCAAGATGGCCACAGCCCGAAACCCTGCCCGCCCCCTCCCTCGTCCGCAAGCAGGACCTCCGCCGACCGCACGCCCAGGTGCGAGGTCGGCGCCCGTCGGCAGTGGCGGCTCGGCGCGCTCAGGGTTGGATCTGCCATTCAAGGTGGGCACGGCCCGACTCGTCCTTGGTGGTCGTGGGCCAGTAGTGCAAGAAAGGGGTGCCTGTTTCCACGGCGTCGGACAGGGCTCGGAAGAGGGCTGTCAGGCTTGTCGCCCAGAGGGTTCCGTCCAGGTCCCCCGAGCCGATGCCCAGCTCGTACACGTGCCCGTAGGTAGGACCGGGCCGGTGATCGACCAGGGCGAAGCCGCCGTCGTCGGGGAGCGCGAACGGGACACACAGGTGCAGACGCGCGGCCAGGTCCTCGTCGTCGTCCGAGTCCTCGTCGTCGTCCGGCGACTCCGTGTGTACGAAGTCCTCGCCGACCTCGACGAGCACCTCGTACATCGTCGCGATGTCCGCCGCACCGCACAGCCGGTGTTGCAAAGGGAGAAACGATCCAGCGGGTCGAACCGCGCGAGGAGCCGGCACGGCGCCGGCGTCGGTCGTTCCATCGTGCAGCTCCAGGAGTGCCGTCAGCTCCGGATGCAGGGGGAAGCCCAGCCGCGATTCCAGTTCGTCCAGGCCTTCGCGTCCCGCCGGACCACGGAGTGCTGCGTGATCGCAGGACGAGTGCGCAAGGAGCCACGATGCGAAGCGAGTCCACTCGCGACCGAACGCGGCATGATCGGTGTCTGTCATGAGAGACGAAGGTAGACGGCTGCACCGACATCGGGATCTCACTGCGACGGTTCGAGGGCCTGCTCGTCTCAGGGGCGCGGCGCCAGTACCTCCAAGGTGCCGGTTTCGGTGTCGTAGCTGCGCAAGGTCGTGAGGCGGACCGACAGGGGCGGCACCGGCAGCAGTTCGAGGACGCGCCGGTCCGCGAAGGCGCCGGCCCGGCGGGTCCGGCCGAGGGTGATGTGAGGGCTCCAGCGTTCGGGTTCGTGGAAGGGGTTCAGGGTGGCGGCCGGGCTGTCCGAGGCGACCGCCTCCCACACCCGGCGGTGCAGGTCGGCCAGCGCACTGTCCAGCTCCAGCGCCCAGGCCAGCACCGACGTGGGCCGCTCGAAGCGCACCACGCCCGTGAACCGCACCGGCAGGGGCAGCGCGGCGGCCACCTCGGCGAGCTCCCAGCGGATCGGGGCGGTCAGCTCCGCGCAGGCGGCCAGGGTGAGGTGCGGACTGTTCGTCGGCGAGCGGTGACGCGCCTGGCTGGGCAGCCCCGCGTCCGCCAGCCGTCGCCAGGCGTCCCGGACGGCCAGGTCCGCCGCCTCGTCCAGCAAGAGCTCCACCGTGCGCACCGCCGCAGCCTACCGGCGATCAGTCGGTCACCCCCGCTCCCGCCGCCGGACCGATCACCCCGCCGGGCCGGTCGCGCCGCCCGAGGTGACGGGTCAGGCCGGGGCGCCGGCGTCCTGCGCGGAGGCCGCGAACGCCTCGGGGCCCTGGGCCGGCGCCGCCGGGTCCATCCACATCACCTGCCAGCCGTGACCGTCGAGGTCGAAGAAGCTGCGCGCGTACATGAACCCGTGGTCCTCGGCACCGTCCGCCTCGGAGCCGCCCGCCGCGAGTGCGGCGGCACCGACCGCGTCGACCTCTTCGCGGGAGGACACGCTGAAGCAGTACAGCGCCAGGGCGTGCGTGGCGGGATCCGCCATCGGCAGCTTCGAGAACTGGGCGAACTTCTCATGGCTGAGCAGCATGACGAAGGCGTGTTCGCCGACCGGCATGCACGCGGCGCCCTCGTCCGTGAACTTCGGGTCGAAACCGAACCCTAGGGCGGCGAAGAACGCCTTGCTGCGCTCGAGGTTCGCGACGGGCATGTTCACGAACAGCATGCGGCCGGGGTGTGCGGGATTCGTCATGGCGGGTCTCCAGTCGGCGTCTCGATCGCGTACGTCCTGTAGACCGAGCCGGGCGGTAGAACTCATCGGACACCTGGAAAGGGATCGGCTCCGCATCGGGCGGCGCCCGCCCCTCCGTCCCCGTCCCCGTCCCCGGCCCAGTCCCCCGCAGAGGCAGAGGCAGAGGCAGCGGCAGCGCGACGATCACCGCACCGCGGGAAAACCCGTTGGGCCGGGCGACTCGGTTCGGTCATCATCGGCGCGTGGACATCTACCTGGAGACCGAGCGCCTGATCCTGCGCCGCTTCACCGCCGACGACGCGGACCTGCTGATAGAGCTGGACAGCGACCCGGCCGTGATGCGTTACCTGAGCGGCGGCGCTGCGACCCCGCCGGAGCTCGTCCGCGAGCGCCAGTTGCCGTACATCGTCGCCGGATACGAGAAGTGGGGCGGCGACCTCGGGCTGTTCGCCGCCCACGACAAGGAGGACGGGGCGTTCATCGGCTGGTTCCTCCTGCGTCCGGAACCGGAGGGCCCGCCGGACGAGGTCGAACTCGGCTACCGGCTGCGGCAGGCGGCCTGGGGCAGAGGGCTGGGCACCGAGGGCTCACGGGCCCTGCTCGGCAAGGCGTTCGACGAGCTCGGTCTGCGCCTGGTCTGGGCCGAGACGATGTCCATGAACCGCGGCTCGCGCAACATCATGGAAAAGCTCCGGATGACGCACACGGACACCATCCCCACTCCACCCGACATGCAGATGGTCGAGGGCGCCGAGCACGGCGGCGTACGGTACGAGATCACCAAGGAGCAGTGGGCGGAACAGCAGCCGCACCGCGAGGGCGCACCGGCGCCCACCACCTGATCTCCGCCGAGCGGCGCGGCCGCCGCCCGACGCGGGCTCGATTCGCCCGGCCGACGCCGTCGGGCGTACGTCCACCGGCCCCGTCCCGGGGTCTAGGACAGGGGGATACGGGCCGTGATGCGCTTGCCGACCGGCTCCTGCTCGACGAACAGGTCCTGGCTCACGGCCTTGACGATCTCCAGGCCGTGCTGCCCGACCCGGTCCGGGTCCGCGGCCCGGACGGCCGGTACGAGCGGGTCGCTGTCCCAGACGACGATGTCCACGGCGCGCAGGCTGATGCGCAGCTCCACGAGGACCGGGCCGGGGGCGTACTTGC
This sequence comes from Streptomyces asoensis, assembly GCF_016860545.1. Taxonomy (NCBI): domain Bacteria; kingdom Bacillati; phylum Actinomycetota; class Actinomycetes; order Kitasatosporales; family Streptomycetaceae; genus Streptomyces; species Streptomyces asoensis. The sequence continues at coordinate 1,577,509 of NZ_BNEB01000002.1, read as the reverse complement.
AGGCGTTGGTGACCAGCTCGCTGACCACCAACTGCGTCAGATCCCGTACGTGGGCGGGCACCGACACGGGGTAGTCGGCCTCGGCCTGGTCGAGGAAGGCGACGGCGTGGTGGCGGGCGTCGGCGATGCAGCCGACGCCGCCGCCGAGCGAGTACCCGGCACGGATCAAGTGCTCGTCCGGCCCGGCACAGCCGTCGCCGCCGGCCTGCGATCCCCCTGGTGGCGCCTTCATGCTCCATTCACGCGTGCCCCACTACCCTCCATCTCGCGATGCATGCCTCGAGCGGCTGCCCGACGGTGTCCTACCGGTACCGGTACCCCGACGCTCGCTCGCTGCGCACCTCCACTCTCACCCCCCGCCCGTGCGGCGGGTGGAGGGCTCGCCGTGCTGGACCGAGCCCCCGACGCACCGCCGTGCTCGGGGGCTCGGGAGCAGGCCGCCCTCCCGTATCCCTCGTGCGGGCGGCCGCTCGGGCGGTCCTCGTCCCGAGTACCGCCCACGGGTAATCCGGAGCCGTCGTGCGGCCGGATTGGTCGGGTCGCCCCGCCGTTTTCCGCCTCCTGGCGCTCCCGCCCCGACGGCATCGGGTGCCGCGCAGAACCCTGGGTGGTCACGGCACGGCGTGCCACCGCCCGGCAGCCCGACCTCCTCCCGCGCCCTTCCATGCCCTCCCGTCCCTTCCCATGCCCTCCCATGCCCTCCCGCAGGGGCATGGTCGGGCACACTGACGGGTACTCAGAGGCTCACGACCTTCAGGGAGGACGAGGTGCTCACTCGGAGTTCGGTGATGGTGTGCACGGCCGCCGCGCTGGCCCTCGCCGGCTGCTCGGCAGGGGACGACGGGAAGGCGGCCGAGCCGCCGGACGAGTCCGTGGTCACGGTGAGCGTGTCCGACGGTCCGACGGCGTCGGCCCCGCCCTCCCCCACGATCTCCGCCGCCGCGTCCCCTTCCGCCCCCGTCTCCCCTTCCGCCTCGGCCTCCGCACCGGGGTCCGCGGCGGGGAGCCAGTCGCCGGTCCCGGTCACGGGTCCGGAGCAGAAGCTGGTGATCATGACGGTGAGCGGAGGCTTCGCCGGGGTGAACCGGCAGCTGGTGCTCCGGGGCGACGGGACGGTCCGCACGACCGACCGGGGCCGGTCCGCGGTGCGCCGCACGACACCGGCCCAGTTCACGTCGCTGCGGACCCTCCTCGGAGATCCCGCGCTGGCCGACGTGCCCGCGTTCTCGCTGGACGGCGGGGCGGCGGACCGCTTCCGGTACACGCTCCAGTTCGACGACCGCGCGGTGACGACGGACCGCTCCTCCGACGTCCCGGCGCTCGACGCTCTCATCGACGCCCTCGAGAAATGGCTGCCGACGGACTGACACCGACCCACGAGCGACATGACGCACGGGCGACATGACGCACAGACGCCCTGACGCGCGGACGACCTGACGTGACGCGCAGGCGTCGCGCAGCGATACGGCTCAAGCGGGCCGCCCGCGCCGGGTCACCAGCGCACGACGAGAGACGCGCCGATCCCCCCGTAGGTGACGGATCCCGTCCCACCTCTTGACGCCCGCCTTATGACTGCGTAGACATGTCAGCGCAGACATGACTGCGCAGTCATGCGGACCACGTCTGGCACTATCGTGCGGAGACGACGGCCACCGGGAGGGCGACGATGACGCGAGGGACAGGGCGGGGCGGAAACCCCGCCGCGCCGCGCAGCGTGGACGTGGCCCGACTGGCCGGCGTCTCGCAGAAGACGGTCTCGCGGGTCTTCAACGACGAGCAGTACGTCTCCGCCGACGTGCGCCGACGCGTCCTCGAAGCCGCCGAGGAGCTCGGCTACCGGCGCAACAACGCCGCCCGGGCGCTGGCGTCCGGGCGGACCCGCTCCATCGGCGTGGTGACGCTGGGCACGGCCCTGTACGGACCCGCCTCCCTGCTCATGGGAGTCGAGCGCGCCCTGCGGGACACCGGGTACGCGCTGCGTGTGGTCAACACGATGGAAGGCGACCCTGCGGGCATCGCCGGCGCGGTGGACTCGCTCCTCGACCAGGGGGTGGACGGCATCGTCATCTCCGAGCCGATCGACGAGCAGAAGACCGACGGTGGCGTCGCCCTGCGGGTGGACGTGCCGGTCCTGGTCCTGGGCGCACCGTCCCCCGTCGGCGCTCCCACGGTGCTGACCGCGGGCGACGGAGCCGACCTGATGGCCCGTATCGCCACCGAACACCTGCTGTCACTGGGACATGTGACGGTCCATCACCTTGCCGGGCCGCAGCGCTGGTACGCCGCGCGGGACCGGCTGGATGGCTGGCGGACGACGCTGGCCGCCCACGGCCGGGCGGTGCCCGCGGTCGTCGAGGGCGACTGGTCGGCCGCGTCCGGCTACGCCGCCGGACGGCTCCTGGCCTCGGACGCCGCCGTCACGGCGGTGTTCGCCGCCAACGACGACATGGCGATCGGCCTGATCCGCGCGCTGACGGAGGCGGGCCGTCGGGTGCCCGAGGACGTCAGTGTCGTGGGCTTCGACGACATTCCGGTCGCCGCCTATGTCACTCCTCCGCTGACCACGGTGCCCCAGCCGTTCGACGCCGTGGCGCAGGAGGGGCTCAAACGCCTCGTGCACGCCATCGAGAACCCGCACGCCGATCCGCTGCCCGCGAGCGACCCACCGGTCGACCTCCTCGTCCGCTCCTCGACCGCGCCCCCGCCGAACCGGACGACCCCGGCTCGCGGCGAGCGCTCCGCCGCCACCAACTCCCCCGGCGCCGACACCGGCGCCACCGGACCACAGGCGAACGGAGGCCCCTCGACACCGCACTGACCGCCACGAGCGGCACGAGCGGCACGACCGGCCCGCTGACCAGCACCACCGGCCCTGCCGACCGCACCTCATCGACTCACGGCCGCGCCCATGAGCCGTGGACGAGCCGCTGACACCGTCCACGCCCCTCAGGACCGCCCCGTACCCGGAGCCGCACCGGGCCGCCGCCGATCGCGTCGGGCCCCCGACCGGGACTCCGACCCGCGCGTCCCCTTCTCCGGTCCTCCGGTTCCTTCCGCTCTTCCCGCTCTTCCCGTTGTTCCGGCTTCTTACGGCCACTTCCAGCCACGACCGCACCGGTGAGCCGGTCCCGGGTCGTCGCGTCCACATCTTCCTCCACCCCATGCCCGCGCACGCCCTCGTCCGGCGTGCCGTGACCATCGCCCCCGGCGGGAGTTCACCATGCCCCAGAATCCCTTCCCAGCCATGCCCGGCCGCTCCTCGATGAACCGCCGGCTGTTCCTCACCACGACGGGCGCCCTGTCGCTCGGCGCCGCCCTCACCGCCTGCGGCGGGGGTGACTCCGGCGGCTCCACGGGCTCCGGCAAGGCGGTCGCCCGGGCCGACATCGACAAGGCGATGCGGACGCCGACCGAACTCACCTTCTGGACCTGGGTGCCGAACATCGAGGACGAGGTCGCGCTCTTCGAGAAGAAGTATCCGGCGATCAAGGTCAAGGTCGTCAACGCCGGTCAGGGCACCCCGCAGTACACCAAGCTGCGCACCGCGCTGAAGGCCGGCAGCGGCGCCCCCGACCTGGTGCAGATCGAGTACCAGGCGATCCCGACGTTCACCATCACCGACAGCCTGCTGGACCTACGGCCCTACGGCGCCTCCGCGCTCAAGTCCACCTTCGTGGACTGGACATGGGGCCAGGTCAGCGGCAGCGACGGGGAGGTCTGGGCGATCCCCCAGGACACCGGCCCGATGGGCATGCTGTACCGGCAGGACATCTTCGACAAGCACGGCATCGACGTCCCCGGGACCTGGGAGGAGTTCGCCGCGGCGGCGCGCAAGCTGCACAAGGCCGACCCCGACGTCTACCTGACGAACCTGGCGGCCAACCAGGTCGCCGCGTGGCACGGCCTGTTGTGGCAGGCGGGCGCCAAGCCATACGTCACCTCGGGCAGGAGCGACATCACCATCAGCGTCGACGACGCCACCTCCAGGAAGCTCGGCGAGTACTGGGGCGGTCTCGCCAGGGAAGGGGTCATCGGCGTCGAGCCGGACTTCACCGACTCCTGGTACGCGGCCCTCAACAAGGGCAAGTACGCCACCTGGATCACCGCGGCCTGGGGGCCGGTCTTCCTCTCCGGCTCGGCCAAGGCCACCGCGGGCAAGTGGCGGGCCGCTCCGCTGCCGCAGTGGGACGCAGCCAAGCCGAGTTCGGGCAACTGGGGCGGCTCGACGACCGCCGTCATCCGCTCGACCAAGAATCCCGTCGCGGCCGCGGTGTTCGCGCAGTTCCTCAACACCGACCCCGCCAGCGCGAAGATGTTCGCGACCGAGCAGTTCTTCTTCCCCGCGACCAAGGCCCTGCTCACGGATGCCGAGTTCGTCGCCGACGCCCCCTCGTTCTACGGCGGCCAGAAGGTGAACCAGGTCTTCGCCGACATCAGTTCCACCGTCAACGCCTCGTTCCAGTGGCCTCCGTTCCTCGACCAGGCGGCCACCGACTGGACCGAGACGGTCGGCAAGTCCCTCGCCGACAAGTCCGACACCCTCCGCGCGCTCGGCACCTGGCAGTCACGGCTCACCTCGTACGCCAAGAACCAGGGCTTCACCGTCAAGGGGAGTTGAGATGAACCGTCAACGGGCGGCGGGCCCGCTGTTCGTCGCGCCCTTCATGGTGCTGTTCCTGCTGCTCTTCCTCGCCCCGCTCGGCTACGCCGCCTACCTCAGCCTGTTCCAGGAACGGCTCATCGGCGGCACGGCGTTCGTCGGACTCGACAACTACACCCAGGCCCTGAGCGATCCGCAGTTCCTGCACGGCATCGGTCGGGTCGCGCTGTTCTTCGTGATCCAGGTCCCGGTGATGCTGCTGCTGGCGCTGGCGTTCGCCCTGGCCCTGGACAGCGGACTGCTGCGGCTCGCCCGTGTCGTCCGGCTGGGCATCTTCGTCCCGTACGCCGTGCCGAGCGTGGTCGCCGCGCTCATGTGGGGCTATCTGTACGGGCCGGACTTCGGCCCCTTCGCCCAGCTCGGGCGGTCGCTGAGCCTGCCCGTCCCCGACTTCCTCGGCGACGGCTGGATGCTGGCCAGCCTGGCGAACATCGTCACCTGGGAGTTCGTCGGCTACAACATGATCATCCTGTACGCCGCCCTGCGGACCGTCCCCGAGGAGCTGTACGAGGCGGCCGCCGTGGACGGGGCCGGCGCCTGGCGCATCGCCTGGTCGATCAAGCTGCCCGCCCTGCGCCCGGCGCTGATGCTCACCCTGCTGTTCTCGGTGATCGGCAGCTTCCAGCTGTTCAACGAGCCGAAGCTGCTGATGACCATCGCCCCCGACGTGATCAGCAGTTCCTACACCGCCAACCTCTACGCCTACACGCTCGCGTTCACCGGTCAGCAGGTCAACTACGCGGCCACGGTGTCCTTCCTCCTGGGCCTCGTCATCGTGATCGCCTCCTACGCCGTCCTGCTCACCGCGAACCGCAGGAGGACCCCGTGACGACCACGACCCCCACGGCCACGACCGCCGGGCCGGTGCGGACGGTACCCGCGGCCACCCCGGCACGCCCGCGGCGCGGGGCCCGGCGCAGCACCCCGCTGACGATCGCCATGCTGGCCGTGCTGGCGTACTTCCTCCTCCCCCTGTTCTGGCTGCTGATCGCCTCGACCAAGAGCACCCAGGACCTGTTCAACAGCTTCGGCCTGTGGTTCTCGCACGCCCCGCAGTTCCTGACGAACGTCCGGCAGACCTTCACGCAGGACGACGGCGTCTTCGTGCACTGGCTGCTGAACACGGTCCTGTACGCGGGTGTCAGCGCGGTCGGTGCCGCCCTGCTGGCCGCCGCGGGCGGGTACGGGTTCGCCAAGTTCCGCTTCCGCGGTGACCGGATCTCCTTCAACCTGGTGCTCGGCGCCGTCATGGTCCCGACCACCGCGCTGGCGATCCCGACCTATCTGCTCTTCGCCGAGGCGGGCCTGGTCAACACTCCTTGGGCGGTCGTCCTGCCCTCGTTGGTCAACCCGTTCGGCCTGTACCTGATGCGGATCTACGCGCAGGACGCCGTCCCGGACAGTGTGCTGGAGGCCGCCCGCATCGACGGGGCCGGCGAGGCCCGGATCTTTTTCCGGATCGCGCTGCGGCTGCTGGCTCCGGGCCTGGTGACGGTACTGCTGTTCACCCTGGTGGCGACCTGGAACAACTACTTCCTGCCGTTGATCATGCTGAACGACCCGGACCTGTACCCCGTCACGGTCGGCCTCTCCTCCTGGGCGGCGCAGGCGCAGAACGGCGGGGCGGGCGCCAGCAGCGACATGCTCGCCCTGGTCGTGACCGGCTCCCTCGTCTCGATCGTGCCGCTCGTCGTGGCGTTCCTGCTGCTCCAGCGGTACTGGCAGAGCGGCCTGGCCGCCGGCGGCGTCAAGCAGTGACCCCTTCCCCCCCCCTCGAATTCCGGAGGTTTCCCTCATGGCGGCCCTGCCTGCCCGCGTCCTCTTCGGCGCCGCGTACTACCACGAGTACCGGCCCCCGTACGGCACCGAACGGACCGAGGAGCGCCTGAAGACCGACCTCGACCTGATGGCCGACGCGCACGTCACGGTCATCCGGGTCGGCGAGTCGGTGTGGTCCACGTGGGAGCCGGAGAACGGACGGTTCGACCTCGACTGGCTGCTGCCGGTGCTGGACGGGGCCCACGAGCGCGGCATCTGCGTGGTCCTCGGCACGCCGACGTACGCCGTGCCGCCGTGGCTGGCCCGCCAGTACCCCGAGATCACGGGCGAGCGGCGCACCGGTGAGCGGATCGGCTGGGGCGCCCGTCAGGAGGTCGACTTCACCCACCCGGCGTTCCGCTTCCACGCCGAGCGGGTGATCCGCGCGATCGTCGCGCGGTACGCGGAGCACCCCGCGGTCATCGGCTTCCAGGTGGACAACGAGCCCGGGCTGGAGCTGTTCCACAACCACGGCGTCTTCCAGCGCTTCGTGGACCATCTGCGCGGCACGTACGGCGACGTCGAGACCCTCAACCGCGAGTGGGGCCTGGTCTACTGGTCGCACCGTCTGTCCACCTGGGCCGACCTGTGGACCCCGGACGGCAACGCCCAGCCCCAGTACGACGTCGCCTGGCGCGCGTTCCAGGCCCGTCAGGTCGCCGAGTTCATCGGCTGGCAGGCGGACGTCGTGCGCGAGTACGCCGACGCCGGGCAGTTCGTCACGACGTGCATCTCCTACACCCGGCCCGCGGTGGAGGACGACGAGCTGACCGACCGCCTGGACGTCACCGCGGGCAACCCGTACTACGGCATGCAGGACGATCTGCTGCTGCCCGACCCCACCCCCGACGGCCACGAGCAGATCTGGAGGACCACCGGTGTCTGGGCGCTGTACCAGACCGCCGACTGGATGTACTCCTCCCGTCAGGAGCCGTTCCTGGTCACCGAGACCAACGCCGGCTCCATCGGGTTCCCGTGGGACAACCGCCCCGCCTACGACGGTCAGTGGCGCCAGGCCGCCTGGGCGCTGGTCGCGCGCGGCGCCCGCATGATCGAGTACTGGCACTGGAACACCCTGCACTTCGGCGCCGAGACCTACTGGGGCGGTGTGCTGCCCCATACCGGGCAGCCGGGCCGCACCTACGCCGAACTCGCCCGCCTGGGGGCGGAGTTCGAGCGGGCCGGGGAGCTGGTCGCCGGACTCGAACCGGACGCGGACATCACGATGGTGTACTCGACGCCGAGCAAGTGGCTGATGCAGAAGTACCCGCCGCTGGCCAAGCCGGACGGCGAGCCCGACCCGGCCGCCTACCACCGCTTCTTCGATCCCTTCTACCGCGGCGCCTTCGAGGCGGGGCGCCAGGTGCGCATCGTGCACGCACGCCAGTTGCACGACCCGCGCGGCCCGCACTCGTCCGCGCGGGAGGGGGACGGCCCGACGCCCGAGGAGGCCGCCCGCCGGCATCCGGTGCTCGTGGTGCCGGCGCTGTACCTGGCGGCCGACTCGATGCTGGACTGGTTCGCGGCCTACGCCGAGGCCGGCGGCCACCTGGTCCTCGGCCCGCGCACCGGCTACGCCGACCACGAGGCGCGTGCCCGGCACGAGGCGGCGCCCGGCCGGCTGACCGAGGTCGCCGGTGTCCGCTACGACGAGTTCAGCAACCTCGTCGGGGAGATCCCCGTGCGGTCCGCGCCCGGGGCCCCGTTCGGCCTTCCCGAGGGCGCGACGGCGACCCGCTGGGCCGACGCGCTGACCGTCACCGACGCCGAGGTGCTGGTCACGTACGACCATCCGCACTTCGGGCGCTGGCCCGCCGTCACCAGCCGCAGGCACGGCGCGGGCCGGGTCACCTACGTCGGCACCGCGCCGGGGCGCGACCTCGCCCGCGCCCTCGCGGCGTGGCTGGCGCCCGCCGCGCGGCAGACCTGGCGGGACCTGCCGGACTCCGTCACCGCGACGTCCGCGACCGCACCGGACGGACGACGCGTGCACGTCGTCCACAACTGGAGCTGGGAGCCGGTGGACGTCACCGTCCCCGTGGACCTCTCCGACGTGCTGAGCGGCGCCGCCGTGCCCGTGGGCACCGCCCTCGGCCTCGGTCCCTGGGACGTCCGCGTCCTCGTCGCCTGAGCCCACCCCGCACCCATCGACCGGCCGTCCCCAGGAGGGGTCATGCAGAGCAGAAGAACGATCAGGATGCTGACGACCGTCGTCGCGACGTCCGCGATGCTGGCGCTGCCCATGGTCAGCGCGCGGGCGTACAACCCGACGGGCGGCACCCTGTACCGGCTCGGCGGCGAGCCGTGCCTGAAGGGCCGGGGCAACTGCGCCGTCTACCCGAAGTCGGCGCAGCTGCCGAGCGGGCGCCTCGTGGCGTCGTTCGAGAGGTCGACCGTCGTGCCCGCGTCGGGCAGCGCCGACGGACAGACCCTCCCGGTCTACAAGAGTGACGACCACGGAACGAGCTGGCAGCCGCTGTCCGAGGTCGAGGCGCCCGCGTACCTGTCCGACGATCCCAGGTACGCGAAGTACACGAGCAACTGGACGAACCCGTACCTGTACGTCCTTCCGGAGCGGGTCGGCGACCTCGGCAAGGGCACGCTGCTGCTGGCCAGTGTCGTGTCCGGGGACGACTACTACTACAAGGAGCACAAGGCGGCCGACCCCGCCTGGACGCCGGACAACGACGGGGACCGCAAGGATCTGGCCATCGCCCTGTACTCCAGCGGGGACGAAGGCAGGACCTGGAAGGTCGTCGGCATCATCGCCACCGGCGGCTGGCAGGGCGGCAGCGCGGGCGCGGTCGGCCGCAACGTCGCCGCCGCCAACACGGACAGGCAGGTCGACCCCCTCTGGGAGCCGTACCTGATGGTCCACCGGAACAAGCTCGTCGCCTACTACTCCGACGAGAACGACTACACGGGCTTCGACCCCGTCACCGGCGTGCCGGTCCTCGACCCGGCCAACGACACCGCCCCGGACTCGCACGGCCAGATCCTCGTGCACCGGACCTGGAACGGGAAGAGCAGGAACTGGAGCGCTCCCGTCGTCGACGTCGCCGGCTCGGAGCAGGACATGGGCAGCGGGAAGAAGGAGATCGGCGGCGGTCGGCCCGGAATGACGAACGTGGTGCCGACGACGGACGGGCGGTGGCTGCTGACGTTCGAGTACTGGGCCGGGGGCGCCGACACCAGGTACGTGCTGGCGGACGATCCCCTCCGGTTCTACCGCGGGTCCGCCACCGGCATGGGGGTCGCCTCGCTGCCGGTCCTCGCCGGTTCGCGGCCGCTCGCCACGGGCGGCAGCCCGGTCGTCGTCGCGCTCCCCGACGGGCGCCTGGTCTACAACGCGGCCGGGAGCGGCGACGTCTGGGTCAACGACAGCGGTCGCGGCGACGGCGTGTGGACGGAGTACCGGACCACCTCGCCCGCCGGCTACAGCCGCAACCTCCAGTACGTGGCGGGGACCGGCCGGATCGCGATCCTCAACAACCAGGGCACGTCCACGATCGCCCACGCGGAGGTCGACCTCGGCGACTCGGCCGGCGCGTATCACCAGCTCCTGAACCGCAGGACCGGCCAGGTGATCGGCACCGGCAACAGGACCAACGACGCGGACCTCGGCAACGCGGACAAGCCGGACGTCGCCCTGGAGGACCGCGGCGCGGCAGCTGACGCCGACACCCAGTACTGGCACGTGACGGCCGAACCGAACGGCGGCGTGAGCCTGCTGAACAAGTCGGGCGGCCGCGCCGCGGCGATCTGGACCGGCAACGCCACGGCCGGCCAGAAGATCGGGCAGTGGGTGGACGACAGCGCCACCGGCAGCTGGACCCTCGTCCCGACCACCGACGGGTACTACCGGCTCCGGTCCGTCAAGAACACCGGCCTGTACCTCACGGGGGCCTCCGCCGGAGTGCAGCTGACCCTGGAGACCTCGCGCACGGACGGCTCCCAGGACTGGCAGCTCGTCCGCTAGCGGGACGGTCAACTTCCTTACTGGCGAGCTCAGAAGAGATCACAGATCTTGCTGTTGCGGAACTTCTCGGGCCAGTCCCGAAGCCCGTCACTCTCCGGGGGGACGGGCTCCGTACGTTCGGGGGACCAGCGGGGCCGGAGGTACCCGGGCCCGCGCAACCGGCAGGAGGAGCGCCGTGGCGAATCTGGAGATCTCGATGAAGGAGACGATGACCGCGATCGAGGGGGCGGTGGGGGTCGCTGTCGTGGACTACACCAGCGGCATGGCACTCGGCACACTCGGCGGGGGCAAGGACCTCGATCTGAACGTCGCCGCGGCCGGCAACACCGATGTGATCCGCGCCAAGGTACGCACCATGGAGCACCTCGGACTGAAGGGCGAGATCGAGGACATCCTGATCACCCTCGCGAGTCAGTACCACCTCATCCGGCTGCTCAAGGGCCGGGGCGGCAGCGGGCTGTTCATCTATCTGGTCCTGGACCGCGGGCGGTCCAACCTGGCCATGGCCCGCCACCAGCTCAAGCGCATCGAGGCCGAACTCGAGGTGTAACGGACCTGACGGCGCGGGGCTTCGCACGCCCTCGAATTGAAGATTTCTTCATCTCGAGACATCCAGATCAGCGCATCACACGGGTGTGCGGGGCCCGCAGCCACCAGGATCGTGACGCAGCACGCACCGTACGCGGCAGGGAGCGAGCGATCGACCATGCAGGTTCCCCTCTACCAGGCCAAGGCCGAGTTCTTCCGCATGCTCGGGCACCCGGTCCGCATCAGGGTCCTCGAACTGCTCCAGGGCGGCCCCGTCGCCGTACGGGACCTGCTCGCCGAGATCGAGATCGAACCGTCCAGCCTGTCCCAGCAGCTGGCGGTGCTGCGCCGCTCCGGGATCGTGGTGTCGATCCGGGAGGGCTCGACGGTCAGTTACGCGCTCGCCGGCGGCGACGTGGCCGAACTGCTGCGGGCCGCGCGCCGCATCCTCACCGAACTGCTGGCGGGACAGAACGAGTTGCTGGCGGAACTGCGCCAGGCCGACCCGCCGCTTCCGGTACCGGGGGCGGCCCCGCGCCCCCGTGACGGGGCGGGGGTGAGCGGCCTCGGGTTTCCTTCAGGTACGTCCTGAACCGTGGGCGCATGCATGGACACCGACCACGTACTCCCGCGACCGGACGCGACCGCCGCCGGTTCACGAACAGGGCGCTGCTCGCGGGCGGCGTCGCCGCGATCACGGCCATGACCGGCTGGTCCGCCGGCTCCCGGCGGACCCGGCGGCACACCGACCCAGCAGCACATCCACACGATCGTCCGCACACCCGACGGCGGCGACCACGGCGTCGACCTGCTCAAGCTGCACCTGGCGACCGGCCGCTGAGACCACCCGCAGGGCGCCGCGGGAGGCGGTGTCGAACAGGGGCTCGGAACTCGAACGAAACACACCTGAACGCCACGGTCCGCCACCCCTTCCGCCACGTAGAAATATCCACCAGCATGCATATGCCCGATCGGCATGCGGCCGGGGGCGGACGTCACTCGGAGCCGACATGAGCGATGCGATGTGGACGCGCGGCGTGGAATGGCTCGCCGCCGCCGCGACGGACCCGCGGCTGTGCAAGCGGGAGTGGGACCAGGGCGACGGGATCGTCCTGCTGGAGGCGGGCCGCTACTGGGACGTGCTCAGCGTGCCCGACCGGCTGGGCATGCTCGCCCTCGACCTGCTGTGGCAGGCGCCGCGCCCCTTCCCCGGACCCACCCTCGTGGACACCGCCGCCCACCGGGTCGGATTCTTCCTCCCGCCGGATCCCGGCAGCCGGTGGATCGGCGCGGGGCTGCGCAGTGCCGGCCGGGGCTCATGGGTGGCGGTGCCGCCGCCGTACCGGGCGGCGCGGTTCCTGGAGTGGCTGGTCCCCCCGGACGGCACCGGCGCACTGCACGCGCCCGTCACCCTGGAGCTCGCCCTGCGCCAGGCCAACGGCACGCTGGCGGTCCTGACCCCGCTGGGCTGCCGATAGAACTCGCTTACCGCGTACGGCAATTCAGACAGTCGGCACAGAAGCGAACAGATACCGGTCACTACGAGAGGCAAGTATCGCTCAACCGTGCGGGATCGATCGATGACGGTGTGTACTGTGCAGCGAGTACCCGGTCGCGACAGGCCGGATCCACCCCTGCTCCGAGTTCAGAGACGACGCCCGAACCTCCCTGGAACCGAATCGATGATGGAATTACCGGACCTCGTGGCCGGCGGACTGGCCGCCGGCACCCTGTCCGCGCTCGCCCTAGGCGGCAGTCTGCTGCGGCTGCGGCGGCAACTGACCCGCCAGCGGGCCGAGACAGCCGCGCTGCGCACCCAACTCGACGGATCCATACGGGCGTTCACGGCGGAGGTCGAACACCTGGCCGACCGGCGCGTGCCCGCCGCGGCCCGCCAGGTGGCCCATCCGCACCTGCCCGAACCGGGCCCGCTCCAGCCGCTGACCGCCGGCACCTCCCTGGGCACCGCGCTGGAGAACGTGGTGCTGGCCCTCCAGTCCGAGGTGGCGGCCCAGCGCACCCGGGTCGACGCCGCCGCACAGGCCGGCATGCGGGGCGCGACCAGGGAGATCCAGGCGGCCCTCTACCGGCTCCAGGACGCCCTGCGCGGACTCCAGCAGCGCTACGACGACCCCGAGCTGGCGCAGACCCTGTTCCGGCTCGACCACGAGAACGAGCAGTCCCTGCGCCGCGCGCAGGTCACCGCCGTGGTGTGCGGGGCCTGGGTCGGACTGGCGCGCGAGGAGTCCCACCTGGTGGACGCGGTGACCGGCGGTCAGGCCCGGCTCGCGGGGTACCACCGGGTTCGGGTCCACAATCACCTGGAGACCGGCACCGCCCTCGTCTCGCACGCCGTCGAGCCGGTGGCCATCATCGTCGCCGAACTGCTCGACAACGCCCTCAGGCACTCCGCGCCGGACACCGACGTCGTGGTGAGCCTGGAACACGTCCACCACGGCGTGTGCGTCACCGTCGACGACGCCGGCCTCGGCATGACGCGCGACGAACGCGACCGGGCGCAGCGGCTGGTGGCGGGGGACGACCTCATCCTGCTGACCGACCTCGGCGATCCGCCGCGCATGGGGCTGGCCGCCGTCGGCCGGCTCACCCGGCAGTTCGACCTGAGCGTGGACGTGTCCTCGGCATCCCCCTACGGCGGGGTGCGCGCGGTGCTGCGGGTCGACAGCCATCTGCTCAGCCGCCTGGACCCGGCGGACCGCCCGCCGGCCGCGAGCGCGCCGCGCACCACCCGCCGCACGGACGGCGAACGCCCTTCCCCCGTCCCCTCCCACGCCTACGGGACGGAGGCCGGCGCCCCCGAGGCGGCCCCCGGGCACCAGGAGTCGCCGGAGACCGACGGCCTGCCGCAGCGCCGCCGCCGCGGCAGGGCCGCCCCGCCCGCGCCGGCACCCGCACCCGGTCCGCTCGCCGCGGAGGGTCCGGGGCGCAGCCCTGAGCAGGCGGCGGCCGCGCTCGGCGCGCTGCAATCCGGCACGGCGGCGGCCCGCGCCGCGGCGAGCGCCGCCGCCGACGGCCGCGCGACCGTCCCGGCCGCGCGCACCGCCCCGGACGCCCTCATCGCCCCGGAAGGCCCCACCGGCCCGTCCGACGGCACCGACCGCACCGACCGCACCGACCGCACCGACGGAACGGAACCCGCCGGTGCGGCGGACGGCGCCCACGGGACCGCGCACAGCGGACCGACTCACCCCGCCGGGGACTCCGGCCGGGCCGACCGGGCCGGGAACACCGACCACACCGGCCACCGCAACGACACCGACGACGAAGGGGGAGCGGCCAGATGACCAGCCGCAACACGGGCGACACGGCATGGGTGCTGGAACCGATCCTGCAGGTGCCGCACGTGCTGGCCGCCGTCATGCTGACCCGGGACGGACTCGTGACGGGCTACACCGACGCCCTGTCCCAGCCGTCGGCCGAACGGGTGGCCGCCATCACCAGCACCGTGCAGGGGGCCTGCCGGACGGCCGCCGCCGCGTTCGCCGACCGGGAGCGGGCCGACGTACGCCAGATCGTCATCGAGTCCGACCTCGGCTACGTCCTGATCGTGCCGACCGACCACGGCACCTGCGTGGCCGCGTACGGCAGCGGTGAGACGCGGCTGGACCTGCTGGCGCACCGGGTGCACTCCCAGGTGGCGCGACTGGGCGAGAAGGCCATGGCGGCCGCGTCCCGAGGAGCCGACGACACCGCGCCGGAATGACCCCGCGCCCGGCCGGACGGCCGCTCGTCCCCGCCTATCTGTCGACCGGCGGTGTGGCCCGCCCCAGCCGGTCCCACCTGGAACGGCTGTCGGTGCTCGTCCGCAGCGGCGAGCCGCTGCCGGCCGGCCTGCCCGCCGCCGAACTCGCCCTGCTCGACACCCTGGAGGACGGCTCGCTCGCGGTGGTGGAGGCGGCCGCGCTGCTCAGGCTGCCGGTCTCCGCGGTGCGGGTGCTGGCCGCCGATCTCGTCGACCGGGACCTGGTCCTCGCCCGCGCGCCGATCCCGCCCGCCGAACGGTTCGACCCCGACCTGCTGAAGAGAGTGGCCGATGGCCTCCGCGCCCTCAAACACCGCACCTGACGCCGGCGCGCCCGGCGCCGTGCACCGGCCCGACACCGCACGCGACCTGGTGAAGATCCTGGTCGCGGGGCCGTTCGGGGTGGGCAAGACGACCCTGATCGACTCGGTGTCGGAGATCCGCCCCCTGCACACCGAGGAACACCTGTCCGAGGCCTCGGCCGAGGTCGACGATCTGGCCGGGGTGCGGGAGAAGTCGACGACGACCGTCGCCATCGACTTCGGCCGGATCAGCCTGCCGGGGAACGTCGTGCTGTATCTGTTCGGCACGCCCGGCCAGGAGCGCTTCCGCGCGCTGTGGGACGACATCGCGTACGGCGCGCTGGGCGCGCTGGTGCTCGTCGACAGCCGCCGGCTCGACGCGTCGTTCGATGTGCTGGGGCTGGTCGAGGAGAGCGGACTGCCGTACGCGGTGGCCTTCAACGCCTTTCCCGACGCGCCCCGGCACCACGGTGAGGAGCGGTTGCGGCGGGCGCTGGACCTGGAGCCCGGGACGCCGATGGTGACGTGCGACGCGCGGGACCCCGACTCCTCGGTCGACGCGCTGCTCGCGCTCGTCGACCATCTGATCGGACACGACACCATGGAGGCCCGGTGACCATCCATCCCCCGGACCGGCACGACTTCGCCCGCTCCGTCCCGGTGCGGCTGTGGGACGAGGGCTTCGCCGCCGATCCGTACGGCCGCTACCGGGCGCTGCGCGCGCAGGGCGCCGTCGGGTGGGCCGAGCTGGCGCCCGGGGTGCCGGCGTACGTGGTCACGGACCGGCGGGCCGCGCTGGACCTGCTGCACGACGAGGAGACGTTCTCGCACGACCCGCGCGCGTGGGAGTCGACCGTCCCCGCGGACTCCCCGGTGCTCGGCATGATGCGGTGGCGGCCCAACGCCCTGTTCGCCGACGGGGCCGCGCACCTGCGCTACCGGACCACGCTCATCGACGTGTTCGACCTGGTGGAACCGCACGACCTGCGGGGCCGGGTGCACCGGGCGGTGCGGCTGCTGGTGGGCCGGATCGGGCCGCGGGGCGAGGCCGACCTGGTCGGCGACTTCGCCGAGCCGCTGATGGCGCTGGTGCTCAACGACCTGTTCGGTCTGCCGGAGAGCCAGGGCGACCGGCTGCACTCCGGCGTGGGCAAGATGATGGAGGGCGGCGACCGGGCGGCCGCGGGAGAGGCGGAGTACGCCCAGTACGTGCTGGACCTCATCGCGGCCAAGACCGAGCGGCGGGGCGACGACCTGACGAGCCGGCTGCTGGACCATCCCGCCGGGCTGACCCGGGAGGAGGTGACCTGGCAGGTGTTCCTCACCCTGGGCGCCGGGTACGGGCCGACCGCGAACCTGCTCTCCAACACCCTGTCGCGGATCCTGGGCAACCCGCTGTACTACTCGACCCTCACCGACGGCGCCCGGCCCGTCATGGACGCGGTGGTGGAGGTGCTGCACCACGAGACACCGCTGGCGAACTACGGCATCTACTACGTCCGCAGACCGGTGGCCTTCCACGGGGTGTGGCTGCGCGAGGCGGTGCCGGTGGTGGTGTCGTACGGGGCCCTCGGCATCCTCGCCGAGCGGGAGGCGACCGGCGGCCGCCATCCCAACGACGCCTCGCACCTGTCGTGGGGCGCGGGGGCGCACGCCTGTCCGGTGAAGCAGCACACGCTGCTGCTCGTCACCGAGGCGATCGAGCGGCTCACCCAGTGGCTGCCCGACCTCGAACCCGTCGTGCCCCGCGACCGGCTGACCTGGCGGCCGGGTCCGTTCCACCGGTCCTTGACGGCGCTGCCGGTCCGTTTCAGCCCCCGCTCCCCCGCTTCCGAATCCTCAGGAGTCCGTCCGTGACCGTGACCGACCGCATCGTCCTCGACCCGTTCGGCGCCGATGTGCACGCCGAGAGCGCCCGGCTGCGCGCCCTGGGCCCGATCGTGCCCGTGGAGCTGCCCGGCGGCATCCCGGCCTGGGCCCCCACCGGGTACGAGGCACTCAAGGCGCTGATCCTGGACCCACGGGTCAGCAAGGACCCGCGGCAGCACTGGCGGCAGTGGCCCGAGGTCGGCGAACGCCCTTCCTGGGGCTGGATCCTGGGCTGGGTGGGCGTGATCAACATGCTCTCCACCTACGGCACGGACCACGCGCGGCTGCGCAAGCTGGTGGCGCCGAGCTTCACCCACCGGCGCACCGAGACGATGCGCACGCGGGTGGAGGCGATCACCGCGGAACTGCTGGACGTGCTGGAGAAGGGCGGCGACACGGCCGACCTCAAGGCCTCCTTCGCCCACCCGCTGCCGATGCGGATCGTCTGCGAACTGTTCGGCGTGCCGGAGGAGATGCGGGAGGCGCACGTCCGCCTCGTCGCGGCCATCATGGACACCACCGACCCGTCCCCGGAGCACGCCGCGTTCGTGCAGGAGCAGATCGGCTCGGTGCTCGGCGGGCTCATCGCGTACAAGAGCGAGCACCCCGGCGACGACATGACGACCGAACTGATCCGGGTGCGCGACGAGGAGGGCGACCGGCTCAGCGGTGAGGAACTGCTGTACACGCTGCTGCTGGTGATCGGCGCCGGTTTCGAGACCACCGTGAACCTCATCGGGAACGCGGCGGTGGCGCTGCTGCGCAGGCCCGAGCAGCTGGCGGCGGTGCGGCGGGGCGAGATCGGCTGGGACGCGGTCGTCGACGAGACGCTGCGCGTGCACCCGCCGATCGCCACGCTGCCGCTGCGGTTCGCCGTGGAGGACATCACGGTCGGCGACGTCACGATCGCGGCCGGGGACGCCGTCATCACGACGTACGCGGCGGCCAACGCGGACCCGGCGCACTACGGGGCGGACGCGGACGTGTTCGACGCGGCGCGCGCGGCGGACGACCACCTGGCGTTCGGTATCGGTGTGCACCGGTGCATCGGGGCCCCGCTGGCCCGGATGGAGGCGCTCACGGCGCTGCCCGCGCTGTTCGACCGCTTCCCGGGGATCCGGCTGGACGGCGGGGCCGGGGAGCTGCGTCAGGTGCCCTCGTTCATCGCGAGCGGCTGGCAGGAGATCCCGGTCCGGCTGCGGGACTGAGCACGCGGGGGTGCGACCGGTCCCCCGTTCCGGTCGACCCCCCGCGGCCCGTCGAACGTACGTCCCGGGCGCACGGCTTGGGAATCGTGTCGATGCCCGCTCGGGGCGCCGGGACACTCACCCGTGCACAGGTGGGTCCGGATGGCCCGATTCCGTCCGCGGGGCGGGTCCGTGCAGGTCGGGCTGGTCGAGGTCGCCCGCCGCCACATGGGCCAGGACGACTTCGTAGAGGTCGCTGCCCGCGGCGAGCAGCTGGCGTTCGAGGACGGGTTCGGCGCTGCGGACGTGTTCACGGACGGTCTGCGCGTGCACGCCGAGGAGCTGGGCGGCGCGTTCGGCGTTGCCGCCGGCGCTGATCCAGGCGCGGAGCGTACCGCGCAGGTCCCGTCCGTCGGAGTCGAGGCGGGCGAGCAGTTCCCGTGCCCAGGCGCGCAGGCCGGGTCCGGTGAGCAGCTCGCCGAGCCGCGCCGGTCGTGGCGCCGCCCCCGGGAGGGGCCCGGCGGCACCGGCCTGGGCGTGCAGCGCGAGATGGACGACGGCGCGGACGGTCAGGTCGGAGAAGTCGGCGTGCAGGAGGTTCTCGACGCGTTCCATGCGGGCGCGGACGGTGTTGCGGCTGACGCCGAGCACCTTCGCCGCGTTGACGGCCGTGAACTCGAGGCCGAGCCGGGTGGTGGCGAGGAGTTCGGCGCGGGTGTGGTGCGGGAGGGTGTCGAGGGGCCGCAGCAGGCGGGTCGTCCAGGTGTGCAGGACTTCGGGGTCCATGAGGCGTTCGGGATGGGTGCGTTCGGCGTAGACGGCCGCCTCGTCGGGGCGGAAGCGGGCGACGGCGAGGGCGCTGACCGCCTGTCCGTAGGCGGTGGCGGTGCGGGCGAGGCTCTGGCGGGCGCTGCCGCCGAGGAACGCCCCGGGATGACGGCCGCACAGGGCGCGCAGCTCACGGCCCGTCTCGTCGCCGGGGACGACGAGGATGACATGGCCGTCCATGGCGGGGCAGCGCACCACGAGGGCCTCGTCGTGGGTGGCCTCCAGACAGGCGGCCGCGATCCGGTCGCGTTCCTCGGGGGTGGTCTCCACGACGTAGACGCAGGCGGTGTCGGTGTCGAGCAGGCCGGGCCACAGGCCCGCGGCGACGCGGCGGGCGGCGACGGTGTCCTCGACCATGAGCAGTTGCAGGATGGCCAGGCGCAGGTCGGCGGTGGCGCGGGTCAGCCGGTGTCCGGTGGCCGCGGTCTCCCGCGCCCGCAGGAGCAGTTCGACGACGCCCGCGGTGTGCGTGACGATGGCGGCGGCGCGCCGGTCGAACGGGTGGCGCCGGGTCACGGCGAGCACGCCCGCCGAGGCGGGGCGCGGGAGTTCGACCCTGAGCAGGCGCACGAACCGGCCCTCGCCCTCCCAGGCGGCGGAGGCGAGCCGGCCGCCGGTGACGGCGGCGACCAGCTCCTCGTCGAGTCCGGTGAGCGGACCGGCGAGGACGGTGCCGGTGTCGTCGCGCAGGGAGACGGTCGCGTCGAGCGTCTCCGCCAGCCAGTCGAGGACCCGGCGCGGGTCGCCGTCCGCGGGGCGCAGCTGTCCGAGGAGTTCGCGCGCCCAGTCCTGTCCTGCGCCGTCCGTCGCGTGCGTGTGGGGCTTCCCGTCGTCCCGGCCCGCCATGTCGGCGCTCTCCTCGTCCCTCGGCGCTCCCGGCCCGTTCGGGCCGAACCAGTCATATCGGTCGGGGACGTTACCTCACGCGGGCCGGCGTGTCCGCTCTCGGGCCCGGGAGGCCGGGAAGCGGCGCAGGTCGGCCGGAGGGGGCGGACGGGCGGACGCCGACTGCGGCCACGGCGGCCCCGGCGAGGCGCGGCGGGCCGGTGACGGCCGAGGCGGCGTGCAGACCGTTCACGAGGCCCTGTCGGCCGCCTTCGCCGACGGCGGGCCCCGACCGCGCGGGCACAGGGGCACTGCCGTCGTCCGGGGTACCGGCCTCACCGTGGCCTCGGCACCCGCGGAGGCGAGGGGCGCCGTCAGGGCCTCTGCACTGCCGGCGACGAGGGGCGCCGCCACCACCGGCCCACCGGCGGTGGTCCTGCGCGGCCGCCGCCCGGCGGGACGGCATAAGCTCAGCCAATGGCGAAGTACTACGACGTGCACCCCGAGAACCCCCAGCCGCGCACCATCTCCCAGGTCGCGGCCGCCATCCGGGCGGACGCGCTGATCGCGTACCCGACGGATTCCTGCTACGCGCTGGGCTGCCGGCTGGGCAGCAAGGACGGCATCGACCGGATCCGGGCCATCCGCAACCTGGACGACCGCCACCACTTCACCCTGGTGTGCCAGGACTTCGCCCAGCTCGGCCAGTTCGTACGGGTGGACAAGGACGTCTTCCGCGCCATCAAGGCGTCGACGCCCGGCAGCTACACCTTCATCCTCCCGGCGACGAAGGAGGTGCCGCGCATGCTCCAGCACCCGAAGAAGAAGACGGTGGGCGTGCGCATCCCGGACCACGTGGTCACCCAGGCCCTGCTCGCCGAGCTGGGTGAGCCGCTGCTGTCCAGCACCCTGCTGCTGCCCGGCGAGGACGAGCCGATGACCCAGGGCTGGGAGATCAAGGACCAGCTCGACCACGTGGTGGACGGCGTCCTGGACTCCGGGGACTGCGGCACCGAGCCGACCACGGTCATCGACTTCTCCGACGGCGAGGCGCAGATCGTGCGCCACGGGGCGGGCGACACCTCGCGCTTCGAGTGACCCCGCCGGCACGCTCCGTGCCGCGTCCGGTCACGGCGGGGGTCCCGGCGGGCGGGTGGATGGTACATGCAACGATGGTCGCCGCCCCGGACCCCGCCGGGCCCGGCGATCGCCGGTCCGCTCACCGTCACGCACCGCGCAGAGAGGCACCCGCATGACCTCCGTACAGGGCACAGCCGTGGAGATCACCACCGAGGACGGCGTCGCCGACGCCTATCTCGCCCGTCCCGGCGACGGGGCGCCCCGGCCGGGCGTCCTGCTCTACCAGGACGCCTTCGGACTACGCCCGCACCTGAGGGCGATGGCCGACCGGCTCGCCGGGGCCGGGTACGCCGTGCTGGTGCCGAACCTGTTCTACCGTCAGGGGCGGGCCCCGCTCATGGAGCTGCCGGAGTTCATCGACCCCGCCGCCCGCCCGGAGATCTTCGAGACGCTGTATCCGTTCATCCTGGCCCTCACCCCGGAGCTGATCGTCCGGGACTCGGCCGCGTACCTGCGGTTCATGCGGGAGAGCCCGCTGGTCGCGGACGGCCCGTTCGGGGTGACCGGCTACTGCATGGGCGCCCGGCTCACCCTGCCGACCGCGGCGGCCCATCCGGACCTGATCGCCGCGGTGGCCGGTTTCCACGGCAGCCGACTGGTGACCGACGCGCCGGACAGCCCGCACCTGGCCGCCGGGCGGATCAGGGCCGAGGTGTACTTCGGGCATGCCGACAACGACCACGGCCTGCCCCCCGAGCAGATCGAGCGCTTCGAGGAGGCCCTCACCGCGGCGGGGGTACGGCACACCTGCGAGGTCTACGCCGGTTCCGAGCACGGCTTCACCCAGGCCGACACCTCCGCCTACGACGAGAAGGGCGCCGAACGGCACTGGGCCGCACTCCTCGACCTGCTCGGCCGCACCCTGTGACCACCGCCTGAGCGCCCGCCGAGGACCCGGACGCCCGTGGACCGCTTCGGTCCGCGGGCGTCTCCTTTTGTTCAAATCGTTGACATGCGCACAACCTGATGCGATTTTGAGAGCGCTCTCAACATGGTACGGACCAACCCCACAGGCCTACCCGCACGGAGGTGGAGAGTGCTCTCCACGATCACGCCCACGCTCGCCCGACGGCGCGCACTCGGACTCGCGGGCGCCCTCGCCCTCGTCGGCGCGCTCTTCTCGCTCGGCCCGCCCGCGCAGGCGGCCGTCCCCGCCACCGTCCCACTGAAGATCACCAACAACTCGGGGCGCGGCGAGGCCCTCTACGTCTACAACCTCGGCACTCTCCTCAGCACCGGGCAGCAGGGCTGGGCGGACGCCAACGGCTCCTTCCACGCCTGGCCCGCCGGCGGCAACCCGCCCACACCGGCTCCCGACGCCTCGATCGCGGGCCCCGCAGCCGGCCAGTCCACCACCATCCGCATCCCCAAGTTCTCGGGCCGGATCTACTTCTCCTACGGCCGCAAGCTCGACTTCCGGCTCACCACGGGCGGGCTGGTGCAGCCGGCGGTGCAGAACCCGAGCGACCCGAACCGCGACATCCTGTTCAACTGGTCGGAGTACACGCTGAACGACTCCGGGCTCTGGCTGAACAGCACCCAGGTCGACATGTTCTCCGCGCCGTACGCGGTCGGCGTGCAGCGCGCCGACGGGAGCACGGTGAGCACCGGGCACCTCAAGTCGGGCGGCTACAACGGGTTCTTCAACGCCCTGCGCGGACAGCCCGGCGGCTGGGCGAACCTGATCCAGACCCGGTCCGACGGCACCGTGCTGCGCGCTCTCGCCCCGCTGTACGGGGTGGAGACGGGTGCCCTCCCGGCGAACGTGATGGACGACTACGTCAACCGCGTCTGGCAGAAGTACGCGACGACGACGCTGACCGTCAGCCCGTTCGCCGACCAGCCCGGCACCAAGTACTTCGGGCGCGTCTCGGGCGGGGTCATGAACTTCACCAACTCCTCCGGCGCGGTCGTCACCAGCTTCCAGAAGCCGGACGCCTCCAGCATCTTCGGCTGCCACCGGCTGCTGGACGCGCCGAACGACGCCGTGCGCGGACCGATCTCCCGCACCCTGTGCGCGGGCTTCAACCGCTCCACGCTCCTGGTCAACCCCAACCAGCCGGACACCACGACGGCGAACTTCTACCAGGACACGGTGACCAACCACTACGCCCGCAAGATCCACGCGCAGATGGCCGACGGCAAGGCGTACGCGTTCGCCTTCGACGACGTCGGACAGCAGGAGTCCCTCGTCCACGACGGCTCGCCGCGCCAGGCCTATCTGACGCTCGACCCGCTGAACTGAGCGGACACGACGACGTCCCGCACGCGCCGGGAGCCGCGTGCGGGACGTCGTCGTGCGGAGCGGGTGGGGCGGACGGGAGGTACGGATCAGCCGGTCGTCACGGCGGTGTCGTCCACGACGAAGCTGGTCTGGAGGGAGGTGTCCTCGACGCCGGAGAACTTCAGGGCCACGGTGGAGCCCGCGAAGGACCCGAGGCTGAAGGACTTCTGGACGTAGCCCGTCGCCGCGTTGAGGTTGGAGTAGGTGGCCAGGGTGGTGGACCCGGCGGTGACCGTCAGCTTGTCGTACTGCGTGCTGGTGGTGGTCTCGGCCGTGTCCACGTGCAGGTAGAAGGTGAACGTGGTGTTGGTGCAGCCGCTCGGGATCGTCACCGACTGCGTCAGGGTGTCGGTGTGGGTCGACCCGTAGCCGTCGAGCCAGGCCTTGTAGGAGCCGGTCCTGGCCGCCTGGCTGCTGGAGTTGGTGATCACGCCGCTGGACGCCGTCCAGGTGGTGTTGCCCGACTCGAAGCCCGCGTTGCCCAGCAGCTGCGTGGCGGTGCAGGAGCCGCCGCCGCCGGAGGAACTCACCGTCCAGGTGAAGGCCGCGGTACCGGTCGCGCCGGTGCTGTCGGTCACCGTGACCGTGGTGCTGGAGGTACCGGCCGTGGTCGGCGTACCGGAGATCAGGCCGGTCGAGCTGCTGATCGACAGTCCGGCGGGCAGCCCGGTCGCGGCGTACGTCAGGGAGCCGCTGTTGGTGCTGCTGGCCGAGATCTGGAGGCTCACCGCGGTACCGACCGTGGCGGACTGGCTGCCCGGGTTGGTCACCGACACACCGGTCGACGGGACCGTGATGTGGCCGCCGACGTTGATGCCGGCGAACGCGTTGCCGACCCCGGCGTACTGCGCGGAGCTGCTGCCGTAGAGCGCGGAGGCGGCGTTCAGCGCGGCCGTGCGGGCCTGGGCGTACGTGGTGCTGGACGTCATGTACGTCGTCAGCGCCTTGTACCAGATCTGGAGGGCCGCGGCCCGTCCGATGCCCGCGACCGCGACCCCGTCGGAGGTCGTGCTGGTGTAGGTGACGCCGTTGATGGTCTTGGTGCCGCTGCCCTCGGAGAGCAGGTAGAACATGTGGTTCGCGGGGCCCGAGGAGTAGTGGACGTCGAGGTTGCCGACCCCGGAGTACCAGCTGTCGGCGGAGCCGCCGTCCTTGCTGGGCTTGTCCATGTACCGCAGCGGCGTACCGTCGCCGTTGATGTCGATCTTCTCGCCGATGAGGTAGTCGCCCACGTCGGAGGAGTTGTTGGCGTAGAACTCCACGCCGGTGCCGAAGATGTCCGAGGTGGCCTCGTTCAGACCGCCGGACTCACCCGTGTAGTTGAGGCCCGCGGTGTTGGAGGTGACACCGTGGCTCATCTCATGGCCCGCGACGTCCAGCGAGGTGAGGGCGTGGGTGCTGCCGCTGCCGTCGCCGTAGGTCATGCAGAAGCAGTCGTCGTCCCAGAAGGCGTTGACGTACGCCGTGCTGTAGTGGACGCGGGAGTAGGCGGCGACCCCGTCGTTCTTGATGCCGCTGCGCCCGAAGGTGTTCTTGTAGAAGTCCCAGGTCTGCTGGGCGCCGTAGTGGGCGTCGACGCCGGCGGTCTGGGTGTTGGAGCCGGACCCGGTGCCCCAGGTGTCGTCGGCGTCCGTCATCAGCGTGCCGGTGCCGGACGTGCCGTTGTTGAGGGAGTACGTCTTGTGGCCGCCGCGCGTGGTGTCGTACAGCTGGTACGTCGACCCCGACAGCGTGGTGTTGAGGCTGACGGTGCCGCTGTACTGGCTGTTGCCGGTGCCGGTCTCGATGCCCTCGAACTGGGACAGCTTCGCGCCGGTGGCCGCGTCGGTGATGACGTGCAGCTTGCTCGGCGTGCCGTCGTCCTGGAGGCCGCTGACCACGGTCTCCCAGGCGAGCTTGGGGGTGCCCTCGCCGGCCCAGATCACCTTGCGCGCGCCCTGCGCGGCCGGGTCCTTGGCGTCGAGCGCCTTCGCGGCCGTCAGGGCCTTCGTCCGGGCGGCCGCCTTGCTGAACACGGCGGTCGTGGACTTGACCGAGACGCTGCGCCGGTTGTTGTTGAAGGTGGTGCTCACCGTGCCGGCCGCCAGCGAGGCCGGGGGCGTGTGCACGACGAGGTCGCCGCCGAGGACCGGCAGTCCGGCGTAGGTGCGCTCGTAACGGGTGTGCAGGGTGCCGTCGTTGTCCTTCACGACGTCCTTGACGACCAGCTTCTCCTGGGCGCCGAGGCCGAGGGAGCGGGCCGTGTCCGGCGCCTTCGCGTCGGCGTTCTTGATCAGCGTGGTGCGCTGGGCGGGGGTGAGATCGGCGGGCAGTCCGCCGGTGCGCAGGGGGCCGGGGTGGGGGGCGGCGGGCAGCGCGGACGCCGGAACCGTCTGGACGCCGAGGGCCAGAAGGGCGGCGGTGGAGAGCAGGGCCGCTCCGACCGAGGTCCGCTTGCGGGGGTTGGGTCTCACTCGTTCTCCTCCTGCGGCGGCCGCGGGGTACGGCCGGTGACAGACCGGGCAGACGGGTTGTGCTGTCCGGGACGAGCTGAGTGGTGCGGGACCGTGAACACGAAGAAGACGACGTGCCGCCGGTACGCGGCAGTCGGGTGGAGAATGGCAGGCTTGACAGTGGCATGTCAGCCAAAGCCCGGCGCTTCAAGGGTTATCCCTCGGTTCCCCGCACGGCCGGGCCGCCCGCCCCCGGCCCCGCTGTGAGTGAACTGTGCGTTCACTGTCCTGCCGGTGGACCCGCACGCCGGGGTGCGGTGGCGCCCCGCGCCGGGCCGCCGGCGAAGGACCGACGGGATCCGGCCGTCCTCGGGACCGTGGGATCATCGACGCTCGGACGAACGGGATCGGCCCGGAGGCGGTGGGCGCGGGTGGCGGACGGGTGGGAGTGGGACGAGACGCTGTTCGCGGGCACCGCCGCCCACTACCGGCGCGGCCGGCTCCCCTACGCCCCGGGACTGGCGGAGGCGCTCGCCCGCGTCCTGCGTCCCGACGGGCGCGGGCGCCTCGTCGACATGGGCTGCGGGCCGGGGATCCTCGCCCTGGACCTGGCCCCGCTGTTCGCCGAGGTCGTCGGGGTCGACCCGGACGCGGACATGCTCGCCGAGGCCGGACGGGAGGCCGCGGCGCGCAGAACGGGGGCGAGGGTCCGGTGGGTTCGGGCCCGCGCCGAGGAACTGCCCCCGGATCTGGGGACGTTCGACGTCGCGACCTTCGGCCAGTCCTTCCACTGGATGGACCGTGCACGGGTGGCGGCGGCCACCCGGGACCTGCTCGGGCCCGGCGGGACGCTGGTGCACGTCTCGGATCTCAGGACCGGGACTCCCGCGGCGGGCGCGCTCCCGTACCCGGAGGTGCCCGGTGCGGCGATCCGGGACCTGGTCACGCGCTACCTGGGGCCCGTCCGCCGGGCGGGCCGGGGCGTGCTGCCGGAGGGAACACCCGGCGGCGAGGCCGCGGTGCTCGCCCGGGCCGGGTTCACCGGTCCGCGGCGGCTCGTCGTTCCCGGTGGACAGCTGCTGCGGCGCACGCCGGACGACGTCGTCGCGGAGGTGTTCTCGATGTCGTTCTCGGCTCCGCACCTCTTCGGCCCGCGCCGCGCCGCGTTCGAGGCGGACCTGCGCAGGCTCCTGCGGGAGGCGTCCGCGACCGGCCTCTTCTCCGCACGCGGGCCGGGCACCGAGGTCTTCTTCTGGGGGACGGACCCCGACGGCGGACATCCGCATGCCTGCGACCGGCGCCCGTGGACCGCCCCGGCGGACGCAGGAGCGCCACCCGGCGGGGCGTGAGCAGGTGTCGGGGCGAGGGGGCGGCGCGGCGCCAGGCCGCGGGACGGGCGCCGTCAAGGGCATTAGATGACGGTGCATGAACTCGGCGGTACGGGTTCTGACGGACTGTGGATCATTGCTACGGTGCACCGGTGTCTGACTCCTCACGCGATACCGCCGAAGGCGCCGGCTGGTCGGGCGCCGAACGGGGCACGTACCGGCGCCTCATGCCGGACCGGACCCAGAAGATCTCGTGGCTGGACCCCAGGATGCTGTGGGCGGCCCGCAACGGCGTGCTGGCGTCGTGGTTCGGGGATCCGACGGGCCGCACCCGCTCCCGTCTGGTGGCGCAGCAGGCGGCGGCCGGCGCGCCCGCCGACAAGGTGATCCGGCGCGCGGACCCCGACAGTTTCTCCTTCATGGTCATCGGCGACACGGGAGAGGGCGACGATCCCCAGTACGCCGTCGTCCCCGGCTTCCTGAGGGCCAGTCAGGGCACGTCCTTCGCCGTCCTCGCCAGTGACGTGATCTACCCGGTGGGCAGCGCCGACGACTACGGCACCAAGTTCTTCCGCCCCTACCGCGACTACCCGGCGCCCTTCTACGCGATACCGGGCAACCACGACTGGTACGAGGACCTCGGCGCGTTCATGCGGGTCTTCTGCGCGGACGCCCCGCCGCTGCCCACCGAGCCCGCGCCGCGCCTGTTCAGCCGCGCCCGGCTGCGGGCGCTGCTCTGGCACCGGCGCCGCGCCCACGACGGCCTCCGCCTGCGGGAGGCGGGCGAGTTGAGGTCCGCGGCGGGGCAACGGGCCGTGCAGCCCGGGCCGTACTGGGCGATCGACGCCGGACCGGTGCGGATCATAGGCATCGACACCGGACTGCTCGGCACCCTCGACGCCGAACAGGGCGCCTGGCTCCGCGAGGTGTCCCGCGGGCCGCGCCCGAAGATCCTCGTCACCGGTTCCCCCCTCTACGTCGACGGCGAACACCACCCGTGCCCCGTCGAAGGGGGCGGCACCGTCGACGACATCGTGACCGCGCCCGAGCACCACTACGTCGCGGCGATAGGCGGCGACATCCACAACTACCAGCGCTATCCGGTGCGTCTGGCGGACGGGCGGACGCTCCAGTACGTCGTCTCGGGCGGCGGGGGCGCCTTCATGCACGCCACGCACACCATTCCCCGGGTGTCCGTCGCCGGCGTCACCGAGCGCGACTTCCGCTGCTATCCGCTGCGCGGCGACTCCCTGGCCTTCTACAGCCGGCTCTACGGGCGCCGGTTGCGGCTGCGGCGCTTCTTCGCCCTGACGGAGGCCGAGGCCCAGGCCGTCGTCGCCGAACGGCTGGGCATCCCGCCGACCCGCGCGCCGGGCCCGCAGGTGCGGGTGACCCGGCGGATCCGTCTGCTGGCCGGTCTGCTGGGCACCGGGAGCCGTCCGGAGCGCCGCAGGCGGCTGCGGCTGCCGGTGCGCAAGATCTACACCCAGCTCTTCTCTCCGAGCTCGGCGACGTACAGCCCGCCGTTCTTCAAGAGCTTCCTGCGGCTGGACGTCACCCCGGAGTCGGTCCGGCTGCGCTGCTTCGCGGCCACCGGGAACCGCGCGCAGGAACTGAACCCGCCGGTCGAGGACGAGGTCGTGATCCCGCTGGGCTGAGGACCGGTGCCACAATCACCGGAGAACCGCCGCACGGCCGTAGGGCCGTCGAACGATGGAGGAACCCTTGCCGTCGACCTCACGCCCCCTGCGCAAACTGGGGTTCCTCACCATCGGGCTGTTCGACGGGGACGACCCGGGCCGGGGGCACGAGACCACACTGGAGATCATCGAGCTGGGCGAGCGGCTCGGCTTCGACAGCGCGTGGGTGCGCCACCGCCACCTCCAGTACGGCATCTCCTCCCCCGTCGCCGTGCTGGCGGCCGCCTCGCAGCGCACCCGGCGCATCGAGCTCGGCACCGCGGTCGTCCCGATGGGCTGGGAGAACCCGCTGCGTCTCGCCGAGGACCTGGCCACCGTGGACATCCTGTCCGGGGGCCGGCTCAACCCGGGGGTGAGCGTCGGCCCGCCGATGCACTACGAGCAGGTCAAGGAGGCCCTCTACCCGGACAGCGCGGACGCCGAGGACTTCGGCTACGAGCGGGTGCGGCGGCTGCTGGACCTGGTGCGAGGCAAGCCGGCCACCGACTTCAGCGGGGTCGAGGGGTTCGAGGTGTTCTCCGACCGGGTGCAGCCGCACTCCCCCGGCCTGGGCCGCCGTCTCTGGTACGGCGGGGGCAGCACCGGCTCGGCGCGGTGGGCCGGGGAGCACGGCATGAACTTCCTCACCAGCAGTGTCGTCAAGGCCGAAGGCCCGGACGACACAAGGGACTTCGCCGACATCCAGCTCTCCCACGTCCGCGCCTTCCGGGCCGCCCACCCCGACGGCGAGGCGGCCCGTGTCTCGCAGGGCCTGGTGGTCGTCCCGACCGACTCCGCCTCGCCCGCACAGCGCGCGAAGTACGAGGAGTTCGCGGCGAAGCGGCTGCCCCGCACGACGTCGCCGCAGGGGCCGGCCCGGCTGCTCTTCGCCCCGGACCTGGTCGGCACGTCGCAGGAGATCGCCGAACGCCTGCACGCGCACGCCGCGTTCCGCGAGATCGACGAGGTCGCCTTCGCCCTGCCGTTCACCTTCGAGCACGAGGACTACGTGCAGATCCTCACCGACACGGCGACGAAGCTGGGTCCGGCGCTGGGCTGGCGGCCCGGCGCCGACCCGGCCTGAGGATCCTCACCAGCGGCCCGCCTCGGTGCCCGTCACCGGCTCGGACGGCCTGCCGTCCGCCCCGACGGGTACCTCACCGCCGATCATCACCCGGTGCATGGTGCGCGGGAAGCCCAGGTGCGCGCTGTCGGCGGGGGCGAGGTGGATGGTGGCCCGGTTGTCCCAGAAGGCCACGCTGCCGGGCTCCCAGCGGAAACGGACCGTGTACTCGGGGCGGGTCGCCTCCTCCAGCAGCATGTCCAGGATCGCCCGGCTCTCCGCGCGGGAGAGGTCGGTGATCTGCTCCAGGTAGTAGCCGTTGACGTACAGCACCCGCTCGCCCGTCTCGGGGTGCACCCGGACCAGGGGGTGCACCGAGGCGACCTGGTGGTCGAGGAGGTGCCGGACGTACGCGTCGTCGCCCGGGCGGGGCTGGTAGCCGACGCCCAGCCGGTGCTCGGCGCGCAGCCCGGCCAGGAACTCCCGCAGGGGTGCGGAGAGTCCGGCGTGGGCGGCGGCCAGGTTGGACCACGTCGTGTCGCCGCCGTAGGGCGGCACCGTCTCGGCGCGCAGGATCGTCGCGGCGGGCGGGTCGACCCGGGCGCCGTGGTCGCAGTGCCAGCCGCGCAGCAGGGTGTGCCGGCGGCGGCGCAGCCACTCCTCGTGCTCCATGCCGAACCTCCCGCCCAGTTCGAGCCGGTCGGCGGTCGTCTCGACCTCGGGGAAGTCGGGCGGTGAGGCGCTGCCGCGCCTGCGCAGGACGACCGGTTCGCCGAACCGGCGCGCGAACGCCACGTGTCCGGCGTGGTCCAGGTGCTGCTCCCGGAAGAAGACCACCTTCCAGCGCAGCACCGCCGCCCTGATCACGGCGACCTGGGCGTCGTCGAGCCCGGCCGCGAGGTCGACGCCCCCGATCTCGGCGCCGGTGTGTCCGGCGACCGGTTTCACCTCGACCCCGGCCGCCCGGGCGGCCTTCTCGGCCGCCGGATCGTCGAAGGGGGTCGCCCGGCTGTCCGTCGTCATGCGTGCTCCGCTCGTCCTCACCCGTCGGCCGTCACCGCTCCCGAAGATCGTGACAGCGAATCGGCGGCCTGGCGACAGTGCCCCGGCCGCCCCCGGCCGCGGCGGACACGCCGTGCGCGGCGTCCGGTTGTCCGCCCGCCGGATCATCGGTGAGGCTGGAGGGACGACACGGTCGAGGAAAGGTCCCCCTGGTGAGCAACATCCCGGAGCACACGCTCAACGACGGTACGAGGCTCCCGGCCGTGGGGCTGGGCACCTGGCCGATGGACGACGCCGAGGCGGAGCGGGCCGTCGCCGAGGCGCTCGGTCTGGGCTACCGGCTCGTGGACACGGCGACGAACTACCGCAACGAGACCGGGGTCGGACGGGGCGTGGCCCGGTCCGGGGTGGCCCGCGAGGAGATCGTGGTCACCACGAAGCTCCCCGGCCGCCACCACGGGCACGACGAGACCCTCGCCTCCTTCGAGGAGTCCCGTCGGCGGCTCGGCCTGGACTACGTGGACCTGTACCTGATCCACTGGCCGCTCCCCCGGGTCGACCGGTTCGTCGACTCGTGGCGGGCCATGATCAAGCTGCGCGAGGACGGACTGGTCCGGTCGATCGGCGTCTCCAACTTCACCGCCGCGCACATCGAACGGCTGGAGAAGGAGACCGGGGTGCTGCCCTGCGTCAACCAGATCGAGCTGCATCCGCTCTTCCCGCAGGACGGGCTGCGCGCCTTCCACGAGGCCAAGGGCATCCGCACGGAGAGCTGGAGCCCGCTGGGCCGCGGTTCGGCGCTCCTGGAGGACCCGGTCGTCGTCTCCGTCGCCGAGTCGCTGGGCGTGACACCCGGCCAGGTCGTGCTGCGCTGGCACGTCCAGCTCGGCGCGGTCCCCATCCCGAAGTCCTCCAGCCCGGAGCGGCAGCGCGCCAACCTCGACCTCTTCGGCTTCGAGCTCGGACCGGCGCAGCTGGCGGCGATCGCGCAGCGCCCGCACCGGCGGCTGGGCGGCGACCCCGAGGTGCACGAGGAGTTCTGAGCGGCCGGGCCCGCTCACCCGTGCGGGTGGTCGTGCGCGTGGTCACGCGGAGTCGAGCGTCTGCTCCGCCCAGATCGTCTTGCCCCGGTCCGTCTGCCTGCTGCCCCAGCGCTGCGTGAGCTGCGCGACCAGCAGCAGGCCGCGGCCGCCCTCGTCGAAGGCGTGGGCGCGGCGCAGATGGGGCGAGGTGGAACTGCCGTCCGACACCTCGCATATGAGGTTCCGGTCACGGATGAGGCGGAGCTGGATGGGCGGCGCGCCGTAGCGGATGGCGTTGGTGACGAGTTCGCTGACGACGAGTTCGGTGACGAAGGCCGCCTCCTCCAGGCCCCACGCGGTCAGCTGCTCGGTCGCCGCCTGGCGGGTGACGGCGACGTGGGCGGGGTCCGGCTCGATGTCCCAGGTCGCGACCCGGTCCGCGCCCAGCACCCGGGTGCGGGCGAGCAGCAGGGCCACGTCGTCGCTCGGCTCGTCCGGCAGGACCGCCTTGAGCACGCCGTCGCAGAGGGCGTCGAGGGTGGCGGCCGGTGCGGTCAGCGCGCTGCACAGTTCGCCGGTGGCGCGGTCGACGTCACGGTCGCGGTCCTCGATCAGGCCGTCCGTGTAGAGGGCGACGACCGCGCCCTCGGGGAGGTCCAGGGTGACCGCCTCGAAGGGGAGGCCGCCGACGCCGAGCGGTGGTCCGGGGGTCATGCGGACCAGCTGCGCGGTGCCGTCGGGCAGGACGAGGGCGGGTGCCGGGTGTCCGGCGGCGGCGAGGGTGAGGCGGCGGCCGACGGGGTCGTAGACGGCGTAGAGGCAGGTGGCGCCGAGCTCGGCGACGTCCTCGCCCGCGTTGTCGTAGGCCGCGAGATGGGTGACGAGGTCGTCGAGGTGGGTGAGGAGTTCGTCGGGCGGCAGGTCCACGTCGGCGAGGGTGCGCACGGCCATGCAGAGCCGCCCCATGGTGGCCGTGGAGGGGATGCCGTGTCCGACGACGTCGCCGACGACGAGGGCGACCCGGCTTCCGGAGAGCGGGATGACGTCGAACCAGTCGCCGCCGATGCCCGCGGTGGAGCCGCTGGGCAGATAGCGGTGGGCGACCTCGACGGCGGCCTGTCCGGGCAGGCCGCGGGGCAGCAGGCTGTGCTGGAGGGTGAGGGCGGTGGTGCGTTCCCGGGCGAAGCGGCGGGCGTTGTCGACGCAGACGGCGGCCCGGCTGGCCAGTTCCTCGGCGAAGACGGCGTCGTCGGCCTCGTAGTCGTCGGGGTGAGCGATACGGACGCCGACCAGGACGCCCAGGGTGGTGCCCCGGGCCCGCAGGGGCACCGAGATCACCGAGTGGACCCCGGTGCGGAAGCGGCGGCCCTCGGGAGCGCGCGCGTTGCGCTCGCCGAGCCAGCGCATGAAATCGGGTTCGCCCGCCTGGATGCGGACGGCGCGCCCCTCGCGCAGGGCGCGGGCGGGCGGGCTGAAGGGCGGGTGGACGTCGGTCTCGCCGAGACGGACCGCCGCCTCGGGGGTGCCTTCGTGGGCGGAGCCGTGGGCGACCCGGCGCAGCACGACCTCGCCGTCCGGGACGGGTGGCGGCTCGTCGGCCCCCAGGACCCAGTCCAGCAGGTCCACGCTGGCGAAGTCGGCGAACCTGGGCACGAGGAGCGCGATAACCTCCTCGGCGGTGCGCACCACGTCGAGGGTGGTGCCGATGGACGCCGCGGCCTCGTTCAGCAGGGTCAGTCGTCGGCGGGCCAGGTACTGCTCCGTGCTGTCGAAGGCCGCGAGGGCCACGCCGGTCACCGTTCCCCGGTCGTCGCGCACCGGCCACATCTCGGTGGTCCAGGCGTGTTCGCGGTTGAGGGCCGGTGCTCCGGTGAAGCTCTCGTAGCGCGTGGGGCGACCGGTCTCGGCGACCTGGCGCAGCTGCCGTTCGAAGCCCCTGCTGTGCTCGGCGTCCTCCACGGTCTCGGGGAAGTGCCGGCCGAGCAGGACGTCCTCGGAGACGCCCATGACCTTGCAGGCGATCTCGTTGAGCCGCAGGTAGCGCTGGCCGGGGTCGAAGACGGACATCGCCATGGAGGCCTGCTGGAACGCCCGCCCGGCCAGCGTCGGCTCCACGGCGCCGGGCGGGGCCGCGGTGCCGTGCGGGGCCGCGGTGCCGTGCGGGGCCGCGGTGCCGTGCGGGGCCGCGGTGCCGGGAGGCCGTGCGGCCTCGGGCGCAGGTACGGCATCGGCCGGCCGCGCGGTGAGGGTGTGGCCGGCGGGCCGGGCGTCCGCGTCGAGCACAGGGTGGGCCGTCACGACGAGGGGTACGGGCCGGCCGTCACGGTGACGCACCACGACGGGACCGCTCCACTCGCCGTCCCCGCGCCCGGGCGGGTCCTCGGCGAGCAGCTCGGCGGCGGCGCGCCCGACGGTCTCCTCGGCCGAGCGGCCCGTCAGCAGTCGGGCGCCCTCGCTCCAGCCCGTCACGACGCCACGCGCATCGATGACCGCCGCAGCGACGACATGCTCCATGTCGTCCAGAATGGTCCCTTTGTCCCGGCGCATCAACCGCGCCGGGAGCCCGGCCGTCCGGCCGGGGCGCCCGGGCGCGGGTCAGGCGCCGCGGGCGCGCAGCACCTCGAGGGCACGGTCGGCGTGCGTGTTCATCCGCAGCTCGCTGCGCACGACCTCCCAGACGGTGCGGTCCTGCCCGATGACGAAGGTGACCCGCTTGGTGGGCGCCAGCGAGAAGCCGCGCTTCACGCCGAA
Organism: Streptomyces asoensis; assembly: GCF_016860545.1. Taxonomy (NCBI): domain Bacteria; kingdom Bacillati; phylum Actinomycetota; class Actinomycetes; order Kitasatosporales; family Streptomycetaceae; genus Streptomyces; species Streptomyces asoensis. The sequence continues at coordinate 1,543,049 of NZ_BNEB01000002.1, read as the reverse complement.
GCGCTCCCGCACCGATCCGTCGACGTCCGACAGGAGCGGCATGCCGAGCACGTGCTTTCCGGTGAATTCCTGCTGGCGGTCGACGGAGTCCCCGCTGATCCCGACCGGGCGGGCGCCCACGGCGGCGAACTCGGCCGCCAGGTCACGGAAGTGACAGGCCTCGGCCGTGCAGCCCCCGGTCAGGGCGGCGGGGTAGAAGAAGAGGACCACCGGCCCGTCCGCGAGCAGCTCCGTGAGGCTGCGGACCGTGCCCGTCTCGTCCGGCAGCGAGAAGTCCTCGACGAGGTCACCGGCTGTCAGGATCCTGGTCACGACCGTCCCTCCGCGGTGGTCGCGGTGCGGGCGCCCTCGGCGACGCTGCGGGCCCACATCACCAGGGGCACCTGGAAGGGCAGCCGGGCGACGGCGGCGGCCTTGAGCGGGGCGGGGCGGTGCCGCCAGTCCCACGCCATCTTGACGTTCGCGGGGAAGACGCCGACGAAGAGCGCGGCCGTGGCCAGCGCGGCCGTCTTGCGGGTGCGGGGCAGGGCCACTCCGGCCGCCAGCACCAGCTCGGCGACGCCGCTGGCGTGCGTCCAGGTCCGGGGGGAGCCGGGCAGCGTGCGCGGGACGATCGCGTCGAACGGGCGCGGGACGGCGAAGTGGGCTGCGCCCATGCCGGCCAGCAGTCCCGCCAGCAGCAGGGGTGAGCGTTCGGACCGTGGCACGGTTCCTCCTCTGACGATCTGGCGCCCGACCTTACTGGAGGGTAGGCGGGAATGCGGAGCCGGGGTCGGCCGGCCGGCCGGGCACCCGCGCCGAGGGGCGCGCGCCGCACGGGCCCGTCAACTCGCCCGGGCCGCCGCGTGGTTGCCCGGCGCGGGCGATGATCTGCGGGGATGACCGTCTGCCTGCTGTGGCCCATCGGACACCGGAACACGGCCGGCGAGGACGGCGCGCCCCTGCACCGCGACGGGGACACGGTGCACCTCGACGAGCGGGACGGCGACGACGCCAAGCTGCTCGGCGTCTGCTCCACGCCGGAGAAAGCGGCGGAGCGCAGGCGCCTCGCGCGGCTGCTGCCGGGTTTCCGCGAGGAGCCGGACTGCTTCGTGATCGACGCCCACACGCTCGACGAGGACGAGTGGCCCGGCGGTTTCACACGCGTCCCGGACCGCGACTGAGCCCCCTCGGCGCCGGGCGGAACCGAGGTCAGCCCCGGGGGGCCGCGGCCGGCTGCTCGGTCTCGTCCTCGACGGAGTAGGAGAGGAAGTCGTCCACCATGCGGTGGAACAGCGCGGCCAGCTGACCCAGCTCCTGCGGGGACCAGTCGGCCAGGGCGAGCTGCATCCCCCGGGCGCCCGCGTCGCGGATGCGGTCTACGGCCGCGCGGCCGGCCCCGGTGAGCTCGATGCGCTGGGCCCGGCCGTCGTCGGGGTCGGGGACCCGGGTGACATGGCCGGACTTCTGGAGCTGCTGCACCGTGCGGGTCACATGGGACGCCTCCACGCCCAGCCGCTGCGCCAGTTCCCCCGGCCGCAGCGGCTCGGAGTCCGCGACCTGCCGCAGCAGGGCCACGGCGGCGCGGTCCAGCGGGACGCCCGCCAGCGTCATCAGCCGGTCGTGCTGACGGGCGCGGGTGCTCAGGTACGTGATCCGCGTGAGCGCGCGCTCGATCTCGATCACTTCCGGAGCCGCGGCGGAGGGCAGCGGGGACGGTTCGGGCGGTTCGGTGGACATGCGGACCACTTTACCATCTCATTGCGTAACTCAAGTAAGTTACCCGTCCCCCGGCGTGCCTCGCGGCCGACGACCGTCTCACACCGTCACCCGCACGTGCTCTCCCCAGGGCGCGCGGTGTGCGACCGCCTGCCGCCACCGCTGGACCGCCGCGGGCGGCATGGCCACGGCGAGCACGCCGCCCACCCGGTCGCCGGTGCGGTAGGCGGCCACGAACCGCCGGTCGTCGAGGGCGCCCTCGACGACCGCGACCTCGTCGTGGCCGCGCAGGAACCCGTGGGCCTGGATCCTCATGCCGTACTGGTCGGACCAGAAGTACGGCACGGCCGCGAACGGCCGGCGGGCCTCGGGGCGCAGCAGATTGCGGGCGGCGGCCATCCCCTGCCCGGTGGCGTTGGTGCGGTGTTCGATCCGCAGGGACGTGCCGGACAGCGGGTGGAGCCAGCGGGCCACGTCCCCGGCGGCGTACACGCCCGGCGCGGCCTCCAGGTACGCGTCGCACACCACCCCGTCGGCCACCGTCAGACCGCTGCCGGCCAGCCACTCGGTGTTGGGCGCCGACCCGACCGCGACCAGCACCTCGTCGGCCTCGACGGCCCCGCCATCGGCGAGCCGTACACCGCCGCCGGTCGCCTCGGTCACGGTGACCCCGCAGCGCAGCCGTACCCCCCGATCGGCGTGCGCCCGCGACAGCACCCGTCCGATCTCCTCGCCGACCGCGTGGGCCAGCGGCACGGCCGCCGGTTCCAGCAAGGTGACCTGCACCCCCAGGCCGCGGGCCACCGCGGCGGCCTCCGCGCCGAGGAAGCCCGCGCCGACGACGACCAGGTGCCGTCCCGGGGCGAGGCGCTCGCGCAGGGCGAGCGCGTCCTCCAGGGTGCGCAGCACATGCGCGCCGCCGCCCGGCAGCCGGCGCGGCCGGACACCGGTGGCCAGGATCAGGCCGTCGTACGGCACGTCGCCGCCGTCCGCCATGCGTACGCGTCGGCGGGCGGTGTCGAGGCCGGTCGCCGCGGTGCCGAGGCGCAGGTCGAGGCCGAGGGCGGCGAGCTCGCCGGGGCGGCGCAGCGGGAGCCGGTCCCGCTCCCACTCGGCGGCGAGGACCTGCTTGGACAGCGGCGGCCGGTCGTAGGGAGCGTGCGGTTCGTCGCCGACGAGCGTCAGCGTCCCCTCGTAGCCCTCGCGCCGGAGCGTCTCGGCCGCCGCGAGTCCGGCGGCCGAGGCTCCGACGACCACGATCCGGTTCACCGTTCGAGCAGCCGGATCGCCGCGGCCGGGCAGACCGCGACGGCCTCGCGGACGTCGTCGAGGTGTTCGGGCGCGGGCCGCTCCGCCAGCAGCACCGCGATGCCGTCGTCGTCCTGGTCGAAGACCTGTCCGGCCGCCACCACACACTGCCCGGAGGCGACGCACCTGTCGGTCTCCAGCTCCACCTCGGCACCACTCATGGGATTCCCCTTCTCGTTCTCGGCGGTCCGTCGCCGTCGGCTGTCGTCGGGCTCGTGGGACGGCACCGTCACCAGGTGACGGGCAGGGAGTGGACGCCGTAGATGAAGGCGTCCTCCTTGAAGCGGATCTCGTCCAGCGGGACGGCCGGCCGCAGGGTCGGGATCCGCCGGTAGAGGGTTGCGTAGACGACCTGGAGCTCCATGCGGGCCAGCGGCTGCCCCAGGCACTGGTGGACACCGAAGCCGAACGCGACATGGCGGCGGGCGTCCCGGGTGAGGTCGAGCCGGTCGGGGTCGGGGAAGACCTCGGGGTCGCGGTTGGCGATCTCGTTGGCCATGATCACGCCCTCGCCGGCCTTGATCAGCCGCCCGCCGATCTCGATGTCGGCGGTGACGGCGCGGCGCCGCCCGAGATGGGTGATGCTCAGATACCGCAGCAGTTCCTCGACGGCGGAGACGACGAGTGCGGGGTCCTCCGTGTCCCGCAGGAGGGCCAGCTGGTCGGGGTGGTGGAACAGGGCGAGCGTGCCCAGCGCGATCATGTTCGCGGTGGTCTCGTGCCCCGCGAGGAGCAGCAGCAGCGCCGTCTCCGTGGCCGTACGGTGGTCGATCTCGCCGGCCCGGACCCGGCCGGCGATGCCCGACAGCAGATCGTCCCGCGGATCCGCGAGCCGCCTGCCGATCAGCCCGCCGAGGTACTCGGCTATCTCGCGGGTCGCCCGTCCGCGCTGTTCGGGGGTGGCGTCCCGGTGGACCATCGTCCGGGTGTTGTCCTGGAAGAACGCGTGATCGTCGTAGGGCACGCCGAGCAGCTCGCAGATCACCAGCGAGGGGACAGGCAGCGCGAAGGCCTCCACCAGGTCCACCGGTCCGGGGCCCGCCAGCATGTCGTCGACCAGACCGTCCACGATGTCCTGCACGACGGGACGCAGGGCCTCCACCCGCCTGATCGCGAACGGCGCGGTCACCATCCGGCGCAGCCTGGCGTGCTCCGGGTCGTCCAGCATGATGAAGCCGAACTTGGTGTCCCCGCCGTCCCCGGCGGCCTTCGACGGGTAGCCGGGGCTGTCGGTGTCGGCGCTGACCCGGTGGTCGCCGAGCAGGGCGCGCTGGTCGGCGTGCCGGGTCACGAGCCAGGGCCGGCTGCCGTCCCAGAGGCGGACCTTCGCCAGCGGCCCCCGCTCCTGGAGCTCCTTGAGCCCGGGTGGGGGGTCGAAGGGGCAGCGGGCGGCCCGCGGCATCGGGAAGTCGGGGACCGGGTCCGGGTCCTGGGGCAGCGGTCCGGTCAGTGTGTCGGCCATGGCTCTCCTCGGTGGTGGGGGCTCCGCAGGGGCCGGAGCGCCGGGGGAAGGGCGTCGGGACGTCGGTGAGCACATGCAAACAGAGCGACCTGACACACGGCGGTCAGTCACCTGACAGGAGGCTGACGTGGCACGGGTCACAGCCGCGGCAGGGATGTCGGACCGTGGCACCGAGGCCACCAACCGGTCTTCCTGGAAGAAGGATTGACGATGTGACAGTGGAACAGGTCGACACATGGGGGGTGACGTCGCACTCCCACGGCACCGCGCTCCCCTGCCGTCGCCCGGCGCAGCCGGTGTTCGCACCTGCCCGTCGTCAGTCCTCGGTGTCGGCCTTTCCCAGCCAGTAACCGAAGCCGCGCCGGGTGTGGATCAGCGCGGCCCCTCCGCGGTCCACCTTGCGCCTGAGCCGGGAGACGAGCTGCTCGACGGCGTTGTCGCCCCGGTAACCTCCCCGGACGTACCGGCCGAGCTGCTCCTTGGACAGCACCCGGTGCGGATTGTCCAGCAGATGGCGCAGCAGGCGGTACTCGGCGGGCGTGAGGCCGAGATCCCGGTCACCGCGCCGGGCCCGCCGCAGGACGTCGTCGACGACCAGGTCCCCGTATCCGGGAGCACGGCCGGGGGAGCCCGGCGCCGTGGCGCGCAGCAGCACCTGCATCCGGGTCAGCACCTCCGCCACCCGTAAGGGTTTGGTGACACAGTCCTTCTCCCCCGGCGCGAGTTCGGGGAGCAGGCGGCCGAGCAGGTCACAGGCGGCGAGATAGAGGACCGGCGGCCGGTGGGCGATCGCCGGGCGGCCCGCCGCGTCGTAGCCGGCCAGGCCCGGCAGCGCGGTGTCGACCACGGCCAGGTCGAACCGCTGTGCGCCGAGCCGGGCCAGCGCCTCGGCGAGCGTGCCCGCGAGGACGGCCCGGTAGCCGGCCAGGCCCAAGGTGGTGGCGAGGAGTTCGGCGAGGTCCGGCTCGGCCGCGACGACCAGTACACGACGGCCCGCACCGCGGGCGAGCGACGGCTCGCGTCCCGGGGACGGCGGCGTCTCGGCCCGGCGGCCCTCCCCCGGCGGGCCGGGGTGGGCGGGGGCGTCCGCGGGCGCCGCGGGACGGTCCCCGCGGGCGTCACGGCGCGGGTGGCGTGGTGCCCTCATGCAGGGCCTGCCCTTCGTCGGCGGGATGGGTCAGGAAGACGTCCACCAGGCGGCGGACGAGCGCGGCGATGCTGCGCAGCTCATCGGGCGACCAGTGGGCGAGGGCCGGTCGCACGCCCCGCGCGCCCGCGTCACCCAGCCGCGCGACGGCCTCCTCGCCGAGCGGGGTGAGACGCATGCGCAGCACACGAGGGTCGTCCGCGTCGGCGACACGCGTCAGATGGCCCGATCTCCCGAGCCGCTGCACCTGACGGGTGACGTGGGAAGCCTGCACGGCGAGCACCTGGACGAACTCTCCGGGGCGCAGGGGCTCGTGATCGGCGATCTGGCGCAGCATCGCCACGGCGGCCCGTTCCAGCTCGACCACCGCGGGTGAGGCGGGGGGCACCGCCGACGGCAATGGGGAGAGGTTCACACCGCGCCTTTCCGAGTGCCGGATCCGACGTCGCCCGACGTCGCTTGCTTGACTCAAGTAATCCACATATGCTTGCCTAACTCAAGCAATCCGGCAGTCCGTCTTGAGCGGAGACGGCTCCCGGCCGCCGAACCCGTGGGGACGGGGATCGGCGCGGTCCCCGGGCCCGGCAACCGGTCCACCCCCGGCCGGAGCCGGGCCCGGGACGTTTTCCCCCCCCCACGGGCGCGGGCGACCGGCTTTCCGGGCGGGTCGCGGCGCCCTGACGGCGCCGGGTTCCGACGAGGCACCGCACCGCGCGCGTCAGCGACCGTTTCCAGCAGCGAGAAAGGCTCCCTCCCATGAGCACGATGAAGTCCGTCCGGACCGGCGGTGCCGGCACGATCGAGGTCGTGGACGTCGAGCGCCCCGTACCGGGGCCCCGGGACGCGCTGGTACGGATCCGCGCCTGCGGCATCTGCGGCACCGACGTCACCTTCCTGCACCTGGGCGGCATGCCCGCCCGGGCCCACCTGGGCGGCGATCTGGTCCCCGTGCCGCTGGGCCACGAACCGGCCGGCGAGGTCGTGGAGGTCGGCGCCGAGGTGAGCGGCCTCGCGCCGGGCGACCGCGTGGTCGTCAACCCGCAGGCCGCGCCCACCGGCATCATCGGCTGCGGCGGCAGGTTCGGCGGGATGAGCGAGTACCTGCTGATCGAGAACGCCGAGGTCGGCAGGAGCGTCGCCGTCTTCCCCGACACGGTCCCGTTCGACGTGGCCTCGCTCAACGAACCCCTGGCCGTGTCGCTCCACGCCGTCAACCGCTCCGGAGCGGGGCCCGGCGACAAGGTCGTGGTGTTCGGCGCCGGGCCGATCGGGCTCGGCGCGGCGATCTGGCTGAAGCTGCGCGGTGTGGAACACGTGGTGGTCGCCGACGTGATCCCCTCACGCCTGGAGAAGGCACTGGCCGTGGGCGCGGACGCCGTCGTGGACTCCGCGGAGGAGGACGTGATCGCACGGCTGACCGCGCTGCACGGCGAAAGCGCCAACGCCCTCGGCCAGCCCCGTCCGGGCACCGACCTCTTCATCGACGCGGCCGGCGCACCGGCCGTCTTCGACACGGTGGTCCGGTCGGCGAAGTGGGGCGCGAAGCTGGTCATGGTCGCCGTGCAGAAGAAGGGCGAGGTCGACCTCGGCGGCATGCTGCGCAGCGAACTCACCCTCATCGCCTCCCAGGGCTACCCCACCGAGATCTTCGAGGTGACCCCCGAACTCGTCGCGCATCAGGAGAGGTTCGCCAAGCTGATCAGTCACCGCGTCCCGTTCGCCGAGGCCTCCCGGGCCTTCGAACTGGCGCTGACTCCCGGGGCGGCGGAGAAGGTCGTCGTCACGCTGGACGACTGAGCGGGGGTCCGCGGGGCGGGCCCGCGGGGGGGGCGGGGTCCGCGGGGGGCCGCGGGGGGGGGCCGCGGGGGCCGCGTGAGGCTGGGCCCCCTCCCGCTCTCTCGCATCCCGCTCTCTCGCACTCCCCCGCGGCGCGTCTCCCCGCCGCCCGTCAGCCCGTCCCCGTCGTCACCGAGGAAACGGCACCATGCGCGCGACTCTGCGACCGGCGGCGCGGGCCACGGTCCACCTGCTCTCGGCCGCCGCCACGGCCTTCGGGACGCACCTCTTCGTCACCGTCCTGCTGATCGCCGCCACGGGCACGGTCACCGGGGCCGGGATCTGGCTGCTGCCCGAGACCGTGCTGCTGATCCGCAGGATCGCCGGGGCCAAGCGGCGCTCGACGGCGTCCTGGACCGGCCGGGAGATCCCGGAGGCGTACCGGCCCGTCACCGGCCCGTTGCGCGAGCGGCTGCGCACGGCCGTCCGGGATCCGGCGACCCGCACCGACCTGCGCTGGCTTGCGGCCCACTACGCCTACGCCTGGCTGACGGTGCTCGTGCTGCCGCTGTGGCCCGTGGGCCTCGTCGTGGACGGCGTGCGCGGCGGGCTGCTGGGCCGCCCGGCGGTGGTCCTGCCGCTGATCGTCCGGCTCGCCGACCTCGAGGCGGGCTGGTCCGCCGCCCTGCTCAGCCCCTCCCCCGAGGCACTGCTGTCCCTGCGCGTCGACCGTCTCACCACGAGCCGCGCGGACGCGGTCGCCGCCCACGGGGCCGAGCTGCGCCGGATCGAACGCGATCTGCACGACGGCGCCCAGGCACGGCTCGTCGCGCTGTCGCTGCGGATCGGCCTGGCCCGGCGGGCGTACGGAGCCGACCCCGAGGCGGCCCGCGAACTGCTCACCGACGCGCAGGAGCAGGCCGAGGAGGCACTGGCGGAGCTGCGGCACGTGGTGCGCGCCATCCATCCGCCGATCCTCACCGACCGGGGCCTCACCGGAGCGGTACGGGCCCTCGCGGCCGGATGGGGTTCCTCGCGTCCGGCCGACGCGCGGAGCGGGGCCGGGCAGGGGGGCGGGGGTGGGGGCGGGCTGCGGGTGAGCGTGCGGACGGACGGGTTCCCGGACGGGCCCCGGCCGCCGGCCGCAGTGGAGGCGGCCGCCTACTTCGTGGTCGCCGAGGCCCTGACCAACGCGGCCAAGCACAGCGGGTCCGACCGGGCCGAGGTGGAACTGACGGCGTCACCGAAGGGCCTGGGTGTGCGGGTGCGCGACGAGGGATGCGGCGGCATCGACGAGAACGCCGGATCAGGAGTGCTCGGCATACGCCGCCGGGTCGCCGCACTGGACGGAACGGTCCGCGTGACGAGCCCGGCGGGCGGCCCGACGCTGATCGAGGCAGAACTCCCCTGCGCGTGGTGAGCCCCGACTCCCCGCCCCGGTCGGCGCGGCGGCCGTCGCCGGGCCGACCGGGGCTGCCGGGGCTGCCGGGGCTACCGGGACTGCCGGGGCTGCCGGGGCTACCGGGACTGCCGGGACTGCCGGGGCCAGCGGAACCGACAAGCGGCAAGCGGCCCGACGGTGATCGAGGTGGAGGTGCCGCACCCGCGACGAGCACCGCCCGCCGACGGTGCCGCTTCGCGGGCCGCGCCCGCCCTGCCCCACCGCGCCCCGGGGCCGGTCGTCGTGGCCCGTGGGCCCGAGGTGCCCCGGCGTCGGGGCACCGGCGGGCGGGTATCGGTCGGGCTTGCGCAGCTCCGATCAGGCGAAACAGCGGTCCGTTCCGCGTGCGCCGCTGCGGCCGTGTCCACAACTCACCCGTGACCCTCCCTCTCATCGCCCCCATGCTCGCCACCGCGGGCCGGCTGCCGCCCGCCGCCCAGGACGCGCGCTGGGCCTACGAGACCAAGCAGGACGGACAGCGGGCCGTGGTGTACCTCCCCGGGGACGGGAGCATCACCCTGCGCGCCCGCTCCGGGGAGGACATCACCGCCGCCTACCCCGAGCTGCGGCCGCTGGGCGGCGCGCTGGGCACCGCACCGGCCGTACTGGACGGCGAGATCCTCGCCCTGGACGCGCGGGGCCGGGCCGACTTCCAGCTGCTCCAGTCCCGGATGGGTCTGGCCGGTGCGCCGGCCAGGGCGGCACGGCTGGCGGCCACGGCCCCCGTCCACCTCGTCCTGTTCGACGTCATGCATCTCGGCGGGCGGTCCCTCCTCGACCTGTCCTACACACGGCGCAGGGCCCGGCTGGAGGCCCTGGAGCTGGAGGGCCCGTCCTGGTCCACGCCCGGCGCCCTGGTGGGACACGGGCAGGAGGCACTGGAGGCGACCCGCGCCCACGGCCTGGAAGGCCTGGTCTGCAAGCGCCTGGACGCCGTCTACGAGCCGGGCGTGCGCTCCCGCGCCTGGATCAAGATCCGGAACATACGGGTCGCGGACGTCCTGGTCGGTGGCTGGCTGCCCGGCAAGGGGCGGCTGACCGGGCTGCCCGGCGCCGTCCTGGTGGGGCAGCGGGCCACGACCGGCCTGCGTTACGTCGGGGGCGTGGGCACCGGCTGGAGCGAGGCCGAGCGGACCGAACTCGCCGCCCTGCTGCGGGCCGCCACGACCGACGCGTGCCCCTTCGACCCCGTCCCGCGGGTGCCGGGCGCGCGCTGGGTGGTGCCCCGTCTGGTCGGCGAGGTCCGCTACAGCACGCGGACCCGGGCGGGGCTGCTGCGCCAGCCGTCCTGGCTCCGGCTGCGCCCGGACCTGACGCCTGAGGAGTCGGCGGCGGACCTCCCGGACATTTCCGCCTGACCCCACCCCCGCAGCCAAAGATTGGGCTGTGCTTCACCACGGATACGCCTGCGGCCTCTTGGCGCGGAAGGGAAAACCGGGGAAGCTGAGCTGCTTTTCAACTCCCTCTCCCCACACAGCCGTTCGGCTGCGCCCGGACTCCTAGGAGGACGCAGTGTCGTCACCGAAGTTCAAGGCACACCGCAGGAGGTGGCTGACCGGGTTCGCCGGTGCCGCCGCACTCGTCGTCGCCTTTCCGTCGGCGGCCTTCGCCGCCCCGCCGACGGCCCTGCCGTCCAACGCCGAAGCCGCCGAGCTGACCTTCCAGCCCGCGTTCGACTACGACACGGACGGCTGCTACTCGACCCCGGCCATCGGCCCGGACGGCTCGATCAACGGGGGCCTCAACCCCACCGGCGCCCTGAACGGCAGCTGCCGGGACGCCTCCGACCTGGACAACACCAACAGCTACTCGCGCTACAAGTGCAACAACGGCTGGTGCGCCTACATGTACGGCCTGTACTTCGAGAAGGACCAGGCCCTGGCGGGCAGCAGCATCGGCGGGCACCGGCACGACTGGGAGCACGTCGTGATCTGGGTGCAGAGCGGCCAGGTCCGGTACGTCTCGACGTCCAACCACGGGTCGTTCACCGTGACCGCCGCCTCCGGCGTCCGGTTCGACGGCACCCACGCGAAGATCGTCTACCACAAGGACGGCATCAGGACCCACTGCTTCCGACTGGCGAACACCAACGACGAGCCGCCGGAGAACCACAAGGGCACCTGGCAGTACCCGCCGCTGGTCGGCTGGAACGGCTACCCGGCGGGCCTGCGCGACAAGTTGAGCGCCTACGACTTCGGCAGCGCCAACTTCGGCCTGAAGGACGCCAACTTCACCAACCACCTGTCGTCGGCGAAACCCTCGGGGATCACCTTCGATCCCGCCGCGTGAGTGACGGCCGCCGTCCGCCACCGGGGTGAGCGCTCCCCGACCGTGGACGGCGGCGCACCGACGCCCCATGATGTCCGGATGGATCTTCTCGACGAACTGCCGCCGGCCGTGTCGGCGAAGAAGCCGCCCGTCCTCACCGAGCGCCGGCCCGCCCGCAGGGCCGACCCGTCGGGCACGGCGCCGGGTGCGCCGGGTGCGCCGGGCGCGGCCCCGGCCGCGGGGGACGTCCGGTGAGCGCCGTCGCACGGGTCCGGCACGCCGAGCGCTCCGACCTGCCGCGCGTCGCCGAACTCGCCGCCCAGCACGCGCAGTACGAGCGCGCCGCCCCGCCCGTGCCCGACCTGGCGGAACGCCTGGCCGTGCTCCTCTTCGACACCCCGGCGCCCCGGCTGTACTGCCTGGTCGCCGAAGTGTCCGACGGCGAGGTCGTCGGCTACGCGACCTGCTCGCCCGAACTCTCCACCTGGGAGTGCCGCGAGTACCTCCTGATGGACTGTCTGTACCTCGCTCCCGGCAACCGCGGCCGGGGTCTGGGCGCCCAGCTGGTGGAGGCCGTGACGGCGCAGGCCCGGAGCCTGGGCATGGCCGAGGTGCAGTGGCAGACCCCCGCGTGGAACGAGGGCGCGATCCGGTTCTACGCCCGGCTCGGCGCCCTGGGCACCGACAAGCGGCGCTTCGGTCTCAGAGCGGCTCCCTGACACCGGCGGTGCCGGACCGTCGCGGTCCGGCCGCCCGTGACCGAAACCACCGAGCGGCACGGCGCACGTCCCCCGAGGGTCTATCGTGTCCCGCATGTCCGTTCCGGAACTGATCCGTATCGTCTCCCGTGACTCCCCCATGGCGCTGGCCCAAGTAGAGCGCGTCCGCTCGGAGTTGACCGCCCTGCATCCCGGTCTGCGCACCGAGGTCGTCCCCGTGAAGACGACCGGTGACAAGTGGATGGGCGACCTGTCCCAGGTGGAGGGGAAGGGCGCCTTCACCAAGGAGGTCGACGCGGCGCTGCTGGCCGGCGCCGCCGATCTCGCGGTGCACTGCGTCAAGGACGTACCGGCCGACCGGCCGCTGCCCGCGGGCACGGTGTTCGCGGCGTTCCTGAAGCGGGACGACATCCGCGACGCCCTCGTGGACCCGCGGGGCCGCACCCTCGACGAGCTGCCGGCCGGGACGCGTGTCGGCACCTCCTCGGTGCGCCGGGTCGCCCAGCTCGCCGCCACCCATCCGCAGCTGCGGTGCGTGCCGTTCCGCGGCAACGCCAACCGCCGGCTGGAGAAGCTCGCGGCGGGCGAGGCCGACGTACTGCTGCTCGCGGTGTCCGGTCTGGAGCGCATCGACCGGCGGGACGTCATCAGCGAGGTGCTGTCGCCGGAGACGATGATGCCGCCGATCGGAGCGGGGATCCTCGCCCTCCAGTGCCGCGAGGGCGACGCCGACGTCATCGACGCGGTGAGCGGTCTGGGTGATCCGGCCACCCACCGGGAGGCCACCGCGGAGCGCATGTTCCTGCATGTGCTCCAGGGTCACTGCAACAGCCCGATCGCCGGCTTCGCCCGGGTCGACCGCAGCGGCGAACTGTCCCTGCGGGCCTGTGTGTTCACGGCGGACGGCAAGACCCGGCTGAACGCCCACGAGTGGGCCGGACCGCTCGATCCGGCGACGCTCGGCACCTCGGTGGCGGTGGCGCTGCTGCGGCAGGGCGCGCGCGAACTCATCGACGGCATCCCGCACTGACCGTCGTCGCTGCCCGCCGGCCCCCGTACCGGCGAAGGGAGCGGCGTACCGCCGAAGGGCGCGGCACCCGTCAGGCGCTGCCCTCTTCGGCCTGGTCGCGCAGGAAGTTGCTCACCTGACGGGCCAGGCTGTCGCGTGCGGCGCCCGCGGGTGCGCCGCCGGGCGTCTCGGCCAGTCCTACGCCGCCCGTCCACAGCCGGCGGTCGGCCCAGTCGTCGTCGACCCGCAGCTGGATCTGGACGTCCACCTGACCCAGCGACGACTCCGGTCCCGCCGCGTACAGCACGGCGGTGGCCCGGCGCAGCGGGTAGACGTCGAAGCCCTCGATGAACTGCGAGTTGCGCCAGTCGATGAAGGCGCTCTCGCCCTCCTGGCCCAGCCGCACGTCGATCTGGCCGTCCTCGAGGTGGATCGTGGCGTGCTTCGCGCCCCGGTTCTCGACGGTCACGCGCAGGCAGAAGTACGTCAGCCCCTCGGCGGCGTCGTCGCGTCCCCTGGGCGGCTCGCTCTGCTCCAGACGGTGGACGCGGACCCGCAGACCGGCATACGCGTCGTACTCATGCCAGTCCCCGACCACGTTCGGCTCGTACACAGTCCACCTCTCGACTTCTACCGGCTGCTTCCTATCCGTGCGCCGATCGCACTGTCAAATGAGCAGAATGCGCTGTGGCCAGGGAATTCATCCCCTTTGATCGCTGATCAAGCCGTGCGCAGGAAGAATCCCCCGACGGAGCGCGCGACGGCTCGCGGGCGGCGTGCCGCACATCACGTTCCCGGCCGCGCCCCGGCAGCCGCCGCCGGCAAGATCAGCGGGCCGGCCGGCCCAGCAGCGAGGAGGCCGCGGCGATGACGACCACGACGACCGCCCGGACGACCGACTTCACCCCGGCCGCGAACGCCTTGCCGATGATCAGCGCGGCCCGCGGAGTGGGCGTGACCAGCAGTCTGTTGAGGACACCGGCGCCCCGCTCCCAGATGATCTGGATACCCCTGCCGGAGTTCGAGCGGGGTGCCGAGGGCGCGGACGCGGCCGCGGTGCATCAGCGCGACCCGGTCTCAGTACCGGTCGGCCTCGTCCATGGAGTGCGTGGTCACCAGGACGGTCATGCCGGTGGCCTCGCGCACGGCGGTGATGTGGTCCCGGACACCCGTTCGGGCGATCGGGTCGAGTCCGATCGTCGGCTCGTCCAGGATCAGCAGCCGCGGGGCACTGACCAGCGCCTGGGCGAGTTCGCGCCGCCGGACCATGCCCCCCGGAGCAGGTGCCGGCCAGCCGGTCGGCGGCGTCCGTCAGGCCGACGGCGCCCAGGGTCTGGGCGCCCCGTGCGGCCCGCTCGCGCCGGGACACGCCGAAGACGCGGGCGAACAGGGAGACGTTCTCGCGGCCGGTGAGGCCCGAGTCGGCGGCCAGCTGCTGGGGGACATATCCGAGCAGCCGCCGTACGGCCGTCCGGTCCCCGGCGGCGTCGTGGCCGAAGACGCGGACCATGCCCGGGGGGACCGGCAGCAGGGTCGTGACGCAGCGGATTGCGGTGGTCTTGCCCGCGCCGTAGGGCCCGAGCAGGCCGAAGACCTCGCCCTCCCGGACGGTCAGGTCGAGCCCGTCGACCGCCCGGGTGCCGCCGAAGGCCTACGCCAGCCCGGTGCACGCGAGGGCGTCCGGCGTACCGCCGCTGTCGTTCGTCATGGTTCCTCGGCCTCCTCGTGGAGGGTGACGGCGAGCACGCGCAGGGCCGGGAGTGCCGCGCGCAGGGCCTCCCGGCAGGCGGGGTCGAGACGGGCGACCTGCCGGCCGACCAGTGCGGCGCGCCGTTCCTGCCAGGCCCGCAGCCGGGCCTCGGCCGCCTCGGTGAGCAGCAGCCGGGCGGCGCGCCGGTCGCCCGGGTCGGTCTCGCGGAGCAGGTATCCGGGAGGTAATCACCCCAACGGAGGGTCACGGTCGAGCCGGACGGAAAGCCCGGACGGGCAGCCGCACGGATCGCCGATCCGAATAAATAGGAGAAACCGTTTTAATCACGGGCATCCCGGGAATCCGGAAGGAGTGCTTCGGACAGGAGGCACGTCCGTGGGAACCGCCGAGCGGCCGGTTCCGGGTGGCTTCTCCCGTCCGCCGAGCGCGTGAGTCCCACGGTGTCCGAGCCCCCACCGGCATCCTTCTGGGGAAGGCACGCGCGATGCGCAGCACCGTCAGAACCAAGCAGCACCCCCATGACGACGCCCCCGACACGGCCGAGTCCTTCGAACGGCTCGCCGCTCTGCCCGACGGCCCGCAGCGCCGGGCACTCAAGGACGAACTGGTCCGCCTGTGGCTGCCCATGGCCGAGCGGATCGCCGTCCGGTTCCGCGGACGCGGCGAGAACCTGGAGGACCTCTACCAGGTCGCCGCCCTGGGACTCGTCAAGGCCGTCGAACACTACGACCCCGAGCGCGGCCGCGCCTTCGAGGCGTACGCGGTCCCGACGATCACCGGTGAGATCAAGCGGCACTTCCGCGATCACATGTGGACCCTGCACGTGCCGCGCCGGGTCCAGGACCTGCGCAACCGGGTGCGCAGCTCCACGAAGGAACTGGCGCAGACGACCCCGGGGCGGCCCCCCACCATCGCCGAGATCGCGGCGCACGCGCAGCTGACCGAGGACGAGGTGCGCACCGGGGCGGAGGCGCTGGAGTGCTTCTCGGCGCTCTCCCTGGAGGCGGAACTGCCCGGCACCGACGGCTACGCCCTCGAGGACGCTCTCGGCGACCCCGATCCGGGTTACGACACCGTCGTCGACCGGGTCGCCGTGGCGCCCTGTCTGAAGGCCCTGCCGGAACGCGAACGGACGATCCTGTACCTGCGGTTCTTCGCGGGGATGACGCAGAGCCGGATAGCGGAGGAACTGGGCATCTCTCAGATGCACGTCTCACGGCTGCTCAGCGCCTGCTTCGCCCGGTTGCGCGAGGAGATCGCCGCCGACGCGAAGTGACCCTCACTCCAACGGGGGTGAGCCCGGAACCTGGACGGGGCCGTGCCGGTCGAGGAGGTCCTCCAGGAGGACGCGGATCTCCTCCGGCATCTCCCCCATGCGCCCCCAGACCAGGATCAGTTCCGCGACGTTGCGCAGTTTGATGTTGGTGCGCTGCGAGACCTCCTTCAACACCAGCCAGGCCCGGTCGGGCGTCACCCGTCCGAGGGCGACCACCACACCGATGGCCTGGTCCACCACGGCGTGGGAGGCGACCGCCTCCCTGAGCTGGCCGACCTCCTCCTGGAGGGCGCGGATCCGAGCCGTTTCGTCACGGGTTCCGTGCGGTACTCGAGTCACCGCTCCATCGTGCCACCGGGTGACTCGGCAGGCGCCCGGGACGGTTCCGGCCGGACACTGGTGGCAGCCCCGCCCACCGGCCACAGACCAGGAACGCGAGTGCCATGAACCGTCGCCCGACCCCCGCCTCCGGTACCCGCGGATCCGTCTCCACGAAATCCGTGTTCGGCGCCCCCTGCTGGGTGAGCCTGACCAGCCGCGACCTGGACGCCACACAGGACTTCTACCGGGCCGTGCTGGGCTGGGAGTGGCGCCGGGGCCTGCTCGGCGACCACTTCCGCACGGCCCTGGTGGGCAGTGTCCCGGTCGCCGGGATCGCCGCCGTGGCCTCGATGTGGCAGATGGCGGTGGCCTGGACGCCGTACTTCGCGGTCCCGAGCGCGGACGAGGCCGCCTCGCGTGCACGGGAGCGCGGGGGGACCGTCGCCGTGGGCCCCATCTCGCTCCAGCCCGGCCGGGCGGCCCTGCTGGCCGACCGCGACGGCGCCACCTTCGGGATCTGGGAGGGGGAGCTGATCGGCAACTGGGAGGCGTGGCGGCAGGCGGCGCCCGCCTTCATCAGGCTCCACACCCGTGACGCCTTCGACTCCGCCATCTTCTACGGCGAGATCCTCGACTGGGCGACGGACCGGCCGGGCAGCGTGGAGGTCCACTACGAGCGCGGCGAGGTCGTGCTGCGCAGCCGGGGGGACGTCGTCGCCCGGATCGAGTCGGGCGCGCTGGAGGCGGCGCCCGACCCCACGATCCGGCCGCACTGGCAGGTCCACTTCGCCGTGGAGGACGTGACGGCCTGCGCCCGTGCGGCGGAGAAGCACGGCGGCAGCGTGCTGGTCGAGACCGCCCACGAGGCGGTGCTGCGCGACCCGGACGGAGCCCAGTTCACGGTGACCTCGCACCGACAGCGCTGAGCGTCGCACCGTCGGCGCGAGCACGATGGGACTGAGCACGTTCGGACTGCGGAAGTCCCTCAGCGCCGGCTGCCCGCCCGCCGCTCGCCGGTCAACCGCCGGTCGCCCCAGGCGACTTCGCCGTTCCGGCAGCAGGCGTTGTCGTCACCCCGCTCGGCGTCGCGGTGCAGGCCGGTCCAGGCAGGTGGCCTCTCCGTCGCAGTCGGCAAGTCCGCGCCCGCGCCCGGCGAACCGGGGCGCCCGCTCCTGGCGGGCGCCCCGGTACCGCGGTCCTCGGCGTCCTCGCGGCGTGGCCGCGAGGTCACCTGGCGGCCTCCAACAGGCCGCGCTGCCCGTACGCCGGGGCGACCAGGGTCGCGACCGGCAGTTCCCGGGGAACCTGGAGCCCTTCCCACACGTCGGGCACGGGCGTGGTCGGCACCAGCGGGACGCGCTCGCCCGAGCGGGCCCGCTGCGAGAACCAGATGACCTTGGTGCCGGCGTCCGTGGCACAGCAGCCCCAGCCGTCGCTCATCGCGGCGATGCGCTCCAGGCAGACCCGCAGGTCCAGGTCGGGACGCAGCCGGTGGTCGGCGCCGCCGACGGCCGTGATCAGGTGCTGCCCGTTCCACCACATCTCGATCGAGGTGTGCTTGTCGGTGGCGTGTTCGTGGACGGCCGTCAGCAGCATGTCGGTGCCGCGGCACACCGTCTCGACATGCGCCTCCAGGTCCCAGTACTGAAGGTGAGCGGTCAGTATCCGCCTGACCTGTCCGACCCGTTCCGCACTCACGTCCACATCGAGGTGGTAGTAGCAGGGGACTGCTGTCTTCATCGTCGTTCGCTCCTCACCGGCGAGGCTCCCACTCCTGCTCGGCCCGACGGGCCAGAGTTTCCCTTACGAAGCGTGAGCGGTTATCGCTTCAGAGTCACAACCACAGTGGGGCTGCTACGCCATTCGTGCAACACGAGCACACCACGACCAAGATCCAACAGGACGTTGGGTGATGCGCCGTGCACCATAAGTGAAGGCCTCAAGAGGTTGGACGCTTTTCGCGCCTCTATGGGTAGGGCCGACCCGCTCGCCTCGAGCGACGTACCTCTTGAACTCCCGGAAGGTGACCAGCGCGATGCTGCAACCAGCGAAGACCGAAGTCGCCAGAACCTTGCGCAGCTACCGGGCCTGGGAGCGGGACATGCTGGCGCGGCCCGACGACCGCACCGCGCGGGCCGCTTTCGAGGACTGCGGCTACACGCTGTGCGTGCTGATGGGCAAACGCTGCGCCCGGGAGGCCGCCGACGCGGCCGAGCAGTACCTGCGCGCCGGCACGGACACCCTCCGCCGGGAGCGCAGGGCCCCGAACGTGAGGACCGGCGTCGCACGGCTCACGGTGACGCGGTCCGTGCCCTGTCTGCCGGCGGAGACGTAGCGCTCCGCCCGGTGCGGTCCGATCGCCCAACACCGGGCGGTCGCAGCCATTTTCAGCCAATGGAGGTGCAAAGGTGAAGTCCACCAGGGCGATCGGCCGGATCCCGGTCCGGGACGTCGAACCGCGCGTCGAGTGCGGGAGACGGCCGGCGAAAGCCGTGACCGGGGAGACGGTGCGGATCTCCGCCACGGTGTTCCGTGAGGGCCACGACGCCATCGGCGCCAACGTGGTCCTCAAGGGTCCCGACGGCGGCCGCGGGCCCTGGACACCGATGCACGAGCTCACCCCCGGCAGCGACCGCTGGGGAGCCGACGTCACCCCGGACGCCATGGGCCGCTGGACGTACACGGTGGAGGCGTGGAGCGATCCGATCACGACCTGGCGGCGCCACGCGGAGATCAAGATCCCGGCGGGCATCGACCAGGGGCTGGTCCTGGAGGAGGGCGGACTGCTGTACGAGCGGGCCGCCGCCCGCGCCCCGCGCGGACCGGAGCGGACCCTGCTGCGCGACGCGGCGAAGAAGCTGCTCGACGACTCGGCACCGGTCGCCGAGCGCTACGCGGCGGCGCTGACGCCGCAGGTGGACGCGGTGCTGGCCCGGTATCCGCTGCGGGAGCTGGTCACCGCGTCGCAGGCGTTGCCGCTGCTGGTGGAGCGGGAGCGGGCGCTGTACGGCTCGTGGTACGAGTTCTTCCCCCGTTCGGAGGGGACGGCGCAGACTCCGCACGGGACGTTCCGGACGGCCGCGCGGCGGTTGCCGGCCATCGCCGCGATGGGTTTCGACGTCGTGTACCTGCCGCCGATCCATCCGATCGGGACGACGTTCCGCAAGGGCCGCAACAACACCCTCGACGCCGGGCCCGACGACGTCGGGGTGCCGTGGGCCATCGGCTCGCCGGAGGGCGGCCACGACGCCGTCCACCCCGATCTGGGCACCCTGGAGGACTTCACCTGGTTCGTCGGGCAGGCCCGCGACCTCGGCCTGGAGATCGCCCTCGACTTCGCACTCCAGTGCTCCCCCGACCACCCCTGGGTCCACAAGCACCCCGAGTGGTTCCACCACCGCCCCGACGGCACCATCGCGCACGCCGAGAACCCGCCGAAGAAGTACCAGGACATCTACCCCGTCGCCTTCGACGCCGACCTCGACGGCCTGATCGGCGAGACCGTGCGCGTCCTGCGCCACTGGATGGGCCACGGGGTGCGCATCTTCCGCGTGGACAACCCCCACACCAAACCGGTCGTCTTCTGGGAACGCGTCATCACCGAGGTCAACCGCACCGACCCCGACGTGATCTTCCTCGCCGAGGCCTTCACCCGCCCCGCGATGATGCACACCCTGGGCCAGATCGGCTTCCAGCAGTCCTACACCTACTTCACCTGGCGCAACACCAAGGAAGAACTGACGCAGTACCTCACCGAACTGTCGGGGGAGGCCGCCTCCTACATGCGGCCCAACCTCTTCGCCAACACCCCCGACATCCTGCACGCCTACCTCCAGCACGGCGGCCGCCCCGCCTTCGAGATCCGCGCCGTCCTGGCCGCGACCCTCTCCCCCACCTGGGGCCTGTACAGCGGCTACGAACTGTGCGAGAACACCCCCCTGCGCGAGGGCTCCGAGGAATACCTCGACTCCGAGAAGTACCAGCTCAAACCCCGCGACTGGGACGCCGCCGAACGCGAGGGCACCACCATCGCCCCCCTCGTCACCCGCCTCAACGCCGTCCGCCGCGCCAACCCCGCCCTGCACCGACTGCGCAACCTCCGATTCCACGACACGGACAATCCGTCGGTCATCGCGTACAGCAAACGCGCGGGTTCGAACACGGTTCTGGTGGTCGTCAACCTCGACCCCCACCACACCCAGGAGGCGACGGTGTCGTTGGACATGCCGCAACTCGGCCTGGACGACGGCGCAGCCCTGTCCGTGCACGACGAACTGACCGGCGAGACGTACGCCTGGGGCAGGACGAACTACGTGCGCCTGGAGCCCGGCCGGTCGCCCGCCCACGTGTTCCTCGTCCGGTGACCCGCACCGCCGATCGGAGGCCCCAGCCCGCCATGACCGTGAACTCCCCTGTCCAGGACACCTTCGAGGACACGCCCGCCAAGGACCGCGACCCCGAGTGGTTCAAACGCGCCGTGTTCTACGAGGTCCTCGTCCGCTCCTTCCAGGACAGCAACGGCGACGGCGTCGGCGACCTCAAAGGCATCACCGCCAAACTCGACTACCTGCAATGGCTCGGAGTCGACTGCCTCTGGCTGCCGCCCTTCTTCAAATCCCCCCTGCGCGACGGCGGATACGACGTCTCCGACTACACCGCCGTCCTCCCCGAGTTCGGCGACCTCGCCGACTTCGTCGAATTCGTCGACGCCGCCCACCAACGCGGCATGCGCGTCATCATCGACTTCGTCATGAACCACACCAGCGACCAGCACCCGTGGTTCCAGGAATCCAGGAAAGACCCCGACGGACCCTACGGCGACTACTACATGTGGGCCGACGACGACAAACAGTACGCCGACGCCCGCATCATCTTCGTCGACACCGAAGTCTCCAACTGGACCTTCGACCCCGTCCGCAAGCAGTACTTCTTCCACCGCTTCTTCTCCCACCAGCCCGACCTCAACTACGAGAACCCCGCCGTCCAGGAGGAGATGATCTCGGCGCTGCGGTTCTGGCTGGACCTCGGGATCGACGGCTTCCGGCTCGACGCGGTGCCGTATCTCTACGCGGCCGAAGGGACCAACTGCGAGAACCTGCCCGCCACCCACGAGTTCCTCAAGCGGGTCCGCAAGGAGATCGACGCCGCCTATCCGGACACGGTGATCCTGGCGGAGGCCAACCAGTGGCCCGAGGACGTCGTCGACTACTTCGGCGACTACGCCTCCGGCGGCGACGAATGCCACATGGCGTTCCACTTCCCCGTCATGCCCCGCATCTTCATGGCCGTCCGCCGCGAATCGCGCTACCCCGTCTCCGAGATCCTCGCCAAGACCCCCGCGATCCCCGCCAACTGCCAATGGGGCATCTTCCTGCGCAACCACGACGAGCTCACCCTCGAAATGGTCACCGACGAAGAACGCGACTACATGTACGCGGAATACGCCAAAGACCCGCGCATGCGCGCCAACATCGGCATCCGCCGCCGCCTCGCCCCCCTCCTGGACAACGACCGCAACCAGATCGAACTCTTCACCGCCCTGCTGCTCTCCCTGCCCGGCTCCCCGATCCTCTACTACGGCGACGAGATCGGCATGGGCGACAACATCTGGCTCGGCGACCGCGACGCCGTCCGCACCCCCATGCAATGGACCCCCGACCGCAACGCCGGCTTCTCCTCCTGCGACCCCGGCCGCCTCTCCCTCCCCGTCATCATGGACCCCGTCCACGGCTACCAGGTCACCAACGTCGAGGCCTCCATGTCCTCGCCCTCCTCGCTGCTGCACTGGACCCGCCGGATGATCGAGATCCGCAAACAGAACCCCGCCTTCGGCCTCGGCACCTACACCGAACTCCCCTCCTCCAACCCGGCCGTCCTCGCCTTCCTGCGCGAGGCACCCCTCACCGGCGACGGCAACGACGACATCGTGCTGTGCGTACACAACTTCTCCCGCTTCGCCCAACCCACCGAACTCGACCTGAGCCGCTTCGACGGCCGCCATCCCGTCGAGCTGTTCGGCGGAGTCCGCTTCCCCGCCATCGGTGAACTGCCCTATCTGCTCACGCTCGCGGGCCACGGCTTCTATTGGTTCCGGCTCACCAGAGCCGCGTCCCGGATCGGCCGCCGTCCGTGAGCGAGCACCGGGGAAAGGATGGGTCACCGTGACGAAGACCGCTCCCTTGCGACCGAGCGGCTCCGGCGGCCCGGGCGGAGTGCGCTCCGCCGGGCCGCTGGCAGCACTGCTGTGCGAGTGGCTGCCGCGGCAGCGCTGGTTCGCCGGCAAGGACCGGCCCCTGACCGATCTGCGCATGCTGTCGATGACGGAGCTGTATCCGGGCTGTCTCCATCTGCTCGTGCACGCCGACCAGTCGGGGGTCCCGACGCCGGGGGGCACGCCGCCCGCGGGGGACTGCTACCAGCTGCTCCTCGGCGTGCAGGAACACCTGTCGCCGCGGCTCGGGCGGGCGCTGATCGGCAGGGTGGAGGAAGGGCCGATGGCCGGGCTCACCGTCCACGACGCCCTCCAGGACCCCCGGTCCGCGCATCTGCTGCTGGAGCGGATGCGGCACCCCGGCACGCTGGGCCCGCTGTGCTTCGAGTCCGATCCGTCCGTGTCGCTGCCGCCCGGACTGGCGCCGCGGCTGCTGGAGGCCGAGCAGTCCAACACCTCGCTGGTGTACGGGGACGCCTTCATCCTGAAGATCTTCCGGCGCATCCAGCCGGGGGTGAACCCGGATCTGGAGGTGCCGGTCGCGCTGGCCGGACAGGGGTGCGGGCGGGTGCCCGCGCCCGTCGCCTGGTTCCGCACCACCCATCCGCAGGAGGCGACGCTGGGCGTGCTCCAGCCGTTCCTGCCCGACGCGTCGGACGGCTGGACGCTGGCGCTGCGCGCCCTCGCGCGCGGCGAGGACTTCACCGCGGAGGCCGAGGAGCTCGGGCGGGCCACCGCCGACGTGCACCTCGCGCTCGCCGCGGCGCTCCCGGCGGGGCCTGGCGCCGGGGACGGGCGGACGGCTGCGGCGATGACCGAGCGGCTGGAGGCGGCCGCGCACCACGTGCCGGCCCTGCGCCCGTTCGTGCCCGGTCTGATCACCGCCTTCGGCGCGCTCTCCGTCTGTGACGCGGGACCGCCCGCCCAGCGGATCCACGGGGACCTGCACCTCGGGCAGGTCCTGCGGGCCGGACGCGACTGGTTCGTCATCGACTTCGAGGGCGAGCCGTCCCGGCCGCTGGCCGAGCGGCGCAGCGCCCACTCCCCCGTCCGGGACATCGCCGGAATGCTGCGCTCGTTCGACTACGCCGCCCGCCAGCGCCGCCCCTGGCGACCGGAGTGGGCGCGCCGCTGCCGTGAGGCGTACTGCGCGGGATATGCCGCCCGCGCGGGCTGGGACCCCCGTAAGAAGCATGCCCTGCTGCGTGCCTACGAGACGGACCGGGCCGTGTACGAAGTGCTGTACGAGGCCCGTAACCGCCCCGACTGGCTGCCCGTACCCATGGCGGCGATCGAACGACTCGCCGTCCGAGGAGGCTGACCCCTGTGGCCCTGCGTGACACCTCTCCGCCCGAGTCGGCCGGCCCCCGCGCGCGCACGGCGCCCGCGCTCGACCCGGCCGACCGCGGGCGCCTGCTCGCGGGCGCCCACCACGACCCGCACGCCCTGCTGGGCGCGCACCCGGTGCCCGGCGGGATCGCCTTCCGCGCGCTGCGGCCGTTCGCCGACGCCGTGAGCGTCGTGATCGACGGCGATCCCACCGCGCTGGTCTCGGAGGGCGACGGCCTCTTCTCCGTCGTCCTGCCGCTGGCCGAGGTGCCCGCGTACACGCTGCTGGTGTCGTACGAGGGCGCCGAGCACAAGGTGGACGACCCCTACCGCTTCCTTCCCGCCCTCGGCGACCTGGACCTGCACCTCGTCCGTGAGGGGCGCCACGAGGAGCTGTGGAAGGCGCTGGGCGCGGAGCCGATGGCCCACCAGGGGGTGATCGGGACCCGGTTCACGGTGTGGGCGCCCAACGCCCAGGGGGTGCGCGTCGCCGGTGACTTCTGCTTCTGGGACGGCACCGCCTTCCCGATGCGGTCGCTCGGCTCGTCCGGGGTGTGGGAGCTGTTCCTGCCCGGGATCGGCGAAGGCGCCCGGTACAAGTTCGAGATCACCTCCCGGCACGGTCACCGCTTCCTCAAGGCCGACCCGATGGCCCGGCGCGCCGAGGTGCCGCCGGACACCGCGTCGATCGTGCACGTCTCGCACCACGAGTGGTCCGACGAGGAGTGGATGGCGCACCGGGGAGACGTGCCCGTCCACGAGGCGCCGTTCTCCGTCTACGAGGTCCACCTCCCGTCCTGGCGGCCAGGACTGACCTACCGTCAGCTGGCCGAAGAGCTCCCCCCGTACGTCACCGGTCTGGGCTTCACCCACGTGGAGTTCATGCCGGTGGCCCAGCACCCGTTCTCCGGCTCCTGGGGCTACCAGGTGACCGGGTTCTACGCGCCCACCGCCCGGCTCGGCACGCCCGACGACTTCAAGTACCTGGTGGACGCCCTGCACCGGGCCGGGGTCGGCGTGATCGTGGACTGGGTGCCGGCGCACTTCCCCAAGGACGACTGGGCCCTCGGCCGGTTCGACGGGGAACCGCTGTACGAGCCCGGTGACGCACGGCGGGCGGAGCACCCGGACTGGGGGACGTTCGAGTTCGACTTCGGGCGGACCGAGGTGCGCAACTTCCTCGTGGCCAACGCCACGTACTGGTGCGAGGAGTTCCACGTCGACGGGCTGCGGGTGGACGCCGTCGCCTCCATGCTCTATCTCGACTACTCGCGGGACTCCGGGGGGTGGACCCCCAATGTGTTCGGCGGCCGGGAGGACCTGGACGCGAAGGCGTTCCTCCAGGAGATGAACGCGACGGTCTACCGCCGCAACCCCGGGGTCGTCACGATCGCGGAGGAGTCCACCGCTTGGGAAGGGGTGACCAGGCCGACCGACAGCGGCGGTCTGGGCTTCGGCCTGAAGTGGAACATGGGCTGGATGCACGACTCCCTGGAGTACATCGCGAAGGAGCCGGTGCACCGCAAGTACCACCACAACGAGATGACCTTCTCGATGGTGTACGCGTACAGCGAGAACTACGTGCTGCCCATCTCGCACGACGAGGTCGTCCACGGCAAGCAGGCGCTGGTCTCCAAGATGCCCGGCGACTGGTGGCAGCGGCGTGCCAACCACCGCGCGTACCTGGGGTTCATGTGGGCCCACCCGGGCAAGCAGCTCCTCTTCATGGGCCAGGAGTTCGCCCAGGGCGCCGAGTGGTCCGAGGCGCACGGCCCCGAGTGGTGGCTGACGGACCCCGGTTACGCGTCCGCGGGCGATCACCTGGGGGTGCGGGACCTGGTGCGGGACCTCAACACCGTCTACCGGGCGAACGCGGCCCTGTGGGAGCGCGACACCGATCCGGCCGGGTTCCGGTGGGTGGTCGGTGACGCCGCCGAGGACAACGTCTTCGCGTTCCTCCGGTACGGCGCGCAGGGGCGGCCGCTGCTCGCCGTCAGCAACTTCTCGCCGGTCGTGCGCCACGACTACCGTCTCGCCGTGCCCGGGGACGTGCCGGCCTGGCACGAGGTGCTCAACACCGACGCCGAGCGGTACGGCGGCAGCGGTGTCGTCCACCCGTCGCCGCTCGTGCCGAAGGACGGGGGGATCTCGCTCACGCTGCCGCCGCTGGCCACCGTCTGGCTGACGCCGCCGGCCGTGTGAACGACACCGGACGGGGCAGCCGGGTGCGTACCACCCGCCACAGAAAGGCCGCAGACCGTGCGCACCGTCGGAGTGGAGGAGGAGCTCCTCCTCGTCGACCCGGAGAGCGGGGAGCCTCGGGCCCTGTCCGCCGCCGTCCTCGCCCGCGTCTCCCGGCGCGGGGTGGACGAGGACGTGTTCGAGAAGGAACTGCACAGCCAGATGCTGGAGTTCAACACCCACCCGCAGTCGGGCATGGGGGAACTCGGCGCGGAGATCGTCCGCATACGCGGGGAGGCGGCCCGGCATGCGGACGAGGCCGGCTGCGCGGTCGCCGCGCTCGCCACCTCCCCGCTGCCGGTGCGCCCGTCGGTCAGCCCGAACGAGCGCTACCAGTGGATGGCCGAGCAGTACGGCATCGCGACGCGTGAACAGATGGTGTGCGGCTGCCATGTGCATGTCTCGGTGGACTCCGACGACGAGGGCGTCGCGGTCGTGGACCGGATCAGGCCGTGGCTGTCCGTGCTCATGGCGCTGAGCGCCAACTCACCGTTCTGGCAGGGCGCGGAGACGGACTACAGCAGTTACCGCAGCCGTGTGTGGCAGCGCTGGCCGTCGGCCGGTCCGACCGAACTGTTCGGTTCGGCGGACGGGTACCACCGGCGGGTGGCGGACATGGTGTCCACGGGGACGGTCCTCGACGAGGGGATGATCTACTTCGACGCCCGGCTGTCGGCGCGCTATCCCACGGTGGAGGTGCGGGTCGCGGACGTCTGTCTGCACGCGGACACCGCCCTGCTGATCGCCACGCTGGTGCGCGGGCTCGTCGAGACGGCCGCCCGGGACTGGCGGGCGGGCCGTGCACCGCTGGACCACAGCGTGAGTCTGCTGCGGCTGGCGGGCTGGCGGGCCGCCCGCTCGGGCCTCACCGGTGAGCTGCTGCACCCGGTGACCATGCGGCGCGCCCCGGCCGGGACGGTGGTGGGGGCCCTGCTGGAGCACGTCGAGGACGCGCTGGCGGACAGCGGCGACCTCGAGCGGGCCCGTACGTCCTGCGCGCGCCTGCTGCGCGACGGCAACGGGTCGGTGGTCCAGCGCGAGGTGTGGAAGCGCACGGGCAGTCTGCGCGAGGTGGTCGCCGCCTGCGTGCGGCACACCCAGGCCTGAGGCCGCCGTCGCCCGGTTCCGGTCCGGTGGTGCGATCGGGTCCGGGGTCGGGATCGATCGGGTCCGGGGTCGGGATCGATGGGGGTCATGCCCTCCTGGTCCTCCGGACCGCCGACGTCACCGGCGGTGGGCGATCCGGAGTGCCGTGAGCGGACCGGCCGAGATCATCAACGCGGATTACTTATTCGTTCCAGGCCACAAGCGGTCGTACCTGGGCTACATTCGGGCACCGTCGATAACAGTTCCCGTCGGCGGAGTCACAGCCCGTACACCACAGGAGCAGCGCATGCGCGACTTCGCCCTCGCTCCCCCCGTCGGCACGCCCCTGACCGGAGGGCTTGCCGACACCGTTTTCGAGACAGCCGCCCGCACTCCCACCCTCCCCGTGCTCGCACGCCGCCCCGAGGGCGCCTCCGCCGAGTGGGAGGAGATCACCGCCGTCGAGCTGCGGGACGAGGTGACCGACCTGGCCAAGGGCTTCGTGGCGTCCGGGATCTCGCCCGGCCACCGCGTCGCGATCATGGCGCGGACCCGGTACGAGTGGACGGTGCTCTGCCACGCGCTGTGGGCCATCGGCGCCGAGGTGGTCCCCGTCTATCCGACGTCCTCCCGTGAACAGGTCGAGTGGATCCTGCGCGACGCGAACTGTGTGGGCGTGCTCGTCGAGGACGAACAGAGCGTCATGACCGTCGGATCGGTGTGCGCCGCCCTGCCCGCGCTGCGGCACGTCTGGCAGTTGGACTCCGGGGCGTTCGGGCAGCTCGCCAAGCGCGGCGAACTGGTCCCGCTCACCACGGTGGACTCGCTGCGCCGGATCGTGCTGCCCGACTCCACCGCGGTGATCGCCTACACCTCCGGCACGTCCGGGCGGCCGCTCGGCTGCGCGCTGAGCCATCGCAGCCTGGCCAGCCCCTGCGACACGCTGCTGGCCGGCTGGGGACACACGGCGGCGCCGGCCGGACGGCAAGCGAGCGTCCTGGCGTTCCTGCCGTTCTCCCATGTGTACGGACTGATGATCCAGGGCCTGTGCCTGCGGGGCGGCATCCTGATGGCCCACGAGCCCGATCTCAGCGCGGAGGCGCTGACCGAGTCGCTGCGCACCTTCCGCCCGACGTATCTGCACGCGGTGCCGTCGGTGTTCGAGAAGATCTACAAGAACTTCCTGCGGGTGGCTCAGGAGGCGGGCCGCGGCGCCCTGTTCGAGCGGGCCGCCGAGACGGCCAGGGACTTCGCGACGGCGGTCGAGCGGCAGCGCCTCGGCCGTGGCTCGGGCCCCGGCTTCGACCTGCGCCTCCAGCACGCGCTGTTCGAACGCACGGTGTACCGCAGACTCCGCGCGGCGCTCGGCGGCCGCGTCCACCGCGCCACCTCGGGCGGCTCCCCGCTCCACCGCGACCTCTCCCTCTTCTACGAGGGCATCGGCATCTACGTGCACGACGGGTACGGCCTGACCGAGACCAGCGGCGGGATCACGATGCAGCCGCTCGGGCGGGAGAAGTCCGGCACGGTCGGGCAGGCCCTGCCGGGCACGGACATCCGGGTGGCGGACGACGGGGAGATCCTGGTGCGCGGCCCGTCGGTGTTCCAGGGGTACGTCAACGACGAGGCCGCGACGCGGGCCGCGCTGTGGGGCGGCTGGCTGGCCACCGGCGACCTCGGGTTCCTGGACTCCGACGGCTATCTCACGATCACCGGCCGCAAGAAGGACGTCATCATCACCAGCAGCGGCAAGAGTGTGGCGCCGGCCGCACTGGAGCAGCGGCTGCGGATGCATCCGCTCGTCCACCAGGCCGTGGTGGTGGGCGACAACCGGCCCTGCGTGGGCGCGCTGATCACCCTGGACCCCGACTTCCTGGCGCACTGGCGCGGGACACTGATGCTGCACGGCGACACCCAGAGCCGGGAGGCCCGCGAGGAGAACGCCCTGCGGGAGGAGATCGGGCGGGCGGTGGCCGCGGCCAACAGCGCGGTGTCCCGCTCGGAGTCGATCCGCGCCTTCCGTATCCTGCCGCAGCCGTTCGACCAGAACAACGGGCTGCTGACCCCCTCGATGAAGCTGCGGCGCGACTCGATCGTGGCGCACTACGCGGCGGAGATCGAGGCGATGTACCAGGCCCGGGCGCGGCTGCCGCGGCAGAGCGTGCCGGAGGAGGTGCTCGGCTGGGACGACGCCGACGACGTGTTCCGGTGACCCGGCCCGCTCCCCCGGTCCGCCGCCCCGGTCGTGCCGGGACGGTCGTGCCGGGGCGGTATGCCGACGGAGACGGGACGCTTAGCCTGGAAGGCCTCGGGAACCCAGAAAGGGCGACGCCACGCAGCCGTACGAGAAAGGACGCCGGCCCCGGCACAGAGGGGCCGCACTGACGACATGGCAACCGAGCCACGAGGTAATGACGCTTTGTCCTCCTGGGCGATTCCCGGCCGCACGGCCCGTTTCTCGGGCGAACCGCAGGATGTGACAGGCGCACGGCTGGCCACCGAGGAGTTCCTGCACGAGCTGGCCCGCGCCGTGCCGCCCACGGCGCCGGAGTGCTGGCACGACATCGTGCTCATCGTGACGGAGCTGGCCGCCAACGCGGTCCAGTACGCCCCGGGCCCCTTCGAACTGCATCTGCGGCCCACCTTCGACGGCGTGCACGTCACCCTGCACGACAGCAGCCGCGTTCCGCCCGCTCCCCGGCCGTTCCATCCCGACAGCGGGGGCGGCGGGATCGGCTGGTACCTCGTGCAGACGCTGTGCAGTCAGGTAAGCGTCGTGCCCGACGCCGGCGGACAGGGTGAGGGGAAGGACGTCCACGTCTTCCTGCCCTGGTGAACGGACGGGGCGGTGCGCGTGTGCGTCAGTCCGGTCGGCCGGTGGTGCGGATCGGCAGGAGGACGCTGATCGTCTTCCCGCCGGTGGGCAGCCTGTCGATGACGATCTCCCGCGCCAGGCGGACGACCAGCGGCCAGCCGTAGCCGCCCACGCGGTGGCCGGCCCGGCCCGGGTCCGGCCCGGGCACGACGGCCGGCGCCTCGTCGCTGTGGTCGTGCACGGACACCCGGATCCCGTCCGTCACCGGCGTCGTCTCGAACCCGGCCACTCCGCCGCCGTGCCGCAGGGCGTTGGTCACCAGCTCCGACACGACCAGGAGCAGATCGATGACGTCCTCCTCGCGGGCGGCCCGGTTCCACCGGGCGTCCACCACCGAGCGGGCGTGGGCGCGGGCCGCCGAGGCGGTCAGCGCCGGGGCGCCCGAAGGCCCCGGGCCGACCGCCCCGCGCGGGGGCGCGAGTCCCTCCTCCCTCACGCCGATGCCGTTCCCCTTGGAGTCAGGCGGCGATAGTGGTCGCCCACGGCGGTCAGGTAGGCGGGGTCCGTCGTCTCGCTGTCGGTGCGGAAACGGGGCGCGTCCTTGACCTGGTCCCCCGTGCAGACCAGGGACACCGTCCGTCCCTCGTGATCCACGGCCGTCACGACGCCCGCCGGGACGACGGCGCTCCTGCCGAAGAGCCAGACACCCGTGTCGACGACCAGGTGCCGCATGCCGTGCGGGTCGGCCTCCCGTTCCACATGTCCCAGGGTGCCGTCGGCCGTCATGACGGCGTAGCCGGTCAGGTCCTGCCCCTCGGCGTACCCGCTGTCCGGCGTGTACGCCCAGATTCCGTCGATGGTCACGCTGCTCCCTTCTCGTGTTCCCCAGCTGCAATTACCCTCCCGCGGCGACCGCATTCGGGGCGCCCGTGTCCGTTCCGGACCGAAACGAGGCGGTACCGGAGCCCGCGTGGAAAGTTTGTGCGGAAACCCTGGCATGAGATGCCGAGGACGGGGCAAACGGACCCAGTCATCGACGGGCTCGACGAACGGAGTGAGCGGCATGGATGCCGTGACGGCACAGGCACGGACGGCCACGGCAGTACGGGCGGGCACCGAGGACCCGCAGGGAGGGGTCCCGCTCATCGAAATGCCCACCCAGGTGAGCCCGAAGGACGCGCGCGAGCTGTCGCGCCGCTTCTTCGACCGGCTCGCCGTCGTCGAGGAGGGCACACCGGAATACCAGTACGTACGCAACACCCTGATCGAGATGAACCTCTCCCTGGTGCGGTACGCGGCCTCGCGTTTCCGCGGCCGGGGCGACTCGATGGAGGACATCGTCCAGGTCGGCACGATCGGGCTGATCAAGGCCATCGACCGCTTCGAGCTGACCCGCGAGGTCGAGTTCACCTCGTTCGCCGTGCCGTACATCGTCGGCGAGATCAAGCGTTTCTTCCGTGACACCAGCTGGGCGGTGCACGTCCCGCGCCGGCTCCAGGAGGCCCGGGTCGAGCTGGCCAAGGCCACGGAGGAGCTCCAGACGCGGCTGGGCCGGATGCCCACCACGCGGGAGCTGTCGCAGCTGATGTCGCTGTCGGAGGAGGAGGTCATAGAGGCGCGCAAGGCGTCCAACTGCTACACGTCCGCCTCCCTCGACGCGGCCCTGACCTCGGACGGGGGCGCGGACGGCGAGTCCGTGCTCGCGGACTTCATCGGCGCCGAGGAACCGGCGCTGGAACTCGTCGAGGACTTCCACTCGCTGGCTCCGCTCATCGCGGAACTCGACGAGCGGGAGAAGCTGATCATCCACCTGCGCTTCGTCGAGGAGCGGACCCAGGCGGAGATCGGCAAGGAGCTCGGCATCTCCCAGATGCACGTCTCCCGTCTGATCAGCCGGATGGTCAAGCGTCTGCGCAGCGGTCTGCTGGGTGCCGAGCTGGCCTGACCCCCGGAGCCGGTCACAGCTGCCCGGGACGGCCTTCGCGCCGTCCCGGGCAAACCTGTGCCGCTACCCCGCCTGCGCCCGTGTATGCACGGTGTGCGCCTCCTGGATTTCCTGTGCGCGGAAAGAGATGTGAGGCTTTGTTACGCCACCCCTCCGTGGGTTAGCCTGCGGCGGATTTCTCTCATCGCGCACATCCGTGAACTGCGGAAATGCACGCACGACAGGCGGTGCCGTCCAGGGGGGCGGCCCCGGTTCCGAGTCCCCGCCCGGGGGCTCCTGGGGAGCGGAACGAGGTTCGCATGACCAGCAACGCGACCGAGTCCTTGGACACGGTTCCCGGCGACCACGAGCTCAGGCAGCTCCTGGCCGGGCTGACGGCGGTACGGGACGGGGACTTCGGTACCCGCCTGCCCACCGACGGCGACGGTCTGCTGGGCGACATCGCCACCGTGTTCAACGGCATGGTCGACCAGCTGTCCGTCTTCACCTCCGAGGTCACCCGGGTGGCCCGCGAGGTGGGCACCGAGGGCACCCTGGGCGGCCAGGCGGAGGTGCCGGGGGTCTCCGGGACCTGGGCCGACCTGACGGACTCCGTCAACGCCATGGCGGGCAACCTGACGACCCAGGTGCGCGACATCGCCCAGGTCGCCACCGCGGTGGCCAAGGGCGACCTCTCCCAGAAGATCGACGTACCGGCCCGGGGCGAGATCCTTCAGCTGAAGGAGACCGTCAACACGATGGTCGACCAGCTCTCCGCCTTCGCCGACGAGGTCACCCGCGTCGCCCGCGAGGTCGGCACCGAAGGACGCCTCGGCGGCCAGGCGCAGGTCCCCGGTGTGGCCGGCGTGTGGCGGGACCTCACCGATTCGGTCAACTTCATGGCCGGAAACCTCACCAACCAGGTCCGCAACGTCGCCCAGGTGACCACCGCGGTGGCCAAGGGCGACCTCTCCCAGAAGATCACCGTCGACGCCCGCGGCGAGATCCTGGAACTGAAGAACACCATCAACACGATGGTCGACCAGCTCTCCGCCTTCGCCGACGAGGTCACCCGCGTCGCCCGCGAGGTCGGCACCGAAGGACGCCTCGGCGGCCAGGCCGACGTCAAGGGCGTCAAGGGCACCTGGCGTGACCTCACCGACTCGGTCAACTTCATGGCCGGAAACCTCACCAACCAGGTCCGCAACGTCGCCCAGGTGGCGACCGCGGTGGCCAAGGGCGACCTCTCCCAGAAGATCACCGTCGACGCCCGCGGCGAGATCCTGGAACTGAAGAACACCATCAACACGATGGTCGACCAGCTCTCCGCCTTCGCCGACGAGGTCACCCGCGTCGCCCGCGAGGTCGGCACGGCCGGCAACCTGGGCGGGCAGGCCACGGTCCGCGGGGTCTCCGGCACGTGGAAGGACCTCACCGACAACGTCAACGTGATGGCGTCGAACCTGACGGGTCAGGTGCGCTCCATCGCCCAGGTCGCCACCGCCGTGGCCCGCGGCGACCTGTCGCAGAAGATCACCGTCGAGGCCAAGGGCGAGGTCGCGGCCCTCGCGGACGTGATCAACACCATGGTGGACACGCTGTCCGCGTTCGCCGACGAGGTCACCCGCGTCGCCCGCGAGGTCGGCACCGAGGGACGCCTCGGCGGCCAGGCCCAGGTCCCGAACGTGGCCGGCACCTGGAAGGACCTCACCGACAACGTCAACTCGATGGCCAACAACCTCACCGGCCAGGTCCGCAACATCGCGCTGGTGACCACGGCGGTGGCCAGGGGCGACCTGTCGAAGAAGATCGACGTGGACGCCCGCGGCGAGATCCTGGAACTCAAGACCACCATCAACACGATGGTCGACCAGCTCTCCGCCTTCGCCGACGAGGTCACCCGTGTCGCCCGCGAGGTCGGCACCGAAGGACGCCTCGGCGGCCAGGCCGAGGTGGAGGGCGTCTCGGGCACCTGGAAGCGCCTCACGGAGAACGTCAACGAGCTCGCCGGGAACCTGACCCGGCAGGTACGCGCGATCGCCGAGGTCACGAGCGCCGTCGCCGAGGGCGACCTGACCCGCTCGATCACCGTGGTGGCCTCCGGCGAGGTCGCCGACCTCAAGGACAACATCAACTCGATGGTGGAGTCCCTGCGCGAGACCACCCGGGCCAACCAGGAACAGGACTGGCTCAAGACCAACCTGGCGCGCATCTCCGGGCTCATGCAGGGCCACCGCGACCTGCCCGTGGTCGCCGAGCTGATCATGGACGAGCTGGTGCCTCTGGTGTCGGCCCAGTTCGGTGCCTTCCACCTCGCCGAGGACGGACCCGCGGGCCCGGAGCTGCGGCTCGTCGGCGCCTACGGCTACCCCGCCGACGACGAGCGCCCCACCCGCATCCCGTTCGGCCGCTCCCTCGTGGGGCAGGCCGCGCGCAGCCGCCGTACGATCATCGTCGACGAGCTGCCGGCCGGGTACGTCACCATCTCCTCCGGCCTCGGGCAGGTGGAGCCCAGCGCCCTGGTGCTGCTTCCCATCGTCTTCGAGGGGCAGGTGCTCGGCGTCATCGAGCTGGCGTCCGTCAGCGCCTTCACCCAGATCCACCGGGACTTCCTCGAACAGCTCCGGGTCACCATCGGCGTCAACGTCAACACCATCGTGGCGAACGCCCGCACCGACGAGCTGCTCGACGAGTCCCAGCGGCTGACCGCCGAACTCCAGGCGCGGTCCGCCGAGTTGCAGTCCCAGCAGGAGGAACTCCAGCACTCCAACGCCGAACTGGAGGAGAAGGCCTCCCTGCTGGTGGCGCAGAACCGCGACATCGAGGCGAAGAACCTCCAGATCGAGCAGGCGCGGCAGGAGCTGGAGGCGCGGGCGCAGCAGCTGTCCCTGGCCTCGAAGTACAAGTCGGAGTTCCTGGCCAACATGAGCCACGAACTGCGCACGCCCCTCAACAGCCTGCTGATCCTGGCCCAGTTGCTGGCCCAGAACCCCTCGCGCAACCTCACGCCGAAGCAGGTCGAGTACGCGGGCATCATCCACTCGGCGGGCTCGGACCTGCTCCAGCTGATCAACGACATCCTGGACCTGTCCAAGGTCGAGGCCGGCAAGATGGACGTCTCGCCCGAGCGCGTCTCGCTGCGGCAGCTGATCGAGTACGTCGAGGCCACGTTCCGGCCGATGACCTCGCAGAAGAGCCTCGAGTTCACCATCGACACGGCCGCCGGCGCCCCCGCCGACCTGCTGACCGACGACTCGCGGCTGCGCCAGGTGCTGCGCAACCTGCTCTCCAACGCGGTGAAGTTCACCGAGCAGGGCAGCGTCGAGCTGCGGATCGAGCCGGCCTCCGACGAGGAGGTGCCCGGCGGGGTGGTCCGTGGCGGCACGGTGGTGGCGTTCCGGGTGAAGGACACCGGCATCGGCATTCCCGAGCAGCAGCTGGAGACCATCTTCGGCGCGTTCCAGCAGGCGGACGGCACCACCAGCCGCAAGTACGGCGGCACCGGCCTCGGGCTCTCCATCACCCGTGAGATCGCGCATCTGCTCGGCGGCGCGGTCACCGTGGACAGCACGCCCGGGCGCGGCAGCACGTTCACGCTCTACCTGCCGGTCGCGCGGCGGGACTTCCAGGACGTCGTCGACGGCGGCCGTCCCGTGGAGCGGGTCCTCGACGGCACGCCCTCGGCGCTGCCCGTCGGCTCCCCCGGTGTCCCGGTCGTCACGGGTGTCGCCGGGCGGCGGCCGCGCCGGCTGCTCGTGGTGGAGGAGCGGCCGCGCGGTCTGCTGACGCTGGTCGCCGAGAGTGTCGTCGCGGACATGGCACGCGGCCGGGAGGACGGCACGGCGGCGCCCGTCGACATCGTCACCGCCGTGGGGGCGCACGAGGCGGCGGGGGCGCTGGCCGCGGAGCCCTGCCACTGCGTCGTCCTCGAACTGGGCATGCCCGACGCGGAGGCGTCCCGGTTCCTGGAGGCCCTGCACGACGACTCCGTGCTGACGGGCGTGCCGGTGCTCGTGCACAGCGGACACCGCGCCGACCTCGCCCAGGAGGAGAGGCTCCAGTCCCGGGCGGCGGGCAAGCCGATGGAGTTCCTCTCCAGCCTGGACGAACTGCGCGAGCGCATCACCCTGCACCTGTCCGCCGAGGAGCCGGGCGACGTCCTGGCGCTGGTCCGGCCGGACGACCCGCAGCTCATGACGCCCCACCCGGTGGCTCCCCACCCGGCGGACGACGCCGTCGTGGGCCGTACCGTGCTGGTCGTGGACGACGACGCGCGCAACCTGTTCGCGCTCAGCGGGATCCTCGAACTGCACGGCATCCGGGTGCTGCACGCGGAGAACGGGCGCGAGGGGATCGACACGCTGCGCAACAACCCGGACATCGCGATGGTCCTGATGGACGTGATGATGCCCGAGATGGACGGGTACACGGCCACCGCCGAGATCCGTCGCATGGCCCAGTACGCCGATCTCCCCATCGTCGCGGTGACCGCCAAGGCGATGCCCGGGGACCGGGAGAAGAGCCTCGCCTCGGGCGCGAGCGACTATGTCACCAAGCCCGTCGACACCCACGACCTCATGTCCTGCGTCCGACGCTGGCTGGCCGTCTGACGACGTCCGCCGCGCCCGAGCCCCCAGGCGTTCCCAGCCGAGAGGTACGCACACCGTGACCATTCCCACGCAGCCGAAGGAGCCCGGCGACGACCGGGCGCTGCCCGCACCGGGCGCCGGCACGGCGCCGGCCGCCACGACGGCGGAGGTGGACCTGGTCCCGTCGGCCGACGGGCCGGCGGCGACCGGGGCGGACGTGAGCCCGCGGGATCCGGACGGCGCCGTCGCCGCCTCGCCCGTGGGCCGGCTGGCCGCCACCGTGGACCGGCTGCGCCGGGAGGTCATGGAGGCCCAGGTGGAGGCCGACGGGCGGGCCCTCGTCGAGCTCGCCAAGGGCATCCTGGTGGAGCGCCTCGGCTGCGGGCCCGTCGAGGCGGCGCGGCAGCTGTCCGCGCTGGCCGGGCAGGCCGGGGTGAGTCCGCTGGAGTTCGCGGTGGACGTCATCAACCAGGCGGCCAAGGACCGGGTCTCCGAGGTGACGGCGTCCTTCCTGGCGGCCGTCACCCAGGCGGAGGAGGCCGCGGAGCAGTCGGCGGCCGTGCGGTTGCGGGCCGCCGAGGCCGGGGCGCTGGCGGCGGCGCACGACACCCAGGCGGTCGCCGACTCCCTGCTCCAGCACGCGCTGGGTCCGCTGGGCGCGGTCGCGGTGGCGATCTGGGCGGCGGGTCCCGACGGGTCGCTGACCCTCGCGGGCAGCGCCGGGTTCTCCCCCGGGGAGGCCGAACGCTGGCGGTACGTGCCGCCGGACGTCGCCACGGTGGCCCGCAGCGGCCTCACCGAGGGCACGACCCAGTGGATCGGCTCGCTGTCGCGCACGGGCCTGCCCACCATCGGGCGCCAGCTGCACCCGGACGGCGGGCGGGCGGCCGTCCCCGCCGGCAGCGCCGGACGCGTGAACGGCGTCCTGGAGATCGCCTGGCCGACCCCGCTGGACCGGCAGCCGCCCGCGGTGGTGCGCCAGGTGGAGGCCCTGGCGGACCTGTGCGCCCACACGCTCCAGACGTACGCGCACGTCCGGGGCCCCGGGCAGGAACCCCTCCTGCTGCCGGACGTGTCGGAGCTGATGGACCTGACGGACGGGCTGCACGACCCGGCGCTCGTCCTGGTCCCGCACATCGACCCGGCGGGCAAGCTGGTGGACTTCCGCATCCAGCACGTCAACAACCGCTTCCTCGACCCGGCGGGCCGGCCGCGCGCCGTCGTCAACGGGGCCCTGCTGCTGGAGGCCTATCCGATGGCCGCGGGCGGCGGTGACCTCTTCCAGCGCATCGAGCGCGTGCACGCCACCGGCGAGCCGTTCCGGGCGCGCCGGATGAGTCTGACCGCGCTGGTCGGCGAGGTGCCGATCGCCGCCGTCGCCGACGTCAGCATCAGCCGGCACGGCAACTGCGTGCTGCTGATCTGGCGGATCGAGGACGAGGCGGCCCGGCTGGCGAGCCTGCTCCAGAACGCCCAGCGCCTCGGCCGTATCGGCGGCTTCGAGGAGGACCTGCTCACCGGCGAGACGACCTGGAACGGCCAGCTGTTCACGCTGTACGGGCGCCCCGAGTCGAGCCCTCCGGTGCCGCTGGAGGAACTGTCGGCGCACACGCATCCCGACGACGCGGTCATCGTCGGCCGGCTGCTGCGCACGCTGCTGCACGGCCGCCGTCCGGCGTCCGCGGCCTTCCGGCTGCAACGGCCGGACGGGGTGACCCGGTACATGCGGATCGTCGCCGAGCCGGTGCTCGACACCGACGAGCGGCTGGTCGCCGTGCGCGGCGCCTACCAGGACATCTCCGCGCAGCACTGGACGGAGGTGGCGCTCGCCGCCACCCGCGACCAGCTGGCCCAGACCGAGCAGCACGCCAGCGAGCGCAGCAGGCTGGCCCTCCAGCTCCAGCACGCGATCATGCCGCCGGCCCGGGCGCCGCTGGAGGCGCCCGGCCTCCAGGTGGCCGTGCGCTACCGGCCGGCGGAGGAGGAGCAGCTCGTCGGCGGCGACTGGTACGACGCCGTGGTGCTGCCCTCCGGGCTGGTCATGCTGTGCGTGGGCGACGTGGCGGGGCACGGCATCGAGGCGGCGACCAGCATGGTGGTGCTGCGCAACGCGCTGCGCGGGCTGGCGGTGACCGGTGCGGGCCCCGGCCAGCTGCTGTCCTGGCTCAACATCGTCGCCCACCATCTGACGGGCTCCATCACGGCGACCGCCGTGTGCGGCCTGTACGACCCGGCCCGGCACACGCTGCGCTGGGCCCGGGCGGGCCATCTGCCGCCGGTGCTGGTGCGGGACTCCCGGGCGGCCCCGCTGCCCCTGCTGAGGGGGATGCTGCTGGGCGCCGTACCGGAGACGGTGTACGAGGAGGAGGAGGTCCAGCTCGCCGCCGAGGACACCCTGCTGATGTACACCGACGGCCTGATCGAGCGGCGCGACCGGTCGGTGGAGGAGTCGCTGACGCAGCTGCTGGTGCAGGCCAGCGATGTGGCGCCGACCCTGGACCGGCAGCTGGACCGCCTGCTCACGTACAGCAGGTCCGACACGGACGACGACACGTGCATCGTGGGCATCCGTGTGCACTAGGTGACCGTCGTGGCACAGGGTCGCCCGTGGTGCGGGAAGCGCGCATGGTGGGGAGGATCGGGGGTATCCGCCTGTCCGCGACACCAGGCCGGGGACGCGCGGATGACGGAAAGGGCGGGACACGGACCATGAAGACCGACTCGTGCGGCCTCCCCCGCGTCCCCACCCGCCGTCACCGTGCATCGAAATCGCCCGCCGGGGTAGACGCTCCCGACCGTCAGCTTTCGGAGGTACGTGTGTCCATCGCCCAGAACCCCCTGTCCGTCGAGGTCACGCTGCCTCGCGAGGACGTCGCCCTGGTCACGGTCGAAGGCCATCTCGACCTCGACACGGCGACCGACCTTCAGGCCCATCTGGCCAACCAGCTGCACCACGGCCGACGGCACTTCCTGATCGACCTGTCCGGGGTGCCCTTCATGGACTCGTCCGGCATGAACATCATCCTGCGGGTCTACCAGGAGGTCCGGACCCTGCCGGGCAGCGTGCACGTGATCGACCCGACGCCGGCCGTGCGCCGGGTGCTGGAACTGACCGGGGTCAGCCTCACCGTGCCCATATCGGACAAGCCCGAACAGGCTCTGGAACTGATCGACCAGCAGCAGGTCCCGGAGGGTCCGCAGGCCTGAGGGACCACCGTCGGCGGTGCGCGGGGGATGCGCGGACACGGCCGACCGGTGCCCGATACTTGTCATTTGACAACTGTGCACGTGAGGCAACAGAGTGAACCGGACAGTCATGCGGGAGGAACCACGGATGTGCCTGAGGGCCGACCCGATCACCCGGGGGCACCGTCAGGCGCTGCGGACGTCCGGGGCGCCCGTGTCCGCGTCGTGGATCTGCTGCCCGGCTGCCGCGCAGAACGCCTCCAGCCCCCGCAGCAGCGCGGTGCGCTGCGCGGCGGACATCAGCTCCAGCACCCCCTCCAGCGTGGCCTCCCGGCGCGCCCTGAGGTCGGCGAGGAAGGTCCTGCCGCGGCCGCTGAGGAAGAGTTCCAGCTCGCGGCGGCTCTCGGGCGCCGTCCTGCGCTCGATGAAGCCGACGGCCTGGAGCCGGTCGCACAGGCGGCTGG
The DNA here is from genome assembly GCF_016860545.1 of Streptomyces asoensis. NCBI lineage: Bacteria > Bacillati > Actinomycetota > Actinomycetes > Kitasatosporales > Streptomycetaceae > Streptomyces > Streptomyces asoensis. The sequence goes on along the minus strand of NZ_BNEB01000002.1, from coordinate 1,503,068 downwards.
TGGAGGGCGCCGAGGAACCGAGGAACTCGGCGAGCGTGCGCAGGTTGATGCCTTCCTGGTGTTCGAGGATGAACAGCACGCGCAACTGGGAGGCGGAGACCGGTGCCGTCGAGGCGCGGCCCCAGAGGACTTCCAGCAGCTCCGCCGCCTCCGAGGTCACACGCGCCACCTGGAGGGGCTGCGGAGGCGTGGAGGAGGACATCACGGTCCCACTCTCGCAGGCTTCCCGACCGCTGTCAGCCCACCGCCGCCCGCGGGGGCGTCGCGCGCCCGGTGCCACGGCCTGCCGGGAGGCCGGGTGACCGACGGCGTGGACAGGCTCGTCGCCGCCGGACGCGCCCTGCGCTCCGCGGCCCCGCACCGGCTGCCCGACGCCCTGCGCCGGGTGCTGCGCGCGCACTGGGCGGTGCAGGAGGCGGAACTGCTGCTGGCCGACTACGGGCTGACGGTCCTGCTCCCCGTGACCTCCGGGCCGAACGGTCCGGAGCCCGTTCCCGTGCGGGGCAGCGCGCCCGGGCAGGCCTTCGGGTCCCAGCAGCCGTACGTCGAGGAACCAGCCGTCGGGCGGGCGCGGGCGCATCTGCCCGTGACCGTACGCGGCGACCGGCTCGGGGTGCTGTCCCTGACCCTCCCCGTGCCGGACCGGGAGCGCCTGGCTGAACTCACCGAGCTGGCCGAACTCCTCGGGCACGAGGTGGTGGTCGCCCAGCGCGACACCGACCTGTACGTACGGGCCCGCCGCAAGGACCGGCTGACGCTGGCGGCGGAGATGCAGTGGCAGCTCCTGCCGGCGCGGTCCTGTGCCCGGGCGGAGTACGCGCTGGGTGCCCAGCTGGAGCCGGCCTACTCCGTCTTCGGCGACACCTTCGACTGGACGACGTCGGCCGGCCGGCTGACGGTCTGCGTCACCGACGGCATGGGCGAGGGCATCGACGCGGCCCTGCTGACGAACCTCGGGATCAACGCGCTGCGCAACGCGCGCCGCGCCGGCGTCCCGATCGAGGACCAGGCGGCCCTGGCCGACCAGGCGCTGTACGCGCAGTACCGGGGCGCGGCCCATCTGGCCGTGCTGCTGGCGGACATCGAGCTGGGGACCGGACGGATGCGGATCGTCGACGCGGGTTCGCCGCAGCTGCTGTTGCAGCGCGACCGCGCCCTGTCCCCGGTGGACCTGGACGCCCAGCTGCCGCGCGGCATGTTCGACGGGACCCGGTACACGGCCCAGGAGTTCACGCTGCTCCCCGGGGACCGGCTGCTGTTCGTCAGCGACGGGGTGCACGGGGTCGCGGCGCCGGGCGGCGAGGCGTACGGCGAGCGGGCGCTGGCGCGCGCCGCCGGCAACGCCTCCCTGCTGCCGGCGGCGGACGTGCCGGCGGCCGTGCTGCGTGAACTCGCCGGGCACCGCGGACGGCCCGAGCCGGACGACGACGCGCTCGTCATGTGTCTCGACTGGTTCGGAAGACGTCCCGCCCCGTCCGACGCCCGGTCGCCGGGGACCGGGCCGCACAGCAGGGACCCGGCCGATCGCCAACGGCGGTACGGCGGGGACGACACAGAAGCCGACGAGAACGCCCACGAGAGCCAGGAGTGAAGCAGTTGCCGGACCACGCAACGGCCGCAGAACCGACCACGCCCGCGAGCGACGTGGGAAGGTTCCTGCACCGCCGCCGTGAGCAGATCGCCCAGCGCTGGGCCGACGAGCCCCTCTTCCGCACGGTCTTCACCGTCTCGCGGGACGAGGCGGTGGAGGCCGGCCGGGTCGTCGTCGACGCGCTCGCCCAGGTCGCCGACACCGGCCGGGTGGCCGACGCCGACGCGGCCGGGTTCGCCGCCGTCCGCGAGCAGCTGGCCGGCATGGTGGCCTCCCGCGCCCGCTTCGGGCTGACCTCCGGCCAGATCTCCACCGAGGTCGACGGGCTGCGCACCCCCGCCGTGGACCTCCTGCTCGCCGAACTGCCGCAGGCGCCGCCCGAGCACCTGCGGGAGTGCACGGCCGTGCTGACCGTGCTCATGGGCACCCTGCGGCTGGTGGTCCTGGAGACCTCGCTGAGCGAGGGACAGGCCCTCATCGACCGGCAGCAGCTGGAGCTGATGGAGGCCGCCACGCCCGTCATCCGGCTGTGGGACGGCATCGTCGCCGTACCGCTGATCGGGACCCTCGACAGCGCCCGCAGCCAGGTCGTGATGGAGACGCTGCTGGAGTCGGTCGTCGACCAGCAGGCGCGCTTCGCGATCCTCGACATCACCGGTGTGCCGATGGTCGACTCGCTGGTGGCGCAGCACCTGATGAAGACGGTGGAGGCGGTGCGGCTGATGGGCGCCGAGTGCGTCGTGTCGGGTATCCGGCCCGCCATCGCGCAGACCATCGTGCATCTCGGCCTCGACCTGGGCACGGTGGTCACCCGGGCGAGCCTCGCCGACGCCCTGGGGTACGCCCTGAACCGCCTCGGCGCCGACATCGTGATCGCCACACGCGGCGGTGCGGGTCCTCGGTGAACCACGACCTCTCCCTCGCGGGCCAGGCCCACGTCCCGGTGCTCCGGCTCGGTGACGTCCTGCTGATCACCCTCCAGGGCGACCTGCACGACAGCACGGCGCACCGGCTCCAGCAGGACATCGCCGAGCAGATCGTGCGCAACCGGGTGACCGGCGTGGTCATCGACATCTCCGGGGTGGAGATCGTCGACTCCTACCTGGGGCGGGTCCTGGCCGAGATCGCGGCGAGCGCACGGCTGCTGGCCGCGCGGACCGTGGTGGCCGGTATGCGCCCCGCCGTGGCGATCACCCTGGTGGAGCTGGGTCTGTCACTGCCGGGGCTGCGCACCGCGCTGAACACCGAGGCGGCCCTCGAACTGCTCGCCGCGCCCGCGGCCGGCCCGCCACGGGAGCGTCGGTGAGCGGGACGGCCGCGGGCGTCGAGGCCCGCCTGCCCATCGGCTCGGACCTGGACCTGGTGTGGGTGCGGCAGCACGTGCGCCAGGCGGCGGCCGCGCTCGGCTTCGGCCTGGTGGAGCAGACCAAGCTGGTCACGGCGGCCAGCGAACTCGCCCGCAACACCCTGGTGTACGGGGGCGGCGGCGAGATGGCCGCGGACCACGTGACCGACGGGCGGGGGACGCCGGGGCTGCGGCTGACCTTCACCGACTCCGGGCCGGGCATCCCCGACCTGGAGCGGGCGCTGAGCGACGGCTACACCTCGGGCGACGGACTGGGCATGGGCCTGGGCGGCGCCCGCCGGCTGGTCCACGACTTCGACCTCGACAGCACCCCCGGCACCGGCACCACGGTGACGGTGACCTCCTGGGCCGGACGTGCGCCGCGCCCGCGCGAGGAGCTGCGATGACCCGCGTGTGGGACGTACCGGTGCACGACTCGACACGGGTGCGCGACGCCCGGACGGCAGCCGAGGGCGCGGCGGCGCTGGCCGGCCTGGACGGGGCACGGGCCGCCGACGCCGCCCTGGTGGCGACCGAACTGGCGACGAACCTGCTCAAGCACGCGCGGGGCGGACAGCTCCTCGTGGAGGCCGTCGGCCCGCCGGACGGACGACGGGGCGACCTCGTCGTGCAGATCGCCGCCGTCGACCACGGGCCGGGCATGTCCGACGTACCCGCCGCCCTGGGCGACGGCTTCTCCACGGCCGGCTCACTGGGCGCCGGCCTCGGCACCTGCCGGCGGGTCGCCGACGACTTCGACCTGCACAGCGTCCCCGGCCGCGGCACGGTCGCGCTGGCCCGGATCGGCGGCGCGGCCCGGACCCGCGGGCACCGGGAGCGGGCCGCCGGGCGAACCGGCCCCGGGCAGCCCGCCGCGCCGGGCGGTGGCGCCACGCCCGGTGAGGCTCCCACGGGCACCCCAGCCCCCGCTGCCTTCTCCGTGCGCGTCGGTGGTGTCAACATCCCCTTCCGGGGCGCCGAGCACTCGGGCGACGCATGGACCTGCGCCCGTGACGGCGACCTGCTGACCCTGATGCTCGCCGACGGGCTGGGCCACGGTCCGGAGGCGGCCCGCGCCTCGACCGCGGCCGTGCGCGAGACGCACCGCGCCGCCCACCTCCCGCCGGCCGCACTGCTGCGCCGCCTCGACGAGGCGCTGCGCGGCACCCGGGGCGCCGCGGTGGCGGTCGCCCAGCTCGACGTGCGGGCCGGGCGGCTGAGGTTCGCCGGCGTCGGCAACATCGGCGCCCGGCTGCGCGAGGGCGGCTCCTGGCGTCATCTGCTGTCCCGGCCCGGCACGGTCGGCGCGCACCGGCCGTCGACCCTGCCCGAGACGGAAGCCGCCTGGGCCGCGGACCGCCTGCTCGTCCTGCACAGCGACGGGCTGCCCAGCCGCTGGGCTCCCCCGACGGACCCCCGCCTGTTCCTTGCCGACCCCGCCGTCACCGCCGCCGTGACGGTCCGGGACGCCGGAAGTTCCGCCCGCCCGGTGCGTGACGACACCGCCGTGGCCGTCCTGTCCCCGACCCCGCCGGATCCCCGATGAAGCGCACCTGGCCGATCAGCACCGTCGAGGACGCGGCCCGCGCGCGTATCGAGGTGACGCGGGCGGCCGCCGCCCACGGCGTGCCGCCGCTGGAACGCACCCGGCTGACCGCCGCGCTCGGCGCGCGGCTGCGCCAGTGCCTCACCAAGGGCGGCGCCTGGCGGCTCGCCCTGACGACCGCCCCGGACTCGGTGCGGGTGGAGGTCTGGCCCTCCGCCGCCGACGGCGAGCCGCCCTGGCACGTCACCGCCCCCTGCCCCGAACCGGCCGCGGACCCCGGCTGCGACACCGTCGCGCAGGACAGCACCGCCCTGCCCGAGGCGCTGCTCGGCGCCGACGAGGACACCGCCCTGGTGCTGGAGCGGCTGGCCGAGCAGGAGCGGCTGGTCGCCTACCACCGCGAGGAGCTGCACCAGACCAACCAGGGCGTCCTCGCACTGCACGCCGAACTGGACGCCGCCGGACGCGCCCAGCGCGAGGCCTTCGCGGCGGAGCACGCGGCACGCCAGGAGGCGGAGGAGGCCCGGCGCAGGCTCACGTTCCTCGCGGACGCCAGCGCGGCCCTGACGGCCTCCCTCAACCACGAGGAGATCGCGCGGCGCCTGCCCGAACTGCTGGTGCCCGAGTACGCCAGCACCGCCGACGTCTGGCTCTTCGACGCCGAGGACGACCGGGTCCCCTCGGTGCCGCGACCGGCGGCCGCCGTGATCGCGGCGCGTACCGGACGTCCGCAGTACGCGGCCGCGCACCCCGGCAACCTGCCCGGGGTGGACGACCAGCCGCAGTCGGCGCTCCATCCGGGCCGGTCCCTGCTGTGCGTGCCGCTGCCCACCCGGCGCGCCCCGCTGGGCGTCCTGACGATGACCCCGCCGGGCGACAGCTGGGAGCCGGACGACGCCGTCATGCTCGTGGAGCTCACCCGGCGGGCGGGCGGGGCGCTGGACAACGCCCGCCGCTTCGAGCACAACCGGGACATCGCCGAGACGCTCCAGCGGGCCCTGCTGACCGAGCTGCCGACCACCCGGGGCCTGGGGCTCGCCGCCCGCTACCTGCCGGCGACGTACGGGCTGAACATCGGCGGCGACTGGTACGACGCGTTCCGGCAGCCGGACGGCAGTCTGATCACCGTCATCGGCGACGTGACGGGGCACGGGCTGCACGCCGCGGTGATGATGAGCCAGCTGCGCACCGCGCTGCGCGCGTACGCCGTCGACGGCGGCAGTCCCGGAGAACTGCTGACCCGCCTGCACACCTTCCTGCACCACCTCCAGCCCGACCTGTACGCGACCGCCGTCATCGCCCGCTTCCACCCCGGCGAACCGGTGCTGACCTGGGCGGCGGCCGGACATCCGCCGCCGGTGCTGCGCGGCCCGGACGGGCGGGTGCGGATCCTGGACGCCAAGCCGGGCGCGATGCTCGGCATCCCGCTGCACCAGGAGATCGCCGACCACACGGTGCCGCTCGAGCCGGGGTCCACGCTCGCGCTCTACACGGACGGGCTGGTCGAGCGGCGCGCCCAGGGCATAGACCCGGGTATCGAGCGGCTCGCGGAGGCGCTCGGCACGTTCGGCGCCGAGGAGCTGGACACCGATCTGGACGGCTCGGCCGAACGCATCCTGGAGCCGATGCTGAGCGACTCCGAGCGGGACGACGACGTCTGTCTGCTGCTGTGTCACATCGACAGCCGCCTCGCCGGCCACGGACACGACCGCGGCGCCCCGCGGGTCGGCGGCCGCCTGCGCGGCGCGTCCTGACGCCGGTCAGCCCCGCGGGTCCCGGTGTCCGTCGCCGGAGGTGTGCGCCTGGTGGAAGCCGAGGAGCCCGTGGGCCAGCGCGGCACGCTGGGCGGGGGTCATCGCGTCCAGCACGGCGGCCAGGCGCCGTACGCGGCGTTCGGTGACATCGGCGAGGAGGCGCTGTCCGTACGCGGTCACCACGAGCTGCACCTCGCGCCGGTTGCGCGGCTGCACGGTGCGCTCCAGCAGCCCCGCGGCCTCCAGCCGGTCGCACAGGCGGCTCGCGGTGGGCAGGCCGATGTCCAGCTGCTCGGCGAGGGCGGTGAGATTGAGCTCCGGGCGCAGCCGGACCGTCCGCAGGGCGTTCAGGTGCCGGTCGGGCAGGCGAGGTCTGCTCTCCTGCGTCGCCGTGAGCCAGCAGACCACCAGGCTCTCCACCGCCTCGGCGACCTGCCGGGCCTGTGTCCGACGACTCTCCCACCGGCCTCCGCCGGAGCCGTCCGCGCACCCCACAGCCACTACCCTCCGGCCTCCGCGATCGTCATGTACGTCGGCGTACCCGAAGCCGGCGGGCGTACACAGGTGGTTCCCGGGGTACGACGGTGACCTCAGGAGAAACGTTCGTCTGCATGCCTCGCCCGGCTGGCGGAACCCGTCCGGGCGCGGTGGGATCGATGAGGTGCGAAGCGCCCGCGGGCGGGCACGCGCATGACGTCGGGGCAGACCGCCTGGAGCCGCAGAAAGGGATGGACATCGTGACACGACCCAGGATCCTGGTGGTGGGCGCCGGCTTCGCGGGGGTGGGGTGCGTCCAGCGTCTGGAACGCCAGCTCTCCGCCGCGGAGGCGGACGTCACTTTGGTGACGCCGTTCGCCTACCAGCTCTATCTGCCGCTGCTCCCCCAGGTCGCCTCGGGGGTGCTGACACCCCAGTCGATCGCGGTCTCGCTGCGCCGCAGCAAGAAGTACCGCACCCGGATCATTCCCGGCGGCGCCATCGGCGTGGACCTGACGTCGAAGGTCTGCGTCATCCGGACCATCACCGACGAGATCGTCAACGAGCCCTACGACTACATCGTGCTGGCCCCCGGCAGCGTGACGCGCACCTTCGACATCCCCGGGCTCACCGAGCACGCCTTCGGGATGAAGACGCTCGCCGAGGCCGCGTACATCCGCGACCACGTCATCAGCCAGCTCGACCTGGCCGACGCCAGCAACGACCCCGTCGAGCGCACCTCGCGGCTCCAGTTCGTGGTCGTCGGCGGCGGTTACGCCGGCACCGAGACGGCCGCCTGTCTCCAGCTCCTCACCCACAACGCCGTCAAGCGCTACCCGAACCTCGACCCGAGCCTGATCAAGTGGCACCTGATCGACATCGCGCCGAAGCTGATGCCCGAGCTCGGCGACAAGCTCGGGCGCAGCGCCCAGGAGGTGCTGCGCAAGCGCGGTGTCGACATCTCGCTGGGTGTGTCCATCGCCAAGGCGGGCCCTGAGGAGGTCACCTTCACCGACGGCCGGGTGGTCCCGACCCGCACGCTGATCTGGACGGCGGGGGTCGTGGCGAGCCCGCTCATCGCGACGCTCGGCGCGGAGACGGTCCGCGGGCGGCTCGCCGTCAACGCCGAGATGAAGCTGCCCGGCCACGACGGGGTGTTCGCCCTCGGTGACGCCGCCGCCGTACCCGACGAGGCCAAGGGCGAGGAGGGCGCCATCTGCCCGCCTACCGCGCAGCACGCGATGCGGCAGGGCAAGGTCGTCGCCGACAACGTCATCGCGACGCTCCGGGGCCGCGAGCTGCGTCCGTACGTGCACAAGGACCTCGGTCTGGTCGTCGACCTCGGCGGCACCGACGCCGTCTCCAAGCCGCTCGGCATCGAACTGCGCGGGCTGCCCGCGCAGGCGGTGGCCCGCGGCTACCACTGGTCGGCGCTGCGCACCGGGGTGGCCAAGGCGCGGGTGCTGACGAACTGGACGCTCAACGCGATCGCCGGCGACGACTTCGTGCGCACCGGCTTCCAGGCGCGCCGGGCGGCGAAGCTCAAGGACTTCGAGTACACGGACAGCTATCTGTCGCCCGAGCAGGTCCGGGCCCAGATCGAGGGAACCGGGTCGCAGAGCGCCTGAGCACGGACAGCGGGAGGAAACGCCTGAGCACGGACAGCGGGAGGAAGGACGGCGGCGTGCGGGCGGCGGCACGGTCGGCCGCCGCGCGGTCGCGCGACCGGGTCGCCGCGTCCGATCCGGGGCTGCTGCGGCTCGCGGCGGGGCTGCGCACGGTCGGCGCGATCTCTCTCACGCTGGCCGTGCTCTCCCTGCTGGGCGCGGACGTGTCCCACCTGGTCGCGGGCGCCATCGCCGCGATGGTCGCCACGTTCGCGATCCGCGAGAAGCAGCGCGACCGGCAGGCCGTCACCCTGGCGGTGGGCCTGCCGGTGGCGTTCGCCTCGATGTCGCTGGCGGCCCTGCTCAGCTCCCGGGCGGTGGCCGGTGACGTCTTCTTCGTCGCCCTGATCTTCTGCGCCGTCTACGGCAGACGGTTCGGCGACCGGGGCACGGCGCTGGGACTGATCGGCTTCCAGGTCTACTTCCTGTCCCTGTTCGTCGGGGTCACCGGATCGACCCTGCCCGGGTTCTACGCGTCGCTCGGGGTCGCCTTCGGGTGCAGCGCGGTGGCGCGTTTCGCGCTGGTGCCGCAGACGCCGGCGGGCATCCTCCAGCGGCTGCGCGAGGCCTTCCGGGCCCGGCTCGCCCAGCTGATCGACGCCCAGCTCGACCTGCTGGACGCCGGCCCCGACGACGTCGAGAAGATCGTGGCCCAGGTGCGCGAGGGCACCGCCCGGCTGCACGAGACGGCCATGATGATCCAGGGCCGCCTCGACGAGGGCACCCGGGACGAGGCGACGGCACGGCTGGTGCAGCGCCGGATCGCCGACGCCGAGATCGCCGCCGAGCGGCTCGGGCTGCTCGTGCTGACCGCCCGCAGCGCCGAGCGCGCCGACACGCTGACCCTGCATCTGCCGGGGGCGCCGCTGCCCGAGGGCGGCCACCTCCCCGTGCGGGACGAGTCCCTCGACGTCCTGCGCCGTGACCTGCGGGCGCTGGGACTGCTGGTGAGGCTCCCCGTCGCCGAGGGCACGGCCACGGCCCACGTGCGCAACCGGCTGCTCGGCTACCGGGAGGAGGAGAACCTGCCGCGGGCCTCCCCCGCCGTACGCGACGTCTTCCGGGGCGTGGGTGAGGCCGCCCGCGCCGTGCTGGGGCTGCGCATCGCGCTCGACGGGCCGCAGGACGAGTCCGACGACAGCCCCGAGACCGCGCGCTCCCGCGAGGAACTGGACGCGGAGGACGCCGCGATGGGCGGGGGCGAACCGGACGAGGAGGCGCCCGCGCAGGAGACGGGGCTGCGGCGGCCGACGACCCGGGCCGCCGTCCAGGTCGCCGTCGGGTCGTCGCTGGCCATCGTCGGCGGCGAGCTGCTGTCCGCGCACCGCTGGTACTGGGCGGTGCTCACCTGCTGGATCGTGTTCATCAACACCGCGTCCACCGGCGAGATCCTGGTCAAGGGCTACCGGCGGCTGCTGGGCACCGTGCTCGGCGTGGTCGCGGGCATCGCGCTCGCGGGACTGGTCGGGCACCACACGTGGACGGCGTTCGCGGTGGTGCTGCTGTGCGTGTTCGCGATGTTCTACACGGCGCCGCTGTCGTACACGCTGATGTCGTTCTTCGTCACGGCCGCGCTGGGTGTGCTGTACACCCTGCTGCACACCTACAGCATGTCGGTGCTGGTGCTGCGGGTGGAGGAGACGGCGCTGGGGGCCGCCTGCGGCATCGTGGCGGCGGCGCTGGTGCTGCCGGTGCGCACCGACCGGCGGACGAACGAGCTGCTGACCACCGTCCTGGACCGGCTGACGGACGTCACCGAGGCGGCGGTGGAGCAGCTGAGCGGCGGGCCCCCGGCCGATCTGCTGGACCTGGCCCGTGATCTGGACCAGGCACTGGCCGATCTGCGGGCCGCCACGCAGCCCCTGACGCATCCGGTGACGCCGTTGCGGACGCGGCGGGAGACGGCGCGGTACGTCGTCGCGCTGCTGGAGACCTGCGCGTACCACGCACGCGCCCTTGCGGCGACGGCGGAGCTGCTGCCGACCCAGCGGTCGATCACCGCGGACCCGCGTCTGCGCCGGGCCGGGCGGCGGATCGTGGCCAACATCGCGGCGATCGCCGAGCGGGTCGCGGACGAGCGCAGCACGGACGAGGTGCTGACCGGGCCGAGCGTCGCCGCGCTGCTGTCGTCCGGCGGGCCGGATTCCGCGAGCTACGGCCGGGTCACCGACCGGGTGCTGCGCCACCTCCAGCGCCTCGACGAGGCAGTGGTCGGCCTGGCCCGCCCCCTCGCCACCCCGGTGGCACGCCCCCGGTGAGCCGGCGGCGGCGGAAAGCCGCCACGCCGTGCCGGCCGACCGCCGTGCCACGGTGACAGCAGACCGCCGCGAGCCGCGACGGGGCGCCGGTGTCACCACGACGACGCGGTGCGGACGCGGGCGGGCGTGGGGATCGCCGGGGTGCGGTGGGCGGGACGCCCGGAGTGCGGTCGGCGGCACGCCCGGAGCGCGGCCGACGGCACGCCCGGAGCGCGGTCGGCGGCACGCCCGGAGCGCGTGGGCGGGACGCCCGGAGTGACGTCGTGGCCCGTCGCGACAGCGGACGTGCTGGCACCGCCACGCGGGCGCCGCAGGACGTCGGCTGCGGCTCCCCCGGGTGGGATGGCGGCGGGCTCCGTGACACCACCGTGCGACGACCGCAGTCCGCTCGAGCCCGCCGCGCGTGGTGGCAGCAGGCCGCCGAATGAACCGGCGCGAGGAAACGACGGCTGGACACCGGTGGCACACCCCGGAGCGGCAGCGCCGGAGCGCGGGGGCACCGGCGCGTGAATACGGCGGGCCGCCGGGGACATGGCCCCGTGTCCGCAGGCACGCACGGGCGGTGAGGCCGCCGCCTCCAGCGGCGCGGGGCGCCGGTGGCGCCGATGTGCGGTGGGCCCAGAGCGCCGGGGGCACGCCTGAGGCGCGGGGGCGGCGGCGCGTCAGCGCGGCAAGAGCGCGGGCCCCGGGTGGTATCGGCTCCGCACCCCGGGGGCAGGCGTGGGGCACCGCGGTGGCTCAGGGCGTCGAGGGCAGCTACATGCGCGGCACCGCGCGGCGCCGACAGTGGGCCGTGTCGCGGTGGGTGCGGGAGGCTGGTGCCGGGGCATGGCGCGGCGCCCCGGGGGCGCCGTCCCGGTGGAGCGGGGCGGGCGGCGGGGCGCCGGAGGCGCGGGGCGGGCCGGGATCAGAAGTCCGTGGGCATGCCGCTCGCCGCCGCGATGCCGCGCAGTTCCTCGGTGTCCTGCTGGCGCTGCTGGATGCAGCCGGCGATCTCGGCGAGCCGGTCGGGGTCGGAAGCGGTGGCCGCGTCGGTGACCACCCGGACCGGCCCGGTGCCGTCGACCTGTATCTCCACCAGCTGGTTGTCCAGCCGCCCGGTGACCGCGGTGGCGATGACCAGGGCGGCCTCGTCCCGGATCTGCTGGGGCAGGTGCTCGGTGTCCTCGGGGTCGAGGGCGAAGTCGACCCCTTCGGGCCGCTGTTCGTCGAGAGCGCGCAGAGCGGGCGCGACGACCTTCAGCAGAAGCCGGTAGTCCTCGCTGTCCATCCGGACGCGCAGAAGGTCGAGGTACATGTCCACGGGCCGTCCGTCGTTCGAAAACTCTGGTTCGTTCATGTCGTCCGTGTTCCCCGGCAGCCGGTCGTCAGACCTTGCGCCAGCGGGCCATGGCGAACGAGAACAGTCCGAAGAGGACGAGCCCGGCGGCGACGGCCACCAGCAGGCCCGGCCCGGCGGGAGTGCCCGCGAACGAGCGCAGGGTGTCGTCGAACCCCTTGGCCTGGTCGGGCTCGTACTCGACGGCGGCCCGCACGGCGAAGACTCCGGCCGCGGCGAAGACCAGGCCGCGCGCCGCACCGCCGCCGACCCCGGTCACGTCCACCAGGCGCCGCACGCGCGGGGACATCTCACCGAGCCGCAGGTGCTTGTGATACTTGCGCATGACGGCCCGTGCGCCGATCCACAGGCCCGCGACGGCGATCCCCACACCGGCGGCGCCCACGATCCACCGGCCGCCGGAAAGTTCGAGCACCCGGGCGGTGACGTCACGCGACTGCTCGTCGCTGGACCCGCCGCCGTCGCCCGATCCCGCGGCGAAGGCGAGCACGGAGTAGGCGACGAAGGCGTAGAAGACGCACCGGCCCAGTGCGGCCAGGCGTTTCTTCGCGCTGCGCCCGTCTTCGCCGACGCCGCCGAAGACCGCCTCGGACAGCCGCCACAGGGCCATGCCGACCAGGCCGACGCCCAGGGCCCAGAGCAGCACGGACCCGAAGGGCTTCTCCGCTATCTCGGCCAGCGCGCCCCGGCGGTCGGCCTCGTGCCCGGAGTCGCCGAAGGCGATCTGGAGGGCCAGCAGACCCACGAGCAGATAGATCACGCCGCGTGCCGCGAAGCCGGCCTTGGCCGCGCCCTTCGTCACCGACCCCCGTGCCGCCCGCTCCGCCCGGACTCTGCCGTTGCGTGTCAGAGCACTCGTGTCCATGCGTCCCCTCCTGAGAATCCCCGGTTCCTGCCGAGTCCGGATGCCCCGGCTCGCGCCCGCCACACTCCGCGGACCCGGCCACGTCCAGGCCCGGCCCGGCGCGCGGCAGCTCGACCCGGCGCGCGGCGGCGGGGTGCGGTGGCGGAGCCCGGCGCACGACGGCGGGGTGGGCGCGCCGGAGACCGGTGCACCCACCCCGCCGGGTCGGGCCTGTGTCGTGGCTCGTCTTCTGCCGACGGGCCTGTCAGGCGTACGCGTGCGGCTCGTGGCCCGTGGACGGGCCCGCCGCGGCGTCGGCGCCGGACGCGGCCTCGAGCCACTGCCGCGCCGTCTCCAGGGCGTGTCGTACGTCGCGGGTGCCGGTGGACACGCACAACGTGTAGGCCAGGTCGCGGGCCTGTGCCTGGTTCTCGGCGGAACCGTCCTGGGTGAGCGCCGTGTACTCGTCGACGAGTGTGCGCAGAACAGCGGGGTGGGGCATCAGCATCGGTCTGCTTCTCCTCCGTTCGGATCGGGTGGATGTCCTGCCGTTCAGCGCAGCGCCTCCTGGCGCACCCGCTCGCAACTGCGGCTGATGAGCCTGGAGACGTGCATCTGGGAGATGCCCAGCTGATCGGCGATCCTGCTCTGTGTCATGTCCTCGAAAAAACGCATGTAGAGGATGGCGCGCTCGCGTTCCGGCAGGCGGCGCAGGCCTTGCTTGGCGGACTCCCGGTCGACCACGGTGTCGAAGGAGGCGTCCGAGTCGCCGAGGGTGTCGGCGAGGCTGTACCCGTCGTCCCCGGCCGAGGTCTCGGCGTCGAGCGAGAGGGTGCTGAAGCTCTCCAGCGCCTCCAGGCCCGCGCTCACCTCCTCCTCGGTGAGGCCGGTGTGGGTGGCGATGTCGGCGACCGAGGGCTCGGCCACCCCCGGGTTCTGGGTGAGTTCACGGCGCGCGATCCGCACCTTGTTGCGCAGTTCCTGCACCCGGCGGGGCACCCGCAGCGCCCACATGCGGTCCCGGAAGTGACGCTTGATCTCTCCGGTGATGGTGGGCACGGCGTAACTCTCGAAGGCCCCGCGCTCGGGGTCGAAGCGGTCGACGGCCTTCACGAGACCGAGAGCCGCGACCTGCCGGAGGTCCTCGATCGCCTCACCGCGGTCGCGGAAGCGGCCGGCGATCCGGTGGGCCATGGGCAGCCAGGCGGTGACGAGCTCGTCGCGAACGGCGTCCCGCTCCGGCCCCTCCTCCAGGGTGACCAGCCGGGCGAACCGGCCGGCGGTGTCGGGCGCGTCGTCGTGGGAGCGCCGCAGCTGCGCGGTCGTGGGGGCGGATGCGGCGGGACGGCTTGTCGACATGTCTGTGGGCATGCGGTATCGCTCCTGAACGGTGATTTCAGGGACTGACTTGACGACGGAGAGCTCCTGCCGTCCGGAGGCGCGGGCAGCGCCCCGGAGCGGTCAAACCGCTTCCGTCGGCGCGCCTCCGGTCCGAAGCACGAACCTCCGTCTGCCCGTGCCCCGCAGGCCCAAACTCCGCCCGCCGAAAAGTATTTCGAGCAGCTTCGGCCCCTGCCCCGGACCGGCCGGTCCGCGGGTCAGAAGACCGGTACGACGGCGGTGACGCATTTCCCGCCGGAGGGCAGGCAGGACACCCTGACCTCGCGGGCCAGCCGGCAGATGATCGGCCAGCCCCGGCCGCCGACGCGCCGCCGGCCCTCGCCGTCGACCGGTTCGACGGTGACCGGCAGCCGGTCGCTGCGGTCGCTGACGGAGACGCTCACCGTCCGCTCGTCGACGTCGACGTCGAACCCGGTGATGCCGCCGCCGTGCAGCATGGCGTTGCTGGTCAGTTCCGACGCGACGAGCAGGGCGTCGGAGAGGCCGTCCTCGTCGTAGCGGCACCCGGTGGCACCGCACCGTCCGGTCACCGCTCTGCGTATGGCACTGCGCACGTCGGCCGGACGGCACTGGCCGTGTCCCGCACGGCCGGACCTCTCGTTCGGCGCGCCCACACGGTCGGTCGAGTCGTTCGTACGCATCCCTTCGCTCCCCTGGTGTGCTCGGCCGGTCGATGATCGGAGCGGCCCCCGCCGACGGGGGCCGGGTCGGATCGTCCGTCCCGGGGCGGAGCGCGCCGCCGCGGTGGTCCCGGCGCTCCTGCCGCATCCCGCGCCCTGTCGCCCGGACGATGCGGTCGTCTGCCTTTCGGCTGGCCACGGCCGCACGGCCCAAACCTCCCGACCGGGGAGCAATCGTCCGCTCCGATCGGGGTAGGCGGGGCGCATGACCGATGTGGTGGACTCGGACGAACTGCTGCGGCGCATCCGCCGCGCGAGGGACTGCGCGCACGAGGAACTGCTCGCCCTGCGGGCCCGGGGCACGGATTCCTCCCCGGGCAGGGTGACCCCCTCCGGTACGGGGGTGGACGACGACCCGGGCGCCGTACCGGAGGCCCGGGTGCGGGGCATCGCCTACGAGGCCGTAATCCGGGTCCTGGACGAGATCCTGACGCCCGGTCGGGTTTCCGCTCCGGGCGATCCGGCGCGAGCCACGGCAGGGTGATCAACAGATGAGCGAAGCGCGTCGAAGACGTGGGGAAAAGTGAAACCGGTCACGTGACCGGGTTATGGGTACACAGAATCTCCGTGAATGGTTTACGGTTCATCCATACGTGGTGAGCGGGGGCGAGGTCACTCCCCCCTCCGTGCGCCACCCGTGACTGCCCTGGCTGGCCTCCCCCGTCCAGCCAGGGCTTTTTTCTGCCCTCGAGCGGAAAAGACGGTCCTCCGAGGTGCCCGGCGCGTCGCCAGCGGCTGAAATGGAGAGGGAAGCACCCCCACCGATTCTCGGCGAGGAGCCCCGGGCCATGACCAAAGCGACCAAGCTGCTGACCGCCCTTCCGCCGCCCCAGCGTCAGCGTCTGATGACGCTGGCCCGTGAGGTGTCCTTCCCGGAGGACACCCGGATCTTCGAGGCGGGCGGCACCGCCGACCGCTTCTGGGTCATCCGCTCGGGAGCCGTCTCGCTCGTCCAGCAGGTGACGTCGCTGCGCCGGGTCACCGTGGCCAGTCTCGGCGCCGGGGACCTCCTCGGCTGGTCCTGGCTCTTCCCGCCCTACCGCTGGGACTTCGGCGCCGAGGCCTTCAGTCCCGTACGCGCCTACGAGTTCGAGGCCCGGACGGTGCTCAAACTGTGCGAGGAGGATCCGGCGCTCGGGCTGACGCTGGTGCGGATCGTGGCCGAGATCCTCGCGCACCGGCTGGAGACGACCCGCGGCAAGCTGATGGAGCAGTACGGCACGCACCGGCGGGTGCTGTAGCGGCGGCGGATGCTCCGCCGGGCGCCGCGCCTCAGATCCGGTACCGGCGCAGCGCGGGCACGGCGGCCGCGAGGGTCAGCATGGCGACGACGACCAGCAGGCCGCCGCCGACGACCGCCGCACGGGGGCCGAAGGCGGCGCCCGCCGTGCCGTGCAGGGCGTCGGCCAGCCGGGGCCCGCCCGCGACGACGACCGTGAAGACGCCCTGCATACGGCCCCGCATCTCGTCGGTGGCGGCGGAGAGCAGGATCGCCCCGCGGAAGACCATGGAGACCATGTCGGCCACGCCCGCGCAGGCCAGGAAGACGACGGCGAGCCACAGACTCCCGCTCAGTCCGGACCCGGCGATCGCGGCGCCCCAGACGACGACCGCGCCGATCACCATCCACCCGTGCCGGCGGGCCCGGGAGAAGGTGCCGGAGAACAGCCCGCCGAGGACGGCGCCGATGGGGATCGCGGCGAACAGCAGACCCAGGGCGAGGCCTTCGCCGTAGGGGGCGTACGTCTCGGCGGCGAGCTGCGGGAACAGGGCCCGGGGCATGCCGAGGACCATGGCGATGACATCGGCGAGGAAGGACAGCAGCAGGACCTTGCGCCCGGAGATGTAGCGGAAGCCCTCGGCGATCTCGCGCAGCCCGGCGCGCCGGACCTTCGTGGTCGCCAGCGGCGGCAGCGGGGGGAGGCGGAAGACGGCCCAGAGCGTCACCGACAGCGCGACGGCGTCGAGGAGGTACAGCTCGGGCAGGCCGACGACGGGGATCAGCGCGCCCGCGACCAGCGGGCCGGCGACCAGACCGGTCTGCATGACGGTCGAGCCGAGGGCGTTGGCGGCGGCGAGCTCGTCGGCGGGCACCAGGCGGGCGATGGAGGCGTTGCGGGCCGGTGAGTTGAGTCCGAAGAAGGCCTGCTGGGTGGCGAGGAGCACCATCAGCACGGCCACCGAGTCCAGTCCCGAGACCGCCTGGAGCCAGAACAGCACCGAGGTGACGGCGATCCCGGTGTTGGTGACCAGCAGCAGCTTGCGGCGGTCGACGGTGTCGGCGACGGCTCCGCCCCACAGCGCGAAGAGCACCATGGGCACCAGTCCGGCGAGACTCGCGTAGCCGACCCAGGCGGAGGAGCCGGTGATGTCGTAGATCTGCTTGGGCACGGCGACGGCGGTGAGCTGGCTGCCCACGGCCGTGACGATGGTCGAGGACCACAGCCGCCGGTAGGCCGGCCTGCGCAGCGGCCGGGTGTCCATCGCCCAGCGGCGCCAGCCGCGTCGGGGCTCGTCCCGGTGACGTGGGTCGGCCGGTCCGGCCTCGGGTGCGGTGCTGCTCTCGCTCGTGTCCACGCGTTTCCTGGTTGCTGGTTACATCTTTCGGTCCGGGGGTCACTATCCCAGCACCGGCGATGCTTGCACCGCCCTGTGGACGCGCGATCTCAGATTGCGGACGACGCACCCACGCCGTCCGCGGTTTCGGGCCGGCGGTCCCCGGCCCGGACCGGTCCCGGCCTGGTCCCGGCCTGGTCGGATCAGGCCCCGACGAGGAGCGTCACGCCGAGGGCGACCATGGTGGCGGCGACGAGTCCGTCCAGGACGCGCCAGGCGGCCGGGCGGGTCAGGAAGCGGCCGAGCAGCCGGGCGCCGAAGCCCAGCGCGACGAACCAGCACACGCTGGCCAGAGCGGCGCCCAGGCCGAACGTCCAGCGCAGGGGGCCGCGGTCCGCGGCGACGGAACCGAGCAGGAAGACCGTGTCGAGGTAGACGTGCGGGTTGAGCCAGGTCAGCGCCAGACAGGTGAGCACGGCCCGGCGCAGGGACCCCGTGCTCTCCCCCTCGGCCGCCAGGGCCCCCGCCGGCCGGAACACCCGGCGGGCCGCCAGGGCGCCGTAGCAGAGCAGGAAGAGCCCGCCGACCCAGCCGACCGCGGTCAGCACCCCCGGCCAGGCCACCACCAGCGCACCGACACCGCCGACCCCCGCGGCGATGAGCACGGCGTCGGAGAGGGCACAGATCCCGACGACGGCGAGGACGGCGTCACGGCGGATCCCCTGACGCAGGACGAAGGCGTTCTGGGCGCCGATGGCGACGATGAGCGACAGACCGGTGCCGAAGCCGGCGGCCGCGGCGGTGAGCGTGTGGGACATGCCCTCCACGCTAGAGAAGCGATCACTGCGGGTACAGCTAAAGATTCTTACGTATCATTAGCGTTCGTGATGACACGGTGATGACGGACCTCCCCCTCGACCAGGTGCGGACGCTGCTCGCGGTGGTGGACGAGGGAACCTTCGACGCGGCCGCCGCGGCCCTGCACGTGACGCCGTCGGCGGTCAGCCAGCGCGTCAAGGCCCTGGAGCAGCGCACCGGCCGGGTCCTGCTGCTGCGCACCAAGCCGGTACGGCCCACCGAGTCCGGCGAGATCGTCGTCCGGTTCGCCCGCCAGCTGGCCCGGCTCGAGCGGGACACCCGCTCCGAGCTGGGGATGAGCGGCGAGGGCGAGCCGACGAGGGTGACCGTCGCGGTCAACGCGGACTCGCTCGCCACCTGGTTCCTGGCCGCCCTGGCCCGAGTGCCGCGGGAGCCGCAGATCTGTTTCGAACTGCACCGCGAGGACGAGACGCGCACGGCGGAACTCCTGCGCGAGGGACTGGTGATGGCCGCGGTGACCTCGTCGCCCGGGGCGGTGACCGGTTGTTCCGTGCGCGCGCTGGGCACGATGCGCTACCAGGCCGCCGCCAGCCCGGACTTCGTCGCCCGTCACCTCGGGGACGGCCCGCTCGAGGAGGCCCTCGCCCGGGCGCCCGTGATGACGTTCGACCGCAGCGACGACCTCCAGGACGCGTTCGTGCGCGGGCTGAGCGGCGGGGCCAAGGGCGCGGGCCGCGTGCGGCAGGCCGTCCCGACCTCGGAGGGCTTCGTGGCGTCCGTGGTCGCCGGCTTCGGCTGGGGGATGGTCCCCGAGGTGCAGGCGGGCGATCTGCTGCGCTCCGGCCGCCTGGTCCCGCTCGCGCCCGGGCGTCCCTTGGACGTCCCTCTTTACTGGCAGCAGTGGAAGCTGGACTCCCCGGCGCTGGCGGCGGTGGCCGACGCGGTGGCGGCGACGGCCGCGCGGACCCTCAGGAGCTGAACCCTCAGGAGCCGAGCCGGGCGAGCGTGGCCTGCGCGCTGTCGAGCAGCATCTCCAGCGCCGTCGGGTACGCGCTGGTCACCATGCGGGCCGACAGCAGCGGGGCCGCCTCGGCGATCCGCGGGTGGGTCGCGGCGGGGAGGCGGGCGTAGGTCGAGCGCCACATCGCGTCGTCGGCGCTGCGCGCGGCGCGCGGCAGGGCCAGGGACGCGGCGTCCAGGGCGGCGAAGGCCAGCGTCTGGTCGATGAAGGCGTGGTAGATCCGCACGGTGTCCGGCAGCGGGAACCCCGCGGTGCGCAGGACGTCCAGGACCGCCTCGTCGGCGGCCAGTTCGTTGGCCCGCCCCGTCACCCGGCTCGTGGTGAGCTGCGCGGCCTGCGGGTGGGCGACATAGGCGGCGTGGATGCGCACGCCGACGTCCCGCAGGTCGGTGCGCCACTCCCCCGTCGGCCGCCAGCCGCTCAGCGCCTGCCCGACGAGCGCGTCGCCGATGGCGAGGGTCAGCTCGTCCATGCCCCGGAAGTACCGGTAGAGGGTGCTGGGGTCGCAGTCGAGGGCGAGACCGAGACGGCGGGCGGTCAGCCCGGCACTGCCGTGCTCACGGAGCAGACGCAGCGCCGCGTCCACGATCAGCCGCTCGGAGAGCACGGTGCCGCTCCTGGTGGGCCTGCGGCGGCGCCGCCGCTCCTCGGGTACGACCGGTTTGGGCACGCGTACCGCTCCTTCCCACCGGGCGGCCCGCCGGCCCGCCGCCTTATGCCAACGCCATTGACCTTACGCGGACCCGGGGCGTTGTATCCCTCTCGGGGCCCCGTTCGCACAGTTCGTCCGTCCGCAGTTCCAGCCGAGGGAGTTCTCGTCATGCGTGTCCTGCTCGTGGGCGCCGGCGGTGTCGGCACCGCCTTCACCCGGATCGCCGCCCGCCGCCCGTTCTTCGAGGCGATGGTGGTCGCCGACCACGACCCCGCCCGTGCCGAGGCCGCCGTCGCCGCGCTCGCCGGCGACGAGCGCTTCCGGGCCGAACGGGTCGACGCCGGCGACGAGGCCGCCGTCGCCGCCCTGCTCGCCCGCCACCGCTGCGACGTCCTGATGAACGCCACCGACCCGCGGTTCGTCATGCCGCTGTTCCGCGCGGCGCGGACCGCCGGGGCCACCTACGTCGACATGGCGATGTCGCTGTCCCGGCCGCACCCGGACCGCCCTTACGAGGAGTGCGGGGTGCGGCTCGGCGACGCGCAGTTCGCCGAGTCCGACGACTGGGCCGCGGCGGGTGCCCTCGCCCTGGTCGGCATGGGGGTCGAACCGGGCCTGTCGGACGTGTTCGCCCGGTACGCCGCCGACGAACTCTTCGACGAGATCGACGAGATCGGTGTCCGCGACGGCGCGAACCTCACCGTCGAGGGGCACGACTTCGCGCCCTCCTTCAACATCTGGACGACCATCGAGGAATGCCTGAACCCACCGGTCGTCTACGAGGCCGACCGGGGCTGGTTCACCACCGCGCCGTTCAGCGAGCCCGAGGTCTTCGACTTCCCCGAAGGGATCGGGCCGGTGGAGTGCGTGAACGTCGAGCACGAGGAGGTGCTGCTCGTGCCGCGCTGGGTGAAGGCGCGCCGGGTGACCTTCAAGTACGGTCTGGGCGGCGAGTTCATCGAGACGCTCAAGACGCTGCATCGGCTGGGGCTGGACCGCACGTCGCCCGTGACCGTGCCGGGCCCGGACGGGCCGGTGCCCGTCTCGCCCCGGGACGTGGTGGCCGCCTGCCTGCCGGACCCGGCGACGCTGGGCGCGCTGATGCACGGCAAGACGTGCGCGGGCACCTGGGTGCGGGGCGTGAAGGACGGCGCGCCGCGCGAGGTGTACCTGTACCACGTGGTCGACAACCAGTGGTCGATGGCCGAGTACGGCAGTCAGGCCGTGGTGTGGCAGACCGCCGTCAACCCGGTGGTCGCCCTCGAACTGCTCGCCACGGGAGCGTGGTCCGGCACGGGCGTCCTGGGCCCCGAGGCGTTCCCGGCGCGCCCGTTCCTCGACCTGCTGACGGAGTACGGCTCCCCGTGGGGACAGCGGGAACAGTGAACTCTTTGTCGGCCCGGGCTGTTTCACCGGCGCTCTGGCGGTGACCCGATCGGAAGCAACTCATCCGGAAAAGCACATACGACGTGATCGCAGGTGACTTCGATGGACAACTGGCGAGAGCACGCCGCGTGCCGCCACGAGGACCCCGACCTCTTCTTCCCGATCGGTACCTCCGGGCCGGCACTGCTCCAGATGGAACAGGCCAAGGCGGTCTGCGGGCGCTGTCCCGTGCGGGAGGCGTGCCTGGACTGGGCGATGGAGACCGATCAGACGCTCGGCGTCTGGGGCGGCACGGGCGAGAACGAACGGCGCGCCCTCAAGCGCCGCATCCGGGCCCGCCGCAGTTCGTGACCCGGCGGTCCGCGACCCCGGGTGCCGGACGGCGCGGTGGGCGCCGGGCCGGATGCGGGACGACCCGAGGAGCCGGGTGACCGGGGCAGGGCCGGACCGGGAGCGGGCGCTCGAAACAGCGGTCGGTGGTTCGGATGCACGGACGGGCCGGTGAGACACCGGCCCGTCCGGCATGCCCGGCCCGGTCCGGCATGCCCGGCCCGGTCCGGCATGCCCGGCCCGGTCCGGCGTGACGGGGCCCGTCCGGCCTGACGGGCCCGGTTCTGCCGTCCGCAGCGCACCTGGCCGTCGGCATCTCGCCGCGCGGGCTTCCCGTCCGGACTCAGCCGTCGCCGGGCGGCTGGGCCGCGGGCAGGCGCAGGGTGAAGACACTGCCCGCGCCCGGGGTGCTCGTCGCCTCCGCCGTCCCGCCGTGGGCGACCGTGAGCTGACGGACGATCGGCAGGCCGAGACCGCTGCCGCCGGTGCGGCGGCTGCGTGACTTCTCCGCCCGCCAGAACCGCTCGAAGACGTGCGGCAGGTCCTCGGCGGCGATGCCCGTGCCGGTGTCGGCGACCTCCACGACGACCCGTTCGCCGTCGGCGCGGGTGGTCAGGGCGACCGTGCCGCCGGGCGGGGTGTGCCGTACCGCGTTGGTGACGAGATTGCCGAGCATCTGCCGCAGCCGTACCGGGTCGGCGTCGAACCAGGGGGCACCGTCGGTCCCCGTGCGCAGGCGCACGCCGGCCGTGTCGGCGGCGACCCGGTGGGCGGCGGCGACCTGGGCGAGCAGTTCGTCGGCGGGCACCGGTTCGCGGTGCAGCCGCAGGGTGCCCGCGTCGGCGGCCGCGAGGTCGCGCAGGTCGTCGATGACCCGCTGGAGGACCAGCGCCTCCTCGTGCAGGGCGCCGAGCAGCTCGGCGTCGGGTTCGACGAGGCCGTCACGGGTGACCTCCAGCCAGCCCCGGATGTTGGTGAGGGGGCTGCGCAGCTCGTGGGCCACGTCGCTGACGAGCGCCTTGCGCTGGGCCTCCAGCCGCTCGCGTCGTTCGGCGAGGTCGTTGAAGGCCTCCGCGAGGATGCCGGTCTCGTCGCGTGTCGTGACCGGCACCCGCGCGTGCCGGTCGGGGGGCTGCTGCGCGGCCTCGGTCAGGGCGCGCAGGGGCCGTACGAGACGGCTGGCGACCACGGCGGTGACGGCCACGGTGACGGCCAGCACCAGACCGGCCGCGCCGACGATCCTGGCCTTGTTGGCCGGAGACATGACCCAGCGGGGCGCCGCGCCGCTGTCCCCGACGCCGAGGAACAGCTCGGCGGGCGGGGCGACGTACGGGTCGAGCTGCACATGGCGGGCGGCCTCCAGACAGGTCTGGGCGGAGCGCAGCGCCGACTTGCCGTCCTCCGCGCCTCCCGCCGCCTTGACGAACTCGAGCGCCAGCGTCGGATAGCGGTCGGACGTCCCGGGGAGGCCCGCGCCGAACAGCAGGGGCATGTCGGGGTCGAGGCCCGCGCGGGTCAGACAGCCGGCGGCCTCGGTCCGCAGCGCGGTCAGCGCCTTCTCCTCGGTGGGCATGGGCCGGTCGTAGCGCCCGTCCCCGCACTCGTCGGACAGGTACCCGAAGCTGGTGCCGCCGTCCGCCGCGCTCACCACGGGGCGGCCGCTCGGGGTGTGGGTGACGGCCGTGTCGATGCCGTAGCGGGAGAAGCAGCGCTGCCGTTCGCCCGCCACCGCGTCGAGCTTCACGCGTTCCTGCGGGGTGAGGCGGTAGGGGCCGACCACGCGCGGGTCGGTGCCGCTCAACTGGGCGCCGGGCTCGCTGTAGGTGTCGGTGCGCAGCGGGTCGACGGTGGCGGCGGCGATCGGCGGCAGGGCGGTGCCGCGCGGCGCGGAGTCGGCCAGGGGGGTGCGGTCGGCGGTGGTCAGGGCGATGCGCCGCCCGGTCCGTGCGGACAGGTCGCGGAGCGTGGCGCGCACGCCCGTCCAGTCGGGGTGGGTGGCCGCGTAGCCGCTGAGCTTCGCGAGGATGTCCATGTCGTCGGCGAGGGCCTGGCCCTGTTCCTCCCGCAGCGCGCGGGTGGTGGTGGTGACGGCGAGCCACGCGGTGGCGGCCACCGAGCACACGGCGATCAGGACGGACGCGATGAGCAGGCGGACCAGCAGCCGTTTGCGCAGGGGTATCCGGGCGCGGGCGGCGCGGGTCACGCGGCGCCGCCGCTGAGTTTGTAGCCGACGCCGAACACGGTCAGCAGCCGTACCGGTCTGCGCGGGTCGGTCTCGATCTTCCGGCGCAGGTTCATGATGTGCACGTCGACGGCCCGTTCGGTCGAGGCGCGGTCGAAACCGCGGGTGCACTGGAGCAACTGCCGCCGGGTGAAGACCCGTTCGGGTTCGGCGGCCATGGCGAGCAGGATCTGGAACTCGGCCGGGGTGCACTCCACCGGGGCGCCGGCGCAGCGCACCTCGTGGCGCTCGGGGTCGACGGCGAGTCCGGCGGCGCGCACGACGGGGTCGTCGCGCCGGTCCCCGCCGGGCCGCCCGCTGCGCCGCAGCACGGTGCGGATACGGGCCATCAGCTCGCGCGGACTGTAGGGCTTGGTCATGTAGTCGTCGGCGCCCAGTTCCAGGCCGAGCAGGATGTCGTCCTCGGCGGCGCGGGCGGTCAGCATCAGCACCGGGATGTCGTCGTCCCTGCGCAGCACGCGGCAGACCCCGAAGCCGTCGATGACCGGCAGCATGAGGTCGAGGACGACCAGGTCGGGCCGCCCCCGGCGGACCGCGTCGAGCGCGGCCGCTCCGTCGTGCACGACGGTGGCGGTGTGGCCCTCGGCGAGGAGCGAACGCCGGATCAGCTCGGCCTGCATCGCGTCGTCCTCGGCGACCAGTACATGAGCGCACACGCGACAACTCCGTTCTCCCGGCGGGCCGGGCGGGGGTGGGCCGCCCGGGCCGGCCGGCTGCTCCACGACGCCACCGCGGCCCAGGGGCGCGGTGGGATCATCATTCGATCTTCGCCGACAGGTGTGTGGAACTCGTCAGGTTCCGGGTTCCGGTTCCGGTTCCGGGTTCCGGGTTCCGGGTTCCGGTCGGGGGTCTACGGTCGGCCGGGCTTGCCCCTGCCGTAGAGCCAGGTCCCCAGCAGCGCGCCGAGGTCGGCCCCGGACACCTGTTCCGCGAGGCGCTCGAACCGCTCGGTGGTGCCGTGGCCGTGGCGGTGCGCGGTGGCCCAGGCCCGCAGGATGCGGAAGAAGGCGCGGTCCCCGACGGCGGTGCGCACGGCGTGCAGGGCCATGGCGCCACGGGCGTAGACGGGGGTGCCGAAGATGTTCGCGCCGCTGCCCGGGTCGCCGGGCGGGAACGCCCAGAGGCCGTCGGTGGCGGGGCGGGCGTACAGGGTGTCGAAGGTCTTCCGGGCGGAGCTGCCGCCGTGCTGCTCGGCCCAGAGCCACTCGGCGTAGGTGGCGAAGCCCTCGTTGAGCCAGATGTCCTTCCAGGAGGTGAGGGAGACGGAGTCGCCGAACCACTGGTGGGCGTTCTCGTGGACGAGGGTGCTCAGGGAGGGGGCCGAGTCGTAGACGGGCCGTGACTGGGTCTCCAGGGCGTAGCCGACGTCGGGGGCGTGGTCGACGATCGACCCGGCGGCGCGGAACGGATAGCGCCCGAACAGCGCGCTCTCCCATTCCAGGACCTCGGGCAGGCGCTTGAGGACGGGGGCGGCGGCCGCCGCCTCGCGCGGGTCGACGGCGTCGTAGACCTGGATGCCGTCGCGGGTCGTGTACTGGTCGACGCGGAACTTCCCCACGGTGGCGGTCGCGAGGTAGGCGGCCATGGGTTCGCTCTGGCGCCAGTGGAAGGTGGTCCTGCCATGGGCCGTGCGCCGGCTCAGCAGGACGCCGTTGGCGACGGCGGCCCGGTCCGCGGGGACGGTGACGGTGAAGTCGTAGGACGACTTGTCCAGCGGATGGTTGTCGGCAGGGAACCAGGTCATGGCGCCCTGCGGTTCGCCGGCGACGAAGGCCCCGTCGTCGGTGGGGATCCAGCCGTCCGCGGAGCCGTCGGGGTCGGTGACGGGAGCGGGGGTGCCGTCGTAGGCGACGGTGACCTGGAAGCGCTCGCCCGCGCGCAGGGCGCGGCGGGGGGTGACGACGAGCTCCTGGCCGTCGCGCCGGTAGGCCGCCTTGACGTGGTCGACGCTCAGCCCGGTGATCCTCAGCCCCTGGAGGTCGAGGTCGAAGCGGGTCAGCCGTCGTTCGGCCCGGGCGGTCAGGACGGCCTTGCCGTCGAGGTGGCGGGTGCCCGGGTCGTAGCGGAGGGTCAGGTCGTAGTGGGACACGTGGTAGCCGCCGTTGCCGGCGAGCGGGAAGTAGGGGTCGCCGACGCCGGCGGTGCCCGGTCCGGCCGCCGTGGCGGGCCCGGCCGCCGCGAGCAGCGCCGCCACGGCGACCGGGACGGTGGCGGCGACGGCTTCACGGCGGAGGAGGGTGGTGCTGCGTCTGCGGGGGTGCCTCACGTGCGCTCCTGGGGGTGGCGTCAGATCGGACCTCCTCAGATTAGGGACTGGCCTCCTGCGCAACCCGGTGTTCTCCGCTGTTCTCGTCGTTCGGTTCTGCTCGTTCAGGTCGGGCCCGGCGGTGCGGGTGGGTGTGCGGGGCCTACGCTCGGAAGGAACCCGCCGAACCGAGGACGGTCCGCCATGAGTGTCCGCGTACGCCGCGTGTACGACCCGCCCGAACCCGACGACGGGGTACGGGTCCTGGTGGACCGGCTGTGGCCGCGCGGTGTGTCCCGGGCCGCGGCCCGGGTGGACGAGTGGCCCAAGGGCCTCACCCCTTCCACCGGGCTGCGCCGCTGGTACCACGCGGGCGAGGGGAGCTACGAGGAGTTCGCGCGGCGCTACGAGGCGGAGCTGGCCGCCCCGGAGGCGGCGCAGCTCCTCGACGGTGTACGCGAGTCGGTGCGCCGGGGACCCGTGACGCTGCTGACGTCGGCGAAGTCCCCGGAGTGCAGCCACACGGCGGTGCTGGTCCGTCTGCTGGAGGCGGACCGGCCCTGACGGCGGACGGGCGTCGGGGCGCCCGCTCCGCGTCAGCGCGTCCGCTGCCCTCGGCCCGTCCGTTCCGCGTCAGCCCGTCTGCTGCGCCGCGGCACGTCCCGCCGCGCGTCCCGAGAAGAGGCAGCCGCCGAGGAAGGTGCCTTCGAGGGCGTTGTAGCCGTGCACCCCGCCCCCGCCGAAGCCGGCCACCTCACCGGCCGCGTAGAGCCCCTCGACCGGCTGTCCGTCGGCGCCCAGGGCCCGCGAGTCGAGATCGGTCTGGATGCCGCCGAGGGTCTTGCGGGTGAGGACGTGCAGTTTCACGGCGATGAGCGGGCCCGCCTCCGGGTCCAGGAAGCGGTGCGGGGTGGCGACGCGGCCGAGCCGGTCGCCGATGTAGCGGCGGGCGTTGCGGATGCCCTGGACCTGGGCGTCCTTGCTGTAAGGGTTGGCCATCTGGAGGTCGCGGGCCTCGATCTGCCGGCGCAGGGCCGCCGTGTCGAGCAGCGGCTCCCCCGTCAGCCCGTTCATCTTCTCGACGAGCTGGTCGAGGGTGTCGGCGATCACGAAGTCCGCGCCGCGGTCGAGGAAGGCCTGCACCGGCGCCGGGGCGCCCTTGCCGAGGAGACGGTCGCGCAGGACGGCCTTGCGGTCCTTGGCGGTGATGTCGGGGTTCTGCTCGGAGCCGGAGAGCGCGAACTCCTTCTCGACGATCCTGCGGGTGAGGACGAACCACGAGTGGTCGTGGCCGGCGATGTCCGGGGTCGTCCGCAGGTGCCTGAGCGTGCCGAGGGTGTCGTAGCCCGGCAGGCACGGGTCGGGCAGCCGGCGGCCGAGGGCGTCGAACCACAGCGAGGACGGGCCGGGCAGGATGCGGATGCCGTGGCCGGGCCAGATCGGGTCCCAGTTCTGGATGCCCTCGGTGTAGTGCCACATGCGGTCGCGGTTGACCAGGCGGACGCCGGCCTCGGCGCTGATGTCGAGCATCCGGCCGTCGACGTAGGCGGGGACACCGGTGACCATCTCGCCGGGGGGCGTGCCCAGTCGTTCGGGCCAGCAGCGCCGCACGATGTCGTGGTTCGCGCCGATGCCGCCGCTGGTGACGACCACGGCCTGGGCGGTCAGTTCGAAGTCGCCGAGGCGGTCGCGGTTGGAGGCGACGCCCCGGGCGGAGTCGTCGGGAGCGAGGACCGTGCCGCGCACCCCGCGTGCGGCGCCGTCCGTCACGACCAGCTCGTCCACCCGGTGCCGGTGGTAGAAGGTCAGGAGCCCGTCCTGGGCGGCCTGCCTGGCGTGGCGGACGAAGGGTTCGACGACGCCCGTGCCGGTGCCCCAGGCGACGTGGAAGCGCGGCACGGAGTTGCCGTGTCCGTCGGCGCGCAGGTCGCCGCGCTCCGCCCAGCCGACGGTCGGCACGAAGGAGATCCCGTGCCCGGCGAGCCAGCCGCGCTTCTCCCCCGCCGCGAACTCCACGTAGGCGCGCGCCCAGCGCACCGCCCAGGAGTCCTCGTCGTCGGTGCGGTCGAACTGCGCGCTGCCCCGCCAGTCGCTCCAGGCGAGGTCGAAGGAGTCCTTGATGCCGAGGCGGCGCTGCTCGGGCGAGTCGACGAGGAAGAGCCCGCCGAAGGACCAGAACGCCTGGCCGCCGAGGTTGGCGGCGTTCTCCTGGTCGACCAGGGCGACCCGCCGGCCCCTGCTGGTGAGTTCGTGCGCCGCGACGAGCCCCGCGAGGCCCGCTCCGACGACGATGACGTCCGCGTCCATGGCGTCCGCTGCCTTTCTCCTGAGGGTGTCATTCCGGGGTGCCGCTGCCGTCGGTCAGCAGCGCGGTGAGTAGTTGCTTCAGCCAGACCCGGGCGCCGTCGACGTCCTTGTCCAGCAGCAGTTGGACGGTGACCCCGTCGTAGGCGGCGACCACGGCGTGCGCCGCGCCGTCGACGTCGCCGAGCACGGCCGGCAGTACGGCGAGGCCGCGGGCGCGGGCGAGCCGGTCGGCGATCGCCCGCCGCAGCCGCGCGCGGTGCTCCAGCAGCGTCCGGGCGACGTCGGGCGCACGTGCCGCGTGCACCAGGAAGTCCGTCTTGACCAGCAGCCAGTCGAGGTCGAGCAGGAGCACCTCGGTGACCCGGTCGACGGCGGCGGCCACGTCGAGGTCGGGTCCGTCCAGGGCGAGGGCCCCGGAGACCTGCTCGGCGATCAGGTCGGCGCGTTGCCCGTAGAGGGCGAAGAACAGCTCGTCCAGGGTGGCGAAGTTGGAGTAGAAGGCGCCCCTGCTGTAGCCGGCGGCCTCGCAGACCTCCTCGATGGAGACCCGTCCGAAGCCCTTGGCGGCGAACACCTCGAAGGCCGCGTCGAGCAGCCTGGCCCGCGTGCGGACCCGGCGCCTGGTGACGCGTCCGGCCGTCGGCCCGCTGCGCTCCGCCGTCATCTCGGACCTCCGTTCGATACGGGAATGTATCCGATACATCTGTGTATCGAAAGCCCTGTCGAGCGACCGCGCACCCGTCGGCGGCCCGGCGAGCGACCGCACCCCACGGACGACCCAGGCCCCGCGACACAGCAGAAGGGAACATATTTTCGATTCAGGCGTAGGCTGGGACCATGACCGCGCACCACCTCCAGGGATCACTCTTCGACCAGACCGACGAACTGCGCCTCGGCTCCCTCGACGGCGTCCGCCGGACCCTCCTCGACGCGGGCGCCTGGATCGACGTGCTGCCGGGCTGGCTCACCGGCTCGGACGCCCTGTTCGAGCGGCTGGCGGCCGAGGTGCCCTGGCGTGCCGAGCGCCGCAAGATGTACGACAACGTGATCGACGTACCGCGGCTGCTGGCGTTCTACGGAGCGGACGAGGAGCTGCCGCACCCGGTACTGGCCGAGGCCCGCCGGGACCTGTCCGCGCACTACGCCGACGAGCTGGGCGAGCCCTTCGCCACGGCGGGGCTGTGCCACTACCGCGACGGCCGCGACAGCGTGGCCTGGCACGGCGACCGGGTCGGGCGCGGCGCCAGGGAGGACACCATGGTCGCGATCCTCTCCGTGGGCGCCCCGCGCGACCTGCTGCTGCGGCCCGTGCGCGGCGGCGGGACCGTGCGGCGCCCGCTGGGACACGGCGACCTGATCGTGATGGGCGGCTCCTGCCAGCGCACCTGGGAGCACTGCGTGCCCAAGTCCGCCCGCGCCGCCGGACCGCGCATCAGCGTCCAGTTCCGGCCGCGGGGAGTGCGCTGACACCGCGCCCGCGGTGCCGTTCGCGGTCTTCGGGGGTACGTGGACCGGGCTCGCGCCCCGCCGTCCGGCCCCGCCCGGTGATCTGCTTTGCTGTCCCCCGTCAGCACGAAGCGGAAGCAGGATCCTCCGGACACGGGACGGCCATGCGGGCAGACGTACGGCAAGTGGCGGACGGCACCTACCTGGTGCACGGCAGCAACACCAACTGGGTGATCCTCACCGAGGGGGACGCGGTCACCCTGATCGACACCGGCTACCCCGGGGACCGGCAGCTCGTGCTGGACTCCCTCGCCGCGGTGGGCTCCGCGCCGGAGGCCGTCACGGCCGTGCTGATCACCCACGCCCACAACGACCACCTGGGCTCCGCCGAGCACCTCCGCTCCGTGTACGGCACCCCGGTGTACCTGCACGAGGCCGAAGTGCCCCACGCCCGCCGGGACTTCCTCCAGCAGGTGACCGTCGGCGAGGTGCTGAGGAACGCCTGGCGGCCCGGGGTGCTGCCCTGGACGGTGCACGCGCTGCGCTCCGGCGGCACCGAACAGCACCCGGTCACCGCGCCCGAGGCGTTCCCGGCCGCCGACGGCCCGCTCGACCTGCCGGGCCGGCCCGTCCCCGTGCACACCCCCGGCCACACCGGCGGCCACGCCGTGTTCCACCTCCCGCGGGCGGGCGTCGTCGTCTCCGGCGACGCCCTGGTGAGCGGTCACCCGACCTCGCGCCTGAAGGGCCCGCAGCTGCTGCCGGACATGTTCCACCACGAGCGCGCCCGCGCCGTGACGTCACTGGACGTGATCGAGGGCCTGTCGGGCGATCTTCTGCTGCCCGGCCACGGCCCGCTGCACCGGGGGTCCGTCAAGGCGGCCGCCCAGCTGGCCCGCGAACGCGCCGTCTAAGGTCAGGCCATGGCTTTGCAGATCAGCGCCACCAACCCGGAGCACCCGGCCCTCCTGCTGGAGCTGCCCTGGCACCTCCCCCTGGAGGAGTGGCCCGAAGAGGTCCTCGTCCCGCTGCCGCGCGGCATCTCACGGCACGTGGTGCGGTACGCCCAGGCCGGCGACGAGGTCATCGCCGTCAAGGAGCTCGCCGAGCGCCCCGCACTGCGCGAGTACGAGCTGCTGCGCGACCTGGACCGGCTCGGAATCCCCGCCGTCGACCCGCTCGCCGTGGTCACCGGCCGCACCGACGACGGCGGCGCCCCGCTGGAGTCCGTGCTGGTCACCCGGCACCTGGGCGGCTCGATGCCGTACCGCTCGATGTTCGAGACGACGATGCGCCCGGCGACCATGCACCGGCTCATGGACGCCCTCGCCGTGCTCCTGGTGCGTCTGCACCTGGCCGGGTTCGCGTGGGGCGACTGCTCGCTGTCCAACACCCTGTTCCGGCGGGACGCGGGGGCCTACGCCGCCTACCTCGTCGACGCCGAGACCGGCGACCTGCACCCCCAGCTGAGCGGCGGCCAGCGCGACTACGACCTCGACCTCGCCCGCGTCAACATCAGCGGCGAACTGCTCGACCTGGAGGCCTCCGGGGCACTGCACCCCTCCGTGGACCCGATCGAGTTCGGCACCGAGATCTGCGCGCGCTACGGGGCGCTGTGGGAGGAGCTGACCCGCACCTCCGTCTACCCGGCGGGCAAGTACCACTACATCGAGCGCCGGATCCGGCGGCTCAACGAACTCGGCTTCGACGTCGCGGAGATGCAGATCGAGCACTCCTCCAACGGCGACACGGTCACCTTCGTGCCCAAGGTCGTCGACGCGGGCCACCACCAGCGCCAGCTGCTGCGCCTCACCGGCCTGGACACCGAGGAGAACCAGGCCCGGCGGCTGCTGAACGACCTGGAGAGCTGGATGGCCACCCAGGACGACTACGCCCCGGGCGACCCCCTCGCGGCCCGTCCCGAGGTACTGGCGCACCGGTGGGTGCGGGACGTCTTCCGGCCCACCGTGCGGGCGGTCCCCCTCGAGCTGCGCGGCTCCATGGACGCGGCGGAGATCTACCACGAGCTCCTCGAACACCGCTGGTACCTCTCGGAGCACGCGCAGCACGACATCGGGCTCGACACCGCGGTCGAGGACTACATCACGAAGATCCTGCCCAAGGCCCGCGAGACACTGGAGCCGACGCTCCCGGAGTGAGTCAGGCGTGGGGCACGACGGCGACCGGGCAGTCCGCGTGGTGCAGGACGCCGTGCGCCACCGACCCGATCCTGGCCCCCACGGCCGTCCGGTGGGCCCGTCGGCCGACCACCATCAGCTGCGCCCGACCGGACACCGACAGCAGCACCTGCCCCGCGCTGCCCATCTCCACGTGCTCGACCACCGGCACGTCCGGGAACCGCTCCCGCCACGGCTCCAGCGCCTCGGCCAGCGCCCGCTTCTCGTACGGCTCCAGGCCGCCCGCGTCGTCCAGCAGCTTCAGCGAGCCGGGGCTGTAGGCGAACACCGGCGGCAGGGTCCAGGCGCGTACCGCGCGGACGGCCGCGCCCCGGGCGGCGGCCGTCTCGAACGCGAAGCGCAGCGCCGGGGCGCTGTCCTCGGGCTCGCCCTGCTGGCCGACGACGATCTCGTGGCCGGCCACCTCGGACGACGGCCGGTCACCGGCCCGCACCAGCACGACCGGGCACGCGGCCTCGGCGATGACCTGCTGCCCGACCGAGCCCAGCAGGAACCCGACGACGGGTCCGTGCCCGCGCGAGCCGAGCACCAGCAGTCCGGCCTCGGCCGCGGCGGCCACCAGCGTCCCGACCGGAGCGCCCTCCCGCACCTCGGTGGTGACGGTCAGACCGGGGTGCCGCTCGGCGACCGCCGCGACGGCCTGCCGCACGGAGTCCGCGACCCACCGCTCCTGTGCCTCCCGGTCCGCGACGTCGGCCGCCGCGTTCGGCTGGAACTGCCAGGCGTGCACCACCCGCAGCCCCAGATCGCGCCGGACGGCCTCGCGGGCCGCCCAGGCGAGTGCCGCGAGGCTCTCGTCCGTCCCGTCGACCCCTGCCGTGATCGGCCCCGTCATCCCGCCGCCTCCTCATGTCGTGATCACATCCGTCGGGGCACAGTCTTCACTACCCTTCGGTCATGGCCTTGGAGTGGGAGCAAGTGATCGTCGACTCGGCCGACCCGGTGGCGCTCGGGCGCTGGTGGGCGGCGGCGCTGGGGTGGGTGGTGGTCGGTGACTCCCCCGAGGAGTACGAGATCCGGCCGCGGCGCGACCGGCTGCCCGGTCTGCTGTTCGTGCCGGTGCCGGAGGCGAAGACGGTCAAGAACCGGCTGCACCTCGACTTCCGCCCCGACGACCGGGACGCTGAGGTGGCCCGTCTGCTGTCCCTGGGCGCCCGCCGCGCCGACGTCGGACAGGGCGAGCAGCCCTGGGTGGTGCTGGCCGACCCCGAGGGCAACGAGTTCTGCGTGCTGGGCGCGCGGCGGCCGGATTGACGCCCCGCGCCCCGCTCTGTTCCGGGAGCGCATGATCCGCCCCCTTCCCGGGCACCGCGGCGCGATCGAACATACGATGGGCTGGGCCGGCGCGGACTTCGCCGTGCCGCCGTGAGTGACGAGCCTCTCGGGGTGGGAGACGTATGGCACAGGCCGCCGATTCGGCGCGGACCGTCATCCTGACCGTGGACGACGACCCGGGGGTATCCCGGGCCGTCGCCCGTGACCTGCGGCGCCGTTACGGCGCCGCGTACCGGATCGTGCGCGCCGAGTCCGGGGAGTCCGCCCTGGACGCGCTGCGCGAGCTGAAACTCCGCGGCGACCTGGTGGCCGTGATCCTCGCCGACTACCGGATGCCGCAGATGAACGGCATCGAGTTCCTCGAACAGGCGCTGGACGTGTACCCGGGCGCCCGGCGGGTGCTGCTGACCGCGTACGCCGACACGAGCGCGGCGATCGACGCGATCAACGTCGTCGACCTCGACCACTACCTGCTGAAGCCGTGGGACCCGCCCGAGGAGAAGCTCTACCCGGTCCTCGACGACCTGCTGGACGCCTGGCGCTCCAGCGACTACCGGCCGGTGCCCGCCACCAAGGTGGTCGGGCACCGCTGGTCGGCACGGTCCTCGGAGGTGCGGGAGTTCCTGGCCCGCAACCAGGTGCCCTACCGGTGGTACTCCGCCGACGAGCCCGAGGGGCAGCGGCTGCTGGCCGCCGCCGGGGCCGACGGACAGCGGCTGCCGCTGGTGGTCACCGCGGAGGGCACCCCCCTGATCGAGCCGGACGCGCCCGAGCTGGCCGCCCAGGTGGGCCTGGCGACGACGCCCACCGCGGACTTCTACGACCTGGTCGTGATCGGCGGCGGCCCGGCCGGGCTCGGCGCCGCGGTCTACGGCGCCTCCGAGGGGCTGCGCACGGTGCTCGTGGAGCGTTCGGCGACCGGCGGACAGGCCGGGCAGAGCTCCCGCATCGAGAACTACCTGGGATTCCCCGACGGGGTCTCCGGCGGCCAGCTCACCGACCGGGCGCGGCGCCAGGCCACCAAGTTCGGCGCCGAGATCCTCACCGCGCGCGAGGTGACCGGGCTCGAGGTGAACGGGTCCGCGCGGGTCGTGCGGTTCTCGGACGGCTCGGCGGTGGCCGCGCACAGCGTGATCCTGGCGACGGGCGTGTCGTACCGGCAGCTGGCGGCGCCGGGCTGCGACGACCTGACCGGCTGCGGGGTGTTCTACGGGTCGGCGCTCACCGAGGCGGCCTCCTGCCAGGGCCACGACGTGTACATCGTCGGCGGCGCCAACTCGGCCGGCCAAGCGGCCATGTACCTGGCGCGCGGCGCGAAGTCCGTCACCCTGCTGGTGCGCGGCGAGTCGCTGGCCGCGTCGATGTCGCACTACCTGATCCAGCAGATCGAGGAGTCGTCCAACATCTCCGTGCGCGCCCGCACGGTGGTGGAGTCGGCGCACGGGGACGGCCACCTGGAACAGCTGACGCTGCGGGACGTGACCACCGGGCAGACCGAACTGGTCGACGCGCAGTGGCTGTTCGTGTTCATCGGCGCCGCCCCGCTGACCGACTGGCTGGACGGCACGGTGCTGCGCGACGAACGCGGTTTCATCCTCGCCGGGCCCGACCTCACACCGGACGGGCGGCCACCGGCGGACTGGGCGCTGGACCGGCCGCCGTACCACCTGGAGACCAGCATTCCCGGCGTGTTCGTGGCGGGTGACGCGCGCGCGGAGTCCGCGAAGCGCGTCGCGTCCGCGGTAGGAGAGGGAGCCATGGCCGTGATGCTCGTCCACCGTTATCTGGAGCAGTCATGAGCGGGACGCCGATGCCGTGCAGCCCGGGTGAGATCAGCTCCCTGTTCCTGTTCGAGAAGCTCTCCCCCGAGCAGCTGGGACGGCTGTGCAGCGAGGGGCGGGTGGAGAGGTTCCAGCCCGGTCCGGTGTACACCGAGGGCGATCCGGCGACCTGCTTCTACGTGATGCTCGAGGGCACGGTGGTGCTCTCCCGCCGGGTCGGCGGGGACGACGTCGAGGTGAGCCGCACCTCCCAGCGCGGGGTGTACGCGGGGGCCATGCAGGCCTACCTGGGCGACCAGGTGCCGCAGGTCTACAACAACTCGATGCGGGTGACCGAGCCGACGCGGTTCTTCGTGCTGCCCGCGCAGTCGTTCTCGGACATCATGCGGGAGTGGTTCCCGATGGCCGCCCATCTGCTGGAGGGGCTCTTCTTCGGCTCCAAGAACACCCAGCGGGCGGTCGGGCAGCGCGAACGGCTGCTGGCGCTGGGCTCGTTGTCGGCGGGCCTGACCCACGAGCTCAACAACCCGGCCGCCGCGGCCGTGCGCGCCACCGCGACGCTGCGGGAACGGGTGGCGAAGATGCGGCACAAGCTCGCCGTCATCGCCTCCGGCGCGTACGACCCCGAGGCGCTGACCCGGCTGATCGAGATCCAGGAGCGGACGGCCGAACTGGTCGCCAAGGCACCGGCGTTGAGCCCGCTGGAAGCCTCCGACCGGGAGGACGCGCTCACCGACTGGCTCGACGACCACGACGTCCAGGAAGGCTGGCGCATCGCGCCGACCTTCGTGCAGGCCGGTCTCGACGTGGACTGGCTGGAGCAGATCGCGGACGCCGTCGACGAGGACGTCCTGCCGAGCGCGATGGGGTGGCTCAACTACACGGTCGAGACCGAGCTGCTGATGGACGAGATCGACGACTCCACCAACCGCATCTCCCATCTGGTCGACGCCGCCAAGCAGTACTCGCAGCTCGACCGCGCCCCCTACCGGGTCGTCGACGTGCACGAACTCCTCGACAGCACCCTGCTGATGCTGTCGGGCAAGATCGGGCAGCGCATCGAGGTCGTCAAGGACTACGACCGCACGCTCCCGCAGATACCGGCCTACCCGGCCGAGCTCAACCAGGTGTGGACGAACCTCGTCGACAACGCCGTCTTCGCCGTGAACAGCACCGGCGGGGAGGGAACGTTGACCGTGCGGACGGCCCGCGAGGGCGATCTGCTGCTGGTGGAGTTCCGTGACACGGGCCCCGGGATCCCGGCGGACGTCCGCGGCCGCATCTTCGACCCGTTCTTCACGACCAAGCCGGTCGGCGAGGGCACCGGGCTCGGTCTGGACATCTCCTGGCGCATCGTGGTGAACAAGCACCACGGAAGCCTCCAGGTCGAGTCGGCGCCGGGCGACACCCGCTTCCAGGTGCTGCTGCCGCTCACCGCCCCCGGACCCGACAGCGTCCAGGAACCCGACACCGCCGAGGAGCCCGTATGACCGACACAGACGCCATCGACCCGAGCGTCCCGCCCAGCGGCGACGGGTGCGTCGACTGCGACGCGGCGGGCGGCTGGTGGTTCCACCTGCGGCGCTGCGCGAGCTGCGGCCACATCGGCTGCTGCGACTCCTCCCCCTCCCAGCACGCCACCGCCCACTACAAGGCCACCGGCCACCCCCTGGTGCGCAGTTTCGAACCGGGCGAGGAGTGGTTCTGGGACTACTCCGGCGACGAGTTGTACGAGTCCGGACCCGAACTGGCCCCGCCGGCCCACCACCCCGGCGACCAGCCCGTCCCGGGGCCGGCCGGACGGGTTCCGGACGACTGGGCGCGGTCGCTGCACCGCTGAGCCGGCGCCCGGGGTTCCCTTCCTGGTCGCGGGCCGGACCGTCACCGGCGCGTGCCAGGATGGGGGCGTGTCGCAGACCGTGTTCGCCACCCCGTTCATCGGCCGGGAAGAGGAGCTCGCCCGGCTCTCCGGCGTACTGGAGCGCGCCCGGGGCGGTGAGGCGCGCGCGGTCCTGATCGCCGGGGACGCCGGTGTGGGCAAGACCCGGGTCCTGGACGAGATCGCCGCGCGGGCCGCCCGGTCCGGCACGACCGTGCTCACCGGGCACTGCGTCGACCTGGGCGACGTCGGCCTGCCGTATCTGCCGTTCACCGAGATCCTGGGCCGGCTCGCCGCCGACGAGCGGTTCACCGCCGTCCTGGACGCGCACCCGCTGGTCGGCCGGCTGCTCGGCGCGGGCACGGACGCCGTACCGGCGCCCGGAGCCGCGGGCACGCCCTCCGGCGGGGAAGGGCGGCTGCGCCTGTTCGAGGGCATGGCGGCCCTGCTCGCCGACCTGTCGGACGTCACCCCGCTGCTCCTGGTCCTGGAAGACCTCCACTGGGCCGACCAGTCCTCCCGCGACCTGCTGCGCTTCCTGCTCAGCCGGGGCTTCCTGCAACGGCCCGCGGGCGACGGCCCGGGACACCGGCCGGCCGTGCTCGCCTCGTACCGGGCCGACGACCTGCACCGCCGTCATCCCCTGCGGCCGCTGCTGGCGGAACTGGTGCGGTTGCCGGCCGTGGACCGGCTGGAGCTGCGTCCGCTGGCCGACGCCGAGGTGACCCGGCTGCTGCGCGCCCTGGAGGACCGCCCGCTGCCGGACGCCACGGTGCACCGGATCGTGGAACGCGCGGAGGGCAACGCCTTCTACGCGGAGGAACTCCTGGCGGCCACCGGCTCCGAGACCGGGGGCGTGCCGAGCGGACTCGCCGACCTCCTCCTCATCCGTGTCGAGCAACTCCCCGAGACCGCCCAGCAGGTGCTGCGGACCGCCGCCGTCGCCGGCCGGCGCGTGGACCACGACCTCCTGCGGGACGCGGTCGGACTGCCGGAGGACGAACTGGAGGCCGCGCTGCGGGAGGCAGTGGGCCGCCAACTGCTCGTGGCGGGCGCCGACGGCGGGTACGCCTTCCGGCACGCCCTGGCGCGCGAGGCGGTGTACGCCGATCTGCTGCCGGGTGAACGCTCCCGCCTGCACGGCGCGTTCGCCGCGCTGCTGGCCGCCCGGGGCCGGCGCGGGGAGACCGCGGCCGAACGCGCCCACCACTACCGCGCCAGTCACGACCTGGGCGAGGCCCTCGCCGCCTCGCTGGAGGCCGCCGACCACGCGCAGCGCGTCGGCGCGCCCGCCGAGGAACTGCGTCACCTGGAAGCCGTGCTCGACCTGTGGGAGTCCGTGCCCGCGACGGCCCTCGCGCGGGACGGGAGCCCCGACCGGGTCACTCTCATGCTGCGCGCCTCCGCCGCCGCCGCGCACGCCGGGGAGGCGCACCGCGCGGTCTCCCTGACCCGGGCCGCGCTCGCGGGTGTCGGCCAGGACACCGACCCCGAACTCGCCGCGCGGGTGCGGTACACGCTCGCCGGCAACCTCATGGGCGTCGACAGTCTGACCGCCGCGTTCGCGTACAGCAGCGAGGCGCTGGCGATGATCCCCGCCGAGCCGCCGTCCCCGACCTGGGTGTGGGCCGCCGCCACCCACGTCCTGGCGGCCCGTCAGGTCGGTGACTTCGCGACGGCCCTGCGCGTGGCGCGGCGGGCGCTGCGCGCCGCCGAGCGGCTCGACCTGACGGACGCGCGCGCCGACCTGCTGATCTCCCTGGCCAACGTCGAGGGCGGCGGCCGCGGTTCCGAGGAGGGCAGGGCGCGTCTGAAGGAGGCGCGTGAGCTGGCCCGGCGCGGGGGCAACGCGCCCGTGGAGATGCGGGCCCTGTTCTCCCTGGCCATGGGCGCCTACGAGGCCGGGGAGCTGGAGGAGTGCCTGCCCTGGCTGGCCGAGGGGCTGGACCGCGCCCGCCGGGCGGGGCTGCTGTCCTCGCCGTACCCGACGGAGATGCGGTACCTGCAACTGCTGGTGCTCTACACGCTGGGCCGCTGGGACGAGTGTCTGAGGTCGGCCGCGGCCGACCTGCCGGTACAGCCTGCGTCGGGCGGCTACGCGG
Organism: Streptomyces asoensis; assembly: GCF_016860545.1. Lineage (NCBI taxonomy): Bacteria > Bacillati > Actinomycetota > Actinomycetes > Kitasatosporales > Streptomycetaceae > Streptomyces > Streptomyces asoensis. The sequence continues at coordinate 1,463,927 of NZ_BNEB01000002.1, read as the reverse complement.
TGGGCCCGGCCCTGTACGTGGGCCTCGCCCGCGGCGAGACGCGGGTCGTCGAGCGGGCGCGGGCGCTGCTGGAGGGCCGCTTCGACTGGATGGCGACGCTCGTCGCGGGCATCACGCTGACCGACGCGGCGGTGTGGAGCGGCGACGCCGAGGCGGCGGTCGCGCGGCTGCGCTCCTCGGTGGAGGCGCTGACGGACGACGCGGGGACGCTCCCGGACGCCACGGTCCGCCTCACCGCGCTCGCCCTGGCGGCGGTCGCCGACGCGGCCGAGGGGGCGCGGCGTGCCGGTGACGAGGCGACGGCCGGCCGCTGGTCGGCGGTGGCGACGGAGCTGCTGGAACCGGCCCGGGCGGCCACCCTGCGGGGCGCGGCCGGGGTGCCCCAGGGGCCGGAGGGACACGCCTGGCTGGCTCGCGCGGAGGCCGAGGGGAAGTGGGCCACCGTCGGGCCGGATCCGGCGGCCTGGGAGAGGACGGTGACGGCGTTCGGCTACGGCGACCCGTACGAACTGGCCCGCTGCCGGCTGCGGTACGCGCACGCCCTGCTGGCGGCCGGCCGGCGCGAGGACGCGGCGGCGCAGGCCCGCGCCGCCCGTGAGACCGCCGTGCGGCTGGGAGCGGGGCCCCTGCTGGAGCGGACGGACGCGCTGATCCGACGCGGCCGCCTCGCGGACCCGGCGCCCGCCGGCCGGGCAGGTGCGGCCGCCCTGACGGCCCGGGAGCAGGACGTGCTGCGCCTGCTCGCGCTCGGCCGCAGCAACCGCCAGATCGGCGAGGAGCTGTTCATCAGCGGCAAGACGGCGAGCGTCCACGTCTCCAACATCCTCGCCAAACTCGGCGCGGCCAGCCGCACGGAGGCGGCGGCCATGGCCCACCGCAACCACCTCCTGCCCCCCGACCCCGACACCCCCGTCTGACCCCCGGGCCACCACGCGGCCGCACCGCGTGGCGGGCGGGCTGCTGGGCGGGCGTGCTGCCCGCATGGAATTGCGCGCGTGGCCGCGTCCCGGCGTCCGCCGTCTGCCGTCTGCGGACGTACGGCCCGCTGCCGTGCAGGCGTGCCGCTACAGCTTGCGTGGGCTGCCGCGGCCACCCGGCGGTGTCTGCGGCACCGAGCTGTCCGGCGTCGCGGGCGACAGCGCCGCGTTCCGGGCGGCCGGGCGCGGGCCGGGCGGTCGGGCGCGGGCCGGGCGGTCGGTTCGGTCGGTCGGTCGTACGGGCAACGGCTCGGGGGCATGGGTGCGGCGGGGCAGACCGACGTCCGGGGGACTCCGCGGGGCAGGAGCCGAGCAACCGCCGGCGACCGACAGTGGACAGGCCGGCGTGGTGCCGGACTGCCGGCCCGGGCCGGGCCAAGTACTCACGACCGCAAGGAAATTGACCGCGCGGGCTCCGCGGCGAGTGCGTCGGGGTGATCTGTGCCTCATAGGCAACCCGGGTTCCCGTGCTCGCGTCTTGATCGGCAGTACACGCACTATACCCACCGTGTATACACAGCGTGCATATGTGAACACCGGTGGTCTGCCGAAGGGAACCGATGTACGGCAAGGCATTCGCCCCCGAGTACCAGGGCGCTCTCACCACCCTGTCCGTCAACTCCTCGCTGGACGACGTCCTGGCCGCCGGGACCGAGCGGTTGCGGGCGGCCGAGCAGGCGGGGGAGCACGGCGAGGCGGCCCGCTCGGGGCTCGCGGTCGCCGAGGCACACCGGCGGCTGGGCCAGGTACGGGAGGCCGACCTGGCCTGGAAGGCGAGCTACCGGGCGGCCCGCGACGCCGGGGACGTCGCCGCGATGGCCTGGGCCCTGTGGAGCGGTGGCACCCTGGCCCGGCAGCGCGGCGCCCTCCCCCTGGCCTTCCGTCTCCTGCGGCTCGCGGCCGATCTGGGCGAACGGGGCGGCGACATCGTCGTGCGCGGCTACTCGCTGGCCGGTCTCGCGGAGACGGGCCGCATCCAGGGCGACTACGAGGCCGTGGGCAGGCTGCACGAGCAGCTGCTCGCGGAGGCCCGCCGGCGCGGCGAGGCCCGGCACACGGTGTGGGCCCTGGAGGGCATCGCGCAGATGCACCGCAACTCGGGCGACCACGACACGGCGTACGCCCTGTTCGAGGAGGCCGCCCACATAGCCGCGCGGGCCGAGGACCGGCGCGGTCACGCCTGGGCGCTGCGCGGCCTGGCCGACATCGTCTCCGTGCGGGACGGGGACACCGAACGCGCCCTCGCCCTGCTGACGGAGGCCGAGGAGTCCTGCCGTGCGATGAACCTGTCCGGTGCGCTGGCCTACAACCACAAGATGCGCGCCAACGTCTGCTACCGCGCCGGGCGTTACGGGCAGGCGCGGCGCCTGTACGAGCAGGCGCTCGGCGAGTTCCGCGCCATGGCGGAACCCCGGGGCGAGGCGCTCTCGCGGCTCGGTCTGACGAAGTCCCTGGCCCGCCTGGGCCGCGACCGCGCGGAGACGGCGGCCGAACTGGCCGAGCTGGCGGGGATCCTGGAACGCATCGGGCTGCGGCACGCACGGGAGATGGTCACGCGGGCACAGAGCGAGCTGGGGGTGGGTCCCGCCGAATCCCCCGCCGAATCCCCCGCGGGCGCCCGGGCGAGGACCGCACGGTGACGGCCCTCGGCGCCCCGGTGCGCGAGGCCACCGCCCCGCACCCGCGCGGCACACCGCACCCCCACGAGGACCACGAGACCCACGAGGCTCGAGAGGCCCACCGCGTCCTCGCGCGCTGCCGCGAGCTGGTGCGTCCGGCGCTCGTCGAGGCCGTCGGGCGGTCGCATCCCTGGGTGGGCGAGATGGCCGGCTACTCCTTCGGCTGGTGCGAGGTGGGCGGGGCGGCGGCGGCCGGCTCCGGCGGCAAGGGCGTACG